>NZ_PISE01000017.1 GCF_002835805.1 Niallia nealsonii | reverse complement strand
CCAATCTTTAAAGTTTTTTATAAACCAAGTATTTTCTTTAAATCAGAAAAGCCAATTATGTAACTAAGCATAATAATCATACTAATAAATAAAATATAAAAAATTCCTTCTATGTACACTTTATTTGCTTTTATTTTTTTGAGCACCTATGAATCATCCCTTCGCTTATTATTATTTTGCCCAAAAGCACAAAAGAGCATACAAGACTAACGATATATTAGCGAATCATAGGAATTTCAAAAAAACAAACATAATCCCCCTTCATCTGAGCATACTAAACTAGGAATTTCTCGAATATTGCAGAAACGATGTGATTTAATGGACTTTCTCCTCCTACACATTCCTTCTTCTTCGGAAATTGAAGCAGAAAAAATAAAATTAATAAAACTTTCTTATTCTCATTGGGTTCAGACCGATTTATTTACACTTAACTGGTGGATTCTTTTGTTCAGCACAATTATTCCTTATTTTATTTGGTGGAAATTAGTAGATAAAAATCGTTTTTTCGAACTATTTTCTTATGGATTAATTTGCGCAAGTATTGCAATGATATTAGATGTAATGGGAACAGAAATGATCCTATGGGATTACCCAGATAAATTTCTTCCATGGATTCCTCCGCTGATTCCTGCGGACTTTGTTGTTATTCCCATTTCAGCAATGCTAATATACCAATACTTTAACAAATGGACTTCCTTTCTTTTTGCAAATATACTATGGGCCATCGTATTTGCTTATATCATTGAACCGATATTTTCATATTTAGGGATGTTTAAATTAGGCTCACATTGGCTTCATACGTATTCTTTTATTGGATTTTTTTTTCTTGGGATTTTTCTTAAACTTTTTATGGAATGGCTAAAGAAAAAAGCAGAAACACCTTGCTAAAGACTTCACGTATAATCTATGCAATTTAACAGAAGCTAATGAAAGAGGTGATTTCTTTTGGAAAAAAAACAGTTAGAAAAAGAAAAATTAGTGCAGCAAAAAAATGATTTAGGACTTGATCCTGATGAACAGGAAATGAATGGATTATATGGCATGGCGGAAACAAAGGAAGAAGATGTACAAAAACATCCTTCTTAACGAAAAATATTACAACAGCAGGATTTTAACCTGCTGTTGTTTTTGTTGCTTATATGAAGGAAATCTCCTATTTTTTATACTCTATCTAAATATTGTTTTATTAACAAAGCTGTTTTTTGAAAGTAGGCTTCTTCATGAGGAACAAATTTTGATTTATCTATCCATTCTTCGATATTTTCGGTCTGCTTCTTTGCGCTAATGGTAAAGCCCTTAACTTCCATTGATTTTTGTTCCTTCATACATAACTGATAAAAATTAGCAAAATCTCCTTTTACAATCCCAGCAACTTCTTCCTCTTGCAGAAAAAACGGTGGTTCTTCCTCCAAAATATATAAATATAAATAACTAAATTCATTATCGATTATTGTACTTGTTCTAATCGTATTTTTAACAACACCTAATGAAATCAAATCCTCATACTTTATTGCGATGCCAAGTTCTTCTTTGACTTCTCTTATGCCATCTTCTACTGTTTCATGTGCCATAAGATGACCTGCTGCAGTAATATCAAATAAATAAGGATAATCCTTTTTATGCTCACTTCGTAATTGCAAATAGATAGAATATTGTTCTTTTTCCTTTAAAAGAATCCAGCAATGAAAAGTTTTATGCCAGTATCCTTTTTTATGTATTTCTTTTCGGCTTCTTGTTCCTAGTTCTGTTAAATTTTCATCATATATCGTAATTAATTCCTGCTCCATTATTTAGCTCCTTTGCTGCATTCATTTTTTATTATATTCTTCACTTTGTCAGAATACTTCTTTTACACATAAAACTCTAGTAATTTTGACATTGATTTCTTCTTCAAAACCTTGTAACATTTTACTTAAGTAAAAAATAGAACGGAGAAAATAGTATGAATCATTCTGCCAAAAAAGAATTACTTAGCTGGATAAAGTCCTTTTTTGTTGCTGTTTTCCTTGTTTTTATATGCCGCCAATTTTTATTTAGCCCAACGACTGTACTAGGAGCCTCCATGTCCCCGACATTTGAAAACGGCAATAAGGTAATTTTGAATAAACAAGGAAAAATTGACCGTTTTGATATGATTGTTTTTCATGCACCTGATTCGAAAGAAAATAATTATATTAAAAGAGTAATTGGTCTGCCAGGAGACAAAATTTCTTTTAAAGATGATGTTCTTTATGTAAATGGACAAGCTTATAAAGAGTCTTATTTAGAAGAAAACAAAAAAAATAGCACGTTAGCTAAAATTACAGAAGATTTCACTCTAGAGGAAAAAACAGGAGACAACAAAGTACCTGAGGGATATTATTTTGTTATGGGCGATAACCGTTTAAAAAGCAAAGATAGTCGAGACTTTGGCTTTATCCGGAAAAAATCTATTGTTGGCAAAGTAGTACTCCGGTTTTATCCCCTTTCCGAATTTGGTTCTCCTTAAAACAACACGCATTTCATATAAATCTAAAAAGCCTTTGATTTCTTATTCAAAGGCTTTTTAGATTTATTCTGTTACTGCTTCTGACCTATACAAGGATAGAGTTTTTTTCACTGCTTTTTCTATTTCTTCATAGCTTGTGCAACGGCATATATTAGAGGAAAGCCATTCGCGTATGTCTTCTTCCTTTGCATTTGGCTTATTTAAGCATAACCCGTGACAATTCATAATAAATCCTGGTGTGCAAAACCCACACTGAAAAGCAAACTCTTCAATAAAAGCTTTCTGGATAGGCGCATTTTTTAGCCCTTCAATTGTTGTAATCGGGGTATTCGCTGCCTCTACCGCAAGCATAATACATGATTTCATCGGTTTATTATCCACAAGGACCGTACATGCCCCACAATCACCGTTATAGCAGCCTGGTTTTGCGCCTGTTAAATAAAGTTCGTTCCTTAAAGTCGACAAAAGTGTTTCATCTTGAGTGACAACCACTTCTCTTTTCTCTCCATTAATTTTTAATTCAAGTGTAATTTTTTTCGGCTCCTGTTCCATCTACTCCTCCTCGAGCTGCTGCAGCACTTCATGCAGCAAATTTCCCAGCACAAATAAACGATACTCACTTGAACCTTCTACATCATCTAAGATAGGCTCTGTAATCGTTGCAATGGCTCCCTTTATTTTCTCTTCATTGCTTTTGGTCCGATCATTTAATGCAACTTCTAATGCTAATGAACGAAATGGAAAGGAACATAATCCGCTAATTGCAACACGAATAGTGGATTCAATTTTTAATGCGGCAATGGATAAGAGAGGGTAGCCGACTGTCCATTGCTGCCTTTTTTTTATGGCAACATAGGGAGCTGATAAATATTTTTTTTCCACAAATGCTTGAATAAACAGTTCTCCATCATCAAGAAGCAATTGCTCATCAAACACGTTGTGAATTAATTCTGTTCGAATTGTCTGATCTTTTGCTAGTACAAGCAAGCTATCTGTTAACAAAAGGGGCAAAATTGCTTCTCGATAAAAGATTTGGCCACATATATTTCCGCCAAACGTAATTTTATTACGTGCAGTATGATCGGCAATTTCTTTAGAAACATCTGTTAAGAGGGGAAATAAGTTTTTTTCTTCAATTTCTGTCAATGGCAATGCTGCACCTAATACCAAATAATTATCATCAAGTTGATATATATTGCAAGCAGGAATATTTTTTATATCAATGACGGCTTTGGGATGAATGATGCTTAATCTTCTTAATGTTAGAATTTCCGTTCCGCCAGCATAATAAAACGGTCGTTTTTTTTTTTGCTGTTCCTTTATAAATCTATTTGTAGCTTCTTCAATTGCCTGGGAGTAAAAATATTGAAAACTCACATGTTCATCCTCCTTTTTTCCTTCCAAATATTCTCTGGAATTAATGGCAGTGATTGCAGAGAAACATTGGCAGCTGCAGATAAGGCATTCCCTAATGCTGCAGCCATTCCAATCAACCCTTGTTCTCCTGCTCCTCTTGCTCCATATGGCGCTTCAAGATGGGGGGTTTTTACGAAATCCACCAAATATTCTGGCTGCTCGCCGTATCTTATTGGTCGATAGGTGCGCAGCTGGGGATTGAGCAACACCCCATTTTCATCAAAGTAAAAAGCTTCTTTACATGCCCAGGAAATCCCCATAGACATAGCCCCTTTTAATTGTCCCTCGGCGGCTTTTGTATTGAGCACTTCGCCAATATCCATCACGGTTATTGCTTTTTTTATCGTATACTCAAATGTTCTTTTATTAAACTCCACCTCTACTCCTTGTGCAGAAACAGCCCATTCTGGTCCTGGGTTTCCTGCTCCTGTTTCAGGATCGAGATTGGTCAGTCCCCGAAGCATATATGTTCCTCTCGCAATAATCTGCCCTCCAATTGCATTGCCATTTGGATACACATATCCATAGGCAATATCTTTTATGTCAATAAAAGTCTTGGGATCATCGATTAAAAACACTTTTTCATATCCAACCTCAAAGTCATCTGCTGGTGCATGCAGCACAATGGAAGCCATTTGCTTTAGCTGCCTAATCGCATCATCTGCTGCAGCCATTACTGCTCTTCCTGCCATTAGAGTCCCTCGGCTTGCAACTGTTTTCCAATGTTCTGGTTCTGTTTGTGTATCTACTGTCATCCGTACATAAATTTTATTCACATCCATACGCATTTTTTCAGCTAGTATTTGCGCTAAAACGGTTTTTGTTCCTGTTCCTATTTCTACTAATCCACTCATCAGATTAATGCTTCCATCCGAATTAAAGGTAAGAACCACGCCACTGCTTGCATCTGGGCCTATTGTAGAATTTTTCCATATACAACAAATCCCTTTCACCCGAACAAGATCCTTTCCAAGTTCTTTTATAGTTCCACCGTCCCAATCCATTAACACTTTCAATTTTTTAATGCATTTTTTTACATTACCAACATTGCTGTTGTTTACTTTTACTTGCGTAGGTGTTGTATCACCTGGTTTAATTGCATTTATTTCCCGAAATGCCAGTGGATCTATATTTGCCTTTTTCGCCAGCAAATCCATTGCCCGTTCAAATGCAAAATGAACTTCTCCGTGGCTAAATCCGCGAAAAGGTGCTGCATAAGGATGATTTGTATATACACAAAGAGAGTCGCATGTTATATTTTCCAATTTATATGGCCCAGTGCAATCTACTGCCCCAGCTGTTGCTAAATGGGGAGCTTTATCTGCATATGCACCTCCGTCAAAAATATATTGCAATTGGGCAGCTTGCAGTTTTCCATTTGAATCACATCCCAGTTTAATCGTCGCAGATAAACCAATATGTACAGGGGAAACAGCAATATCCTCTTCTCTGCTGTTAACAATTTTTACTTTTCTGCCGCCTACTGCTCTTGATGCAATATAAGCAAATATTTCTAAATGCACAGATGCTTTTCCCCCGTAACCACCGCCAACTAAAGGTGTTTCTACAACAATACGGCCTGGAGAAATATTAAAATCACGGCCGATAATTTTTTTTACCATATAGGGAGCTTGGGAACTTGTCACAATATGTATTTTTTCCTCACTAATGATTTCACATAAAACCGTTCTTGTTTCCATTGCTGCATGATCAGATAGGGGTATAGAAAAACTGGCTTCCATCACAAATTCACTATCATTCCAGCCCTTTTCCAGATTGCCTTTGCGAATTTTTGTGCGATTAATAATATTCGTACCCTCTTCTGGATAAATGCCTTCATCCTTTTTATATGCTGTAATATTTTCATGAATAAGAGGAGCATCCTTTTTTAGTGCTTCTAACGGGGAATTTACAATAGGTATTGGTTCATATTCAATCTGTAATTTATTTGCAGCCTTTTTGGCGATCTCGTAAGAATCAGCGACAACAAGTGCCACTACTTCTCCATAATAACGAACTTTTTTAGTAGCTAATGGGGGACGGTCTATTACTTCTTCCCCAATCAATGGGAGATTGTCTCCTAAAATGACCGCACGAACTCCTCCAATTTTTTCCGCTTCCGTTGTATCGATTGATTGAATCCATGCATGTGCATAGCAGCTTTTCACCATTTCTACAAATAACGCATCAGAAGCAAAATAATCACCTGTATATTTCGCTGTCCCGTTCACTTTCGACCAGGCTTCTTTCCGAACCACGCTTTTTCCAATCAGCGACAAATTCTCATCTCCTTACTCTCCATTTAAACGAGTTATAATGTTTACCGCCATTTTTTTCTTATATAATAGGGGCATTACATCTTGCAAATTAAACTGAATCTTCAATCAATAGGGTTTCTTTATCCCCACTTTGTTGTGTAAAAAAAGGTGTTAACGGAAATTTGAACCAGCTAACTTTTTGTTTGCCTTTTTCCTTTTAAAAGAATAAGTTCCTATTCTTACGAAAATAAACGTATTATTAATAGTTTCCTTCTATATATATGTAAAAATAACAAAAAAAAGTCTTGAAAATTCTTTTCAACAGGAAAATAGAAGGTGCTTCTATTTTCCATACATTTATAAACTTTAGAAAATAACTCACCTCTATTTGTCTATTCATCTATTTTTTTGTCTTGTGTAAAAAAGAAGATAAAAAGAGTAAGTGGAAGAGCAATAAGAAAAATACTTGTTTTCGAAGGTTTAATCGTAGGTAAATCAGATAAAGCCATTTTTATCTGTCCTTTCTGGTTATTTAGTATTTTTTAATTCCCTTAGAAGTTTGTTATGAATAAAATAACCATCTTTTACAATATTTTTTAATGTAGTTTCATTATTTTTTAGATGCTTAAAGATTGGAACCACTTTTGCTCTTCCAAATAATGGTCCACTTATACTAATTGAAAAAGTTGCATCAGATGCTATAAAAAGCCCTACTACATTAATTAGGTCCTTTACTAAAAAAAGAGCAAGCAAAATATCAATGATATCTAAAGATAAATTTTTTTCCGTTTCATTAAACTTCGTTTCCAATCTTTTGGCGCCGGTTAACGGCCCACCTACTGTTACTCCAAAATAGCCTGGGCCAAAATATATTCTTGTTAAAGTAATTTGACCAGTTAAAAGCAAGGAAGCAACAATTATATCAATATCTCTTTGAATATCACGAATTATTATTGTCTCTTTCAACGATAAATCATCAATCATTTAACCACATCCTAGCAATCATAAAACAAACTTTTTTCTGAATTAGAATATTTTAACTTATGAAGTACATCGATATTCAAAATTCAGTATATGTTCGAATAGTCATTTTGTTCATTCCACTGCGATACTTCCTTAAAATTGCTATTTTTCAACTTTATCGACTGTTAGATAAAATGCTTTGGTACACTGCTAAAAGATTCTAAAATACCTTCATAAAGTCCTTCCTAAAAAAGGCATTTGACGAAGTCTTAAAAATTCGTTATGATTCTTTTGTACATCACAGAGACGAATCAGAGGTTCATAGCAGATACCCTCTATAAAAAACTATGGAAACATGACAGTAAAAGCCATGTCCATAAGGATGCGGCTTTTTCTTTTGTTTAGACTGTTTTCGATATTTTTTTCAGCAAAAAAGAAGCGATTTAACAAATGCAGCCTCTTCCTGCTGAAATCGCCAAGAAGCATATAACATAAGAAGTTCCCTTTGTTTATATATTAGTTTTTTTGCTATGGGTCCTGCCTTTTTTGTACACATGAATATAGGAGGTATTTGTATGTCTGGCAGAAAAAAAGAAGAAGGTTTAGAAGATTTAACATTGCTTGGAAATCAAGGCACAAAATATTTATTTGAATACAGCCCTGATATTTTAGAAGCTGTTGATAATTTGCATGCGAAGCGCGATTATTTTGTAAAATTTAATTGTCCAGAGTTTACCAGTCTGTGTCAGGATAGGGCACACTTCAGTGGAAACACTGTCGCTTAAACCTCGTGAATTCAGGGAAGGAATGAAAATTCTAATCCTGAGCCAAGCTCTCTTATAGGGAGAAGGTGCAGAGACTATCGAAATCATATAAATAGGAAGCGAATCTTGTACTATTTATAGAAGAAAGTAGAGTACATCTACGGATGGAAGCGCGAGGGTTCTTATTTTTTATTCGCAAGGAAAATAAGAATATGATATAGTCCAGCTGCTAATTATTTGGCAGTGCCAATTACTGGTCAACCTGACTTTGCTACTATGTATATCAGCTATATTCCAAATGAAAAAATAGTAGAAAGCAAATCATTAAAATTATATTTATTTAGTTTCCGCAACCATGGGGATTTTCACGAAGATTGTGTAAATATCATTATGAATGATTTAATTACATTATTAGATCCTCGTTATATTGAAGTTTGGGGGAAATTTACACCACGGGGCGGTATTTCCATTGATCCATACTGCAATTATGGAAAACCTGGAACTAAATTTGAGGAAATGGCAACAAACCGCTTAATGAATCATGACTTGTATCCAGAAAAAATTGATAATCGCTAATTTCCCAGTAAAAGTTTATTGGATGGAATCCATTTTACAATAGAAAAACCTGTTTGTGCACAATAGCTCATTCTTCTTGAACTAAGAATGAGCTATTGTGTTTTGCTAATCCATTCTTTTTAAAACCAGCCCTTTTTCTTGCAGAGTGAAGTAATATGTGCAAGATGATGGTTTCCATGCCATGCATAAATGCCAATATTTTCCTTCACCAATACTTGCCCCGAATCTGGATGGATAAAAACCTTCTGTAATTGTTCCTGATTTAAACTTTTTAAAAGCACAACCAATCGAGTATGCAATGCCTGAAGAAGCTGCACGGAAACTTCTATCGGCTCTTTATAATCGGCAAGTTCTGCCCACTCGCCTTCCTCATAAGGCTTAATGATGGGATTTTGTTCTGTTACTGCTAATTTAAACCGCGTGTATGCATTTAAATGACTATCTGCTAGATGATGAACAACTTGGCGTACGGTCCACCCTCCCACCCGGTAAGGTGTCTCTAATTGTTCCTCAGATAAGCCGCTTACAGCCTTCGCTAGTTTTTCAGGAAGCATTTCTATTTCTGTGATCCATGTGTCAATCAATTTATCTGCTTCATCTTCCTGATAAGAAAAATGGCCGATGGGGTATCTTTCATCCATCTATTGCTCCTCCTTGGCATTAAAAAATATAAATAATTAACCACTTGCTAAAGTGGAAGCATTACATCAATCGTTGTACCGATATTTTCTTTACTGTATATGGAAACTGTTCCATTATGATTTTCGATAATTCGTTTGCTTACCATAAATCCTAATCCAGTTCCCTTTTCCTTAGTTGTATAAAAAGGCTGCCCTAATTTAGATAGTACATAATCTGGGATCCCGCAGCCTTCATCAATAAAGCGAATTAATAACTGTTTTTCCTCATACTTTCTCAGCTGCACCATCAGTTTTCCTCCTTTTGGCATCGCTTCGATCGCATTTTTAATAAAGTTAATGGCCACTTGTTTTAATTGATTTTTTTCCCCATTTAAGATAATATCATCCGATTCAAAGTCTAATTCTATTCCCACATTATTCATAATTGCTTGTGCCTCCAGAAGAATGACAATATCACGAATTAACATCGAAATATTAGTAGATTCATATTGAATCACTTGTGGCTTCGACAACATCAATAACTCACTAAGAATCAATTCAATTCTTTCTATCTCTGCTTCCATTATTTCAAAATATGTTTTATTGTTCATATTTCCATGTTCCATCAGCTGCAAAAATCCTTTTATTGCCGTTACAGGATTTCTAATTTCATGGGCAATTCCAGCTGCCAATTCTCCTGCAATCGATAATTTTTCCGTTTTTATTAATAATTCTTGTGCTTGTTTTTTTTCTGTAATATCGCGAATAATTACTGCTCTTCCATTAACACGGTCGTATTCATCTCTTAGAGGAAAACAAGAGATTTGCACATGAAGACTGATGCCTTCTTTAGTTAATCTAACTGTTTCGTATTCCCCAACATTTTCTCCAAGCAGTGTGATGCATTTATTCTGATAAACTTCTTTGCGATTGATGATTGGTATATGAGGCAATTGAAGCGAATTTTTCCCCACCGTTTCTGCCGCTGTCCAGCCGAATACTTTCTCAAATGCATCGTTAATCGTCAATACATCATCATCATTATTTAAGATCATAACAGGATCTAAATTTCTCATAATAAAGGATTCTAGTTGCTGATTGGTAGCTTTTAATATTCCTTCTAATTTCACCCTTTCCTTGTAATTTGTTCGAGTAGGGTCATTATCAGGCATATAAAGTGGAGATTCTACAATTTGGAGATCAGTCATTAAATTTGGATACGTATGTAATAATCTATTTTGGTAAGATGCTGAAACATCGTCCCCCTCTACTGCAAGCACTATTTTTTGCTCCGTTGAACAGTGCATTTCCGTTAAGTATTCGCCAATCTGATATAAATTAGTATATTCATTTTTCTTCACCTTGCCAGAAACATGAAACCAACTACTTATAGATAATTTGTCTACTTCCATTGCCTGAATAATCTCACTGTAATAACTTTGAATATTATTTATTGGAGAATCGACAAAAATATCCGTAAACTCCTTATCCTGAATAAAATGGATGAAGGGTAATTCATTTGTTTTCAATATACTTTTAACTTTCTGATAAATAGAGTGATATAATTCTTCCTTATCTATCCATAAAACATAATGTCCCTTTTCAGCTCCATTTACAATAAAAGCAACTGCATTTTCTACATATTTGTCCACTCGTTCATACATATAGAGAATATGGCCTTGTCTACTATTATAGTCCACTATTTGTCTACTTTTTGGATAAATGAAATTACTGCTCATTATAACACCTCTTTTTATATATTCATCTCCCATTATATTTCCAGTTTCCTATAGACTCTAGGTAAATGCAGCTATCATCCTTTGATTATTCCCTATTCGCAATAAGATCACAGGCATATGTTGCTAATACCTATTCTTACTAACAAGATATTGATTTTTCATTGTTCTAGTATTTTTAACAATACTCTTCCTTCCTAAGAAAAAGAGTAAGAACCCTGCTTACTCCCTTTCCTATTAAACGAAACTTTATATTATATCTGGCTGTTAAATAAGGGTAACAAATCCTCGTAACTCTATTTAACAGCCAGATTGGCTTGAGCACGTCTTGCAGCGATTCCAGAAGTTTTATTATGTTTGCTGCTCATTTAAAAATACTTTTACAGTCGGTGCTTTGTATGTATTAAATTGATTCAATAGCCCTGCACTTGTCGCATCTACTAATGCCATATCGCGGAACTTTTCTTGAAGAAATGCTGCATCTGCCATATGATGTATTAAGCGAATAAGGGGTTCATAGTAATTATTTATATTTAATATTCCACAAGGCTTTTGGTGCAAGCCTAATTGCCCCCATGTAAATATTTCAAAAAACTCTTCCATTGTCCCAGCACCTCCTGGAAGGGTAATAAAACCATCCGCCAACTCAGCCATCTTCGCTTTTCGTTCATGCATCGTTTTTACAACAATTAATTCTGACAGTTGTTTATGAGCAATTTCTTTTTCTGCGAGAAAATCAGGAAGAACACCAATTGCTTTACCTCCGTTTTCTAATACTGCATCTGCAACTGCTCCCATCAACCCAACACAAGAACCACCATAAACAAGTTCTATTTCCCTTTTAGCCATTTCTTTTCCTAATGATTTAGCCTCTTCTATATACATTGGAGATGCTCCATTGCTTGATCCACAAAATACAGCGATTCTTTTCATTTCTAATCACCTTTCCTTTTTAAATCACTCTATACTTGCATCCTAGCATAAGAAAAATCATTTTTTCTCCTTTAGCAACCCTTTTAATTTTGCTTCTGTTGGCGTATCCTCTACTGGTGTGTATACACTAATTCTTAGATCATAATTTCCATGGACTTGAAAGGAAGTTAAATTAAACAACATCTTCCCTTGCTTGGAATGGCGGAATTCTATGAGAACATCTGGTGCAGAACTTATCTCGCTTTCATTCCATAATTTGCGAAAATCCTCATATTGCCTTTCCATTTTTCCAATAAAATTTGTATACCATTCATCTGCAACATATTGTCCATAATAGGTTCGAAAAATAGCTATAAACCCTTTGACGAAATGCTCCCAATTAACAGCTAACGACTTAAACTCTTTTCTTGAAAAAAGCAATTCAAGCATATTTCTGTTTTCTTCAGGAATTTGTGCAAAATCTAAAAACACATGTGCTGCTGCTTCATTCCAGCCGACAATATTACAACGTCTATCAGAAATAATGGTAGGACAATAACGAAGTTCTTCCATTATTTTTTTCAAAGAAGGAGTAATAGAGAAACTTTCTTCATGCCCCAAATCAATTTTTTCTGCTTCCTCCAACGCTAATCCATATAAATATTTTCGTTCATCTTTATTTAATTGCAGCGCATCTGCGATATTTTCTAGTACTGACATGGAAACTTTAATATCCCTTCCTTGTTCCAGCCATGTATACCAAGTGGTGCTGACACCTGCAAGCTGTGCAACTTCTTCCCTCCTTAAACCAGGTGTACGCCTTCTTGACCCAACAGGCAAACCAACCATTCCAGGAGTTAATTTCCCTCGTTTTGTTTTTAAAAATTCCGAAAGTGCTTGTAACCTAACGTCTTGATTCATATCATAATCTCCTCTTGTCCCTAATCTATTACTCATTATACTAGGATAAACTACAACTTGTAATAGGATAAAAAATAGTTAAAAATGAAAATACCAAACAAAAGGAGGAAACAAAATGAAAAGAGTTGTCATTACAGGAATGGGTGTTATTTCTCCTTTAGGAAATAATGTCCAAACTTTATGGGAAGCTTTGCAATCCGGAAGTTCAGGCATAAAAAAAATTGAACACTTTGATTGTACTAACCAAAAAACACAAATAGCAGGCCTCGTAGAAAATTTTGATGCAGCTGAAGTTTTTGGAAAAAAAGAGGCTAAAAAATTAGATCGATTTACACAATTTTCTTTAGCTGCAGCTGAACAAGCACTAGCTGATTCTCAATTAGATTTACAAAATATTAATCCGGAAAGAATAGGCGTCTATGTCGGGTCTGGTATTGGCGGCTTGCAAACATTAATTGACAATGTACAAACGCTAAACGAAAGAGGTCCAAGCAGGGTAAGTCCTAATTTAGTGCCGATGATGATTTCCAATGCTGCCGCCGCCCAAATTAGCATTCGTTTAAAAGCAGAAGGGCCATCTCTGTCACCTGTTACAGCTTGTTCCATTGGAAATACTGCAATCGGAGAAGCCTTTAATTCCATCCGAAACGGTAATGCAGATATTATTTTTAGCGGTGGAGCTGAAGCGGCCATTACTCCCTTGTCTTTAGCTAGCTTTAGCAATGCAAAAGCTTTATCAACAAATAACACTGCACCACATTTGGCAAGTCGTCCTTTTGACAGACAAAGAGATGGATTTGTTATGAGTGAAGGAGCTGGCATCCTTGTATTAGAATCATTAGAACATGCCAAATCTCGAAATGCCCCAATATATGGGGAAATAATCGGATATGGAGCCAGTTCGGATGCTTATCATATGGTAGCTTCTCACCCAGATGGCCTAGGTGCATACGCCGCTATGAATCAAGCGATCAAATCTGCAAACATTACCATTTCAGATATTGATGTAATAAGCGCACATGCAACAAGTACACCTGTAGGCGACCGTTCGGAAACACTTGCGATCAAAAAATTATTTGGAGAAAGAGCTTACCAAATTCCCGTTACGGCAAATAAGTCTATGCTAGGACATATGCTTGGTGCATCCGGCGGGGTCGAAGCAATAGCGCTCGTTAAAAGTTTAATAACAGGAATCATCCCACCAACCATAAATTTTCAGACACCTGATGCAGATTGTGATTTGGATTATGTTGCTAACAAAGCTCGTCCCGCTAATCATTTAAAAATTGGAATCTCTAATTCTTTCGGTTTCGGCGGCCATAATTCTTCCATTATTATAAAAAAATATCCACTAATCTAATAATAAAGTAAAAAACATTAGCAATTATTCTTTGCTAATGTTTTTTACTTTATTATATAGTTCTCAATTTATTGATAAATCCCTTTATTTCCTTCGAAGATTTTTTTCAATTTAGCTCCCCATTTATCCCCATTAAAATAATATTTAGTCCTGAGAGAAAATTATCTTCATTATTAATTACTCCCTTTTGCTTTAGCATATGGCGATACACATAGGGTATTTCTTCTTCTGGTATTTGACTGATAGATTCAAAAAATTGTTTGTGAATTTCTTCTACACCTATCGTTTTTACCATTTGCAGTTGTCTTTGCTCATCTAAAACAAATGTTGTTATATAATTATTTATCGCTAGTACATATTGAAAAATTTTATGTTCCGGAAATTGTGCACGATAGAATATTTCAAATGTTCTATTGATTAAATGTAGTCGTTTTTTTGTAATTGGCAATGTATCCATCATAATTTCTGCTCCATTTGGAATAGAAAGCAGGACTTTCCTAATTTTAAGTGCGAGCTCCGTCGTTTCCTCCTGCCAGTCATTCGACTGCTTTGGAAATGTGATTTGGCTGGAAATATATTCTCCAATTAATTGCAGCAACTCTTGTTTATTTTTTATGTACCAATATAAAGCTGGTGCTTGCACTTTTAGTTTTGCTGCGATGTTTCTCATGGTTAAAGCAGCCATTCCGTTTTCATGCAAAATTTCTAAAGCTGCTTCTATAATAGATTCCTTGTTTATATTCTTTTTAGCCACTCTTGTCACCTCATTGCTTTCATTGTAAAGCAATTTTTCAGTTTGTGCTTTACTAATGAATTTAACAATGTTAGACTTCTACATGTTATTTAACATTGTTAAGGAATGCGAGGCGTTTATTTAATGAAAAATGAAACAAAACTTGTCCCTGTTATGGCAGCCTTATTGTTAGGCATATTTGTAGCCTCCTTAGATAACACTATTGTCGCAACCAGCATGGGTTCGATTATAGGTGATTTAGGTGGCATGGACAAATATGTATGGGTAACTTCTGCTTATTTAGTTGCAGAAATGGCAGGTATGCCTATTTTCGGAAAATTATCCGACAATTTTGGACGCAAACGTTTTTTTATCATTGGAATTATTTTATTTTTAATAGGCTCAATATTATGCGGTACAGCTCAGACAATGATCCAACTTTGTATTTTCCGTGCGATTCAAGGCATTGGCGGCAGTGCGCTTATGCCAATTGCATTTACAATTATTTGGGACGTAGTGCCACCGGAAACTAGAGGAAAGATGAGCGGCATCTTTGGAGCCGTTTTTGGGTTGTCTAGTATTGCAGGACCACTATTAGGATCTTTTATTACCGATCATCTGAATTGGCGCTGGATTTTCTACATTAATATCCCAATTGGTTTAATAGCTTTAGCTTTAATTATTATTTTTTACAAAGAATCCTCTTATCATACAAAAGCAGCTATAGACTGGGGCGGCGCGACTTTACTTGTCAGCTTTACCGTTGCTCTTATGTTCGCCTTAGAATTAGGAGGGCATACTTACGCATGGTCTTCCTGGCAAATTATTTTTTTATTTGCATTAGCAATTGTTTGCTTTATCGTTTTTTTAGTGGTAGAAACAAAAATAAAAGATCCTATTTTGCCATTTAAACTATTTAAAGAACGACTATACACAACAGGTGTATTAACAGGCATGTTTTATGGAGCTATTTTTATGGTTTCAACGATTTATATTCCTTTATATATCCAAGGGGTAACTGGTGGAACGGCCACAAACTCTGGATTATTATTATTGCCGATGATGGTTACATCAAGTGTTGGGGCTGCAATCGGCGGAGGATTGGCAAATAAAATCTCTTACAAACGAATTATGACTATATCTGGCATCATCATGGGTATAGGAACCTTTTTATTATCGACATTAGATCCTTCCACGCCAAGATGGATTTTAACAATTTATATGATGATTATTGGGCTCGGTGTAGGACCATCTTTTTCTGTTCTCGGAATGGCGTCTCTGCAAAACGCACTTCCACAAGAACGAGGAATTGCCAGCTCAACAAGCAACTTCTTGCGTTCCCTTGGCATGACTTTAGGAATAACTGTTTTTGGAATTATTCAGCGAAACAGCTTTACAGATGGACTTCCTGCAATGATTCAAAATGGAAACAGCATCGACAGCGGTTCTATTCTTTCACCAGAAGCTCGTGAACAAATTCCTGCTGATGTGCTGAAATCGATTACGGAGATTTTATCCAACTCAATTACCGCTACCTTTTTATGGACCTTTATACCACTTGCCATTTCATTTTTGTGTATATTATACATGTCCAATGACAAAGCAGGCAGTTTTGGCCACACACCAAAAAACGAATCTTGATTATGTGATTATACTGTCAAAAACCGTCTAATTTAGAGACGGTTTTTTTACTTCCAAGGCAATTTATATAAACTTTTTTAGAATATAAGTTTATCTATCTTTGATTAGGGGTATAGAAACATACTTACATAAAATAACAGCAAACTATATTCTTTTAGAGGGGGCATTTATGAGCAAAAAAGTACTATATAAAGGACAAATATATACCATCCTTTTTCGTTATGAAACAGGTTACTGTGAAATAAGAGATTTAACGAACTCATGTAAAGTAAAGCTTGTTCATTGCTCAGAATTAACATCTGCACATACTGGTAAGGTTTGCAATAATCTTATTTAAAACCTAGCGAATCTTTGCTAGGTTTTTTTCCATACTGCAAACAACTACATAAAATAATAAAAAGATACCATTCTAAATAGAAAGAGGACAAAATATTAATAAATTTCTTTTTCCATTATCTTTTATTTTTATGCTTACTTTATGGATGCATATAAAGAAATTTCCTTTTCTCATTCATTTAGATATACCGGGTTCGGTTTTAATCAGAAGGATATTATCGTTCCTTTGATTAAAACCTACGTTATAGGAGTGGTTTCGTTGTGAATAAAAACCGAGATAAACGAATTGAAATAGCTGTATGGATTGTAACCAGCTTTTTATTAATAGTGTTTATCCCTAAAAATAAAATCCGAGAGGCACAAGTATCCTTTTTATTTAAACAATTGCTAACTTGGATTTTTGGATTAATAGTAGTCGAACGGAATTTGATTACATACCCTACAAGAACCTTTTTTTCTAAATCGAATAAATCTAGTTTTACATTTGAATATTTTGTATATCCATCACTCTGTGCACTTTTTAATACCCATTATCCCTATCACAAAAATTTAGGTTTTAAATTTTTGTATTTCTTCCTCCATAGCGCTGGAATCACTATTACAGAAGCTGTTTTGGAAAAATATACTTCTTTAATTAAATATAATAAATGGCACTGGCATTGGACTTTTATTACGATTTGGCTGACTTATTATACATCCCATCTCTATAATAAATGGTTTTATCGCAGAAACTGAAATATAGTTGCTTTCATTATTTAATCCTTTTTTCTATTTTATTTGAAATATGTATCCTTGTCCCTTTCGCAATTTCTATTACAACATATAATGTATAGAACTTGTTAGAGGGAGGTGTGGTTATGTCAAATTCTAATAATGGCGGCAGCTATAACAACAGCTTTGCATTAGTAGTAGTATTATTTATACTGCTTATCATCATCGGGGCTTCTTATTGGGGAGGCTACTAATTCATAACAAAAAAAGTCCTAAAGAAAAAGCAAAAATACCACTTTAGGACTTTTTTGCTTTTTCTATTGAATGTTGCTGATATGTCTGGCTCCCTGCTGACTTAAAAATAACATATCGCTAAAATCCCTTTCGTGTCTACATAATTTCTCATTTCCTTTTTTCTCCTCCTTTTTGACAGAATAACTGCTGACTATTAGATGCATACTAATATTGTTTCAAACTAACAACTAATTGGGGGAATTTCTTTGTATTTTTATAAAGAAGATTTGATTAACATGATTGTGCCAGATAAACCAGACCCAGCTGCTGCAAAAGTATTGCAGGAAGCGCTTGGCGGAAGATTTGGAGAAATGCGGACACTTATGCAGTTTTCCTTTCAAAGCGCCAATTTCAGAGGAAAAGCAAAACAATACAGGGATTTGATCAGGGGAGTAATGATAGAAGAATTAAGCCATGTGGAGTTAGTGCAGACTACCATCAATCAACTATTAAATGGCTCTGGAGATGAAGGTGTTGGAAACAACGGAGAAGACGGGGCACCACTTGATATTGCCCTTGAAAATGTAAACCCCCATCATTATATTATGGGAGCACAAGCCTCTCTTCCAGTTGATGCGGCTGGAAACCCATGGTCTGGCTCTTATGTATACAGTCATGGAAATTTAGTGGCTGATTTATTAAACAATGTGATGTTAGAATCAACAGGTGTGCTGCAAAAAAGCCGTCTTTATGAAATGAGCTCCAACAAAACATTCCGAGAAACGTTAGCCTTTTTAATTGTTCGTGACAATGCCCATCAAAACGCCTTTGCAAAAGCACTAGAAACATTAGGTGTAGATTGGGGGAAATTATTTCCAGTCCCAAATTATGACCTTAATAAGTATCCAGAATGCAAAAAATATGTGGACATGGGCTTTCACAATGCACAATTCAATTTCCGCTTAGATGAAACAAGAATCGGCGAGGTTTTCCAAGGCCCTTCACCAAGCAGGAACAAAGAGCCATTACAAGTAGTAGATCCTCCAAAAGGTTATCCAGTACCTGAAATGCCAGAGATGCCTAATGAACATGCCCCAGGTTTGTATGATTTAAATTCATAATGAAATAACCTTTGCTTCTTTAAAAAAAAGAGGCAAAGGCATCTTTTTTATCACGCATTAATGGACTTTTAACTCCCACCTTACTTATTATCCCCTCCTCATTCCTTGAAGATCTTCTCGCCTATTCAAGATAAAAACCATTTCTCAGGGCAAAACAACCATTAAAATAAATCAATTTATATACAGCAGTCTCGCATACGTTTCTGCTCAGGTCTCGCCTTTCTCTCATTACCACAGGATCTACGTGTATTCAGGCTGATACGTCCTTCTTCTCTCAATTTGTCTGTTAAAAACAACAAACTTTGAGAAAACAGCCTATTATTAAAATATCTCCTATAAAACAAGATAAGATACAAGAATTTAGCAAGCGTTATTACACGATATTGATTAAAGCATCTACATAGCATAGATAAAAGCTAGATGGACTTCCTGAAATTGGCTGTCCTTTTTTCTGCAGAAAAAAATTAAATTTTTTATGGTCCTCCCCTCTTCTATTCCTATACTTAGCAATAGTTTACCAAACATTAACAATTACTCAATAATTTACTTGTTCTATTTTAATATTGCTATATTATTCTAATTCTAGTGGGGATAGCATGCGTGGCTATCATGGTATTTGGCGAAGGAGGAGCCAATACTACTAATTATTTTATTGCTTTAGCAAGTTTTTTTATAAATGGACAGAAGATAAACCAATAGCTTTTATCGCCATGGTTTATCTTGAAGTTACAATAACTATCTAATGGGAATGAAATATATGTACATTACTAGAAATCCAATTGGGATAGATAATAACAGTGTCATCAGTGGTTTTTTTTCATGCAAGCGGAGAAAAACAAACATAAGAATGTTAAAGAAAAAAGAGTCTACAAGTGTCCAGCTATTGTGATGAGTAAAAGTTCCTGTCTTTAATAATACCCATTCATTTATGGTATAAATGATTACCCAAATAAATGTCCAAGAAATCGAGATAAATGGACGGAATGGATATCTCCCTAAAAAGATTAATACCGTAGAGGCAAATACAATAAATTCTCCAATCAAACTAATAAGACTATGCTGTAATGGCCAGGTAGGACGAAGCATCCATAGTGGCTTAGAGGCTGTCAAATAGTAGTACATTACATCACAAAAAATAAAATATAAAATGGTTGGATAATATTTCTGCCAATTTCGCCAATCGCCCCACTTTATTGCTGCAGCAATCCATATTGTTACGCCAATAATTTCTGCCATTCACTTCGCCTCGAATACATGAGTATAGTAAAATGAAGATTCTTCATCAAAAATTCCAAATAATATCGCACCTATTTTTACCAAACACTCCTTTTTTTAAACAAAATTTCACAACTTCTATACAAAAAAGCCTTAGTGCTGTTCGCACCAAAACTTCTTTTTGCTTACTCTTCTCTTTCCACCCAAGATTCTTCCACATATTTTCGCTTTTGCTGATTGCTGATTTTGCGATATTCTTTTGATTGAAAGATAATATCAAAATCATAATCAGCTGGATAAAGCTCACTTGCTTTAATATAAAGCTTTAAACGTTTATGATTCACCCCTCTTTTTTCATCGCGAATTTGTACGATATACTCCCCTTGTGCATCGGGACCTTTGTAGATGATACCTGTTTCATTTGTTTCCGTTAAAATGACATTATCTCCTTGTTCAAAAATTTGCACATGTGCAAATTTTTGTTTTTTTTGCTTAAATAAATGTGCATATTTATTTACAGCAACCTGTTTTTCAAATGCTGGATGACGTAAATTTTGCCCCATTGAATAGCTTTGATGTGTTTTGTATGTCAACATATGGGCCTTTTCAATCAAAGAAGGATGTAATCCTAGTTTACTGGCAATCGCAAAAGCTTGGCTTTGTCCGCTTTGCCCAAGCAAAAGCTTATAAGTCGGCTTGAGTGTCTTTAAATCAAATTCCATCGTACCATTTAAAAAACCGTCAGTTTGGTCAGCAAATTCCTTCATTTCACTATAATGAGTTGTCGCAAACAGGGTTGCTCCTTTTTTATAAAGCTGTTCTAAAATAACAATCGCAAGGGCCATTCCCTCTCCTGGATCTGTTCCTGAACCAATTTCATCAAGCAGCACAAGGGAACAATCATTAGCTTCTCGCAAAATATCAATAATATTGACAATCCTGGAACTAAAAGTGCTTAAATTTTGCTCGATGCTTTGACCGTCACCAATATCGACGAAAATATGCTTAAAGATGGCAATTTTGCTGCCTGCTTTTGCTGGTATTGGCAAACCGCTCTGCGCCATCAGGGAAAGAAGTCCGATCGTTTTTAATGTCACCGTTTTTCCGCCAGTATTAGGTCCTGTAATCACTAGTACTCGGTATTCCTCTCCAAAATCAATCGATAATGGCACAGCTTTGCTTCCTAGCATTGGATGGCGTGCTTCTGTCAAATCCATCGTAAAATCCTCTGTTATAACAGGAATGGCTGCATCGATTTTGCGGCTGTATTCTGCTTTTGCAAAAAGCACATCATAATGATGCATCACCTCAATGGCAATATTAATGGTATATTCATGTTCTAAAAATTTTTCTGTTAATTCGTAAAGAATACGTTCTGTTTCACTTTCTTCTGCCATTTTCATCCTATCAATTTCTTCTTGGATTGCAGAAAGTTCTGTCGGTTCCAAAAACACTGTCGCACCAGAAGCAGATGTATCTAAAATGGTTCCTTGTATTTTAGAACGATACTCTTTTTTTACCGATAATGTTAAATGCCCATTTCGTTCTGAAACAAGTGTATCCTGCAAAAACGAGGAGTAGCATTTGGATTTCACAAGCTGGTTTGCTTTGTCTTTTTGCTTATTCGTTAAAATAGAAAGTTGTCTTCTAAGATAAGCCAAATCACTTGATGCATAATCATCTACTCTGCCGTGGCGAATACATCTCGATATTTCTTCTACTAGCATGCGAACATCAGGAATAGATTCTGCATACATGGAAACAGTTGGTGCCGCATATTGTTTATCTTTCATAAATTGCTTTAACTTTGTACAATGTTCCAAAAAGGAAATAACAAACATAAATTGATCTGCGCGAATATAAATCCCTTTTTTGCCTTGTTTTACGTATAAAAGCATTTCATCCAATGTATGGATTGGCACACTGCTGGATTTTTTTAGTATCTTGATTCCTTCCGCAATTTCTTTAAGGGACTGCTCAATGCGTTTCTTCTCCTGCATAGGGCGCATTGCTTTAATTGTCTTTTTTCCAAGATTTGTTTTCGCAAAATTTGCAATATCTCCTAAAATCGTTTCATATCCCAGTACTTCGATTGTTTGCTTATTCATTTTATTCCCTCCAATTTTTTGTTATCATCCTTTTAAAATCGAAAAAAAAGCCGTCATGAACAAAACGTTCATGACGGCTTAAGAAACAAGTACCCTCTTATTTTGTGTTCACTAAAAAATAGTTCAGAAAAAAACAAATACAAATGTATCTATGTTGTTTCCTTCTAAAACCCATATTTAAAAAACACAAAAAAACTATGACAAACAAGCCATAGCGAGCTACCATATTACTTTGCTATGAATCGTGTTCTTAACATCCCTTAAAAAAGTGCAAAACAAAGAAACGAGCCAATTCCCGATTTTTTACACTTTAAGGCCGTATATAATTAACGGTTTAGTTAAGAACAAACACACTCATAAAACAATCTCCTTTAAAAGGGCATATTTTTTACACTTTTAGTGTATTGGTTTTTAATGGCAGCTGTCAAGAGTGAAACTAGCCTCTTTTTATGAAAAGAAAGAAATATTTCCATATTAGAGACAGCATACTAAAAAAGGAGTTGACCTTTTATGAAAAGCAATATTGTCATTGAATAATTAAATACATCGTTGCGGGCGAATTTATGGGCATTCGTTCAATCGAGCACTATATTCAAAAAACAACAAATGATAAGCTGAAAAATTAGTTTCAGCTTATCCAAAAAAAAGTCAAACAAAATGCCGAAAAAATTGCAGAACGCATTCAAAATCTCGGCGGAATTCCTGCTGACGATGAAGGATTCTCTAGATTCATTCACAGTTTTATGCAAAAAATGACGGTTCCAGACAATGAAAGCGAATGCTCCAAGAAGCAATCAAGGTATTGACAAATATGCCATTCATTATTCAGAAAAACTAGTTAAAGGGGATTGAGACAAAGAAAGCAAATATATAGTTGAATCTGTGATAAATGACAGCAGAAAACATGCAGAAGAGCTGCGGCATTTGCTGCATTGAGATGTAAAAACAGGTGCAAAACTACATTCAAATGAGAATTTGCACCTGTTTTACATTTAATTTGCTTTAAAATTATATAAAGGCTTAATAATTTCTGCTATTTCAATGGAAGAATAATTCTGCACATAAATCTGCCAATAGTGTACAAGTCTCTGAACCATTCGACTACGTCGCCTTAGCCCCTGGCTGCTGATTGCTCTCGACTTTACGTTAGGGGTCCCAGCAATTAAGCGAGTTTTTTTATGTTGGAGCCGAATTAGTTAACCCCAACGGGATTGGGCACAATCTTGTTTTGTATCGTCATCGTTGTTCCAATCGTACAGCCTGCACCGGCATGGGTATCGGGCATAATTCTAATTTTTGCATGTTCTGCAAAAGGCTGATTGCATAATTCAATAATTTGCCCCCTCGCCGTTTCTTCCAATGTATCTGTAAATACCTTTGCTTCATTGTATATTCCTTTTAATTCAATCATTTGTTTTCCCTCCTTCTAAACCAACAAGCAATTTTCTATCTTTATGATTATTTTTGAGTTTTCATGACTGCTTAAAAGAAACACTTTCCTTTCCCCTTCCTCCCCTCCTAAAAAAATTTGTTCCATCTTAAACTTAATATATTTTAATTAAAAGCAACAAAAAAAGATACAGCTATTGCAGCCACAACTGTTGCTTTATTAGGAACCATCTTCACTTTCGCTGACACCTTATTGTTTTCATTTTTGAACTTATCCAAAACAGCATACGGAATATTTACAGGAGGAACTTTGCATGAAGTAGGGCATGTTATCGCCGCCGCTGCTGTCAGTGGCAGTGATGCAGTAGAAATAGCCATCATTGTCAAATTAACACCTGTTGCCTTATTAGTCCCATCGCCATTATTTTATGAATTTTCAGAATAGTTACTCCTCCTTCGCAGCTATTCCATGGTTTATTATTGGATTTATACTAATGAGCGGAATTCATACACTTGGCATTATTCCTGAACAAGCAGCAGAATTCATTGTGACAATCGCTTATATACTTATTGGAATGGCAATGGCAGGTTTGGGCTTAAATGTAGATATAAAATACTTTAAGAAACAAGGGATTATCCTCTTCATTGCAGAATTTATCGGATCTGTATGTGCTGGTGTAGTAATGGGGATAAAATAATAGCCGAAAAGGTTAGAAGAATAGAGCAGGCAAAAAAACTTGCTCTATTTCTGCTTTTTTGACAATCGCTGTGACATCATCATGTGTATTGCCATATGAATAGCCCAACAGAACTGTTTCAATCCCTAAATGTTCTTTTCTGCAAAAAATGCTAGGAACAAAACAATGGAGGAAGAAATAAATTAATAATAAAGGAATTAACGTTTCAGTTGTTGACCACTCCAACTCTTCAAAATAATTTGAATAGCCTCTTTCATAAAATCATATCATGCTGCATTATGTTAATGTTCCAAGGAAAAACGCCTTATTCCTTTTCTTTTTCACACTCCATCTAAAAACTATGAAAGTAAACGTCTCCCATACTTCTAAGGGGGTGAATATAATAAATCCATATATAATTATAGCGGAGCTTCTGTTAATGGAGGCAGGCAATTCGTATATTGCTAATCAAGGCATTTCTGTTAAAGATATATTGTTTTATCTAAAAAATTGATAGGCAACAGCAATAAAACAATTAACAGTGATTCAATTAATCTCCCCACAGATCGAAGTTTCACTTTATTTGCTCCTATGCTCTTTCCTTATTTCCTTCTGTACTTTATATATATTCGACTTCATGCATAGCCGATTCTAAAATAGTTCTTGATCCAAATACCTTTTCTTCAGCATTTTCTCTTTTAATGTCATACTGTATATTTTATAATCTACCATCTTTTTATTCCAATATACTATCCGTTTTATCGAGCCCTGCATGAAATACAAAGCATCTATTTCTTTTCGTGAGCACTCCTTTTTATACTTTTAATTCACATTCCTTACTAATGAAACATATAAAAAATATGATAGTAATCTTTTATAAAAATCAAAAGCTAATGTAATTTCGTTAAAGGGGGGGATTTTTATGTCGAAATCAGGTTATGTCCCTGATAATACCAATATCAAACAAACAAGTGGAACGCCTAATCTGATTTTCAACTCGCGTGACAATGTATTCTTTGAAAGAGATGCGGATAATATTGCTTATAAAGTCACCTCGACTCAGTTGCCTGCCATGATTGGTGGAGCATTTGTTGACCTTCATTTAACAAAAGGACATATGAGAGAACCTCATTGGCATCCGAACTCTTGGGAATTAGATGTTGTTGTAGCAGGAGAAGCGATGATTTCCATCGTTGATCCAGATACAAAAAAGCTGCATAATTACCATGCGAAACTTGGTGATGTCGTTTTTATTCCAATGGCTTGGTGGCATTGGATTAGACCTGTATCTGAAAAGTTGCATCTTCATCTCTTTTTTAATAATGATCAATTTGAATCTGCTGAAGGTTCTGATACACTGCGCTTAACACCACCAGAAGTTTTCCAAATCGCCTACGGTCTAGATTCCGAGAAAATAGCCAATGTCCTTTCATCTATTACAGAGTCAGTCGTGATAAGTTCTCCGAATTCAAACCGTTTTGCTATTCCGGAAGATTTTTCATCAAACAAACTTTCTTTAAAACAAGAAGACACTGAAAATAAAAGCAACAAAGCAGAAAAGATATCTATTAATATCAATAATAAACTGATTGATTATTAAATTTCATTATTTAGTTTAATTGTCATGTCCCTTATAAAGAAATCTAACTTATTAATTTTACGCACGAATATTGATTGCTTGAAAGGGAAACAATATAACTATAAAACTTATAATTAGACAGTTTTGATAGATATAGTAAAACATCAATAGAAAAAATATTGCATTATTGATAATTAATTTTCAAATTGGGTCTTTTCATAAAAAGAGACCCTTATTTAAAAGAAGCAAATTATTAAAAAATATTTATGCATTAATTACAAAACGTACATAAAAATTTTTTCCCATTCCTTTCAGCAAACAGATAACTGATCATCGCCGCTAGCCCGTTAACCCCTACTATTTAGAAACTTCACTTTATGAACGAATATATATTGGTATCATGTGGAACACCATTTTGGTGCAAATACTTTCTCAGCACCCCTTCTTTTTCAAACCCCAGCTTTACAAGCAGCTTATTAGACGCTTCATTTTCTGTAAATACCACAGCGCCAATGCGGAGTAAGTCCATTTTATCCAATCCGAAACGAACGATTTCGGAAACTGTTTCTGCTGCATAGCCATATCCCCAATATTCTGGCAAAAGGGCATAGCTTAATTCTGCTTTTTTATGCTCAACAGACCAATTTTGAAACCCGATCGTCCCGATCATGCTGTCATCCTCTTTTCGCTGAATCCCCCATTTTATCCCCTGTTTCTCTTTAAGACTATCATGAAAATTTTGAATAATGCCTTTTACCTGCTCTATATTCCTTAATGGTTGCTGCCCATAATACTGCAATACTTTTTCATTAGAAAAACATCGCAAAACTGCTGCTGCATCTTTTTCTGTCAGTTCTCTTAAAACAAGACGCTCTGATACGATAATCGGAAACATAGTTCTGCCCCTCCATAATAAAGTGTATATGTTATAAGTTTAGCATGAATTAGTTAAAATACAGGTATTCCAGTTCTTGTTTTTTCAATTTTCTATCAACTCACACAATAGTATCCATACATATTACTATAATGTTTATTGTTATATATAAAGCATCCTCTTTCCTGCTGCGCCATCAAAATATCCTTCGGTAGCCAATTCGTTTATTTTAACAAAACTATATTTTTGTCTTCTGAAGTTCATTTATTTTTCTTTAAGCTGCATGATAGAAAATATCTAAGCATTTTAGAATATAAAAAGAGGCAGCAATAGGCTCTCCTCCCCTCCTTACTAAAACGAGTCTACTGCCAATTTATGTCTAGCTGCAAAATACATAACGCATCATCTTCTTAATTTTTCACTATTTTCAGAGATTATTATTTGAAATCTTTTCATTTTTGATAGTAAAATAGAAAAGCATGATAATAATACTTCCAATTATAAGCAGTTGTACCAACATTTAAAATGGAGGTCTGTATGAATAAAATTACTCAAGCAGAAGCGGTTAAACTAAAAAGTGTCTTAGCAAAAAGAATTCATGAGCTAGAAGAAGAAATGGATCGAGTAGCATTTGTGCAAGTTGAGGCAGGCAAAAAAATGCCTACACAAAAACGGACCGTGCAAGATGTGGAAAAGGATATAGAGGCAGTTCGTACAGATTATCGTCTGTTAGATACGCTTATGTACCGAGCGAATATTGATTATACTATTATGTTTGAAAATAAAGAGCTTCCGATTGTCGAGGCTATTGAACTCGCGACACAATTAAGAGCAAAAGCAAGGAAATATAAAGAATTTGCCGCAGCTGAGCAAGAGGAATATCTCTATTCCTATGAATCTATTCAGTTGATGAAGATTGCTACCTTTGATCCAGAGGAATATCGCGTAAAAAGCATGGAATGTGAAAGACAAGCAAATCGGCTGTCCAATTTAATCAACAGCAAAAACTATCAAATCGAATTAGATTTTGAAGCAGATAAATATTTTTAAGCCTTGAATAGGTGAGACTCCTATTCAAGGCTTAGAAGGATCATTTGGTGTGTATCTCACATGGTTTTAATGGCGATGGAACAAACCGATTATCCATGATCCATTACCCTGTTATCCTTTACCAATGACCAATAAAGCAAATGGCAATGGCTTATTTCTTTAAGTAATTGGGCATCCTTCTATGAAGAACCGACCGAAAGATAGTTCATCTATTGATACGGTCGGTTTTTAGCTTTAGAAAAAATGAAACAATAAATCCCTACCTTTTCCAATCTATTTCTAGTTCCTCTGCTTAAGCATTGCCCATCAACCACTTAACCACCTTATAGTTTGCACGCCATTCCCCTAGTGTCTTCACTTAGAAGTCTTATCGCTTACCTAGTCACGAATAAAGTTTGAAATATACGAACAAACGTTTTATAATATGGTTTCTGAAATAAAAATACCAATCGAGTTATTGATTATGGAGGTAGGGGCTATGTATGTAACAATTGCAGACTTTATTAGGGAATGGAATTGGGAAGCAAGGCTGACTCAACAACTTTTGGAAGATTTGACTGATGATTCATTAAAACAAAAAGTTTACCCAGAAGGACGTACCTTAGGAAGAATTGTCTGGCATTTTACGACCAATATTCCAGAATATCTAGCTCATTTTGGGCTAAAGGTAAATCAAGCAAAAAATTCAGCAGATGTCCCAACCTCAGCGAAAGAAATTGCTGAGACCTTTAAATATATCAGTTCTTATATTGCCAAAGCCATTGAACAGCAATGGACAGACGAATCTTTGAAGGAAGTGCAAATTGCATTTGGAAGAGAAGAAACAAATGCTCAAATTTTAATGGGACTGATTAAACATATTGTTCATCATCGTGGACAAGCTACAGTTCTTATGCGTCAAGCTGGAATTAAACCTTTTGGAGTTTATGGAGCACCAAAAGAAGATTGGATTCATTTAGGTGCAGAAAATCCACCGCTTTAATATTTTTACAAATGGGTTTATTAAGAATAGAAAAGGAAATCCCTTCGATATTGGATTTCCTTTCATTTTATCCATAAAATATTTATAGAATTACAGCCTTTCCTATTTTCTCCCTAAACTGCTTTAGCCCGTTTCTTCCCCTTTTCGCTTCCGGTATTGGATCACCGTATTTTCCCTCAGTATATTTATACAATATTTTTCAAAAAAAAACTGTATCGGCATCCCTATTTATATAGATTTTATTACACCATGCTTGCTGAACAAACTGGCCAGATTGTGGAGGAACATTTTCAGGCTATATGACGTGAATAATTGGACAAATTTTTTTAATATGGTAATTCCATATCCATAAAATATGTGATAATATTACGAATATACGTTCTGTATATAAAAAGTACATGATAAAAATAAAAAAGAAGAGGTGTATATGGATGATTTTAGGAGTTCATGCTTATTTAAGAATGAATGGTAATGGAAAAGAAGCTGTAAGATTTTATGAAAATACACTGGAAGCAGACGTTCTAGGAGTACAAACGTATGGGGAATTGCCTGAAAACCCAGAATTCACCCTTCCTTCTGAAGCAAAAGACCGTATAGTGCATGCACAATTAAAAATTGGAAATACATTCCTTATGCTATCTGACACATTCCCAGGTCAACCGTATCAAACTGGATCACAAGTGGACGTAGCGATTACCTTAAATGATGCAGAAAAATCAAAAGAAGTATTTGAAAAACTGCAAAACGGAGGCGAAGTCATCATGCCACTTCAAGAAACTCCATGGAGTCCATCATATGGTCAAATAAAAGATAAATTCGGCATAACCTGGCAAATCTCCACCATCGCAGAAAACTTTAATTAATTGCTGGAAAAACCTTTTCCTGCAACTTCAGCATACTTGATCAAGAATAGAAGCTCGATGGCTACAATGAATTGGGTATGATTATAAAAAAAGGAAGTGAAAAACGATGGATTTCGAAATGGTTATGCAGGAACTAGAATTGCTCGGCAAAGAACGAAGTAAAAAGGCTTACATAAGGAATGGTGCACACGAACCGCTTTTTGGTGTGGCTACAGGCGCCATGAAGCCGCTCGCAAAGAAAATTAAAAAAAATCAGCCATTAGCCGAGCAGCTTTACACCACCGGAAATTACGATGCCATGTACTTTGCCGGCATCATTGCAGACCCAATGACAATGACTGAGGTAGATTTTGAGCGTTGGATAAATGCTGCTTATTTTTATATGCTGTCCGATTATGTAGTTGCAGTAACTTTAGCAGAAACTGAATTTGCACAAGTGGTTGCCGATAAATGGATTGCAAGCGGTGAAGAATTGCAAATGTCGGCAGGTTGGAGCTGTTACTGCTGGCTTTTGGGTAATCGTTCGGATGCTGAATTTAGCGCCAGCAAGATTACCAGGATGCTTGATCAGGTAAAAAATACAATTCACTCTTCTCCTGATCGAACGAAATCCGCTATGAATACTTTTATTTACACTGTCGGGATTTCCTATTTGCCGCTACATGATAAGGCAGTTGAAACCGCTAAGACTGTAGGATCAGTCGAAATCAAACAGGGCAAGAAAAAAAGTAGCATTCTGCTTGCTTCTGAAACTATTCAAAAAGCTATAGATAGAGGGCAGCTTGGTTTCAAACGCAAACATGTAAGATGTTAGTATCGTTTGTAGTGTAACTGCACTAATGGAAAGGAGAGCTCCACCGCTCAAGGGCTGGTAACTCTTCAGAAATTAGGAGCTTTTGGTTTATATCCAACAGTATCAAAAGCCGAAAACATGCAAGTTTTTATTCATTTTTGCATATTTCCGGCTTTTTTCTGTTCAAAAATATACTGCTATAAAGAATATGAGTATCCAAAAATGAAAATAGCTCTTAGGGAGAATGATTTAGTTCCAAATTATAAGCGTATTTATCGCCTCATGCATGAGATAGGTATTTAATCAATTATTATTAGAAAGACACGGCGCTTTTTAGCAGGAAAAATTCAAAGGTATTGGAGAACCTATTAAATAGAGAATTGAAGGAAAGAAAATGAAGTAGTGGTCACGAAAATTACCTATATGAAGTGCTTCTTTTGGATTTCCTTGGTTTTTCATAAGAAAAATTAGGAGTAATTTATTGGAAGATATGAGGCAGATTTATCTTCACTAAATTATTCGCTAGAACCGGGCTTATTTTTTGCATCTTTGATTTTGTTCTTTCCACCATTTTTAGCAACCTGACCAAATTGATTTGCGTTTTGACTGCCTTTATCAGCAATCTGTCCACCTTGACTTGCATTCTCTCCATCCTTTCCAGTCAGGTTCTGTGAGCCTTCCGATGCTTTTTGTTTTACTCCAGCATTACTTCCTTGGTTTGCAAGATTATTAGTATTGTAAATATTTACATAAATTTTAAGCCCCTCTTTATCATGCTTGAAGGAAATGCTTTCTTTTGGATATTTATTTTCATCTTTCTTTTTGTTTTTATCTTTCTTTTTACTCAAGTGTTTTCACCCCCTTATCTAATATGCTATTAATATATTAATTTATATAATAAGTGCTTGTATGCTTGTCCATCGCTATTTTTTTTGCCGTTCAACTTGCAAAACAAATATAAAGCTAAAAAAAGAAACCTGAAAAAGGTTCCTGACGAATTTTCAAAGAAGATTTATACACTTTAAAAAGATTTCAGTTTCCATTGAATATTTCTATTAGTATATATATCTTCATTTTTGCTTTAGAACATGTAAAGAAAATAGGAATAAGTAAATCCTCTTTAGGATACAAAAATCTATAATCTATTGTACATTTATTCAGTTGTATGCTTCTATTAACAATATAGTTTGCTCTACATAGCTCTTAAGATTAAAACATCCACAAGCAAAAGACGCTCTTGTACTTTTATGTTGTCTCCAACAAGTTCGCGAGCGCGTTCTCCATCTCCTTCTAAAATAGGCGCGTATACCTGTTTTCCTACCGTTTCTGCTTCATTTTTTTCATTTGGCTATTTTCATAAATATTGTTGCTTTTAACTAAATTTTTTACTTTGTTCGAGGTATAAGAACTTGTTAGTAGATAAAAAAACAGCCGGATATTTAAGTCCGGCTATTGGTATTTAAAGTATTGGAAGTTTTTTTAGGTCTAGGAATGTGCCAACCGTATTTTAAAGAAAACATTCTTAAAGAAACAATTAAAATAAATAAAATATAAAGTTCCCATTTGTTCGTCGTATCTCTAAAACTGATGATAATGCCGGTCATAATAGTCCAAAACGCATATAAATCATATTTAAAAACAAAGGGTTGTCTCTTAGCTAAGGCATCTCTAATAATTCCTCCGCCAACTCCAGTTAATAAAGCTGAAGTTATGATGGCACTTGAAGGAAGATTTAATTCCTTTGCAAATAATGCTCCCTGAATAGCAAAAGCAGCTAATCCAATAGCATCCAATAGACCGAAAGTAAGCTCCCAATGTTTCCGTTTAGTCAGATTTTGAAGTGGAAGAACATAAATTAAAGTAATGATTAAAAAGCTAATAAGGAATAAGGTTCCTTGGCTCCAAAGAGTTGTTCCAGGAGCACCAATAAGTAAATTACGTAAAGCTCCTCCTCCAAATGCTGTAATAAATCCTAAAGCATAATAACCTATTAAATCGTAATCTTCTTCTGATGCAATAATCGCTCCGCTTAATGCAAAAGCAATCGTTCCAATGATGTTAAAAATCTCCCACGACATACGTACACCTACATTCATTAAGTTTAAAAATTGTATTTCTGTTTATTCATTTGGATGTTAGATTTGAAAATCAAAAACCCTTTTTGTTACAAATAAGTACTATTTCTTCTTTTAATAGCCGAGTATTAAGGAATATATTCCACCTAAATATAGATAGGGGATAACTAGCTTTTACATCAATTAGTAGAACCAGCCTACAAGGATAAAAAAGAAATGACACAATAAAAATCTATAATAAAACAAAAAAAGAATAAACTATTTAATCAAATTTTCAAAAAAGCTATAAAAGAAAAGGGAGTAGTAAGTTATAAAGATATTGTTTTGCTAAATTATGAAATTTATAAATCTATTATAAATGAAACTAAATCCTTAGAAAAGGAAATAATTGAATGAACTAAACAATAAATAGAAAAAAGAAAAGATAAAGGTAAATGAAAACCATTCCAAAAAACTTTATCAAATAAATGATAAGTTTTTTGGAATGGTTATTTTCGTAAATATTGTTTTTTTACAATTTTATCATTTCCCGACAGAAGACTCCCACGAAGGGCGTAGCCCAATATTACATCCATGCCGGGCACACAACAAATACCCGTCCTCTTAAAGAAAGACTAGTTATTATTCTATCTATTGTTTTGATTTTAAATAGCTTTGATAATTTTTATTTCCACCTGAAAGATTATATATGTCTGAAAAGCCCAGGTTGCGTAATATATTTTGGACTGCATTTCCCGTTACTCCCCCATTACAATAAGTAACAGTTGGTAGTTCAGGATTTAACTCTTTAGCCTTTGTTCTTATATCTCCTAATGGAATATTGATAGCACCTTCCACTTTTGAAACATTATATTGTTTTGAAGCTCGAGTATCAATAACTTGAATAGCCTCTCCTTTTAAAAGACGTTCCTCTAACTCTTTTGGTGTAATTAATTTATTTTTCTTTTCTATCGCATTCTGCAAAGCCATTCCTGTATACATAACAGGGTCTTTAGTGGTACTAAATGGAGGCGCATAAGCAAGATCTAAATGAAATAAATCTTGCACTTTCGCTTTAAAAGTTATAGCTGTTGCGAAAACATCTATACGTTTATCTACTCCATCTTCTCCTACAATCTGTACTCCTAGAAGTTTCCCTGATTCTTTATCTGCAATGGCTTTTATCACTATATCTTTTCCACCAAGGTATTCTGCTCTTGAAGGTTTAACATTATGCAATACTTCTATATCATATCCTTCTTCTATTGCTTCCTTTTCATTTAGGCCTGTTTGACCAACTGCTAAATCAAAAACCCTTACTATACCTGTTCCCAAGATGCCTCGATGCTCTAATGAGCCATCAGTTATAACATCACCAGCGATTCTTCCCATCTTGTTAGCTGTAGAACCTAAAGGACGATATATTGCTTTTCCTGTTATAACCGAATAACTTTCTGCAACATCTCCAACCGCATATATATCAGGCAGGTTTGTCTGCATTTTATGATTGACTGCAATTGCCCCTGTGTGCCCAAGTTTTATCCCAACTTCTTTAGCTAGTCTTGTATTCGGACGAACTCCTGTAGCTAAAATGACTATATCAGACGCTATTGCTTTTCCAGACTTGGTTTGTACTTCCTCCTTGTTTATCGCAGTTACTTCTTCATTTAATAAAAGCGCTACTCCCTTTTTAACCAAATGCTCTTCTACACGAAAAGCCATATCTTTATCCAAATGAGGCATAACATGATTACTGCGTTGGACTATTGTAACGTCTAGTCCCCTATTTGTTAGCTGTTCTGCCAGTTCTAATCCGATATAGCCAGCACCTATAATTATTGCTTTTTTAGGCTCACTTCTTTTTATAAACTGATCAATAGCTGCAGTATTTTGTATGGTCCTTACCTGAAAAACATGCTCTTCATCGACACCAGAAATAGTTGGTGTTATCGGAGTAGCACCTGTTGCAAATACGAGTATGTCATATATGTCTTCTTTTACTTCATTTGTATCTAGATTCTTCACTATAACTCTTTTTTGTTCTGCATCGATTTTAGTTACTTCATGACGAGTAAAAATATCAACATTATAACGTTTTTTAAACCAAGCTGCACTTCTTGGCGTTAGTGTTTCTAGCTCCTCCACTTCTCCTCCAAGAAAGTATGGAATTCCGCAAATGGAATAGGATATATCATAGTCTGCGTTATAAAGTGTAATTTCTGCCTTTTCGTTATTTCTTCTTGCTTTTGCTGCTACTGATGTACCTGCTGCTACTGATCCAATAATGATTATTTTCATTTATATATCCTCCAATAAAATGATTTAACGAATAGGGATTATATTTTTTACTTTTTAACCATTTTGCTCTGATAAACCAAAAAGTACTAAATACTTTTCAGTAAAACCAAGGACACTTATCAATTAAGAAATAATCATTAGCCATAAATATAAACCAATTAAGGTAATGAACAACGTTGGTATCGTTAAGATAATTCCTGTTTTAAAATAAGTACCCCACGAAATTCCCACTCCTTTTTGTGAGAGAACATGCAGCCATAATAATGTAGCTAACGAACCTATCGGAGTAATTTTCGGACCTAAATCAGAACCAATAATATTTGCATAGATAAGGGCTTCTCTTATGACTCCAGTTGTATTTGTATCTGCAATTGCTAATGCATCGATAAGAACAGTCGGCATATTATTCATAATGGACGAGATAATAGCTGCGATGAATCCCATTCCTACTGTTGCAGCAAATAGCCCTTGATCTGCAGTTGCTTGAATTAAATTGGTAAGCAGATTTGTAAGACCCACATTCTTAAGCCCATATATGACAACGTACATTCCAATCGAAAAGAATACAATTGCCCAAGGAGCACCTTTAATAACTTGCCTAATGGATACTGCTGAACTACGCCGAGCAAATAAAAGAAAAATTATGGCAATTAAACCTGCAATAATGGAAACTGGAATGGAGAAAAATTCACTTCCGAAATAGCCAGTAAGTAATATGGCTAAAATCGCCCAAGACAGCCGAAACATTTTTATATCCGTTATCGCATCTGTTGGTTTTTTCAACTGACTTAGATCATAATTTTTTGGTATACTCTTGCGAAAGAATAAATAAAGAACCAATATGCTTGCTAATAAAGAAAAGAGATTAGGAATAATCATCCGAGACGCATATTCTACAAAACCTATATGAAAAAAATCTGCTGAAACGATGTTGACTAAATTGCTGACTACTAAAGGCAAAGAGGTAGTATCTGCAATAAATCCACTTGCTAGGATAAAGGGAAACACCATTTTCTCATCGAATTTCAGTGCTCTTACCATTGCTAAAACAATTGGTGTTAAGATGAGAGCTGCTCCATCATTTGCAAAAAGAGCTGCCACGATAGCACCTAATAGGGAAATATAAACAAACATTTTCAGGCCATTTCCACCAGCAGCCTTAGCGATATGTAAAGCAGACCATTCAAAAAATCCGATTTCATCTAAAATAAGAGAAATAATGATTATGGCAATAAATGCAAATGTTGCATTCCAAACTATCCCCGTTACATCTACTACATCTTTAAAATCAACAACACCAACTAGCAGTGCTAAAATTGCTCCTCCACATGCAGACCAACCAATCGAAAGATTTTTAGGCTGCCAAATGACTAATGTTAATGTTAATAAAAAAATAATTACTGCTAATACCGTTTGCAACAAAACGAACTACCTCCATTAATTACATGAAATTCTTAATCCTTGTTCTTCTAACCAAATAAATTTTTCTTGCTGACTTGGGACATGCTTTATTAGTTCTTTTACAAAAGAAAAATACTTACTTGTTTGGTTTATTGAATAAACAACCTATTGGCCTCTTCCTTGTTCCTTCACAATTCCAGTGTCTCTCATTTTACGTAGATGCTGGCTAATTGCAGGTTGTGACATGTTAAAGATTTCAACAAATTCACAAACACAACAATCTTGATTAACTAATAGACTTATCATAGACAATCTTGTTTTATCCCCGAACAGTTTAAGTATATTAGGCTGTTTCTTCGACAGAAAACTCTCTTGTCATTTGCTTCGGCTCCTTGGAAATGCTCTATACACCACTATTAATACGCATATAATTATATTCTTATATAAAATAAAAAAGTCAATTAACGATATTCTCATAAAAAACTCTTTAGTATATTTGTTTCAGTAACCAGGTGAACTAATCAATTCTATTTAATATATAATTATATACTTATATAAAAAAATAAGGAGATTAATGTCAGACCATTGATCTCCCATTTAATCACAAGATATCCTTAATCCTTTTTCTTCTAGCCAAAGGAACTTTTCTTCTTGCTTAGGTATATACTTTAAGACATCTTTCACCATTGGAAAATGTTTATTATCCTGATCAAGTGAATAAATAATCCATTGCCCTCTTCTTTGCTCCTTAACCAATCCTGCATCTTTTAATTTTCTTAAATGTTGGCTGATTGCAGGTTGAGACATGCTAAAAACGTCTACAAATTCACATACACAGCATTCATTTATTAATAACATTCCCATCATGGATAGTCTTGTTTTATCACCTAATAATTTTAATATATTTGCGGCTGCTTCTAATTGTTCATTAGACATATAAACCATCCATTCCTTTAACAAAGTTATTTACTTATAATAATAAACTTGATATATATTTCATGCAAGATAATAGAAGACAAGAACTGCTTGAGCCTTATCTTCTCTATATTTTATACATTCTACTCTGCCAAGAAAAAGAAAACCAGGCAGAAATCAAATAGCTAATGCCCCTCTTATAATAATTGCCCTTATAAAAAAGTTCTGACGCTTACAGCGCCAGGGATTTTTCCTTCTTAATACATTTCCGTATTGATCGGATGGACTTGGATTCTAAACATGATGCTATTCTACACATTAGATTATTTTTTCGATTGAATTTTTTATCAATCCTTTAAGATAGTCATCGATAAAATTACTATAGGCTATTTCTAAGATAATCCCGGATATACTTGCGGAACATGTCTTTTTTTCTTAATTATTATCATAGCTTTTATGAATCTCTTGATATAAAACAATTTCTAAAATAAAATCTTTCAACTTTCTTCATAACTTTTCATTAAAAGGGGCAAGATTTGGGGCACCTTAAAATAGTAAGACCTAATTTTTTCTAAAAAAGTTGTTACTTCTAAAATACAGTCCTCGAGGTTATTTTCAGCTAAAGCATCCTATAGTTTATTTTCACAAGAGTTTCTAATAAATGCATTCCGGCAGTATTATCAAAAGCTATTTATAAAGAAAAAAGCAATAATTCGAACGTTGCTTTTTCCATTTATCTTATTCAGAGTTTTGCACGCTAGAAGAATTTCAACCTAAAAAAGTCTAATTCCTCACTATGCTAAGGAATTAGACTTTTTTTAAAGCTGGTTTTTACCAGTTATAAAAATTAACTAGTATCTATCCTAGTGGAATTTTTCTCTTAGCCTGCTTTAACGTCGCTACTATAAGAAAGCTAACAATCACTAATAGGAGCCATGAACTGACCTTTCCTAGATGAACGAGACTCCATGCATCGGTTTGGTTTGGATATTCCCAAGCTCCAAAAAACGTTGCGATATTTTCGGCTATCCATATAAAAAATCCGATGAGCACAAAAGAAAGCGCGAGTGGCATATGGTAACGAGTTCCATCAACCTCGTATGTGACCCAAGATTGCCAAAAGACGAGAATTACAAGTCCAGATAACCACCAACGAACGTCAATCCAATAATGGTGGGTGAAGAAATTCAAATAAATCGCAGCTGCAAGAGGTACAACCACCAAAAACGGTGGCCACTTAATCAGTTCTACCTTTAACCTCCTCCACGCCTGGCAAAGATAACTTGCTACACTTGCGTACATGAATCCACTATACAAAGGCACTCCAAAAATTTTGAAATATCCTTCCTCTGGATAAGACCAGGAGCCCATATGTACCTTAAAAATTTCAAGAACAAGTCCAATAAAGTGGAACAATGTGATAACTTTTAGTTCATTCCGTGTTTCAAGCCCAAAATGCACCATCCACCACTGCATCAGAAGACAGATGATAAGCAGCCAATCATAACGTGGTAGTACGGGAAGTGGCATGATTTGTGTAAAAGCCAAAGAGGCAAAAATAACGACAGGAAACAAACATGATAAGACCTGCTGCCAGCCAAAACAAACCAGTTGTTTTAGTACTCTCATGATTCTCACCTCCATTTTTGAATGGTTAAATTCATGAGTAGCTCTCCTTTTATGAATTTGATTCATTGAAATATTCCCACTTTATTTAATCTTGCGTGTCTTCATCAATTTGATATTCTAAAATATCTCCAGGTTGACATTCTAAAGCCTTACAAATCGCCTCTAAAGTTGATAATCAAATCGCTTTTGCCTTTCCATTTTTCAATATAGAAAGGTTCGCCATTGTTATTCCAACCCTCTCCGAAAGTTTTGTTACGCTCATTTTCCTTTTAGCCAGCATCACATCAATATTGATTATTATTGCCATTGTTTTCACCTCAGACTATTAAATCATTCTCTGATTTTATATCGATGGCTTCTTGTAAAAGTCTTTGAAGAACAGCCGCAAAAACAACAATCACCATGGGAGCAAAAATCATGACCATTCCGATGATTATGAGACCCGGTGCGTCATCTACCTCCGCTATGATATAGACGAATGGTATAGCTAGCACATATAAGCCACTGATAATAATGGCACAGTTTTTGATTTTTTTTAGAGCTATTACAGATAATTCCGAGAAAGCTTGGTTCTTGTCAATATAGCTTAAAAGGTTAAAAGATTGATACAAAGCAAAGTAAAATGGGATAACTGAAACATACATAACTATTAAAATGCCATATACCACCTAAGCCAAATTTGAACCTCTTTCTGCTGCTTCATTTGCTATTTGAGGCAACAAAAATAGACACAAAGCAAGAACCGGAATGCCAATAAAAATAACAGCTACCTTTAAAAAGAGTGTTGAACTTCGTTCCATAAAAAGCACCTCATTTATTTATTCCCAATTTGAATTTAACACATATTTTATCGTTTAACAATAAATTTTTATTTATTTTTTATATTTTTTTATTGTTATACATATATTATTTTTAGACAAATATAAAAAGCATTCCTCGTCACAAAGAAATGCTCTATAAAACTTAAAACTATTCAATTTATACATTGTTCAACTAACAATCGAGTATCATATTTATCATGTTATTTGACATTAAAACCTTACAAGCTGTATTCATTTATTCCTCCTTGATACAAATAATCTAAAAATTGAGAAAAGTTTATAAGCCCATTACTTCTTCTTCGAATAATCTCTTGAAACTCACTTTCCGGTATTTTATTGCTCATGGGTACCTCCAAATAAAATTTTCTTTTTTACTTTCATTTCATAATTCTAACCCCCAGTATATTCAAGCACCTATTCAGAGCGTTTCTTATTTCGATATTCTTCCATCATTTTTTCTGTTTGGATAAATTTGATGTTGATCCACCTTGAGATTTTGATACCTTTCTCATCGGCATACTTTGCAAATTTATCATACATACTAATAAATATTGATGCACAATAGTCTACTTCTATACACATCTACTCCTATATTCACTTAAAAAATAACATTTATAGGAACTTAATCGAATCTAATTCGTATACATGATATACATACAGAAATGGGAGGTTTTGAAATGAATGCCAATGTTTTTTCCCTCTTACCGTTTTTATTGATGGTTTTTATTTATTTGATCCCAGTAGCACTGATTATATTTGCTGTCCTAAAGTTCTATAAATTACTAAAAGAAAAAAATGAAATTCTTAGAGAAATAGCAACTAAACTAGAAATTCGTAATAAGTGAAAGAGCAATTATACTTTTTTCTTTTACTTTAGAAACTTACTTTTTTAATCTTAGTTATTAGCATTTCTGAATTTGTTGGAATTAAGAATATAATTTATGTTTTTCATACTACAATGAAGGATTAATCAATATGCCCAGTTTAAGATGGAGCATAATTTTCCTGTGGGCAAATAAATTAATTCTTTTATTCTATAGCAGGTTTTGAAGGAGCCGTATTAAAGACTTTTACACTCTGTAATCAACACAAAAATTTTTTATATGTTTTAAAATAAGGGCTATCTAAAATGTTTGCTTCCTATAGCAGGTAAAGAATAGTTTTGCATAGTCCTTTTTCAGTACATCAGCAGCAGAAAACTAAAGCATCAAGCATTAAAATCTTCGTTCACTAAGTCTCCTACCACTCCCATAGCCGCTCTACTGCCCTCGCTTGCAGCAATTATGAGTTGAGCAGGCGCTATCACAGCATTATCTCCACCCGCATAAACTCCTTCAATATTGGTTCGCCCCATATTATCCGTTTCAATTCCGCCTATTTTATTCATCATACAACCTAAAGCTTGCGCCAATGAAGATGCTTGCTTCAGCTCCGTTGTGACAAAGCCGCCTTTCCTTTCTATTTCTTTCCCATTCTTAAACTTAATTGTTTGCAAGTGGCCATTGTCACCTTGTAAAGCTTCTATTTCCCCTTCGATAACCTGTATATTTTTTTTAGTAAATAATTGCTTTTGCTCATCAGTGAAAATATTTTTCCCATTTGTACAAACAACAAGGTCTTTACTCCAATTAAAAATCATTTTTGCCATATGAAAAGCACGCTCATCTTCTGAAATCACTACTAATGGACGGTCCTTTAATTCCCATCCATCACAAAAGGGGCAGCTAAACAAACTCGTACCATAAAAATGATGAATTCCTTCTATACGAGGCATAACATCTCTAAGACCTGTAGATAAAATGATCTTTCGAGATTGATAAGAATGCCCCTTCTCTGTATGAATAATGAAAAATTGATTTTCTTTTTTTATATCTATTACCCGATGATTGTAAATGGATATATTCGGGTATTTTTTAAAATCTTCTTTAGCAATTCGTTTAAATTCTGAAGGTTTGATGCCATCTCTGGTTATAAAACCGTGAGATTCATATGTGACAGCATTTCTCGGCTTATCTTCATCAAACAGAATGATATTCTTTTTTGCTCTTCCCAGGACAAGAGAAGCATTTAAGCCTGATGGACCTCCGCCAATAACTACACAATCTAATACCAAGTTATCTTCCTCCTAAAATAAAATATATTAAAGACTCTTAATATCTATAATTTAATTAAAAAAGAAAGGTGTATGACTACCGTTTCTTATAGATGTTTTTTTTCTTTTCGATTTCTTTTGCGATATCCTTAAGATATTTTTCAGCTAATTCATCCCTCATCTTTCTTTCGGCATCTAGCATTACATTTTCAATTAAGCATTCTCCACTTTTTTCCTCTTCATGTTCCAATGAACAACTAAATAAGTTGGTTTTCCCTTCAATAGCATATATAACATCTAAAAAAGAAATATCATGTGAATGCTTTACGATACTATAGCCGCCCTTCACACCTGGAGTTGATTCAATCAACCCTGCTTTAACAAGTTTGGTTAAAATCTTCGAAAGATATGTTGAGGAGAGGTCTTGAATTTTAGCTAATTGCTCTACTCCAACAGCCTTTCCCTTTTCTGTTAAAGTTAAATATACCATTGTGTGCAAAGCGTAATTCGTAGCTCTAGAATATTTCATTGTTGTTCTCCTTGTAAATATATTAAAGATCTTTAATGTCTATAATTGATTTTACAAGAACATAAAATAAATCACAAGTTATTTATATTGATTAATCGTAATTCAAATATACAGAGAAGTAATTCTATATCTTTAATATAAAGAGAATACAAATAAGTTATTTGTTACAATTGGATTATTGGTTTCTGTGATAATCGGTTTGGTAATACGTTTTATTGCAAAAAAGTGATCTCTTAGCTTTAGCGATTGTTTGAAAAGAAAAGTAAATGAATTTCCTTCTTCATCATAGCACTTAGGAAGACTATGAAAGACATGATCACCTTGCCTTCAATAAAATAATGTTCTTCTTCAAAAAAGTCAGTCCATTTAATATGTTTTTACCTTCCGTTAAATCGCCTATCCTCATCACAACATATCCATCTTGCTGAGCAAAGTCTGTTATATAGATAATCTTTTTATCTAAGAATCTTCCAGTAAAGCCTTTGTCCGGTACATACTCTTAAAGGAATAACATGTCCCTAACCTGATAATCACGATCATTTTTTCTTGCTTCAAACAGCTTTCTACCGTCTGCAACTGCAGCAAAGTATTCTGGCCATAACTTTAATTTGTGGACATTAGAAAACTGCTTTCCCTCCTAATCAACTGAACTATCATTTTGTTTCTTAAGTTAACGAATCACTAAAACGGATTGGAATAAGAGTCCTATACCAAGAGAAAGAATATATACTAATAAATATGAAACAGGATATTGTGAGTTAAAAACTTTAGATACTATCCAATTTAAACTAATACACGAATCAGAATTAACACGTTTAAGTTAAAGAGCTATAATATACAATCATATTTTTAACTGATTTCACTAAAAATTCATAAGTTACATAAGAACTTACCTCTCAATTCTCATACTTGCCTTATGGAAAAATTGCACCCCAGTATCCCTTTCCTCCTTTCTGATTGAATACTGGGCTTTTTGCTGCAACTTTTTTTCGAACTGTGACATAGACTTATTTTTAATATCTATTAAACTGATGATTTTGTATAATATTGTTAAATAAAGTAAATTTAAGTAAATAATAAATTTGAAATATTTTATAAAATTATTTTATTGGTGCTCTTAGTCGTTACTGCAATAATTCTTGTATACATAGCAAAGGGACTATCTGATATTTCACCAAGGATTTTCGATTTAACAGACATTTTAAGTATTATGGGTGCAATTAGTGGATAACTAATTCTATCTTTTTTTTTATCTGTTACTTCACAGTTGTTATCAAAGATTCATATAGATACACTTTTCCCCCCTCTTTCATGAATCAGTTCCTTGCCTTTTGTAATTTCTAATGTATCTTTGTCCAATTCAAAAACAAAAGACAAGCATAAAATGTTATTAATCCAATTAAAGGGGTGACACGTTTAGGTCATGTTATGAAAATGGCGGAGGGTCCGACATGGGCTTTGCTTTAATTGTTGTTTTATTTATTTTGTTGATCATCGTAGGTGCATCCTTTTTGGAAATTAACTTCTCCTGTAACAATAATTTTTATTTAAGTCAATTTTATGGAAGCGTTAATCAAAAGTGCTTCCTTTGTTTTCTTCTATAAAGCATTTAAAACAATCTATGCATAGCAGCTTTATAATTAATTAACCAAATACATCTTCTACATCAGCGAGCATCCCTTTGAGTTAGATGAACAGTACCCAACTCTTTGGATTTTCTAGTGTAAAATTCGATTCAGTGAATATCCTTTATTAAGTGCAGCTCCCTCCCCCCTAAACTTCATTACTCCTTTGTTTGCTAATTTTCATATGAAAATTATTTACTTAGTTTCCTTAAAAATGTAAACTTGGATAGATTACAAATATTTTGGGGGCAATATGTCAACAAGTTCATGGGTAACTGTCATGCCAATATTAGGCTTACTTACATACTTAGTTCCTATAGTCTTAACAATCTATACTATAGTTAAATTTTATAAGCTCTTTAAGGAAAAGAATAAAATTCTTAAGGAGCTATCAATGAAACTAGATAAGTTAGATAAGTGAAAGAGCAACTATGCTCTTTCTTTTCATTTGGAAACTTAATAATCCTAGAATTTTAATCATTATCAATCCTCCCGTCCACTGCATCATAGTTGTCTACTAGTTAACAGACAAGAATTCTCGCTTTTTAGAAAGCTCTTCAAACCATGCTTTATCGTTAGTGTTCACTACTAGATGCATAAGAAAGTGGATCTCTTCTTTGCTGTATTTCTTAACAATAGGTGCTGAGGTTAACTTTTCTCTCCATATAACTCTTGTATTTAATTCCGTTCCATATCCAATTCTTTTATAGAGCGTTTTAATTTTCACTTTAACTTCGTTCATATCTGTAATAAAGCCAGTTGAGATTCTGGAGTTAATACCCAATCACCTATTTGCATACCAACAGCTCCTATTCTCTATATTTAACACGATCTATGCATACAACCTTATAATTTATCATCAACCGAATACATCTTCTGCGCTAGCGAGCATCCCGCTTTATTTATGTCCTTACCTATTTTGTAAAAGACAAGCTCCAATAATTTATGAAGCACATAAAATATGAAAAACTTATTAAGGACGTGTTATTAAATGGGGGCAATTATTACAGGATTAAATGGGGCTATTTATCAAGATTTTCCACATCCAATGTATGGGGCATGGAATCAAATGCTCATTGGAGAACCGCCTTATTACTATGGTATTGGAGGCTATCAACTAAATATTCAACCTAGACCACCAGGCAACCAATACTACTTTCCTTATATGGGGCCGAATGTACCTATTAGTATTAGATACGACCTTCGACCATTTTATTAATAATCAAAATTACTCTTGTGTTTTCTCAAACTTTTCTAATGCTTTTTGTGCTGCTTTCGTTTCCCTTATGGAAACACCAACTTTATAACATTCTTCAATAAAATTTAGATTTTCGTCATTATATGGTTGACCTGTTGTATGAAGATGACAATAAACCATTTCATGTAACAAAGTATCGAAAACATCTTCCCTAGCACTTGATTGATTAACTACTTCACTCATCTCTATAACAGGTTTTCTAAATCCATCCAGATATATCCGATAAGCTCCCAATCGTCTTTTCCAATTTCTTTTATATAAGATAATTGCTAGATCAAATTCTCTATTCCAAAACTTTGCTGCTTTTCTATGAGCAAATGCATACAGTTCATTTAAGGTGAGGACATTCTAGTTCACCCTCTCCTCCGAAAATATTTAACTGCTTCACCAAATGTCCCCTTTCTATGAAACTTAATAATTCTTTTGTTTTTCAACTAAAACTTTTCATCTTTTATAGACTCGAGAATATATTAGTAATTGCAGATTCTCATTTTATTTTGAAACGGGGAATGCTTAATGGGAATTTTTTCAATATAAGTTCTTGTTAATATAATTTCAGGTATTATTTCCCCAGAATATATATTTTCAAAAGACATTCCTTTTGGTTAATCCATTGGTATAAGCGGGTGTTTTTTGATATAAGCAAAACGTTCTTCTTCTGTTATGTACCAAACAAACGGTTACTTTTCCGATCGTAAATAATCCTCCTAGCTATAACTTTAATCATTCATTGTTACACTAAGTTTAGCGCCAATAACTATTTCGAATCTCTTTGCCTTTTGTACTCCTTCTTGAATAAAATTGTATTAAATAACCCGAATACAGTATGTTTTGATTTTTGCACAAACACTTCCCAAACCATTAGCATTCTCCTTCTAATCCAGCAATTATCCAATCTATACATACTTGTATCAACTATTCCCTATAATTAATTGGTACAAGCTTTTATTTATACTTCTTTTATAGATTTAGTAACTTAAATAAGCTCGCTTTCCCTGAACTGCGACATACTCATGCTGTTTTGCTATTAGAATCAGGAGCAAGTATGAAATTTATTCAAGATCGACTAGGTCATGGCTGCATCACGATTACTTGGAATGTTTATTCTCATGTAAGTAAAAAAATTAATTATGAGTCTATACAAGATTTGGACGATTATATTTCCACGATATTTTTAAAATTTTTATAGGTGAATTTTGGGTGAAAATTTTAAATTGTAAATTCTTCACTTTCACCCACAATAGAAAAAAAGCCCTGACGTTTACAGCGCCAAGGCTTCTCTTTATTAAAACATTTCCATGTATTAATCTCTTTCCCATGGATGGACTTGCGTGCGGAACATGTCTTTTTTTCTTACTCATTATCATAATTTTTATGAATCCCTTGATATACAACAATTTTCAAAATAGAATTTTTCACTTTTGTTCATACCTTTTCATCAAAAGGGGGCAAAAAAGGGGCAAGATTGGGGGCACTCCTCACAATTAAATATATTGCATTATCTTTTCAATTGGATTTTTTATCAATCCTTTACGATAGTCATCGATAAAATTACTATAGGTTATTTCTAATATATTTTCTAATGTAAATTGGTGCTCTTGATAAATGTCCAACATATCTCTTAAGATAAATTCCCCTTTGAGTGCTTGCTGGTGCGATAGGATTACTTTTACTTTTTGAAATCCCCTTTGTTCTTCAAATAAAACCCCTTTATAAATTTCCTCTGTTTGAAATGGCTTTATAATAGAAGGAGAAAGATCTCTGATCGTTAGTTTTTTATAAACTTCATGTAGATTATTTTTCTTTTTAAAGTGCTCCAAAAAGTCTTCATATAGTATCTTCGCAAGATCTTTTGTTTCAAATTTTCTTTCTAGCTCTTCTGAAATATCCTCGCAAAAAGAAACAGAACGAAGAAATAAATATTCTGGTACATAAAAAGTGAATGTGTGCTTCGGATTCCGCGGGCAAAAGAAACTATTCGTTATTCTCTCCCAGAATCCTGCTGCCTCTAATCCTTTTCTATTTTCTAAAATCCCCTTCTCTTTTCCAATGATATCTAATGCGCTAAAAATCATTAAATACCACCCCTGTTGTCATGTGTTTTAATACCTGATATGCGTTCAATATATGTTTTAACAATACGATGTATAATTTCTCTATAAGTTACATCCAGTTCATCTGACATCGATTCAATCATTTCAAAAAATACTTTTTCTAATTTCACATGCACAAAGCTTCCAGTATCATCATAAAAATGCTTCTCCGTATATTCATGCGTTTTGGCCAATTCATGTTTCACTAGCATGGCAACAAATGGCGTTAACTTTAAATTATATTTGCGTGCTTCTCTTTTCAGCAACAGCTTATCCTCGGCGCTTAATTTTATCTTGGTATCTATCTTTCTATCACATCGTTCTTTTCGTATTTTTTTCGGTGGGGAAGAGTTAACTTTTCTTGGTTGAGCCACAACATCTTTTCTCCCAAAGATCGTGCTGCTGTTATCCAAAGGTCCTCTCTCCTTTCAAAATTGCCCTCTTTTTATAAAATAGCTTAGGGTTTTGGGGTCTTAGGGTTTCCGGGTTCAATAGAAAATGAGAAGGAGGGAGGCTATATGAAACTGGAAATGTCCTCTTCCTCTATTTCCTCCTCTATAGGGACAGGATAAAAAGAAACTGTCATTACGCCTTCCTTATCCCTTTGTAAAAGCCGCTTTAAATGGTGACTATGTTTGTACTGCCATAAATGTTCCAGCAACCCTAACTCAAAATCATCGGTAAATTTAAAAGACACACTAATTACAATGCGGTCCTTTCCTTGTGCTTTTTTCTCTTCTATTACTGCAACCAAATCCTTTTTACTCATTTGTATATCCTCTTTGCCAGTTCAAAACCGCCAACTGCATTTGCATATACCGGATGTAATAGCGTTATTTTTGCTTTTTGCTTGTATTTTGGAATGAGCATTTTAGTATTCTGATAGTATTCTTTAAATGAATTATCAAACTTTTCCGCAATCCCTCCGCATACGTGAACCATCGTTTTCCTATTCCATTTCAATTTTGTTAAATTAACAGCGACCCCGCGAGCTAAGGAATCATAATTATCCTTTTGGCTTATGGTATCCGTGCCAAAATTGAACGTATCCGACGATCTATTAATATGCTTCCTATCTCTTATCTCAGCTGCATTTACCGTACCGCTTCCAATATCAACAATTAAAGCATCGTCGCCTAAATCTGCTGCCCAATATGCCATGCTGCCCTCTGCCCCAACTTTAACATCCTGGATGATTATTTCTTTTTGCTCTCCATTAATTCCAAAAACATGACGGCCGCCCAACATATCTTGGATTTTTTCCTTTTCTTCTTTTACATGACCTTTTATCGGCTGTCCAGTTACTATGTACAATTCCTTTGTCCCTGGGCAAAATTTTTCTACATATCTATGAACACTGATTAATGCACGTATTTTCATATCTCCATGCGCTTTACTATCTCCATAAATGGAAGATCCACCAAATTCATTCTCATACTCTGCAATTGGTCCTGCAAAGCCTCTTTTACCATCGATCTCAAATTCGAGATCATCTTCACTAAATTTCTCATCAATATTACGCTCAAACCAATCACAAATGTTTGTTTTAAAGTAATCATATCCATGCCATCCAACAGTTTTCCCTCCATTATTTCCGCAATCTAGCATTAAAATTTCTTTTGCCATGTTAACTCCTCCAGTATTTTATTACCACAGTAATAAATCTCATATCTGTTTTAGTTTTTATTACCGCTGTAATAAATAGCTATGGGTTTTCAGCACAAAATATTACAGTTTATCCAAAAATAATTATGCAATTTATCAAAATTAAATTGTGAAAGGATTTAAAATAGATTAGTGGAATTAGTATTAAAAGGGTGATATAGATGATAATAAGTAAAATTGGAAAAGCAATCGATGAATCTCCTTATAAAAGAGAATACATAAGAAAAGAATTCAAAAAATCTCGTAACACCATTTCCAATTGGTGTACAGGAAAAAGTTATCCCTCTGTACCTGAATTATTTAAGTTGGCTGCATTACTAGAAAAGAGAATTGAAGATTTATATGAGTGGAATGAAGAGTAAATGAATCGAAAGATACATTTACTCTTGTCGAAAACCGACTAATTTTGTCGAATCTATAGTATTTCTTTCACATTTTAGATAATATATAACTTGCTATTTATTTACAGTTATTATCTATATTTTGGGGGAATTTTCTTGGCAAAAGTAAGACTTAAAAACACTGTTGGAGTTGTGAAAGAGTTAAAAGTTGGTTTTTCATGGACAACTTTCTTTTTTGGTGGTTGGGTAGCAATGTTTAGAGGACAATGGGGAGAAGTAGCAAAGTGGTTCTTCTTAAATCCAATAACTCTAGGTATTTGGGGTTTAGCTCAATGTTGGACAACTAATAAAAAAACAGTTATTAGTTACATCGAAAAAGGTTATGAACCATCTTCTGAAACAGATAAACAATTATTAGTAACTAGATCTATAATTGCTTAAACAAAAAGCCCTTCTCAAACGAGTTGGGCTTTTGCTAATTGCTGTTGCTGAGTGGGCTGTGGAAAACATTGTGGGTGCCTTTCTAAGATGTTTTGAAACGTTCCGGAGTCTTTGATTGTAAGTAATGGTTGACAATGCGAGTGGGTCAGCGTATGCATGATGTCCATATTCACATTATCTTTTAGAAAAAAATACTCACGACAATGTGGGCAGCGTATTAATCCATCGTAATAATTGAGCCTTCTTTTTAACTTAATTGATAACACCTAATCCCTCCATTCTTACTAGGAAAGATTCTTTTCATTAGGTCCATATTCCTGTTAGTTCACAAAAAGTTCTTACTTTTCATCCATCAATACTAAGACTTATCGAATGAATTTTTTTGTTTGATGCATACTAGTTTTGAGGTGATTTTTTTGGATTTTCCTATTATCCATACAAACTTTTTGGACGCGGTTATCGCGGTTCCTATTGTTATGCTTATTACACAATTAATAAAGATTTTTTTTAAAATTCCTAAAAAATATGTTCCCACGATTGCCTTAATCCTAGCTTTATGCATATCTATTTTTATTAGTCATCGTCATAGTTTAGTTGCCGGTTTGTTTATGGGATGGTTTTATGGTTATGCAGCAATTGGCTCCTATGCCTCGTTAAAGACTACAATTACATCTTTCCTTATTAAACATAAAAAAATACCCCACTCCGAAGAGTAGGGCAGTGTGATAACTCATGCTGTACAACTAGTTTATACCCACCTTATTTTATGCGGATTTTTTGATTAGGGAAGATTAAATCAATATTTTCAATACTTGGATTTAACTTTTTAATAGCAGCAACTGTTGTTTTTGCGTCTTTTGCAATGCTGGTTACTGTTTCGTTTTTTTCAACAACATGGTATTTAATCGTTGCTGATTTAGCTGCAGACTTTTTATTTTCTGCTGGATTGATCCAAGAACCCGGCACTCCTTTTTTATTAGTTACGTTCACCATGCCTTTAGACTCGTTAAATACATAATAAACACCTTTCGCAACCGTGCCTTTTTTACTCTTTTTAGCTTTTGCATCGGCAGCATTAACATAAGCATTTACTGTTTTCACCACATCATAAGTGCTTACTTTAGTTGTTGCTTTTACTGCTGTTTTTGGTGCGGATACTGCTTTTTCCTCTGTCCAATGACCAGGAACCTTTTTAACATCGTTATGATCAATTTTAATACCGCCTGCCAGTACATCATTTTTAAATTGGTGCATATGAATGAAATCGGCTACTTTCCCACCGCTCCAAGCGTATGTTTGCCAGTAGTAATCAGCAAGACCTTTTACTGCAGTAATGGTGTTATAAGAGCCATACACCCCTAATTTATAGCCACTCAAAGTCTTTTTCACTGCTTTAAAATACTTCACAATGTTTTTCACATCTTTTGCTTGAGAAGAAAAGTCTACCGCAAAATAAATAGCTGTTCCTTTTGGTTGATCAACAGCTGCAGCATTTTTCATTGCTTCTTTTGCATCTGAAATCCCTTGCGCTTCGGTAAAATACGCACTGTAATTGGCTGATTTTTGATGAATACTAATTAATTTTAAACCTGCAGCTTGAATGGCTGCTGCTTCTGCTTTATCAAACGACTTCCAGCTATTCCCCAAGTAACGCGCCACATACTCAAAACCTAATGCTTTTAATGCTTTTGCTGTTTTTGCTGTTAATTTAGTTGCACAATCGAATCCTTTTGCCATGTGTAAACACACTCCTAATTTTTATTTTTTATATAAAAAAGAGCAACCGTTTTGGCCACTCTTACTTTCCTTTATTAAAAACTTTTAATTTTTCACTAACTGCTTCTGGTAAGTTAACATCAATTGCTTTTAAGTTTTCATCGATGCTGCCACCTTCCTTGTAAATAAATAGTGATAAAGCAAAGCCTGTTAGGAAAAAGTTAAGGCCCAATACCATATCAATAGTGAGGACAAAAACAATTCCAACTAGCTCGCCAATCCATCTAATAATGCCATCTCGCATAACACGGGAACTGTAATCTACAACGCCTTTCCAGGTCTTTAATAAACCCGATCCAAAATCTAAAACTTTAAATATAAAATAAACAGCCAACATTCCCTTAATTGCTTTAGGAAATACCTCCAGCAATTGAACATGCAAACCCATCATATCTAACATTTCTCATTCCCCCTTATTTTTGAGCAAAATAAAAGAGCCCTTACGGAAGGACTCCGATTTTATATTTATTTATAAAAAATACACCTACTCAATAAGTGGTGTTAGATTTTCTTCTAAAACATCAATAGCATCTGCAAATTCTTCTAATGTTTTTAGATATTCATATATTTGTTTGATAAAATTAGGCGAATCCTCTTCAACAGATGGTACAAATTGTCCCATTTTATAGTCTATTTGTGTTTGTTTACTTGAATCTTTATATATTGCATAATCAAACTGCAACAATTCTTCATTTCCATACAATTGCACAATCTTTAAATAAGCTTCTTCAAATACTAATGTTTCTCCATAGGCATCTATCGAATACTTTATTTGTAATGGCATTCTCCTACACCTTCTTTCTATAATTTTCACTTAAAAGATTGTTTATGAAATCCTGCATTCCCAATTAAATGTTCCTGTCCCTCCACTTGCTGATAAAACAGTAAAGGTGCTTTTATCTACTTGCGATACATATAAATCTGTTGTTGGTGAAGTTGCTGTAATTCTGATTTGTGGAATGCTATTACATGGGAATGGTAAGATTATTTGTTGTCCTGTTGCTCCTTTACCGCCTTGCTCATTATATAAAGGAAAAATGCTCCATGCCATGCCTGTTGAATTCCTTCTACCCATTAATAGATATCTTCCGTCAAGGATCGCACACCCTTCTGGTTCCCAATAGAATCCATCAGCTTGGTTGTTTTCATAATGGCGATATGCCTTTACTGTTTTAAATGTTCCGTTAGGAAGTAATTCAATTTCTAGCGTTTCTGCATTATCTACACAATAAAAAATTCTTCCGTTATACCATGCCATACCTTGAGAAACTCCATACTCTACCCCGGTAAATATTTTTTCTATTCTTGCTGTTCCGTTGTATTCCGTATCGCTTTTCCCAGATTGGAACACACCCCAATTTGTAATATTGGCAGCATCTCCGGATGCATTAGAAAGGTCCTCCGCCCCCATACCTAAGCGAACTCGGAAAATTCTATGCGGGATATCTTGTCCAGTCATGATGTAAATAATATTATCTCTCTCTCCCCAACAACCTATGAGGCCCGATCCACCTATTTCTCGTTTAATCGTTCCATCCTCATTTTCTTCAAAAAAATCGATACTCATAATCTTATCACCAGGATTATAAAAATCGATTAACTGTTTATTTTCTACAAAAGATAATGGATTTTTAATAAAGTGCATTGTGCCTTTTACGGTTGGGGCACTTTCGCCATTTCCAGTTATTAAAATATCATTTTTATGGTTATAATCCGCTGTTGCGCAATGTCCTAAATTGTGTTGTAATACATAATCAGTTTTTTCTTCAAAGGTATTTTTATCATAGCGATGGATAGCAGCAGTATTAGAATGATTATATAAACTCGCTCGGAATACCCAAATTTCCTCTCCTACAATGGTTAACCCTTGATCCGCAACTTTATTTGGAATGTTCCACACTCTACTTTCTGCTGTTACTGGTTTACCATCTTGTATATAGCCATTATTTACGAATGGAAGTAATTCGCCTTGTGTGATGATATTTTCACGATAATACGCTAATATGGAGAATTTCATCGGTCTAACATCATTATTTCCAGCGACTTTAACAATATTATTATCCCAATCCCAAATAAGTATTTGGTTATGCTCAAGAGTAAATTTATTATTATTCGTCAGGAATGTATATTGTTTTGCGTTCTGGCCATCATATCCAATCGCATACATAGTTACCATACCCATATCAACTAAACTTCCTGTAATTTTAATAGTTGTTAAATTACCAAAAACAATATGTGTATATGGTTTGGTAGGCATTTTTACTATATCAAACCAAGGCTTTAAATAACCATTTTGAATTTTACTGTTATATACAGAAGCTAATACTATATTTCTAGGATTTCTAGAAACATTGTTTCCTTGTACAACAAGTTTATTATCGTCAACATTCCAGATTAACATTTGATTTTGCCCTACATCGTAAGATACAGTAGTTGTATCTGTATAAACAGCCGTTTGTTTTCCTGTACTAGTTAATAAATAAAGATATTTAGGTGGTGTTATAGAAACTATACCGCCCGTTTTCACTGAAAATGTTGGCTCTGTTGTGCTTATTATACTGTAATTGGAAAGATCTTTATCCAGCGCCGCATGTGCTGGTAACCCATTAATTGTATATGGACAAGATATAGACATCAGTCCAGTAGAACTTCTCCCTGTTGCTAATAAAATATGATCATCCGTAATCCCGCTTGTTGAAGTAGAAGTCAACACTAAAAATGTTTTATCTTTCGTATTAAAGTACAATTTGAAAGTAGTACTGCTTGGCACGATCGGTGTTTTTAAATCTACCGTTGTTCCAGGAGGAATAGCGTACGACTCATTTCCCCAGACAATGGTTGGCTCTGCTCCTAATGTACTCTTGAAATCTAAAATCCCTGTCGAAACTTCGTAATTTGGAACACCATTTGTGTGAGAAGGTAGGATATATCCAATCTTTCCTAATTTCGTTTGTTTTTTATAAGTTACAGAACCATCCTCGGCTGGTATCACTCCTTTAACTGTATATGGACAACTTATTGCCATTCTTCCTGTTGTATTTCTTCCTGTTGCTATTATAATATCGTCTTCATTTAAACCTGTATTGGCATTAACATCTAGTGTTTTAAACTCTTTGGTAACCGTATTAAAATATAATTTGAATGTAGATGTTTGATTTTCTGGTTTTAAATTAACTGTTGTTCCAGGAGGAATTACATATGTTTCGTTGCCGTACACAATAGATGGTTCAGCACCAAGTGTACTTTTAAAGTCAAATATAAATGTTGATGGATCATAATCCGGTATACTGTTTGTTTGACTTGGCATAATAAAGCCGACTTTTCCTAATTTTGTTTGCTGCTTATATGTTACTGATCCATCTGCAATTCCTAAACTTTGATATTGAATAGTTTTTTTCCATGTATTACTTGTCCATTGATACAAGAAACCATCTGCCGTTACTAAGGCCAATTCTGTGCTGCCACTTGGGAAAGAAGATGTTAATTCCGCTAAAGTTGCTTTTACAATTTTCGGTGTACCCGTCATTTTTTGATTTACATAATTAATATCAGCTTTTTGTTGCTTTAAAGAATCCATTAGCGCATTAAATAGGCGTATTTTGTTGCCTAGAGATTTCTCACCATCTCTCGCATCCACGATTTCAAGATTAGCATCATTTGGTTCTGCTAAAATAGTATCTAATCGATTATTTGTATCCTTTATATCTGCAGCAACATCTTCAAAATTCTTATTTAAATCCACTCTAAAAACTGTATCGTATAAATCTTTTAAAACACGATAAGGCCATCTTGCCATTAATATTCACATCCTTTTGTAAAAAATAGGATGCTTGCTCAGCATCCTAAGTTATTTCTGAAAATGAAGGAGATAACGGCAAAGAATCTCCACCAATCATACCTACAATCCCTATATCAAAATTGTAATCATATAATCTGTTATTCTCGCAGGCTGTCGCAAAGAATGCCCAATTATGCGCCGACCCTTTTACAACTGGATTACGGAATACATTATTATGGGCGTTATCTAGCCTAATTGCAGAATACCCTTCATTTTCACATGTATTTTCTAATGTTAATTTTCCAAATTCAATATCATCAGAGTATTGCATATAAATGCCGCTCTTCCCTGTGTGGTCGCAGCTAAACTTATCGATGGAAGAATCGTATAAATATCTGGTCCACAAAGCATATCCGCCAATATCTTCTACATGAACATTTTGTACAGTTACACGTTTATAGGCAAGAAGAGATATAGCATTATCCACTATGTTTTTGAATTGACATCTTTCTATGACGATATCCGAACAATAAATGGACGGTAACCCGTTTTCAGCTGCAGGATAACCATGTGTACCAATTCCCCTTATCAAATTCTCAAAATTACAATCAATTATTCTAATATTTTGGCTAGTCGTGCTGTCATATCCACCGAAGCTTGGGAAAGAAACATCAGTTGCTACCTCGATTTGAATAGCTTCACAGTTCATATATTCTGAATCCAGATGATTTACATCATGAATATAGCAGCCATTAAACAAAACATTACTACAGCTGGCAACCTGAACAAAATGGCCATTTTGGTTATTTTTCATTTCTACACCAGTGAATGAAATGTTTTTTCCGTGACTTAGATCAAAAGCTGTTGTTCCTTTTTCTGCAGACAATGGATTTTCAAAAGCATTACAGTCAATGCAGCCGCCAACAAAATGAATATTTCCTTCTCCGTTATAACCCGTTGCATAATTGGCATTCCCTAGTTCGCCATTCACAAATACCTTATATCCTGAACCTAATCTCTTTATTGTTGCCTTGTTATGCATTCGAACAAAAGTATTGCTATATAACCGTAAATAACCACTCATGCCATAAATGCCTTCTGGAAAATACAAATAAACCGAACCGTTATCTCTCGCTAAATCAAAAAGAGATTGTAGTTTGGCCATTTCATTTGCACTGTTTCCACTGAGATTATAAGGTGGTTGCTTTACGTTTATTTCCGTAAAAGAATCATACATTTTAGATACTGCATAAGCTAAACTCTCTTGTGCCCAACTTGGCAAAATTGTAATATCACCAACAATATCACTAATGCTGTTTGCTTTACTTAGTGCACTTTTAACATTAGAACTGAGCGCAGTATCTTTTACTTTTTTAGTAGTTGTATCAATAACCGTACTAATTACCTTATTAGATTTATTGAAATTAGCAATTATCTTTTTAGCATCATTTTTTATTGCACCAAAAGTGTATACAGCATCTTTATACTTATTGGAATAATCCTCAATTTCCACTACTCGAATATAAACAAAAAGATCAAATGGATCTATAATACACCAGACGTAATCTCCTCGATTTACTTTCTTCCATCCCAATTCTTTGATTTCAGTGGCGGTCAATTTTATAAACATTTCAATACTATCTGTTAATGTGCTTTTACACTGTTCCAGAAGTGTATCATTATCACTTATTTGATCATCTCTAATAGGATCAGCATGTCTTATTCCATATACTGCAGCTAGTGGACTTGTATATTCCGTTTGTGCAACATAAGTGCCGTCTGAATATTTTTGTCCAAAAGCGCGTATATAAGTCTTTAAACTGCTTGTATCAATTTCCTTTTGAGGACCATCAATATTTAATAAATATCGAAATTGATAATCTGTTTTGTCTCCAACCTCTTTGCCAATATAAATATTTGTTCCTCTTACATCAAATTCGACACCAAACAAATCTTGAATTGTTTTAAATAAATTTTGTGTATTTCCATCTCCAAAATTCTCAACGGAAATTTCACTTTTTAGATCGGTAGTATCTACTATAAAAGAATAGCCGGTTCCTGCAGCTGCAAATTCCAATAACGAACTAATAGAGTATGTGCCTGTTATCTGCTCATAAATATAATTATGATTAAAATCCTCAAACATTTTATGAACAGCAGTACAATTAATGGATGTTGATTTGCCTACTGTTGATTCGGCATGTTGCTTTATAACATATTGGTCTTCTCCATACATAAGAATGTTTTCATTAATGACTAATGGGAAAGAGTGGAGATTATTTTCTGTTTTCGTGATTGAAACCGTAATTTGTTTCTTCCCATCTTCAGAAAATTTTCTTGCCACTTCATAATTTGTAAGCATTTCAATTTGGCCTGTTAAGCTTTTAATATATAAGTCCATATTGTTTCACCTACAAATAATAAAAATGGAATATCATTTGTATAGTAAAAGCAGAATCTACCCCACTCACAACAAAATCATTCCATCCTTCTGCTAATTTAATCACTTTTCCATTCGTTTCATTAAAAATACTTACTCCATTTTTTTCAGCTTTTACACGATCTAAAATAATGGTATCTCCACTGGAAGTGGTGCCGTTGTATTTCCAGTAGTCACCTGTTGTTTGATTTGTTATTGATAATCCATTGGAAACCCCTTTGAAAATAATTTTTAAAGGTAAGTACCAACTTCTAGGATCTATCTCAATATCACCAGCATTAAAAATACGAAAAGTAGTAGTATCATGCGTATATTTTAATTCCGCATCAATTAACCCTTGTCCTATTTGCCATTTCCCCGCTTCAAAGGTAAAGGGATCTTCTGTACTTCCTACTGATTCCAAAAAAACGGAATGGATGACAAACTCAATGGAAAACTCCCCATCTTCAAGCGTAATATAATCTATATCAAAGCTATTACTTACAGATACTTTCATCCGCTTTCCACGCTGTAAATCTCTTATAATATAAAACTGCTTTAATGGATTAAAGATTCTAAAGATCTCGTCCCTTTTCATATCAAAATCAATATCGTCCCAAGCTTCAATAGAAATGCTGGAGACGATTTTTCGATCTTTTAAAATGGTGCCTTGATAGTTAGAGCCATGCTGCCCTTCGATTGTACTAGTAATATGTTCAGGTTCTGGTGAGCTGATACGAAAAGAGCTTACCCATAAATTTTTATCCTCATGCAGATCTAGTACGGTGCCATCCAGGTATTCAATTTTAAAATTGAAAATGCTCTTTTCCATCTCAATCACCTCCGTTAAATATTCCTTCTAACTGTATATCGTTCCCCATCATTTTATTAATAAATGGGTATTGGTTTTTCGCAATTACTTCTCCATCTAAAACGCTATATACAATAACTTCTTTAGGGAAATTAAAGCTAGGAACAGACAATTGCAATGCTTGTTCCGTTGTAATAATGCTATTTTTAGCATCAGCTACCGCAGTTTGTGTTTCTGGAGTTGCCCACTCACTCATTTTTTGTGCCTGGCTTACGACCTGTGATTTTAGGGACTCGATTCCTTCGATTAATCCCAAAGGAATAAATTTACCAATATCATCACGCATTACACGGGATGGAGAATGTATTTTGAGTTTTTTCTTAATGGCTTTACTGATTGATTCCGCAATTTTATTGGCTGCTTGATCTAATTCTTTCTTCTGGCTTTCTAACCCTTTAACAAGCCCTTTAGCAGCATTAATACCAGCACTGTACATTGCATCAGCAGCTTTTTTCCCTAACGTGTCACTAGCGCTATTGATTTTACTTTGTGTACTATTAATGGATTTAATTGTGCTTTTATCAGCATTTGCTAATGCTGCAGCATAATTAGAACCACTCTCAACGCCCTGTTGAAGAATGTCATCGATAATAGAATTAGATACACCTTTTTTTCGTAACGCTTCAACATTGGCTGCAAAAGATTGAATGTTCTTCAATCGAATTTCCATCTCTTTTTTAATATAGTTAGCATTTAAAGATTGTCCGTTGTTCACCTGTATTGATGCAACAGAACCATAAGATTTTGCTTTATTAGCAATATCATCTGCATATTTATCGGATTCCTTAATTAAATCGGATAATTTTTTATTAGCATCTTTCAGCTTTGTATTAACGGTATCTCTTTTCTTTGCAATACTGTCTAATTTTTTAGTTTGACTAGACAAATAGGTTTGTAGAGATTTTAACCCTAAAGCTTGTTGAGCAGCCTTTTTGTCTTGTGAAACATTTGAAATTTTGGTTTTCGTGGAACTTATTTTTGTCTGTAAAGACTTATATTGACTATTCAATGAATCCATTTGTTTCTTTTGAGATGCTAATTGCTTGGATAAAGAAGATCTAGTCTTACTATTTTTAGTGCTGGATAACTTATCATTAAGCTTACCAATTTCCTTAGCAGTAGCCTTTCTTTTCTTTGCAATGGCATCCAACTTACTTTGCTGATCTTTTAGACTTTTAACCAAAGTATTGTATTGTGTTCCTTTAGTCTTTTTGGCATCTAATCCACTTTGAACTGCTGAGTTAACTTTACTTGCTAAAGTGGAAGAAGCTTTCTCTACATCCTTTTGAGTTCCAGAAATACCTTTAACAAATCCATCCCCAACATATTGACCAAGTGCCTGCATCACACGAGATGGAGAATGTATATCCAATAATTTTCTAACCTTGTCTGTTACACTATTAGCCAACTCTGTTACTTTATCTTTTACTGCTCCGATCTTACTAGAAATACCATTAATTAAACCTTGAACGATATCACTACCTATTTGAGCTAAATCAATTCCTTTTACAGCTGATATAATATTAGATTTCATCTCAGTAAATTTGGATTTAATATTAGAAATCCCATCAGATACCGCAGTCTTCATTCCACTAATTGCATTAGTTACTGTACTTTTCACTGTATTAAATCCATTAGTAGCAGCATTCCTTATTGCTGAAATAGAATTACTCACACTGCTTTTTAACGTATTCCATGCTGATATTACTGAATTTTTCAAAGTATTAATGGCATTCATAACTCCAGTTTTTAAAGCATTAAATCCATTAACTGCTCCACTTTTAATAGCTGATATGGAATTAGAAATACTGGATTTCAAACCATTCCATGCTGCAATAGCCCAAGATTTCAGTGTACTAATAGCAGTTGTGATTCCAGTCTTTATAGCATTAAACCCTGCTATCGCGCCCGTTTTCAAGGCTGATATGATAGTAATAACAGAAATTTTTAGGGCGTTCCAGATTGTTAGCAATACTGCTTTACCAGTATTAAATATGTTTGTAATCCCGTTTATAAAAACATTAAAAATATTGATAGCCATATCTTTAAATGTTGTAATAATATTAATGATTTGATTTTTAATCGCTGTCCAAAGCCCTAATAAGGATACTTTTAATCCATCAAAATTTAAAATTAATAAATTTAAAAATATACCAACAATAGATAGTACAGCTAACTTTATGTTGTTAAATGTATTGATAAAAAAAGTAATTAGTGGCTGAAAGAAAGCAACAAGCCTTGTAATAAAGGATTGCACCGCCAAAATAATCGAATTAACAAAATTCATTACTATTGGCACAACCGTAGCGATAATCGTATTCCATACATTAGAAATAGTTGTCAGTACACTGTTCCATATAGTAGCAATCCCACTAACTAATCCGGCAAAAAAGCCTTTTATACTCTCTACCCATCCAGAAACGGTAGAAATGATGGCAGAAAAAATGGATTTTGTGCCTTCTACTAATTTCCCCCATACTCCAGCAATCCAAGTACCCACACTGGAAAAGAATCCTTTTATGCTTTCTCCCCAACTGGATACAGTGGAAACAATCCAAGCAAGTGCTGTTTTGGTAGCATTTGATATAGATGTCCATGTATTAGAGATCCAATCCTTAACTGCAGAAAAGGCAGCTATTGTCCAGGCTTTAATACTGTCCCAATTTTTATAAATAACAATAGCCAATGTAGTTATTATCGCTATAGCTATTCCTATGGGACCTGTTAAAGCTGTCAAAACAGTTCTAACTATATTTACAGTAGGACCAATTTTAGAAAGCCATTTTACAACGTTAATAATCGGAACAATTAATCCACCAATTCCTTGAACCATAAATCCTAACAACGACAAAAAAGGACCTAAAACCGTTATTATAGCCCCTACAATTACTATTAATTTTTGAAAATATGGTGACAAATTGCTAAACCATTTTGCAACACTTTGAACAGCACTCGATATTTTCGGCAGATAATCTTCTGCTAATTGAAGAAGCACTTCCCCTAAAGGTAATAAAGCTACCTTTAATTCTCGCAGCATGGATTGAAATTTTTGGCCAAATGTTTCTTCTTGAGTCTGAACCATTTCATTCATGGTACCATCAAGGTTTTTTATTTCGCCATCGACATTTCCAAGCGAATACATGACATCTGCTTCAAGATCTTCCCATTTTGTCAATTTTGTTATCGTAAAGGCTTTTTATCCTCTACTTCTTAGCCTTTCGGTAAGCTCAGCATATCTTTTCAACTATAAAAGTTGTCGCGGCCTCGTGGAGGGATTATATCTTTTCACCCTCTATGCGTTGCCCCTGACTAGCCTCTGACTAGTCTTCGGTTCGGATTAGCCTAGGAATTAATCCCTTAGCCTTCCCGCTTAATTCCGCGATTTTACTACGGCACAATTTCATCAATTTACCGTAAAGACCTACCCCAATATTATTAGCAGCTACTTGATCATCCATGCCTTTTAGTTCGCCTAAAACAGCATCATTAACATCTTTAACAGTACCTTTCCCAGCTAAGAAGTCTTTCCATACTTGTTGAGTACCTTTAGATAATTGGCCCATTGCAGTATCAGTAGATTTCGAACCATCCTTGACCCTTATCTGGAATTCCTTCATTACATCATTTATGTAATCGAGATTATAAACTCCAGCCTCGCTGCCACTAATAAGCGTATTAAAATATTCCTCTGAAGAGTAGCCCATTTTAGCCCATAAAGGCGCGTATTCGGAAAGGTTATCAAACATCTCATTTGAAAAATTAAGCCCGTTTTGGGCACCGTAGGCCATTAAATCGAATGCTTTATCTGCTGAGTCACCAAAGCCTTTCATGATATTATTTCCGGCTCTTGTAACCTCATTTACATCAGACTCGAAAGTTTTTCCTAGCACTTGGGCTTGAATTGTCTTTTCTGAAAGATCTTCATCTTTTAAGCCTTTAAGGTTCTGCTTAGTACGAATTAAGGCATCTTCTACTTCTTCTAAACTTTCTCCAAAGCCACGATTATATATTTCCCTAGCACTATCGGTTAATTTTTCTGCTTCTTCTCTAGTAACACCAAGAGAATTCTTAATATTTGCTGTAGCTCCGTCTACTTCTGCAGCAACATCACCAGCAGCTATTCCAACACCAATGACTGCTGGTGTAACAGTTGCAGACATATTGGCTCCAACATCTTTTAGTTTTTCACCAGTTTCTGAAACAGCTTGTCCAGCTCTCCTTGCAACATTAGCCTGTTCTAATAATTCTGCATTTGCTTCTCTCAAATCATTGGCAAATCGCTGTTCTGCAGTACGCGCTTCTAATAATTGTCGCTCTAATACTCTAACTTCATTAGCATTTTGCCCATATATGCTTCTGGCGCGTTGTAAGGCGTTATTTGTCTCATTTACTTTCCTAGTAGCATTTTGATGGGCGCTATCTAAATAATTGATTCTAGCTCTTAATCTATCAGTTTCAGAACCATTTTCACGCAATTGTTGTTCCTGCAATTGTAACTCTGCTCTGAATCTCGCACTCTCTCGGTCAATTTCGCTGATAGCTTGGCTAAAATCACTTTGCAATGCTGCCGCTGCTTTTTTTGTTTCGTCTGTAGCATCAGCTAATTGTTCATTAGTTGTTCTTAAAGCATTGGTAAAACGCTGCTCTTCTGTACGAGCATTAATTAATTGACTTTCTAATCTTCGTACTTCCTCGGAATTTTCCCCAAAAACAGTTTTAGCACGCTCTACTTGTGCTGCCGTTTCAGCTACTCTCCTTGCAGCTACTTGATGGGCAGACTCTAAATATTTGATTCTAGATTGTAGCTTCTCGGCTTCTGTACCATTGGCCTTTAATTGTTCTTGCTCTAGCTTCATTTCTGCCTTTAATCTAGTAGACTCTTGCCTCATTTCAACAAGTGCTTTGTTAAAATCTTTATTAAATGCTTTAAACGTTACTTTAGCTTCTTGATTATTTCCAGCCATGTTCCCCACCTACCTTTCTTGAGGGTTATTTTTCCAAGCATCCATTGCCATTTTCCCATCGTAAATTCTTTCAACGGTTGAGTAAGGTTCATGCCAGAAAGTTTCTGGATCAATCCCTGCAGATAAAACATAGAGAACATATCTGTCTTCTACACATTCCACATCTATCTGTGGTGATTTAATTTTTTTTTATTTTTATCAGGCGTTTTGCTTACGCTATTTTGCAAACCTTTAGCAAATTTGTTTTTATTTTTTTGATTCATATTTCCAATAGTATCTTGCAGCAATGCGACATATAGAATAAGAGTTTCAGAGAAATCCCCATGATATTTCGATACAAAGTCGTCAAAGTCTTCCTCTAAATTTTTATCTGCTCCAATACAGCCAAGATAAATAAGCTTCATCATTTCCACTTCATCGACACGATCAAAGTCTTCACTGTTCATAGCATTTAAATCATCTTTATCCAGTTTCGCTAAAGGCATTAGCTTCAGCAAATCACCAATCAAGGAACCTTCTGTAAGTCCTAAATCTTTACCCATTTTTAAAGAATAGTTGGTAATGAAGCATGGAATTTTTTTTACACCTTTCGTAATTTGTTTAAATCCACCTTGCCCATCTTCCACAATTTCAGTTTCTTTTAACGTCACAGCATGTATTTTCTTCATCATATCCTCCTAAATTAAGGCGTTGGTGTGCCCTTTACTAAGTCTGCTGTAAAATCCGAATGCCATTTTGATGCAATATTTGCATCTGTTAATTCATCAACAAACGCTTCATAATACATTTGTTTCAATTCATCTGGCAGCACAGTAAACTCCACTTCTAGTAAAGCCACTTCATCTGCTCCGTTTTCGATAGAAATTTTAAGACCTGTATTATCCGTACAATTGGAAAAAGCAATTAATTTCACTACATCTTCAAAATCATCAATTACATCTGCAGTAAAGATAAACTTCTCTCCATTAGAATCTGTTCCATAGGTATATACTTTCGTTCCATAAGTATCTTTTAAACCAAAATAAGTTCGCGCCACAGCAACAGGGATATGTGCTGAAACAGTAACAGTCATTCGCAAAGGTTTAATTTTTCTCTTTACAGTTACCCCCTCACAAACTTTTACAATTTCCTGTACTTCTGTTTCGCCTTCTACCGTCCCAAGGCAGCCAAATTTAATACCTGGTTGTTTTATTCCATCCTTAAAAAATTGAATAGATGCATTCGATATTCTTACCGCATCAAATTCTTGAATAGTTGTTGGCACTATAATTCCTCCTCGATAGCTTGAACTAATTTCAAGTTAAGCTTTTCTACAATTTTATTAATCGAATTATTTAAACCTTCTAACATGAAATCTTGTTTTACTAGATTATGAGGACCACGCCCTTGATCTGGGAAAACTAAATAGCCAAATGAACCTTTTTTCTTGGCTGCACCGCCTTTAGATTTGATAATAAAACCTAAATTAAAAGTTTCGCTCTTTGACCAATCACTAGTTTTAGCATGTTTTTTATTACGTGCTGATTTTCTCCCTTTCGAAATAGGGATCAACTCTGTAATATCTTTGGTTGCCATTTCAATCCCTTCACTATGAAAAAACTCATTCATTAGGTTTTCGGATTTTCCCGGCAAACGTGCCATGTTTTGTTCCAACTCTACAAAATCGCCAAAATCGATACTAAATCGGACAGCCAAGTTTAATCATCCTCCTAAAAGCAAAACTGACTCGATCTACATAAGCATCGGTATTTGCTTTCTGGTGTCTGCCTTTTGTGCTGCCTCCGAAAAGAAATTTTTTGTTCCTTAATAGTGCTATAATATCCAATGTATTTTCTTCAATATCTACTCGCTTTTCTGATATATAGTGAACAAACACATCTTGGCTTAGGAATTCATCATTACCAGTTGGCTTAATATTTCCTAACTCATAAATAAAGAAATGATAAATTTCTGGTTCTTCATCTTCTGCCATTTCATCTTTATAAACTTCTATGGAAAAATAAGAAGACAATGTATCGACTAAACTTTGATTTTGTTTTTTTATATACACTTTAATCTTTTCGTTCATTAGAAACACCTACTTCTTGCAAATAAAAAAACAGATAGCTTTTTGTAGCATCTGAATCCACATTGATAACGTCATATTCCGTATTATTTAGGATGATCTTCAGCTTATTTTTATTGATCTTTCGGAAACTAGGAGGATATAGCGTTTTTACTTTCCTATCTAATTTGGCACTTTTAATATCTGCCAGTTGATAATCACTATCTCGTGCCGACATTTCTTTATAAGCAAGCTTTCCCTCTGAAAAAAACTCACTGCCTATTACCGTTTTATCTGCAGTTCGAATCGTTTTTTTATGGCCATAAGTTAAAAATCCATCATTTAGCGTTTCTCTATACCTCTCCATTTGTTAATACCTCTGCCCGTTTAGTAATAGCAACCTTTAGAATAAGTCTGGACAACTCCTGCTGAAAATTCTTTTCGAATTCATCTGCAGCATTGTTATATACATACCGACAGCGCTCTAATAGTAATGACTTCGGCTGTTCATCCTTTGCATAATCAAAAGACGTACCCGTTAAACCCTCCAGGTACGCCACTGATCTATTAACTAATTTCTTTAAATCGTTATCTTCATCTGTCCATGTAATGCGAAGGCTATTCTTTACTTCTTCCAATAACGAAGCTAATAATTCCTCATTCATTTACACACCTACTATTTATCAGCTTTTGTTTTAGATGTGCTTTTTTTCTGTTTTGATTTTTCTTCTGATTCTATTTCTTTCGAATCATCTACAGTTTCATTTACCTTTGGCTCTAATTCAGGACCCAAAAATACTTTTTTATATTTCTCATGTTTTTCCTGCAGAAAGGCAACTCTTTCAGTATCCGCTTCAAACCCTGTCTTTGGATAAAGCTCTCCTTTTTGATATCGCAATCCTTTATGTTCATTTTCAATAAAATCATTTAGTACCTCGTAGGGCATGTTAATTCCTCCTCTTTATTAAGGCGTTGCTACTGCTTCTTCTTGTCCTAATTCACTAATATCAAAAACGGTGAATGAATCAGCATCTAAAGGACGTCCATTTGCAAGCTGACGTACTAGGTATAAGCGTTGATCTTCTACCATACGCAATACATCTGTTGTTTCTAATTTTTGCTCGCTTGCTACTCCCATAAAATAATCTTTTGGTTTACCAGAAATCATGGTATCCAATGGAACAGAAGGAGATTGGATAATCTCTAATCCCGGAACAGAAAAATTATCATACGTCCAAGTACCATCATCTTTCCGCTTAGTTCCTAACGGGAAAAGTTTAGTAGCATAATCTAATGGATTAATAATTAATGTCACACCTGTATAACGGCGAGTACCATTTTTAGTTGTTGGAGCAAGAATCTTTTCTCCAATTTCCTTTGGCGTAAAATCAGTTAATGGAATTTTTGTTTTTTCAGGATAAACTCCACCTACTACCGCACCATCTAAATCACGAATCATTCCAATAGGCTGCTTATTTCCTGTGCCTACAACAATAACTTCTTCTAGTTCTGCAGAAATAACTTCTTGTAAGAATGTACGAACATAACGATCCAACCATTCAGGTCCTAGTTCAAACATCGCTTTAGCTACAACTAAAAAGCCGCTTAGTTTGAACATCCCTTGTTCAATCGTGTAAAATCCTTCATCCACCATTTCCTGAATAGCAGCCGTTACATCTCCCCAGAATGCGGTAGTTGCACCAGGCTTACGAAGAACCCATGCTGTTGTTGCTCCTGTCGTTTGGAAATTAACTTTAGATAATAATGGATGTTCAATAACCAGATCTTCAAAAACTCTTTCGAAAACCGTTGGCGGCATTAATTTTTGTACTTCGCTAAAAGACTGTACTTCAATTACTTGGTTATAAAATTTCTTTTCTTCACTTGTAAGAACACGAACACCGCGAGCTGCCAATACATTTGCATCCCAATTTTCTTCTTTTGCTCTTTTCGCATCTTTCACAACATCGTTCATCATGCTTTGGAAATGAACAAAGTTCCCTTCAAAGTTTTCCAACAACTTTTCTGCTACTACTTTAGCATCACCTTCTTCAAAGGCAGCTTGCATTGCTGCTATTTGTTCATCTTTATTTTGAATAACCGGCTTATTATTATCGAGGTTTTTAATGCCTCCAAAAAGTTGTAAATTAAGACCAAGCAAAGGCTTTTTATAAGTGTTAAATACATTTTTCATTATGTTCCTCCTATTTAAGCACATAAATAAAACGCCTATTCATTCGATACGCGCTTGAATTTATCTAATATGCTGTTGTTTGTTTTCGTTACTTGATTGTTAATCTTATTACCATTCCGATTACGAATTTTTTCTAGAACACTATTTTTAAATTCTTCTGGATCTTCTTCTACTGGTTCAGCTTCTTTTTCGTCCACTATATCTGCTAAACCGATATCTACTGCTTCTCCAGCTGTAAACCAAGTCTCATTTTCAATCATCTTTTCTACCTCAGCACGCTCTCCTTGAAAACGAGTCATATAAATATCTGCAAGTGATTTATCAATTCCTTCTAACGCATTTAAAGTTTTCTTGATATCTGCTTTAGTTCCCCATACCCCTGTTGAAGCTTCATGGATCATCACCATTGCCCCTGTATAGATAATCGCTTCATCAGCAGCCATTAATATTAAAGAAGCCGCACTTGCAGCAAGACCTTCCACATGGATGACAATTTTAGCACTATGATTTTTCAATTGATTATATATAGCGATACCGTCGAATACATCCCCGCCTCCGCTATTAAGGTGAACATGAATGGTATCAGACTGGATATCTTTTAACGCTCGTTCAATCTGACTTGCTGAAATAGAATCTCCCCACCAAGACTCCCCTATATCACCATATATAGTTAAACTGGACATATCCTCTTTCGCTTCCGCTTTAAACTTTGGAGTAATCTCTGCCAGCTTGTTATACTGCTCATTTTTATATCGCCTAATTTTCATGTCCCTTCACCTCCCTTCGACTCTTCTCCGATAGAGTCAACAGATTCATAGTTTTTAGTAACATATCTTTTTTGTGAATAATCTTCATTTAATGGCTCACGCCCAATCATTCGTAAGTTCTCATCGATATTATTAACGCCAATTGCAAAGAATTTATCAGCTGCAGTCGCCAATTGTACAATGTCAATTATCTTGATACGGGAAGAATCCATCTTTAAATACGTCCTTTCAATAAATTGCTTCTTATCGTACATCTTACGATTGAATTCATCTGATATTAATTCGATTAAAGGCATAATACAAAACATTAAAAAATTATCTGTTTGCTTTTCTACATCTGCCAGATCTCCTTTTAACATTCCTCTAGGAACATGAAAGGCCATTGCTATAAAATCAAATATATCATCGATAACTGCTCTTATATCTCTGCTAGTGGTGGACGGGGTTCCGCTTTTACCAGAACCGGACATATCTGTTAGCGTATATCCCTTTTGCAATTGAAAGACTGCACCAGCGTTATCTGCTTCAAACCAATTTTTAAATTGGGTATTAAACATTTCATCAATCATGCTTTGTTCTTCTTCACTTTGCGGTCTTAGAAAATCGCCTTCCAGTAAAACTCTTTTCGCATTTGAACGCTTGTATATATTTATGGCAGAGTCTAAAATCCTTCCATAATCCTCATGCAGCTCATTAATCACATTCATGATGTTGGTATCATTTAATTTAAAATAAAGCACTTCACTTTCATAAAATGTCTTATTAAAATTAAGCGTCTTTGCAGAAACATTTTTATATTCATTTTCTTTCAGTGCATATTCTGTTCTTGTAAAACTGTCTGCTACAAACAATTGATCACTTTGCATAATGACTAAACACTCATTGTTTTTTATCAGCTTGTTAACCAAGGAATGTAAAAATTCACTTGCGTTCTGATTATCATTTGGCGAAACATTTAACAAATAATAGTTATTGCCAATTGTTTCTTTGCCTTTATCAAATGTTTGAAACTCACATCTGACTAAAGTTTTAGCAATAATATCGATGCATGTTTCAATTGCTAATTTCTTCGCATAGGCTTTTACAGATAGTTCATAATGATATTCTTTCAAACTAATGGAACCATCATCTTTTGTTACAAAGCCTTTTATCCAATCTATGAATCCCATAATCCACCACCTTTCCTAATAAGTCCTTGCTCTAAACATGCCTTTTCTAATCGGGGTATATTCCACCAGTTCCGAATCAAAATTTAAGGCATGCAAAAAGGCGAAAAATCCATCTGTTTTCCGCTTCTCAGGTTCTATTTTTTTATATTCAATATTGCCATTCATCTTTTCTTCTTTATATACATTCCCTACATACCAGCGCATTAAAGGATCATCGCCAAATACAACCTCTTGTTTGATAAACATCTCGTCAACCATAGGAGAAAGCATACTATGAGTAATCGTTCCTCTTCTTACTATCTCCACTTCCAATCCTACTTCCTCAAATGCTGGCTTTAGAATAGAAGAACGATGCAAGTCCATACATACCTTTTTAATCCGATATGTTTTGGCCATCTTTATAAACCAATTAACAACATGTTCTGCGCTAATAGACTTATCATAAACAACTGTAAGTAAGCCTTTTTTTATGGCTAAATCAATAATATCTGGATTAATATCTTGCGTTTTCGGTGCTGTATGATGCATAAAAGTATGATGTAGCCAATATCTTTTTCCATTCGCTTTAAATAAAAGACCAACCGCACAAAAATCTCGAATTTGCGCAAAGTCTAATCCGCCAATAGCCTCTGAATTTTTCAAGTCAGGTATCGGCTGTTCAGTCGCTAATCTGTCCTTATATGTAGCAACTTCTTTTCGCACATCCTCCATTGGCAAGTTCATTCTTTTTGTCATGAACTCCATTCGAAGTGCGCTGTTTTTCTTCATAAGGAAATATTCTTGTTTCATCTCGTGTTGCAGATTTGGATTATATCGGAAAGATGGATTTGCCTTTTCCCACAAACTCATATCATCCACTTCACCCTCATGATCCAGTTTGCAGATGAACGGGAATAAGGTGCTCTCAGGGAATTGTCTATTAAGGACCATCTTTGCTTCATCTTTTAAATCATCCAGAACACCGCCGCGAACATTCCCATCTGTCGTAATATAGAAAGTTCGAGGATCTTTCTTCTTCCCAAGACCTGAAGTGAAAACTTTAATATTCGAGTAATCTTCATATTCATGAACCTCGTCAAAAATAACAACGCCACTTCGTTTACCATCTTTTGTCCTGGCATTCGAAGTATTGAATTCTAATTTTGATTTAGTAATTTTATGCTGGATTAATACTTTAGATTGATAGAAAATCTTTTTTAGCTTTTTAGAATTCTTCGGATCATCTATTACGTTATAAACATCTTCAAATGATGTCTTCGCTTGGTCTTCAGAAGTAGCAACAATATCAATATCATAGTTATTAATTCCGTGGTGACCTGTTTGCATGAAAAAACTATTGTAAGAGATATATCCATTCTTTCCTGCTCCCCGGCCAATCTCGATTAAAAACCGATTGAATACTAATTGCCCATTTGTATATCTAACTCCATAAATAAAAGCATTAATAAATTTCTGCCAGGGAAACAAATTATAAGGAAAATATGGTTCGGGCACACTTACTGATTTTTCAATAGCTTCTGCATCGATAACAATATTGGGTTGATCTAGCTTCCAACGCAAAAAATGCATCAAGAATTTTTGTTCTTCACATGTTTGGATTTTCTCTTGATCCACCATATCCATGTATTCATCTATGTAGGGATGATAACTATGCGTCCTCAATCGTATCATCCTTTTCAAGATTAGCTGCCTTTAATCCTAATTCCGAAAGAAGTGTTAGCATTTGTTTGTTGGTTTTATTTAACTCGTTCACACTATCATTCTTCTTTTTCCCAGATTGTTTTCCATTTGTCCAAACGACTGCTACTCCTCTTTCTCTTATATCAGCTATTAAATTATTTTTAATATCCCATAATGCCATATAATCCTCCACCAAATCTCTGTAATGAGGAAGATTTATGTCATTAGCAATCAATTGATCTACCAAACTATCTAAAATTATTTCCCGGGCTTCTTGATACTCTGTATTTAGGGTTTCATTTTCGCCTGTTGCCTCTGGTGCAGTTGCATTTTTTTCGGTCCATTTATAACGCGCTTTCCAGCTCTTCACTGTACCTACCGCAACCCCATATTTAAGCGCAATTTCTTTGGCTGTGGAACCCCTCAAATAGTCATTTACCGCGAGTTCATGCTTCTTTGGCATCCTATCCAAATCGACCACCTCCCAACTGTTGTAAATATTTTACAAGGTGATTTTTCGGGGGATTGCAACCCGTTGCATTTTTTGCCCCCCTACTTATGCAAAATTGCCAAAAATCTTTTCTCCCGAAAACTTTCCCCGTTGTCACATTTTCTTAAAAAAGCCAAAACTTTTTGACCGGGGGGTATTCTGAAAGAATTAAATATTTTTAATAAAATTTCTATAAATTTCTTTATTATTTAGCTTAGTTTCGTAACATTCGCTTTTATATTCAGCTGAAAAAATCGCCATTGCTAACTTTGTTCTTAATCCTTTATTAATTTGGCGAACTAATGAGTTCCAGAACTCAATCTCTTCTGTTGTTTCATAAAAGATTATCATTCACCACCGCTCCTCATTAACAAATTTAGGCTGTCCCCGCTTAGCTGCTACTCGATCATGAACTTGATTATGGCAAGCATTGCAAAGGCTCATAAGGTTATCAAGAGTTAGCGCCAGCTCTGGATGTGGCTTTACTTCCTTGATGTGATGAACGCATTGCGCTCTATGATATCTCCCTCTCCCCTTGCAGTTCTGACACTCATAGTTATCACGCCTTAACGCTACTTCTCTTAGGTCCTTCCAAGCTCTGCTCTTATAGAACTTAATGAGCTTGTCCTCCCTAATCAACTGTATTAAGTACTCTGTTGTATAAGCCATCATCATCATCACCAACTTATATCCGTTCAATTGTTTTCTCATATATAGGTGGCAAAGGTTGCCCTAAATCCCTCGAATCTTTCTTATCTAGTAATTCTGTAAGATTCATAAAAAGGCTGTGGAGCCTTGATACATAAGTATTTTAAAAATATTTACATACGAATCATACACCTGTACATTTATGAAATATTCAACAGTTCAGCAGCAATCTTTTCAGTCCCTTTTTCGAAGAAAAAAACATAAAAAAATAATGCTAAATTTTTATCTTTAGCATTAAATCGTCTAAATGATCCTGGTCCACACCAATGTATCTTAGTGTTGTAGAATCGTCCCTATGATTAAATAATTTTCGCAATGCCACTACATCATGCGTCTGTCTATAAAACATATATCCAAATGTTTTTCTCATCGTATGTGTTCCAAATTCCTCAATGCCAACTGCAGCTGCCGCTTTCTTTAATAAGCTGTAAGCAGACTCTCTTCTTATTGGTTTATTTCTTCCCTTCCTGCTTCTAAACAAATATTCATGAGCTTTCATCTTGGCAATATAATCCTTTAATACCTTTTTCAAAACAGGCCGAATGACTACCCTCTTTGCTTTGCCAGTTTTCTTCTCTCTAATACTAATGAAATCGCCACGAACATCTTTCACTTTTAATTTCAAAATATCTGATATTCTTAGCCCTGTATTTATTCCCAGCATAAACATGACATAATCCCGTTCATTTCCCGCTTTTAAATATTTCTTCAGCTCTTCTAACAGCTCTGGATCCCTAATTGGTTGAACATACTCCATATTAGTTTCCCCCTACTAATAATAATTGCTCTTCAATTTTTTTCTCTGCCCGCTTTAATGTGCGAGAAACAACAGACTTTACTATGCCTCGTTCATCTGCAATTTTATTTAAAGAAAGAGCATATCCCTTTTTCATTAAATAAATTTCTCTTTCACTTTCCGTTAATACAGATAATAAATCATCAATATGTACACGCTCAGAATAAGAAGCAGCGTATTCCTTTTCTTCCCTATCCCATTCATAACAGTTTTCTGTACTTCTGAAATAACGCTGCATTAATACTGGATCAACAGGCTTTGTATTCTGATAAACAGATCTCCGTTCAATCGCCCTTCTATTTCCCGGATTCTTTCCTGTTTTCATCCACTCAATTGCAAACAACAAATCACTTTCTATGCCAGCATAAATAATATCTTCTGCTTCTAATAGCTGCTTCTCTTCCTTGGCCAACAATCTATCCTTCTTCTTATTCCGCTTATCTTTTATAACCTCTTGAAGACAATTAATTTGCTCTTTAAATTGCTCCCGTTTCTTCTTAATGCCTTTTAATGATAACTTGTATTGTTTTAATAAATCTTCCATCATGATTTTATCCCCTTTTCTAAACAAAATGGCTTTATTTCAACAATTCAATAGACAAAAAAACGGACACTGATACAAACAACATAGAAATGCTGTTTGTATCAGTGTCCGCACGCTTTCGGTCTTGGACTTTTTTAATTATCTATATATTATACTATTATTATGTACTAACACCAGTTTTCTTTATTTTATCTGCTCTTTTCCTCATTTTTCATTAAATACACAAGATTAATCTAATTATTTTTGTAGTTAATAAAGTTTGGGAAGAAAATTTTCAAACAATAAATTATACTATTGTAATAGTAATGATTTCTCGAGAAAGGAAAGATTTGTATGGAAATACCTTTTTATTTTGGGAAGAAATTATCCGGCGGATCAAATAATTCTGCCGGTTTAAATTTTCAAGATGCATGTGCACTAATTTGCTTTTTTCAATGTTTAAATAGACAGAATTTCATCAATAGCCTAGGTATTGAAACTATTAATGATTTTGTCATTCACAAAAAAGATAGTACAGTTTCTGCCCAAGTGAAAAAAACTACACTGACAATATCTCAAGTTAAAAAAATATTAAAAGAAACATATACTGATACTAGCCATCATATCATGATTGTTGCTTCTCAATTTCAAGACGAACTAGATAAGTTAATAAAAAAAAGAGATCAATTTCTTGATATTATCAAGTCAGATATAGATGAAAATTGGAAACAAAATATAGTTGCCGAGTTCAATAAAGATCTAGCTAAATTAGGGTTGGAAAAACAAAAGAATTTGTTTCTCAACTGTGAATTCCGACCTTTTGCTGAACGAACTATAGAAGATGTACTTTTAGCATCTGTTTGGACTTGGACAGAAAAACAAAATATCTCTATAGACATTCCAAATTTTTTAAATAGCTTAAAAGTAAAAATTCAATCTTTGCGAAGCCAAAGAGGCCATTTAAGATTAGAAGATATAGAAGAATTAAGCAAGCAACACTCTATTCATTCTATTGCAACTAAAATAATTAATGAAATTTATCAAAGCAAGGTAATCAAATCATCCGAAATTCTATCAATACTTGGAGATACACAAGAATCAATATTGAAACCATTAGAAGAAAAACTTAAATATGCGGATAAATTAATCCAAGATGGTGAATATCAACCTGCTCTTGATATTTATATAAGTTTAGCAACCTTTTTTCCAAAAGTTGAAATATACCTTCAATGTGCTATGTTAAATGAATTATGCAAACAATATGAAGAAGCCATTAAATATAGTGACTTAATTATTATTGAAAATCCTAGTAATTATGAAGCAAATTTTATAAAAGGTTCTTCTTTAGGTGCACTTAATAAATATACTGAAGCAATAATTCAACTAGAATATACACTAACATTAAAAAAATCACCAGAGTTATATTATAATTTGGCTTATACCAACTGGCTACAAGGTAATCGCTCTAATGCTATTGAATATTATAACTCTTGTCTGAGATTGAATAATAATTTCTCTTCAGCACATTTGAATATTAGCCTATGTTATTTTGAAGAGTTAAATATTAAAATAGCTTTATATCATGTAAATAAAGCTATTTCACTAGAACCTAATATGTATCAAGCATATGCTCGCAAAGGAGAAATATATCGCTATTTAGGTTTATATGATGATGCAATACAGTATTTTGAAAAATGTTTATCTATAGATAAAACTAATTATCAAGCACTTTTAGGAATCTCTCTTTGTTTCTCTGAAAAGGGATTACTTTCAGAAGCAATAATTCAATTTAGTACCTTCTTTAAGTATTACTACGATAATTTTTTTAAACCTGATGATAAAACAGGTAAAAAAGTAAGACTTATAGATATTGGACAAAAAAGAACATTATATTCAACTGTAGAACTTATTAATGAAAATAAATTAAATGTTTACATTTGTAATGCGTGTTTACCTTTATCAATCACAAATAAAACCAATTATATTTTTATAGGAAGTCCCGAACTTACCGATCATACAGGAACAATACCTTATCCCACTGTTGGTAAAATTTACGAAAAAGGCAAGGATTTTCACGAAGTTATAGAGCATATTAAGAGTTCAGTAGATTTATTCCAGTTTTTCGATAATCCAATATATATAAATTTTGAAGAACAAATTGAAGTTAGTGTTAAGGAACGTAAGAAATATGTTCTTATTGAAATAACTTTCAATAAAAACTATCGAATAATTGGTATAACTGATAGAAAAACTGGTGGTTTAGCATCTTTTATTCAAAACTATGAAAAAATAGGCAAATATAGAATACATTTAGAATGCCTCGAAACTTCAAAGGTATTTATTATTGATAGTATGGACAATATTAATATTGAAATGTTAGGCAAATTTTAAATATTTATTACAAATTTTTTCTTGTTAATTTATGTTTCAAAATACATTTAACAAAAAATTATATATTAATAATTTTTTTAAATGACACCACCATTGATAATTAATAGTGGTGTTCCCTTTTGCAGATTATATCTAGAGCAAGAAGTGCATTATATACTGTTATCAACCACCAAATAAAATCCTTTGTTCTGACAAATCTCTAAATTGTAATTTTAATACTACTTTCTTTTAACAACATTGGATGCGTAGTATTTATTCCCTTTAATTTGTTATTCATTTTCTAAAACATAAATAATAAATATTAGACAGATAATGCTTTAATTATGGTCTCCTTTCCAACCACTGAATCTCTGTTCATCATCTTTTACGTTCCCCTACAGTCTTCCAATTCTTGTTTCTTAAAAACAGGTCTTTTCTCTCCAATTATTCTCACTTCTTTATACACAATGGTCTCATACATGTATATTTGTACCAACCACTCTATATAATCGGTACAAGCTTTTATTTATACTTATTTCATAGATTCAGCAGCCTAAATAAGCTCGCTTTCTCTAAAGTGAATGCGGCGGCTTTGCCCGTTAACTGTCTCGATCACTGTTTCGCCGTGGTTTACTGCTTCACAAGATGAGGCAGTGCCTTTGTTTCCGTCCAGGACAAGAATTTTTATTTTTCCCGGTTCTATGATTTCTTGAATGGACATATCTTGGTTAATGATAATTTCTTTTGTTCTTTTCACATTGAACACTCCAATTTTGTTATAATGATGGTATGTTCAATTCGATGTTTGGCCGGGCTTCCGTATGCTCGGTCTTTTTTCTGTCGATTAAATTTGGATAATGCGTTTCCCAGCGCCTTTTCCATTCAGTTTGTGCTTTATTGCTGCCTTTTGCGCAGCTTTTGTGTAGGTCGTAAAGTGACATTGTTTGATAGTTTGGTAAGCAGCATGCTGTATTCTTCTCACCCTCCTCTCGAAAAAGATCATGTGCCTTTTCGCATATCTTTGAGCAAAATAAGTAGTCGTCACTAGCTGCTAAAGTAAATGTGTCACCGCAACAGCTGCACTGGCTGTACAACATGATTTAACCTCCTACAGATTTCAGCAAGGGCTTCATAACGATGTTCGTTTGAATATCTTGCTAAATAATAGAGTTGGCCAAGCGTTAATTCTTTCATCGGACTTGCTCCATCACCACTTTTCTGGCCTGCTTCACCTGCTGTTGTATGTATAGCTGCTCCAGTTCTCCTAATTGCGCTTCATACAGCTGTCTCCCGTCTTGCAATTTTGTTATTCCAAAGCAGATCAATTCACCAATAACAAAATCTTTCCGCTCCTCAATCATCGATTCTCTATTGGCCATTGTTAGCTTCTTAACCCCTTTATCATTTCTTCTAGCTCTTGCTTTTCTTCCTCAAAATTCTTTTTTTGTTGTGCCTGCGGTAATGTTTCATAATTAGGCATATTAAAATAATCCGGTATTTTTTCCGTCCGAATTGCTTTTCTTTGCTGAGGAGCCGCCTGTTTCTTCGAGCGCTGTTCTCTGTACTGCGCAGTTAAAGCTTCTGCCTGCTCCACTGTTTGAATTTTTTTATCTGCCCAGTTACGCAATATCGTTTCTACATACACGAAGTTTTTGGCTCCTCGTTCCACAGCCATCTCCATTGCTTTCACTACAAGCTCGTCACTAAGATCTTGGCACCACATATCAATCTTTTCGTCGATATGACCTCCAATTGTGCCAAATCCATTTTGTTCGAAAAATTGAAATGGATTTACTTTTGCACATGGCGCACCTTCTTCTACTTCTTCTTCTAAAATCTCTGAAGTACTTTCTGAAGTAATCTCTGTAGTAATCTCTGGTATTGCTCTTTCTTTTTCGCCCTTTCTAGCTTCCTTTTCGACCGTTCTATTTTCTTTTTCGCCCTTTGTATTTTCTTTTTCACCGTTCGAGTTTTCCTCAGGAAAATTCGTATTTTCCTTTTCGTCAAGAACAATCGGCAATGGATAACCATCTAAGTTATAGCCTAATTTATTCAAATCCAGTTGAATTTTAAGGATGTTCACACGATACTGCAGCGTGCGATCCATCTTTAATTTTGGATTACGTCTTTCATCCAACCAGCCATTGGCAACAAGCACCTTTAAATATTCACGCATAGCTTTAGGCTTCACATTAATCATCGTTTCAGCAGCTAAATCCTCTGCTTTTTTATAAATCCAACCATGGCTTTCTAGTAGATTGACAGACAGCACCTCTGCATCCTTAGCGTTATCTGCATACTTTTGTAGACGCTCCACCTCTTCTTGCACAAAGATTTCTACATCCTCTTTGCGTTCAGACCAATAAATCATTTGATTCAAAACAATCGCAAGCTTAAAATCACCCGTTAGCTCCACTAGTTCTTCTTTGATGATGACCCTTTTTATTTTGGTTGCCACTAGTTTCTCTCCTCTCGAATACTTCACATATCGCCAATCCATTTTCTACCGCGATTACTTTATAACCGTCATAACGTTTCATATACGCTTGTACTTTTTCCGCAAAATTTGATTGCCCCTCTGCTTCCAGAATATCTGCTGGTAAAACGACTTTAGATTGTTTTACCTTTAACAAGCAGGATCACCAATAAAAACATGGATTTTTTGTTTTATGCCTTCTAATACCTCTGCTTTTATTTCTTCCGCTTCTGCCTTCGCTTCTTTAAGACTCATGGCAAAAATAAAAGCTTGATAGATATCTTGATAGGCTCCCTTTACACTAATAGCAAAATCAACTTGATATAGCATCATTCCCACCTACTTTTCCTTCTTAAGAGACCTTTTCTTTCTTTTTCCTACGCAATTGCTTAATCTTTAAACTCACGGAACTTAAAGAACGATTAAGGCGATTGGCCAAATGAGTGAGCCTGTATAAATCCATATGATGAAGCAAATAGAACTCTTCTTCCGGGGTATACCTACCCTTGTTATATGGTTTTACCGATTGTTTCTTCATGACTTTCACTTCTTCTGCTTTTGTTTCCATCTTTACTTGTAGCTCTTGCATTCTTTTTCCAAAGGTGCAAGTATGATGGCACATCTTATTAAATTGATTGTCTTTTAGATAGGGACAATTACTGCATTCAGTATTCAAAATGCCGATAATCTCCAGACGAATTTTTTTCTTTTCTCCTTTATCCAAAATAATGTCTCCTTTTCATATAATCGGTGCGCACCGTAATGGTTAGGAAAAAATAAGTCCTAACCATTACGACAAGCCCGATTAAGCCGATTAAGCACTTGCCGTCCACCATAATCTGTGGTATTTTTGATTTAGGCGTATAATAGTGATTAAGCAGTTAGTGTTCCAGCACTAGCTGCTTTTTCCTTTTTCACTTTAGGTCCATTTTCCATTTGAAATTTAATTCGAATGATTTCAATTCCTTCAGCTGCTGCACGGTATAATTTGGACTCGTATATCTCCCCTAGTTTGGATAAGTACTTTGCATATCTGTTCATAGACTGCGTGAGATAAATCATTTCCATGCCATCCAGTTCCAATACCTCATCCATTCGGTTCACTTTATTAAAAGCAATATCAAATAACTTTTTGTTCATCCCTTGCAGGGTAGAACGGTGAAACTCCATTGCTGTTATGACCATTTGTTTTTGTGTATTCAACAGATAGATTGCTTGCTTCATAGTTGTTTACTCCTTTTCTGATTAAGAGAACCTTTTTGCCATTGCTTCAAATGCCAGTTTTTTATTAAAGGCATCTAAATAATCTATATCCGACAAATTAAACTTGTTTCTTTCGTTAAATAGATGCAGGGCAAGATTTAACATTACTTTTTCTGAATAAGACCAAGGTGCAGCATTTCTTTTTAAAGCTTGGATTCTAATGGTGTTATTATGAAAATCAAAATATTTAGTAGTAAAAACACTGTTTAACTTGTCATGATTCATAAATAAATGAAGCAGACTCTTCCAGTACCGGTCATTCATTAGTTCTATAGGTATTGCTGCCACCATTCACAATCCCTCCTTATCTCTTTTCTGTAATCCACTGCAGCAAAAACTCTTTTGCTTTATCTGCAGGAAAATACCATTTATTGCCCACTTTGTATTTTGGAAATCGTGGATCAAAGAAAAACTCTTTTTGAATCGTATTCCAGCACATGCAAGTTCTTCTTTTTAATTCATTGGCATCCCAAAAGACCAATTCAGCATCTACTTCCGATATTTTCTCTTTCAATTTTTCCATGTATAGTTGCTTTACTTCTTCTTTATCAATCTGGATACTTAGCATTTCTTCCACCTCTCTACTTATTGAATTTTCGTATTTTCATCGATACATTCCATGCTCGAAAAATATCTTTCATAGAAAATCTGTATTCCTTGCAAATGCATGCCACTAAATTAATCATACTGGCTGCTGCATCTAATACTTCCATCAGTACCTTTTTCATTTCTTCTCGTTCATCAGCAGTTCGGACATTTGCTGGCTTCACCCAGCAGATGGTATTCAATTGTTCCAAAGCTTCGGCGGTTTCTTTTCTGACTAAGTAATGCATACTAGCTGGGTGCTGATCTATGTAATCACCGTCGAAGTAAGGAATACTAACCACCCCACTAACTGCTTCCCATGTTTCAAAATAGAATTGTGGATCATCAACTGATTGCGTCACTTCTTGATAAAGCTCCTTTGGCATGTTCCTTGCTCCTGTTTCATATTTGGCAATCGCTTCACGGCTGTAATTTACATCGGCTGCTAAATCTTCCTGCGTCATGCCCTGGCGTTTCCTAGCTTTCGATAATAAGTCGCCAATGGCCATCCCATTTCCCCCTATTCGTTAAAACCATGTTTATCTAAAAACTCAACTAATTCTTTACTAGCCTCTTGCTTAGAGTATTTTTCATCTGTCAAAAGATTGTAGGCAATCGACAATAGGTCTGTTTTCATTTCTGATTTATGAAGCATTTCTTGAATGTTTGTTTCCAGCAAAATAATTCCCCCCTTTTTTTAAAGGTTTTGCTCACTTCTTGTCGAATATTGACATGGAAGGAGGTGGAATAATGAACCATTCACAGAAACTAATTGAAGTACTAACCGAGTTGAAATCTGCTGCTATGTCCATAACTAATGAATTGGAATATAGAGAAACTGTCGACAAATACGATATTATGTTTGTTGGTAGTAAATTCAATAAAATTAACACTATGGAACTAAGACATTCTTTATCAAAAGTTTTTCATTATGAAATATCTACTGAAGATATGATTAATGAAATGCCCAAAGTACTTTCTAGTTTAGAAATGAAATTTGAAGCACTTGTTTTAGCTGAAGACCATTCTAAACTTGCTGGCTATTATGTGGAGCTATTTTAATTTAAGATTCTCATTTGCTAAAGAATCATCTATTGGTACTAAACCTAATTTTTTCCGTTCTCTATTCACGTTAATTACTTCACTCTCATTCACTGTTGCCGCAGTGTTTGAGGGTTGTTTTACATTTATTTTTTTAAACAATTCATCTGCTATTTTCTCACCATCTAAAATTACTGAATCATTAGCTACCGTTGCCGCGGTGGCTTTTGATTTGTTACTTTCAGTTAAAAGCTGTTTTTCCTTCACAACATTTCCTCCCTTATTCACATGTCACATTTTTTATTTAGAATTGTGACTTACAAAATATTAAAATTATTGAATATACCAAACACACAACCCAACTTTTTGTTGTGTTATTAGTTAAAAAAAATTTCATTAGCATCTTTCTTAAATAATTCTGAAATAGCGAGTGCAATATTCAAACTTGGTGTCCTTACTCCTTGTTCAATCATTCCGTAATAACTCTCTGTTATTTTAATCCCATGCATCTTTTCTAGTAAAAACACAACATCTTTTTGTACTAAGTCTTTTTCTTTACGAAGATTTATTAAAATATCTCTTTTCTTACTCATATCCACCCTCCCAACTTCTTGTTGTTTTTATAATAACCCAACTTTTTGTTGAGAGTCAATACAAAATACAATTTTTTGTTGTTTTAATAAAAAAAGTTTCTATACCCAACTCATAGTTGTATAATTAATTTATAATGAAGCATTGGAAGGACTGTTTTAATGGCTAGTTTAAAAGAAAGGCTAAAAGAACTAAGAAAAATACATAAACTGACCCAATCTAATGTTGCAGAATTCTTAGGTATTTCAGAAAGTGCTTATGGCTACTACGAACAGGGTAGAAACGAACCATCTTTAGCATCTTTGAAAATCCTTGCAGATAAATATAATGTGAATACATCCTATCTATTAGGAGAAACAGATATTCCGTCTAAAGATATAGCTAAGATTATCGTTGCAGGAGAAGAAATTACTTTAACTGCTGAAGAATACAAAGTATTTGAAGAATTAAAGAAACATCCTATCCTCTTTCACGATTTAGCAAAAAATCCAGAAAAAAAAATAAAAGAGCTTATTAAGCTGCAGAAGGCTAAAAATCTATTCTTGGATGATGACGATGAAGAAGAAAACCGTGGAGATGGTTTTGGAGAATTCGAAGATTAATATGCAATAAAAAAACACGATGTAAAAATCGTGTTACTTTTTAGCCTACACATGGTAATAATAGACTATTTTTTACTTTAAAATGGATATTATCTAGTACATATCTATTGAGTTTGGAGTAAGCATTATGCACATATTAAGTCCAGAAAAGAAACATATTGATGATTGGGAAAAACGAGCCAATAAAGTGCTGTCTCGATTTCATTACCAACACCCCGATGAAATTGATATGTATGATATTTGCTGGAAGTACGGAATTGTAATTAAACCACTCGATAAGAATTATTTATCAGAAATTGATAAATCTTTATCTATTAATCATCTAAAATCGTACTCTATTCCGAACAAAAACGGTCGTCGTGGCACCATCTATATTGTCCCCGATCTAGATCCAATCGAAAAAAGAATGCTATTAGCCGAAGAATTTTGCCATATCTACTCTCATTACTCTTCCCAGCTAATAACGGACAAGCTTACATTAGATAAACAAGAGAGCCAAGCACGGCGAATGTCGGCATACCTGCTTATGCCCCACCGCTTTCTAAAAGACATCTATGCAGCTGCAATCAACGAACCAATATTAATAAGCGATATTGCCAATCACTTCCTTGTGACAGAAGAATTTGCACACTATCGGCTGGAGTTGATTTATAAACATAAGGTCGATGGGTTTGTTCAGATTCGGGAAAGATTGTGGAGTTTGGAGATATTTTAAATAATTAACTACAAAGGAAGATCAGAATGGAAATTATGAGAGAAGTAGGATCAATTGAACTTTTAAAAGGAATTGTTCACGTTATTGATCATAAAGAAAGTAGCAGAGCTGAGAAAAGCCAAGATGAATTTGATGTAAAAAATTTGGTACCCGAAATCAATAAATTTATAACAGAACATATACGCACATCTGTACAAAATCAAGAAAGTAAATTGGCTAAGTTTGAAAATCGACAAACAAGGGTGCAAGAATTAATAAATGGAATGTTACAACAACCTGAAGTAAATTTTGTTAAATCTTCTCAACTTATAGCAAATCATTTATTTGCAGCAACTCCTCAGTCAGCTGCTGCAGGTTGTATCGTTGTTGTTGAATACACAAATACGCTAGAGAATTTAATCGCTATAATAAAACTAGATAAAAATGATGCTATTGCTTATGAAAAAAACAACCTTGGTAATTATGAGTTAATTTTAAAAGGTACATCTCTTCCATTACCAAATAAAAAAAGCAAATTACAAAAATGTGCTATTATAAGAGATACTACTACCATTACTGACCTTGAATGGGATACCAAACCGGGTTTAATTGTTTTAGATAAGCAGGTTGCAGATTTCTCTACGTTTTTCTATAGAGATTTTCTGAAATCCAATTTTTTATTAACAGATACACATAAATCTGAAAAACTTATGGATGGGATAGTAAAATATTTGAATATAGATGCTAAGTTAGACTACCATCAGCAGCATACAGTTTTACAAAGTTTTGGTAATAAAATAATTAATGGTGAGGAATTTACAGTAGAAGAAGCTGCTCTGCAAATTTTATCACCATATTATTCACATCCTGAACAACTTAATGATGCTGTTGAACAATTAGAAAGAGTCGTAATGGAGCAAGGTATGGGAGATACAGTATTAAAAGGAGCAATGACATCAAAAATAGAAAGTGTTCTAGGTATTAAAAAAATAAAAACTACCGAGAATATACTTATAAGTTTTCCGAGCGAATTATTGGACACAAAAGTTAGAATCACTGACAATGAAGATGGCACGCAAAATATTACGATTTCAAATATTAATATTAAGTAATAATTTAGGATTTATTACTTATGTTAGGGGGGAAAATTATGTTAGATAGCATTAATAAAAATATAAATGATATGCTCGACATTTTAAATCTATCTTTAAATTCATTTAATGAAGACATGGATATTTTTAGTTTTTACTCTCCTAACTACAATTTAAATTACTTAAATGTAAGAGAACTACGTAATATTTGCCTGGAATTAGCGAACTCATTAACAATTAGTTTTCGTTCATTGGATTTACGACAAATAACAGCAACTTGTACCGATGAAAACCTACAAGATATCGAACAATGGATCGAAGCAAATAAGAATAAAAATAATATTCAATTAACAGTTAAGTTTTCAAAAAAAGAGTTCCTTAAAGATATGCTGACAAAAATAACTAACCAAGCAAATAAAAACATTGTATTTTTCTTAAAATTAGATGAGTTTAAAAATTCTATTTCATATGAAAAAATAAAAAAATCTCTCATTATCAATGATGGATACACTTTTGTACTTCTTCCATTCTATAATATTACATTATATAAAAATAATTTCATATCTATTATAGGGAATCTCTATAAAGATGATTTATTTAAGTTTCTGAATGAAACTGTAGAAATAGTCACTCAAGAAAGAATATTATCAATAACAAAAAAGCAAAAACTATATTGTAATATGGGAAGTTTAATGGATGGTATATTACCAGATCATTTGTTTTTTAAAGAACTGCCTATAAAAGATGTAACCGGTATAGCAAATCATTTAAATTATTATACTATGCTACTATGCTTACATTATATTGCAAACATCTCAGCTAAAGAAGAATTCTTCATTCATGGATATAAAAACATTCATTTATCGGAAGAGAACACAAAAAATATAACTAATGAAACAGTCGATTTAATTTTTCAATTATACGATACAATTTATAATGTACACACACAAGATAAATTATTAGTAACAAGAAATGTACTTTCTATTCATTTATCAAGTGAAAGTACTATTTCTGAATTTATTGAGTTAGTTCCAGAATTATTTGCTTCAGTTAATGCGAATTTTGATAGTTATGTACAAGACAAAGTAAAATCATTTTTTGATAAAAAGAAAGATTTAGAAAAATATATTAGGGATACTAGTGAATCTATCAGCAAACAAATTACCGCAGCATCTGACAACTTAAACAAAAGTTGGTTAACATTAGCTGGGGCTTTAATAGCAGGGATTATCACCTACTCCTCTCGGGGTAACATTTTCATATTAATTTTTTTCTTTATAATTTTTGGCATTTTATCAGTAGCTACACTTAAGTATTCTGTTTGGATAGCTGAAAAAGAAAAAGAATCCTTATCGAGTTCCTATAATCATTTTATCAATTTAGTTGATGGGATAAGTACTGAAGAAAAAGAAAAAATCATTGGTACTATTGTTACTGATAAATTTGGATTACTAGATAGTACAATTAAAAAGATGAAAAAATATACATGGATGATACCGATTATTTTATCGATATCACTCCTTATCTTAATATCATATCATCTCTACTCACAACCTGAAAAAGATGAAAAAAACAACATCAATAAAAATATCAATCAGAGTGTTTTAATTAAAGAATATGTAAATGAAAAATAAATCTTGAGGAATTTCAAGGTTTATTTTTTTATTTACAAAAAGAACATGTGTTCTTATAATGAAAATGTACCTAAAATTATCTATTTTTGTCCCGTTACTATATTTATCATTTAAATAAAATATCTTGGAGGTGGAATTTTGGCTAGTTTTAAAAGAATATCCCCTAGCAATTGGTCATTCCGATACAAATATAAAGACAAAATAACCGGAAAGCAGCGTGAAGTAAAACGACAAGGTTTTCAGTCAAAGCCTCTTGCTGAAAAAGCTTATGAAGAAACAAAACGTAGTATACAGTTAGGCTTCGACTCAGCTTCTAATGAAACACTTGCTGAATTTCTAGAGTTTTGGCTGAAGGAATATAAGGAAGGCAAAATAGCAAAAAATACGTATCGAATACATGAGCGAAATATCAAAAACCATATTGTCCCCTACTTCCAGAACATTCAATTAGATGATCTAAGCTATAAATTGTATCAAAAGTTCATTAATTATTTAATCGAGAGCGATTACAGCAAAAGAACGGTGGAAATCGTACATGGCACAATGTATGGGGCTATGCAAAAGGCAAAAATATTGAGGAAGATTCATGATAATCCATGTACCGATGTTTCCATTTACTCTGCTAAAGAAAAAAGAGAAAAGGAAAATAAGGCCGCCATCAAATTTATTCCTTATGATAAAATTGAACCTTTCTTAGATGCTGCTCTTGCTGACAATTATACGCACTATATATTCTTCCGTTTTTTAATCGAAACAGGTGTCCGCAAAGGTGAAGCCCTTGCCCTGCAATGGAGTAATGTGGATCTTTCTTCTAACCGTATACGTATAGAACAATCCTTAGATTATGAAGCAGCGACAGACAATGAATTATTCAGCGATACAAAGACTTATCACTCTGTAAGGGAAATACCTATCACCAATCGTTTAGCGATGGATTTACGCTCACACAAGGTCAGACAGAACGATAATATCTTTCGCTTAAAGAAAGCCTATAAAAGTGATTTGGATTTGGTCTTTTGCAGAGAAAATGGATCGCCGCTGCCAAAGTCCACTTTGTTTAATGCTTTTCGCAGAATCCTAGAAAAGGCTGGCTTGCCCTCTCTCAGCATCCATACATTACGTCATACGCATGCAGTGCTGTTATTAGAATCAAATGTGGAGATGAAATATATCCAGGAAGCTTTAGGGCATGGATCGATGCAGATTACTTCAGATATTTACACACATGTCAGTAAAAAGATCGAAACAGATTCTATTGAGCGTTTTGAAAACCATACAAAGAATATAATATTAGGAACCGACTTGGGACACAACTCAAATGGTTAATGGCTTGTCTCTCTAAAAAAAGCCCTGACGTATACAGCGTCAAGGCTTCTGACTATTTGTAAACTTCTATAGCTTATTCCAGTTTGTTAGTTAAGCATAATTAAACTTCAAAATGTACCTTTGCATTATTTATACTTTCCACTGTGTTGCTCTGAGGATTATATACAACTTCACAATCAATAAAAAAGTCATTAGCTATTCTTTCTGATTGAATAAAGAAATCATCATCAATTTCATTATCATACACGGGATTGATTGTCTCGACTGCATATTCGATTTCAGCAATAATAGCAACAGGAATAATAAACTCTTGTTCGTTTTCTAAAATGTCCATTTCATCTATAATGCAGACATTCTTGAAACTACTGATATAATAATCAACACCCCAACCTTCAATATATTCTGAAGAGAACTGTCTATTATTAAAAAAGTTGAATAAAGCAGAATCTAGAGATGATATATCATTTTCTCTATTATCTTTCAAGTGCTCTGTAATAACACTTATAATCTCTTTCTCTTCTCTAAAATCAAAATGATGTACCTTCAGGTAATCAATTTCTGTTAGAAAATCAGTGATAGTTTCAAAATATTTTATTCTCCCATTTAAATCATCAAAATCTTCATGTAATCGAAATGATTCATTCTCTTTAATTGCAAATTCTTTATAATTTGATGAAATAAAGTATATATTTTCCTCTATATTTTGGACAGCATAATCATAAATACTTTCCCAAATTATAGAATCTTTAAATTCCTCTTTGTTGTCTCTAAAAGGACGCTTTTTATTATAAAATCTATTTATCGAATTTAAATAGACTTCATTTTCAGATGGTACATGAACATCAAAAATTGATAACAATTTTGTAAGAAACTCTGAGATATTATTTTCTTTCCACTCGTTTTTATTAAGTCTTGGTGCTTCTACTAAAAGTAACTTTCTAGATTTTTCATAGTAATTTTTTAAATCTTTAAAAGCTTTGTTTAACTCAGATGCATAGTTATTTTCTACTTCTTGCTTATTCATTTCAGTTATTAATAACTTACAGGTTTCATTTTCTCTAAATTGTTTTGTTGCATTTAATAGGCTAGTAAAAGTATGTCCAACCATTTTATAATCGCTCATAATAATATTAGTATCTAAAAATACAGCTATCGTCAAAGCGCTCCCTCAATTCATAGATATTCTTTTCACATCACTTGATGTTTTTTATTCTTTCCTGATTCAGCATTAATCTAGCCAATATCTATCTTCCATTTCATACAATTATTAGGGAATTTATTATTTTTATATTTTATCAATTCCTAGCATGTTTTTACTGTATTTATTTTCTAATTTTCTTAATAAAAGGAATTCGATATAGAAATTAATAAAAAATTCATTGTAAAAATCAAACACAAATTTAATAGATACTTAATTGCTTATGCAGATCACTTCAGATATTTACACGTATTTAATTAAAAATCTTACAATAGATTCTATCCAGCGTTTTGAAAACCATACGAAAAAAATTATTTTGGGGGCAGAATTGGGGCATAAATCAAATGGCTAATGCCCCTTTATGATAATTGCCCCCATAAAAAAAGCCCTGACGCTTACAGCGCCAAGGCTTTTCTTTATTAAAACATTTCCATGTATTGATCTCTTTCCCATGGATGGACTTGCGTGCGGAACATGTCCCACTCGATTTCTTTTGCTTCGACAAAGTGTGCGAAGATATGTTCTCCGAGTGCATCAATCATTACGTCGTTTTGTTTTAGCTCTACTAATGCATCAGAAAGTGTTGCAGGAAGGTCGACGATTCCTTCTGCTAGACGTTCTTCTTTACTCATGATGTAGATGTTGCGGTCTACTGGAGCTGGCGGGAACATCTCGTTTTTGATGCCGTCAAGTCCTGCTTTTAGAAGTGCTGCCATTGCTAAGTATGGGTTTGCTGCTGGGTCTACGCTGCGCACTTCAACGCGTGTGCTTAATCCGCGGGATGCTGGGATGCGAATTAGAGGAGAGCGATTGCGTGCAGACCATGCCACATAACATGGTGCCTCATAACCTGGCACTAGGCGTTTGTACGAGTTTACAGTTGGGTTAGTAATTGCTGTAAAGCTCGTTGCGTGTTTGATGATACCTGAGATAAATTGTAGTGCTGTTTCGCTTAATTCTAATTCGCTTGATGGATCGAAGAAAGCATTTTGTCCATCTTTAAATAAAGATAGGTTGCAGTGCATTCCTGAACCATTTACGCCAAACAATGGTTTCGGCATAAATGTTGCGTGAAGACCGTGTTTGCGTGCGATTGTTTTAACAACCAATTTGAATGTTTGGATTTGGTCGCATGCAGTTACAGCATCTGCATATTTAAAATCAATTTCATGCTGTCCTGGAGCTACTTCATGGTGAGATGCTTCGATTTCAAAGCCCATTTCCTCCAGCTCAAGAACGATGTCGCGGCGGCAGTTTTCTCCTAAATCTGTTGGAGCTAAGTCAAAATAGCCGCCGTGGTCATTTAATTCAAGTGTTGGATTGCCTTTTTCATCCAATTTAAATAAGAAGAATTCAGGCTCTGGCCCTAAGTTGAAATCTGTAAATCCAAGCGCTTCCATTTCTTTAAGGATCCTTCTTAAGTTATTGCGTGGATCTCCTTCAAATGGTGTGCCATCTGGATTGTAGATATCGCAAATTAAACGTGCCACTTTTCCTTTTTCCGCTGTCCATGGGAACACTACCCATGTATTTAAATCAGGATATAAGTACATATCAGATTCTTCAATGCGCACAAATCCTTCAATAGATGATCCGTCAAACATCATTTTATTGTCTAATGCTTTATCAAGTTGGCTAATTGGAATTTCCACGTTTTTGATTGTTCCTAGAATATCTGTAAATTGAAGACGAATAAATTTAACATCACTTTCTTCTGCAAATCGTTTAATATCTTCTTTAGTATAATTTTTAGCCATCCCATATTCCTCCTTGATTCCCATATGTTTTTTATATGCTAATTATCTTGGAAAAAATCTTGTCATATCGCCCTGGTGCATCGATGGTCGATTTGAATTGTTAAAGCGTCCAGCATTTAGAAGTTCCTTGCGCAACAGTTTGCGCAAATCTTCGTCTGACAACTCCCGGCGAGCTTTTTCTGCTTCTTTCTTCACTTCATCTGTTAACACTTGCTTATCTTTTACAGAGAAAATCTGCTTAATTCCAGCGAGATTTACTCCTTGATCGATTAGATCCTTGATTTCCAGTAGTTTATCAATATCAGTTAATGAGAAAAGTCTTCTGTTGCCGTCCGTTCTTGCTGGAGCCACTAATTCATGCTCTTCATAGTAGCGAATTTGTCGAGCAGACAGCTCTGTTAACTGCATAACAATACTTATTGGGAATAGAGGCATCGACCGACGAATTTGACTACCAGACATAGTAATCGGCTCCTTTTATATATAAATTTACCCAAATTCATTATAGAATTTGTAAGATATATTGTCAACTAATGTGACAGTTTCTCCCTCTTCTTTGTCAGTACCTTGTTTATGCTTCGTTTATTGTAATTAACTGCTGTTCTAATAAGCGGTTTACTGCCATACATACAGCAATTTTCACATGGGAATAAGTTAATCCGCCTTGGACATATGCCACATAAGGAGGTCGTATTGGCCCATCTGCTGTCAGTTCAATGCTTGCCCCCTGAATAAATGTCCCAGCCGCCATAATAACGTCATCCTCATATCCTGGCATATAGTTTGGATAGGCTGTTACATGGGAGTTTACAGGAGAAGCATATTGAATTGCCTGACAAAATGCCACCATTTTATCTTTATCATCGAATTGAACAGACTGAATTAAATCGGTTCTTAACGCGTCCCATTTTGGAGTGGAGTTCATGCCTAATCTTTCTAGCATGGCCGCTGTAAACACGGCACCTTTTAAACTTTGGCCTACAACATGTGGAGCAAGGAAAAAACCTTGATACATTTCTTGCAGGCTATAAAGGGACGCTCCTGCTTCTGCACCAATTCCTGGCGACGTCATCCTGTAGGAACACGCTTTGACCAGGTTTTCTTTTCCGACAATATAACCTCCTGTTTTCGCTATTCCTCCGCCAGGATTTTTTATTAAAGATCCTGCCATTAAATCTGCGCCAACATGGCATGGTTCTAGACTTTCCACAAACTCTCCGTAGCAGTTGTCAACAAACACAACAACATCTTCTTTTAGTTCTTTTACATACGAAATCATTTCTTTGATTTCACTGATGGTAAAAGAAGGTCTTGTTGCATACCCCTTCGAACGTTGTATACCAATCATTTTTGTATTTGGTTTTATTTTTGCAGCAACACCCTCAAAATCAACGGTGCCATCTTGTTTAAGATTAACACTATCATAAGAGATGTTGAATTCTTTTAAAGAACCAACTCCATCGCCTCTAATGCCCACAATTTCTTCTAATGTATCATATGGTTTTCCCGTAATATACAAAAGTTCGTCTCCTGGGCGCAAAACGCCAAACAGTGCAATGCTGATTGCATGTGTTCCTGAAATAATTTGCGGGCGTACAAGTCCTGCTTCCCCACCAAAGGTTTCTGCATAGATGCTTTCTAATGTATCTCTGCCAATATCGTCATAACCATATCCTGTTGACGGGATAAAATGGGATTCGCTGACTTTATGGTTTTGAAAGCTTTGCAGCACACGAAATTGATTTTCATCTATCCTTGCCTCAATCTGCTGGTGAACGGGACGAATTTGCGTTTCGACTTCTTCTGCCAACATTTTTAATTTACTTCCAAATGATAATTGTTCGTACATTTTTTTCTCCTCAAATTCCTTTCAGCTGTGTTAGCTTGGTGTTTAATGCATGCTCTTTTAAACAATAGCCTTTACACACATATACCTGTTTTTCTTCTTCAAAAAATAAGCTTCTTAATATTGTTTCATTTTTCAACTGAGATAGCAGTTTGCCATTTTCAGCTGGCACTTCCACTTCATAATAATCCATGTTTTCAATCATAATGCTTTCGATTTTTTGCTTCAGAGTTCCCCGGTCATCTGCATTTAATGCTGACATCATGATACTATCTTGAGTGGATGTTGGCACAAATTCTTTATACATCAAGTCTCGTTTATTATAGACTGTAAGTTGGGGCATTTCTGGCATATCTAAATCATTAAGCAGTTTATGTACAGTTTGTTCATGCTGAAAATATTCTTCATTAGACATATCCACAACATGAAGCAGCAAATCCGCTTCTCTCACTTCTTCTAATGTAGAACGGAATGCCGCCACTAATGTTGTCGGCAAATCTTGAATAAATCCAACTGTATCTGTAATAAGGGCGGTAAAACCACTTGGCAATATTACTTTTCTTGTCATTGGATCAAGTGTGGCAAACAGAATATTTTCTTCAAAAGAATCAGCTTCTGCCAAACGATTAAACAACGTCGATTTGCCCGCATTTGTATAACCGACAAGGGCAATTTGAAAGGCGCGGTTTTTTTTCCTTCTTTCCCGGTAACGGTCCCGGTGCTGTACAATTACTTGAAGCTGCCCTTTAATGTCATCAATTCTGCGGCGAATATGACGTCTGTCTGATTCAAGCTTTGTTTCACCAGGTCCTCTTGTTCCAATTCCTGCACCAAGTCTAGATAGCTGCAGCCCTTGGCCTCCTAATCTTGGCAGCAAATATTGAAGCTGTGCTAGCTCTACTTGCAGTTTTCCTTCTTTAGAGCGCGCTCGCCCTGCGAAAATATCCAAAATCAGCTGAGTACGGTCAATAATTCTTGCTTCAATATTTTTGGAAAGATTCCGCACTTGGCTTGGCGATAATTCATCATTAAAAATAATAATATCTGCTTCTAGTTCTTCCGCCAATGCTTCTAATTCTTCTACCTTTCCTTTTCCAATATAGGTAGACGGGTGGATGCGGTCGCGATTTTGTGTCAAGGACACTAGCACCTCTCCATTTGCGGTTTCTGTTAAGCTCGCCAATTCTTCCATTGAATAGTCAAACCTTTTCGTATCATCTGTGGTTTGACAGCCCACTAATATAACTTTTTCCTTTGTTTCTTCCAATGTAAGCAGACCTCCTTCCTTTTTACTTAAATGATAGCAAAAAAAACGTTTTCTTTCTAAAAAACCCATTATTTTATCTATCCATGATATAAAAATCCATCAACACTATCAAAAGGATAGAATAATTTTAGTATATCCATGTTTCTATACACTAGCATACTCTTTTCAATAGTTACAGCTTTTTTTCCTTCTTTTTCTTTATAATAGGAAAACAACAAAAACTGACAAAATTCTAATTTTTCCATAAAAAAAACCATCCAATAGCGGACGTTTTCCCTATCTAGATTTCTCCTCCTTCTTCTTTTAATATTGCCCGTTAATATGCGAAAAAAAACACTAACTATCAAACAGTTAGTGGCGTTTTAATAATCACTATCCTTTTTTTCAAAAATTAAATCATTGCTGCGAATTGTCATTAATTCATGCCTGTCATAGTTAGATTGCATTAAAAGACGCATTGCTTGAGCTCTTATGGATTTTTCAATAATATTGCGCACATATCTTCCATTCGAAAATGTTTTTGTATTTTGTTCACTTCGAACAGAAGCTAAATGGTCTTTTATCACCTTTTCCGCTTCATGGCTTAGTGTGTACTGCCTCTCATCCAGCATTCGATAGCCGATTTCCATTAACTGCTCTGTTGAATAATCTGGAAAGTCAATGACAAGGGGAAAACGGGAATGAAGACCAGGATTTAACGATAGAAAAAAATCCATCTCTCTTGAATAGCCTGCAAGAATTAAAATAAAATCATGCTGTTTATCTTCCATATGCTTGACTAAGGTATCAATTGCCTCTTTGCCGAAATCCTTTTCTCCTCCCCTTCCAAGGGAATAAGCTTCATCTATAAACAAAATTCCTCCCATTGCTTTTTTTACAAGATCTCTTGTTTTTTGGGCGGTATGCCCAATGTATTCTCCTACTAAATCAGCTCTTTCTGCTTCAATTAAATGTCCTTTTGATAAAACATTCATTTTTTGAAATAGCTTGCCAATTAATCTTGCAACCGTTGTTTTTCCTGTTCCTGGATTACCTTTAAACATCATATGAAGTGCTTGCTTGCCTGATTTCAGACCATTCTCTTCTCTTTTTTTATTTATATAGATCCAAGCATATATCTCTTTGATCATTTTTTTCATCTCATCCATACCAACAAGGCTTCCTAATTCCTCTTCTATTTCCCTAAGTGCTGCATGTTCACTTGGCAGATTTTTAGGGATTGGCTTGTTTTCTGGCAGCTCTCTTGGAAGAACCTTTTTTTTCTGCGAGTTAATCATTACCGTAATCTGTCCATTGTTTTTCATCCTTATCGGATTTTCCAAAAGCCACACCTCCTAATAGACCAATCCGGCTTATATCTTATGATGCAAAATAATTCTCAAATTCCCCCATAAAATATATATATTCAACGATAAGTGCAATCATTATGATTTTTTTGAAATCCTAAAAACTTGCGCAAAAAAACTTCACACAAAAGTTTGTGTGAAGTTTTTTGGATTATTTTATTAAGCTTGATTTCCTTCTAAATCAATATGCACATTTTTTAACGGAGAAAAAGTTGAAATAGCATGTTTATAGACAAGTTGCTGTTTTCCTTCTGATTCAAATAAGACAGTAAAATTATCAAATCCTTTAATCACGCCGCGAATTTGATAGCCGCTTATTAAAAATACGGTAACACTTGCACCATCTTTTCTTAGTTGGTTTAAAAATTGATCTTGAATATTAACAGATTGCTTCATGAATATCCTCCTCTTTTCTCGCTACTAGTATGTATTCTATTTCCGTTCGAGCTTTCCTTCCAAAAAGTTCGAAATTTCTTCTACTTTTTTTTGAATGTTATTATTTTTCACACATTCTGTCATATTAAACCATTGTACACTCATTTTATTGCGAAACCAAGTAAATTGTCTTTTGGCATATCTTCTTGAATTTTGTTTTAATTCATCGACTGCTTCTTCTCTTGTCGAAAGGCCGTCAAAATATTTATAAACTTCTTTGTAGCCGATTGCTTGAATAGATTGGCAATCTCGCAAATTCTGCTCATAAAAGCCTTTTACTTCCTCTAAAAGCCCTTGATTAATCATCTTATCCACTCGTTCATTAATGCGGCTATAAAGAAGCTCTCTATCCATTGTTAAACCAATAATTGCTGCATCATAAAGCAATTCTTTTTTTTGCTCTTCTTGCCATTCAGAAGCCTTTTTTCCCGTAACATGGTGTATTTCCAGAGCCCGGATAACACGGCGGACATTTTGATAAGGAATTTTTTCGGCAGCTATTGGATCTATTTGCATTAACTGCTGGTGCAAGGCTTCTGCTCCTTTCACTTCGGCAGCTTTTTCCATTTGACGGCGATAATCTAAGTCTGTTTTTGTTTCTTCAAATTGATAATCATAAAGAACTGCCTGTATATAAAGGCCCGTTCCTCCGACAATAAAAGGAGTTTTCCCTCTTTTTGTAATTTCGCTGATTTTTTCTCTGACTAATTTTTGAAATTCTGCAACAGAAAAGGAATCATCTGGATCGATAATATCAATAAGATGATGGGGAATTCCTTCCATTTCCTCTTTTGAGATTTTGGCAGTGCCAATATCCATTCCTTTATAAATTTGCATCGAATCACCGCTAATGATTTCACCATTAAATTTTTTGGCGAGTTCAATGCTTAATTTCGTTTTGCCAACAGCGGTAGGACCTATCAAAACCACTACCTTTTCTTTTTCTGTCAATCCATTTCAACTGCCTTTACTTGCATTTTTGGTAATCACTCCATGATATCTTTTATTTTACCACAAATGCACTTCCTTCACATCTTATAGCATTATTGCCAAATGTTCTAACTTTATACGTAAAAACCACTGCTTTATCCTGCTTTCCTCTGCCTGTTGCGATTGTTTATTTCATTTTAAAAAACGCCTTCTGTAACATCCCATGTTCGAATAATCAGCAAAAAATAAGGATATATTAATAATATATCCCATTGAATTATAGAGAAGGAGGCTTAAATAAATGCTTCGACAATTGCTCAGCATTTTTCAGATTAACGAAGAAGACGAAGACTTTTCTATTTATCTTGATGACTCTGATTATGATGATGAACAAGGAGAACTCTTAAGTGAAAATCATTCACCAAAATATTAGAAATGGAGGCTGAATATAAGCATCTGCCTAGCTCAAAATAGATTCTTATTTCAGCCACCCTTATTCTTTTCCTTCTATCTTAACTTGTCTCCACCAGCTCCAGTTATTTTTAGTTGATACTTATCTTGTTTTGTAATATCCGCCAATTCTTTTGATTCAATAAATTTTCTAACTCCTCTTTCCATTTCTTGAGCTGTCTCTTTACTTTTTTTGTTTTCTTTCAGCAGATCGGTATAGATAGCGACCTCCATTACACCATGCTTATAACGGAGTTCTACATTACGAAAATGATAGTTTTCATTTAGCTCCAATGCTTCTGTTATATATGGCAACAGTTGACTCCATCTTGCTTCACTTTCTATTTTTTTCTCATTATAATAATGAAAAGAAATTTTTCTTTTGTCTTTATACTTTTTTTGTATTTGCTCCATTTTTTCTAGCAAATCCACTTTTTCTTTGCCTGAAAAATCATTGGGAACCCATAAGGTCCATTTTTCTTCTTCCATATCTACAGAAAAAATGGAGACCTGGCGCACCCTCAAGTCAGACGCTTCTTCCATCATTTGATGTTCGTTTTCCTCTTTTTCAGTTATTTTACTATCTGTATCTTCTGTTTCTACCGTATCAAAATAATCTAAAACAACATTATACTCAGCTTTCCTCTCCTTTAGCACGGTGTTTACAATTGCAAGCATTTTTTTATTTTCGTTGGTATTCCTTTTCTTATCCAAATACATGTAAATAACTTTTTCTTCGTGATAAACAGAAAGATAAAAATTATAAAACCCCTGCTTTTCCAATTTTTTATTTATTTCTGATTCTATTGTTCCTTCTTTAAATAGTTTGATAATATCCGGACCAGCACTAACTTTTGTTTTTTTGATAAGAGCAGCATCAACTGTTCCTCCGGTTATGAAAATAAAAGAGATAAAAAAAGGCACAGCGATCCATTTCTTTCGATTACCCTTGCTGGTCTTATGATTGCTGCCATCTTCAATAGAAGAAAGTTTTAGCTCATCCACCTCCACTTGGCCCCAGCATTTTTGAAAAGCTTCTCGATATGTTTCTAGAGAAGAAAAGCGTTTCGAATCTCTCCAAATTGACAACGTAGTTATTAAACAGGTTCTCACTTTACGGACTGACATATGCAGAATTTTGGCAATTTTATCGATAGGAAAGTTTTTTCCATAACGAAGAAGGATAATCATTTGTTCTTCTTCTGACAGTTTCGGCAAGTTCAAAAGCAAAAAATGATTATCGTCTTTCCCTGTTTTCTTATCGTGTTCTTCAAATTTCCTCCATAGCTTATAAAGGTTTTTAACATAGTCCTCGAACTGCTTTTGCTGATATGTAAACTTTTTCTTAAGCAGTACTTTTTCCGTTAAAAAATACGCTTTTTCCTTATTGCCTGTCAGGAAATAGGCTATAAGATATACTTCCTTTTTGGTTTGCCAAGGTATAGAAGCTTTTTTTTTATCTTTTTGGAAAAACAATTTATTTCTTCTCCTCTTATTAAGATTTATCGGAAAATAATACAATATTTACCTTAATAGTAAAGAATCCTGAACCTATTGTCATTAAAAAATACATATTGTGAATTCATTCACAAAAATACAGAGTAAAGAAGCCATTTCTATCTTTACACTAATGGCAACTAATGAAAAAATATGTAATGAACTGGTATGGAGATCAACATTCACATACACTTTGACTGACTTAATAATATCTCTTTCACTTTATTAGCAGCTTCTCCCTCTAAATATGCGTATGTATGGGCAATAGGATTAATGATTTCAGTGCTGCTGCTCGAGAACCAAATTTTATAATTTTCAATTGACTCTGGGATATTAGGGCTGTATACATAACAAAGATGTATATCCATATCTTCTAGCCTGGGCATGCTGACATTCTCTTCTTGCCAGCATGCATGGTCCCAAACATATTGCAGCTCATGCAGCGTTTTTATATCTTCGATTCGCTTCTTTTCTACTTCATCCTGCTCGGCAATATCCACTCTCTTTAACTGCGCTTTTTTTGCGAAAAATAAATCACGATAAAACAGGACAAAATAGATTAGCAGAATACCTATCGACAGCCACATGTAACACTACAACTCCTTTTTCTTTATTCAACAAACATAATTGGAAAATAACATCCATTTTTTCTATCTATATACTTAAACGAATGAAAAGAAAAAAAGTTACAATATTATTAAATTTTCTATTATTTTTTTTAAAATAGTTAATTATAGCACTGCTATTTATTTTTTCTATACAAAAACCTGCCACTTTTTTTGGGGGCAGGTTTTTGTTTTTCTCTATATTTAAGAAAAAGCAAGCATTCTTTCAAGCGCAAGTTTTGCATTGCTTGCAGTTGGTTCATTAACAATAATGCGATTATCTTCAAATCCTGTCTCTAGCGATTCAAGACACCAGAGAAAATGAGGCAAATCAATGCGGTTCATCGTTAAACATGGACACATATTTGGATTTAGAGAAATAATGTGTTTATCTGGATGGTCTTTTATAATTCGTTTTACAAGGTTCATTTCTGTCCCAATCGCAAAGGAGCTTTTTGGTCCTGCTTTTTCTATCACATCAATAATATAATTAGTAGATCCTGCATAATCAGACAAAGCAACCACTTCCCGTCTGCATTCTGGATGGACAATAATTTTCATGTCTGGATAGTCGCTGCGGACTTGTCTAATATTTTCAACCGTAAAATTTTCATGGACAGAGCAATGCCCTTTCCATAAAATCACTTGAATATTTTCCATCTCCCCATCGTACTCTAATTGATCCAGTATAGGGTTCCAAACCGCCATATTTGCTAAAGGAATGCCTAAATTAAAGGCCGTATTTCTTCCTAAATGCTGATCAGGCAAAAATAATAGTCTTTCCTTTTGCGTCAATGCCCATGAAACCATTTTTTCCGCATTGCTGGATGTAACCGTTGCTCCCCCGTTAACGCCGACAAATGCTTTAATCGCAGCTGTTGAATTTACATAGGTTAGGGGCATAATTGTATCACCAAACATTGCTTGCAGCGTTTCCCACGCACGATCTGTTTGATAAATATCGGCCATATCGGCCATAGAGCAGCCTGCCCGCATATCTGGCAAATATACTTTTTGGTGTGGTTCTGTTAAAATATCGGCAGTTTCTGCCATAAAATGGACACCGCAGAACACAATAAATTCTGCATCCTTATTTTCAGCAGCCACTTGTGCAAGTTTTAAACTATCCCCAGTAGTATCTGCAAACTGAATCACTTCATCTTTTTGATAATGATGGCCTGGCACAAATAATCGTTTGCCGAGTTCCTGTTTTACTTTCGCTACTCTTTCTTCAAGCTCTGCTGTTGCCATTTTTGTATACTTTTCTGGCAGTCTACCCGTTTTCACTTGTAATTGCTCTAGCATGCTCATCCACCATTTCCCCCTCTAACCCTTTTTAATCGTTAAAAATTGACTTTAACACTAATGTCTAATGCCACTGCCGAATGGGTTAAAAACCCAAGTGAAATAAAATCCACCCCTGCGTCTCGGTATGACGCTAAATTATCAAGAGTGATCCCTCCTGAGGCCTCTGTTATTACCGTTTCTGGCACAAGTTGGATCCATTCTTTGATTTCATCTGGTTTGCGGTTATCAAACATAATAATATCTGCTCCTGCTTCAAGGGCTTCTAATACTTGTTCTTTTGTTTCTGTTTCCACTTCCACCTTCACCGTATGGCCAATCGATTTTTTTACTGTTTTCACGGCATCTGTAATCGAGCCTGCAAAGGAAATATGATTATCTTTAATCATCACAGCATCATATAATCCATAGCGGTGATTATAGCCTCCCCCCTTTGTTACGGCATATTTTTCTAACATTCTGAGTCCTGGTGTTGTTTTTCTTGTATCACAAATTTTTGTATAGACACTGTTTAATGTTTTTACCGCTTGATTGGTGATCGTTGCAATACCACTCATTTTTTGGATAAGATTTAATACGACTCTTTCACCTTTTAACAGGTTAACAACACTGCCAGCTACTGTGGCAATTTTTTCTCCGATTTCTACTGTTTCGCCATCTTCCTTAAAAAAAGCAATCTCCATTGTTGGATCCAGGAGTTGAAAGCCTGTTTCAATCACATCTCTACCGCAAAATATGCCATTACTTTTAGCTATAAATACAATTTCCCCCTTCTTACTGCTAGGAAATATCGTATCTGTCGTAATATCTCCTTCGCCAATATCTTCAATAAAAAAGGATTCCAGCTGTTTTTTGAGTTTTAACTTGTTCATTTTGTTCATTCCTTTCCAATTGCTGCATAATCAAACGATTCTGCCATTCTGTTTGTTCAAAAGGATAGTCTTTTCTAAAATGTCCTCCTCTGCTTTCTGTTCTTTCTAAAGCAGATTTTGTAATGAGCCAAGATACAAGGAGCATAAATGCTGTTTCTTTTTCTTGTTTACTGTAATTTCCCTTTTGCACCATGCGATAATCTTTTATTCCAAAGCTTTTTATCCATTCAAGCTGATTAACCAAACTGGCTTCATTACGGACAATGCCAACATGCTCCATCATTTTCCTTTTTAGTTCCCTTTTTTCCGGTAAATAAATCGGCATAGATGGGAGTACTCCTTCTTTTATCCTCCAGCTTCTTTTTGTCTCTTTATTCCTATTAATCAGATTTGCCAGTTCTTTTCCCATATATAAACCTTCTAGCAAAGAGTTGCTTGCAAGGCGGTTCGCTCCATGAAAACCTGTACAAGCAGATTCACCGATTGCATATAGCCCTTTGATCGATGTTCTTCCATCTAAACTTGCTGCAATTCCTCCCATTAAAAAATGGCTGCCTGGTGCAACGGGAAGTTTTTTTTCTGCCAAATTGATTTGATGATCTTTACACATTTTCGTAATGGAAGGGAATCTTTTTTCGAAATTTTCTACTGGGCTACTATCTAAATAAATCTTTTCTCCCTTTTTCAAATAGCTGTATATCGTTTGGGAAACGATATGGCGAGGGGCAAGGTCTTCGTAGGGATGAATATGTTTCATAATTCGCTCACCCGCTTCTGTTATGAGAACAGCCCCCTCTCCTCTAACCGCTTCTGATACAAGACCAACTGTTTTTCCGCCAACAGAAAGAAGGGTAGGATGAAACTGCATAAACTCCATATCATACACTTTTGCTCCTGCCAAATAGGCAAGAGCTATTCCATCGCCAGTTACGGTCTCAGCACTTGAAGTGTACTCATAAATTTGTCCACAACCTCCTGCAGCAATTACTGTATGTGTGGCAAAATAAGCTTCTTTTTCATTTTGTGCATTTAATCCTTTTGCTCCGATGCATTCATTCTTGTCATTTAATAGCAGTTCATCTACAAAAAAGTCTTCCACTATGGTTATATTGTCCGTTAATTGCTTGCTTAAAAACTCCACTACTGTTTTTCCTGTTGCATCCCCGCCGCCATGGACAATCCTCGATTCACTATGTGCTCCTTCCATGCCAAGGAGCAGCCGGCCATCTTTATTACGGTCAAATAAACAGCCGTTATTTGCCAATTCATAAATAAGGACGGCAGCATGTTTAGTCATTTCTTCCACTGCTTGTTTATTATTATGAAATCTGCCTGCTTCCAATGTATCGAGGGCATGTTTATCATCATTATCTTGTGGGCTGATTGATGCAGCAATGCCTCCTTGTGCCAAATAGGAATTGCTGTCATTCTGCTTAGATTTTGTGAGAATAATCACATGTAGGTCACGAGATAATAATTTTGCCAATTGTAAGCTAGCCATTCCGCTGCCAATAATCAGTACATCTGATTTCAACATTTTCGCCCTCTTTTCTTAACAGGTGTCTTGACACTTATATTTACATAGATTTAAAATTATGACAAGCATTTTATTCTAAAAAGATATGATTATTTCTATCTAGCTAAATGCTTATTTATTAAACACTATTTATAATCCCTTTTAGGAGGAAACTATTTTGATTTATTTAGATTATGCGGCAACATGTCCAATTGATGAGGATGCTCTTTTAGCTTATATAGAAATTTCAAAAAACTATTTTGCCAATACAAATAGTCTTCATGATATCGGTGGGGATGCCCAGCATATTTTGGAGAATTGCCGCAAACAATTAGCCAGCATATTAGGCGCACAAAAAGAGGGGCTTTATTTTACAAGCGGCGGATCGGAAAGCAATTTTTTAGCGATCCATGCTTTATTGTCTAGTTTGCCTTCCTCTAAAAATCATATTATTACTGCAATGGGAGAGCATTCTTCCATTCATAGCACCATGAAAATACTAGAACAAAAAGGCTACGAAATTACGTATCTGCCATATACCGCAACAGGAGCAATTGATCTTGCTGTATTAGAAAGTAGCATTCAAGTAAATACCGCTATTGTTTCCATTCAACATGTCAATTCGGAAACAGGAGCCATCCAGCCAATCGAAGAAATCAGCTTTATCTGCCGAAAATATCAGCTTTTATTTCATAGTGATCTTGTGCAAAGTTTTGGCAAGCTTCCAATTCCTGACTTAAGCACAATGGTAGATGGATTTTCTTTATCCAGCCATAAATTTTACGGTCCTAAAGGGGTTGGCGCTTGTTATATCCACCCCCGATTAAATGGAAAAAGCTTTTATCCACATACCACCCATGAAAATGGCTTTCGCCCTGGTACGGTAAATACACCTGGAATTGTAGCGATGGTTATTGCAGCAAATAAAGCAAATCAGCTTATTTCGGAAGAATCCACTCATTATAACAAATTGCGTCAGCTATTTTTAGAGAAAATAAAAAATTATCCATCCCTGTCTGTTATAGAAAACGAGGCACAGCTTCCATCTATTATTGCATTAAGAATAAAACAAACGGAGGGGCAATGGGTGCTTTTGGAAAGCAATCGAAGAGGATTTGCCATTTCAACTGGAAGCGCCTGTCAAGTTGGCCAGCAGGCACCTTCTAAAACGATGAAAGCATTAGGATATTCTGACGAAGAAGCAAAAGAATTAGTGCGCATCTCCTTTGGAAGAAATACTTCTCCAATAGAAGTCGAACAATTTGCTGCAAGTTTGCAAGACATTGCCAAAAACATTCACCAGACAAACTAAGCTAAACCGACAAAAGCTGTTTTCAAGAGGAAAAATTTAGGGAAAATAGAAAATTAAAAATATGGATAGATTCCAAAAAGAGGCATTCTTCTTATTTATTATTGCCTCTTTTTGAACAGTTTGTGAGAACGCCACCAGTTTTTGTTGGCTAGTTTCATTTGTGCAACAAATACTTTGACCATTTCATGCTGAAAAATCAGCAACTACCCAATTTATTCGCGGCCACCCCCTTTTCAAACCAACTATAAAAAAAGAGCCATCCAATAGCCGAAAAAATCGACTTATTGGACAGCCCTGCCGCAAGCAACGCTTAATTAAATCAAAGAAATAGTGACAATAAAAGTTGTCTTTTCTTCATTAGAATCCACTTGTATCGTTCCTTTATAGCGCTCTACCGTTTCTTTTACAATCGAAAGACCAAAGCCTCGTGTGACAGAAGGATAATATTTTTTCGTTGTGTATCCTTTTTCAAAAATCTTTTCTAGATTAGCAATAAGAGGACCTGTATTGGATACACGAAATACATAGTGGTCCTCTTTTTCCTCACACGATACAAAAATTTTCCTAGAAGACTCTGGGAGTTCTTCTGCTGCATCCATGCTGTTATCAATTAAATTAGAGAGAATTTTAATAATATCAATGGATTTTATTTTCATAAAGTCAGTGTCTGTGGACTTTACTTCCATAATGATATTACGATTTTGCGCCGCCATTTTTTTCGTTTGCAGCAAAACAGAAAGGGCTGGATTGCCAATCACAATTGTTTCACTGGTCTTTAGGGCATTCGCTTCTTTTAATAATTGATTCGCATACTGAAGTGCTTGTTCCTGATTTCCGATTTTCAAAAGACCTTGAACCACTTGAATATGATTTAAATAATCATGGCGGAAGGAATGAACAGATGACATTAAGGAAAGGACCTCTTTTTGATACGTATCCTCTGTATGATTGATTTCATTCTGCAATTCTTTATGATACCAGCGATTCATGATAAAAAAGGCGATAAGCAGAACAAAAACAAATAAAATATTAATCAAAATAATAGGAGTGCTGTTTACTAAGACTTTATATTCAATATCTTTGACTAATTCTGTACTGATATCTATGCCTAAATAGCCAATTATTTGTTGATTCTCATCTTTGATTGGTACACCTACAGATAGATAATCTCCGTATTTTGGATCGTTTAAAACACCTGTTGTATAGTCTTTTCCCTCTAAGGCAAGTCTTACCTGTTTCGTTGGAACCGTACATCTTTCGCCAATAGGAAATCCTGACACATCATTAGGCACTCCAATAATCATGTCTTTTGAATAAATATTATTATCTATCTTTAATGTATACACATATAATGCGCCAATTTTTTCACGAGAGTCATTTAAAAAATGTCTAATTTCCCAATACTCTTTATTCCTGACAGGATTCTCTAAAAAGGTTTCATACTTCTCTGTATCGATGCTTTCTGCGATTGATTTAGCGCTTTTCAAATTTTGATTGGCAATCGCTTCTTCCACCGAATTTTTCATAGACATATAGGAAATGATTAAATTTAAGCAGATAAAAAATAGAAGCATAACAATGGATAGTACGATGATTATTCTAATTTTTTTATTTCGCATAATAAAAAAATACCTCAATTCTCTAAAAAGACTGCAACTGTCCTAAGGTATTTTACTATATTGTCCTAATAAATACATTAGTTATTTTTGTGGTTGCAGACTAAACAACTGCATGTACCGGGTTGCAGTTAGCTTATTCCCTGCCAAAAAACCGTCCATAGTGCCGCTATTTTTTCATCTACTCGTTTTGTTTGTTCATAATATACCAGTTCTACCATCATCGCTATTAAGACGCCATTATAAGCAATCGTGGCTGTTCTTTCATTTTCTACTATAATATTTCCCTGCTCTATCCAATGCAAAAACATCTTTTCTAGCCATTTTTCTTGAAAAATCTCCACTTCCATTACTTCTTCTTGGACAACTGTGTATAGATGTACCGGTGGAAAAAAACCCATTCTCAACCAAAATTTAAGGCTTTGATTTTGCTGGAAGATCTCTTTTATATACACTAAATATCCATACAAAAATTCTTTTGCATCTAGTTTGCTATTCTTTTGAAAATAGTCCTTTTTCATTTGAAGTTCCGTTAGTTTAGCCTCTCTTACTACTTCTAAAAAGAGCTCATCTTTGCCTTTATAATGAGAATAGATGGAAGATTTTTTGATGCCTACTTCATCTGCTATCTGATTTAATGATGTTCCTTCATAACCATTTAGAGCAAAAAATTTAAGTGCTGCTTTTTTCAGTTCCTCTTTTTTCACATATAATCCTCCTACTTATGGGTATAAACAAACTAAGATATCACTTTTAAGCCAATAGTCGCAGCTAATATCAATCCAATAAAAAATATTCGTGTCCACTCCTTTGGCTCATTATACATATACATGCCAACAAGCGCAGAGCCTACTGTGCCAATTCCTGTCCATACTCCGTAGGCTGTTCCCATAGAAATTGTCTTCATAGCATATGTTAACATCGCAAAACTTAAAATAAAACCGATTGTAAGATAAATCAGTGCATCCCATTTCTTCATCGTAAGACGTTTAATATTGATAACGCCAAACACTTCACATAAACCCGCAATAATTAAAGCAAACCAAGCCATCACATATCCCCCTCTTTTTTTTGCCTATCTGTCACAATTTTTAATCCGATAACGCCAATAAGCAGCATAGCAATTAGCGCTAATTTTAACGGGAGGACAGGTTCGTGAAAAATAATAATTTCGGCAATAACCGTTCCTGTTGTTCCAAGTCCTGTAAAAACCGCATACACCGTTCCTATAGGCAAATGATTTGTTGCAATAATTAAGATAAAAAAACTAACAATGATTGCAAGCCCTGTTCCAATCCATTCAAGTGGTGTCGCCGCATATTTTAATCCAGATACCCAAGCTACTTCAATAAATCCTGCTCCAAACACCATCATCCAATAACGGTTCATCTGTTTTCCTCCTTTAAGCTATTGTTTTTAACTAACGACCGTTCGGTAGTTATTGTCTAATACTATCTATAATTTGTCAAGAAACTGCTCTTTGCTTTATGTATAAATCCCCTCTTAAAAAGTGATCTGACACCGTCTATACTATAAATAACAAGCATCAGAAAATTTTGTCAGGAGTGCTGATATATGAAGACAGAAAAACCGTTTAGGAAAGAGCCTTTAAAAGAAAAAATAATAATTATTGCCATTATTGCGTTTGCTGTATCCGTCATTTTGCTGATGATAATTGGTCTTTATTATTTTGGTTTATTAGGGCTTTTTCATTTATTAAATGTACACTATGATTCACTTAAATCCCTGTTTTTATTTGTTCTTGTTTTTCTTTTAATAAGCGTTATTGGAGATATTATCATTAAAGTCCTCAGAATTTTTATACATGCTATTATCCCATCTAACTGGTTACAACTCTTTTTGTCCTTTTTGCTTATTTTTTCTATTATATGGACTTGTTTTTCTATTGCAGATAACTGGATGGATTCAGTCCAATTGGGAAGTTCGGTCCAACTTATCACGACCCTTATTTTTAGCTTAGTAGAGTTGGCTTTTGATGGTCCGAAAAAAGACGGTTCGGAAGAATAAAAATTTTCCATTCAAAAAAAGGTGCCACTAATTAGCTGCACCTTTTGCTTTTATTGTATTTTGCGTTTTACATTCAAATGAAAAGAATAAATTTGACTTGGTCCAATTAAGCGAAAACCAGTTCCATCTACATGATCCAATTTTAAATCTTCATTAATATGTTTTAGTGTTAATGCATCCAAATAAATCGTCATGCCATTATCTTCAAATTTTGTGTCATCTGCTTGGATATGATCTAAAACAAATTCATAATTATACGTGTAACTGCAGCCACCGCTAAAGATAGACGTTATTTTAAAACTTGCATCTTCTGGCAAGTCATATGTTTTTAGTTTTTTTTTTGCTTGATCTGTAATTGTAAATTTCATGCCACTTCAGCTCCTTTTTCAGATGGAAATAGTCATCCACTCTTTTTATTCCATTAAAGCAGCATAGTTAAACCTATTTCCATACTATTAGTATAATGACTATCGTTTGAATTACCTATTTATTTGCTTACAAAAAAACTGACCCATATACGAATCAGTTTTTTTTCATTCTTATTTTCTTCTAACAAATGTTAGAATAATCGCAGCGATAGAAACAATAATGGCAATGATAGAAAGGATTGTTCCAACAGAAGTGCTTACACTATGCTCATGGTCTTCTTCTGCTGCTTCATCATCTGCAGTATCATGATTGTGTCCATGGCTGTCTACATCAGCATTTGATTTTGTAACTTCTGTTATAGAATGTGGAAGATCTGCATCCTCGTCGCCAGTCCACTCTACAATGCTTCCATCTTTATAGTATTGATAAGCATCCCATGCGACCTCGCCTGCATCAGCAGGATTCTGTGCAGTAAAAGTAAAAATTCGGTATTGTCCTGCTTGAATTGCTGCAGCATCATTTTCCGCTTCCCACGTTACCGTTGTCACTTTATCGTTGTCATCTGTTTGTGTTGTTGTTTTCCAGCCGTCAACAGGTTCGTACATTTTAAATTCAACAGTAGACGGAATCTTTAGGACAACTTTTGTTGTAGGAATGTCTTTTTCAACAGGTATTTTCATGCTGTATGTTTCCCAAGCTTCTGTGATCGAAGTGGCAGGTTTCACCGTAACATGAGCGCTGGCAGGAAAAGCAACTAAAAATATAGCCAATACTGCGGCAAATATGGATAATAGATTTTTTTTATGTAGCATTGTATGTTCTCCTCTTTTATCTGTTTGTTTTTTCACAATCTATTGTAAACAACATCTTGATAGTGTTTTCAATTTTCATCATAACAAATGGCTATCGATAGGAAAAGAATTTCTTCCTTTAAACTGTGACAATTCTATGAACAAGTTGCTATTTTAAACTCTTGTTAAACATCTCCCCCCCATAATTTCCAAAAACAGCAAAAATTAAACAAACAGGTTAGCCCCCTGATGTTATAAACCAGGGGGGAGAGTCAAAGCTTAAAGTAATTGGAATCCCGACACTAGAAAGCAATCGTTCGATTCGATTGGATAAACTGCACTAATTGGTTATTAAATTCCTCTTTTTCATCATAAAATAAACCATGGCCACTGTTTTCAAAAGGAATAAGTTTTGCATTTGGCAGAAGCTCACCCATTTCTAATGCAAATTCAAATGGACAAATTTGATCTTTTTTGCCGTGCATAATAAGAGTTGGAACTTGTATAGCAGGCAATTCTATCCGTAAATCTTCATCACGCAAGGAAACTGCTGCTTGAATGGTGCCATAAGAAGATGCACTTAATGCAATTTGTTGGAACCAGTTGGAAAATGGCTTTGAAATGTCGCTATTAAAGAATTTTTTTCCAAATCCAGCTAAAGCAAGTGGTCTATCTGCTTCTATTTGCTGAATCAATTCATCTACTTCTGCTTTTTTCATGCCATAAGGATAATCCACTCTTTGTGTAAAAACAGGCGCAGCTGCAGCCATTAATACGAGTTTTTCCACTCGATATCCAGCATATCTTGTCATATAGCGGACTGCAATTGGACCACCCATAGAAAACCCAGCCAAGACGATATTATTTAAATCGAGGGCATCAATTACTGCCCTAATATCATCTGCCATACGATCATACGTATATCCATCGATAGGACAATCTGATTTTCCATGCCCTCTTAAATCAATGGCAACCACACGAGCATGCTTAGGAAGTTCATTCAATTGGTATTCAAAAGTTTGCTGTGATAATGGCCAACCATGAATCAACACAATTGGCTGCCCTTCGCCGATATCTTCCACGTATAATGATACATTTTTTTCAACTTCCACATATCTTCCCATTTCTTCACTCCTTATTTTTGTGAATGTTTCGTTTCTATTCTTTTTCTTAATTACCCTAAGACGGGAACGGTAAAACGGACCTTAACAGCAAGAACGTCCAGCATTTAGTTTTTTTCTTTTTTGTGTATAGTTTATTTTGCAGCTCTCCCGCTGTTAACACTGATTTTGGCAGGTCTGGCTTCCATGCATTTGGATAACCATTGTATGAATTTGCTGACGGTATTTTTTCAAGGCTATAACAGTGGTGCTGCAGCACCACTGCTGTACCCAGCGATTAAGGAAAATGAGAAAATTATGGAAAGACTTTATCAAAAACACTCCTGACTTCTAATCATCAGTCCCTTTCACACTGCTTTGCATCAATCCAATCAAACATAGATTCATGTCCTATTACCAAAAGAAAATATAAATCATCGTTTGAACCCTTTATGAAATTCTTTCCAGAAATAGTTTTTCCAAAAATATCGAGCTTACAAGCTGAGGTAACATCTCTATTTTCCTCACATATAGTAAGGAGAGGTGAAGAAATATGTTTCCAATACATTCTATTAATCGTGTACATGGTGGAGCAGGAATAGGCGCCGTTCCAGTTGCTCCCGCTATTGGTTTTGGAGCTGTTGGTGTCGGAGCTGTCCCTACAGGCGCTGTTCCAACTGTCGCCAATCCCGGAGGTCTAAACCCAGCTATTTTTGCTCCCTTTTACACTACTCCTGATACTTTAATAACCCAAAATCCTTATTATCATTCAAACTTTCACTATAGCAATTATGGGCAGTATACGTATCCAGCCTACCCAAATTATTACATGAATAGTATTCCGACATATTATTAACTGCAAAAGAAAATGCTAGGAATAGCAGAAACTGCATTACCTAGCATTTCACTTACTTATTTAATTCTATTTGTTTTATTATTTTGGCAGGATTTCCTCCGACAACGATATCTGCTGGGACATTTTTTGTTACAACAGAATCTGATGCAACAACAACATTGTCGCCGATTGTCACTGATTTTCCATATTCCGCTCCAGAATTTCTCTTAAACGGATCAAATGGATGTGTTGCTGTATAAATATGAACACTTGGCGCAATAAAACAATAATCTCCTATTATAATCGGACAGAAATCTAATAATAACCAAGTAAAGTTGGCATAAAAATTTTCGCCAACATGAATATTATAGCCATAATCACAGTGGAAAGTTGGTTCTGTATATAATTGCTCCTCTGTTGAGCCAAACAGCTTTTTGAGAAGTTCCACTCTTTTTTCCTACTCTGTTTCTATCGTATTATTAAACATACTTGTCATACAACAAGTATGGTCTCTTTCTTTTACTTAAACCTTGTCTAATGGATTATACATTCCACCAGCAATCATTTTTTCTTTTTCTGTTTTCGTTGTCTGCATCTCTCTCAACTAAAGGTTAGCATTAGCGTTTTCATTATACATATAACCTGCTGGAAAAATCTATTGTTGCATCTCAATAAAAAAGCCATCATCCAAATTTATCAAAATTAATTTGGATGATGGCTCTATTCTTTTTAAGCTTCTTTTCTTTTACTCATTACTGACATTCCAGTAAATACTAAACCTGCACCAGAAAGCAATACTAATATAATACCTGTAACTAAACCAGAAGTCCCTTGATGGATGCTGTTAAAACCGCTGCCGCCTTGTTGTGGACCATTGCCGCTGAAATCACCAGATGGGGGCGTCATTTGACCTCGGCCTTGAGCTTGGCTTTGCGTATCGCTATCGCTGCCAGCTGTTTCTTCATCAGTTGCTGTACTTGAATCACTGCTAGTACTAGTGTCTCCTGAAGTATTTCCACTGTCGTTTGCTGTATTATCTCCATTTTGCCCCATACTTGGCATTTGTCCCATTTCCATCGTAGCCATCTGAGATTCACTGTCGCTGCTAAAGTAGTTCGTTATATCCATTACTCCCTGTACAAGCAAAAATGCCATTGCAATAATTCCAATAAAGTATTGTGCTTTTTTCATTAAGTTCATTTTTATTCTCTCCTATCTCTAATGTATCTTCATTATGATAGAAGTTCCTTAACTTTATCTTAACTTCGACTTTTTTATTTTCTGTAAAAAATCATTCCTGAATTTTCGATATGATAGATAAAAAGAATCAGAAGAGATACGGATAAAACAGAAAAAATCTTATACTTTTGTTTATTATGCATACTATTATTTCTATTGCATTTGTGCTCGATCCTTGTTGGTGCCCATCACAATCTGTCCTTTTACAAAAATTAGATAACTCAACTGCAGCAAGCTATTTCTAGGCATTTCATGAAAAAACACAGTGACTATACACTTTTTTATATTCCATTATGTATTTTCATTTAAAAATTAAAACTTATTAAAACAATGAAACTAACAAATACTATGATGTTTTAATTTATAGGCTATGTTAAATTTATTCGAAAGTTAAAAATAGGCTTAGCCCTACGAACATAGAAGCAAGCTTATTTCATTTTGGTTATTTTATAAGTTTTGACTTCATCTTTATCCCTCCTTTTCCTAATATGTTCATATATTTCTATCTATTACTTACTTTATAAAAAAATGTAATGACTAATATTGATATATTCTTTATACGTAATTGGTTTTATTAATTAGTAATAACAACTTTCTGCTCTATGAAATAATACGAAAAAATGCAGAGGGAATAGTTTGCCCTCTGCATTTTTTCTGTTTTAGGTAATCTAATCTCCCCCGCCACCGCTACATCCACCACCGTCACTGCCACCAAAAGATCCCCCGCAGTCATTTCCTCCATCTGTGCTAGAGTAATTGCTATGATCATGGCTCCCTTGATATGGAATAAAAGAATTGGTAGAATGATTCCTTGTTCTATTAGTAGATTTCGTCAGAAAAGATAAAAGAATAAATACTCCAATAATGAATACGAATAATAACATCTATCTTCCTCCTTCTGCTTAAAAAGTTCTCCTCTCTAAGCATACGGGCATCAAATAAAAAAGTTTCAAAAAATCACCAAATTATAGAAGAGGAGAGGTTTAGTTAGATATTGCTGCTTTTTTCTTTCTCCTTTTTTAGCTGCTGCAAAAAAGCAGGTTTTGTTTTTTTTAACAAATAAAATAAAAGAATAGCTAAAGCAATAAGGATAATTATTAAAGCAGGAGGAATATCTGTAGAAAATAAACCAAATGGAATAAGACTTAAAATAAAAAAATAAATAAAATTTCCAATCAACGTACCTATAATAAATGCCTTTATTGATATGGTGCTGATGCCTGCAATTATATTTAAGAGACTTGTAGGAAAAAACGGAAATACTCTTCCATAAAATACATAATGGGTCCCTTTTTTTTCGATTTTTTTGATAAAATCATGATGCTTTTGGCGAATAATCATATCCTGAAACCAAAAACGAACAGCATAAAAAACAATGACAGCCGCCACTACACTAGAAAGCCAACTCCAAATAAATCCATTAAGAAATCCAAAAGAATAATAATTTAATGTAATAACAAAAATTAATGGAATGAGGGTAAATGTATTTTGGATAATCATAATAATTAGGCTAATAAGTAAAGTATAAAATATATTTTCGCTTAACGAAGAAACTGCCTTTATTTCTCCCTTTTGAATCGCTTGAAACATGCCTGTTTCGAAAAAGAAAAAAACAAAAAGCAGTACCATTCCAATAAAGGTTATAAGTTTCCAGTATTTTTTAATAGTTAATCACCTTTTTCATATATATATGGCATTTACCATTCAAAAGACACTTATAAATGCGCACATTTCAGTTTGTTGATACCCCATTTTTTTAGAAACAAAACTTTATTATACTCTTTTTTATAAAAAAGCAAAGAAAAAAGAGTATAAAGGATAATTATAAGTTATATAATTATATTCTCCATTTCATTTTTATGTCTTTTTATTTTTACTATGTTTCTATCTCTGCAAATGAAGCGACAAAAACAGACTAAATTCCCTCTCATTTACATAAATATTACATTTTAGTTAAAAATGCCTTCCTTTTTTATACCCTACATTTATTGTGTTATGATTAATGTATATTGGAGGTGCTTCCATATGATAGCTTTATTAGAAGATATTTCTCAATGTGGACAGAAAAATACAAAGCTTTATATGATGAAAACAGATAACGGCCGTTTTATTATTGCCATTCCGAAAATTCATTGGTCTGCTGAATTAAAAGAAGCAGATGATGCGGAACAAAGATTTGAACACATCCATGCCTCCCTCACCTTTCATATGTATGATGGTAATATTGATCTGCTTGCAAACAATATTACATCGCATACCATGCATTATGATGAATATATTCATTAAATTCCCTTTTGGTTTTACACGATAATTTACTTTTCTCTCCCTTTCCTCTATAGTAGAATTTTAAAAGCATATGGCGAAGGGGTTTTATTTTGAGCTATTTATTTACGACAGAAAAATTAGGATTTCGATTATTGCAGCAAGAAGATACCTCAGCATGCGGATTTTTTTGGGGAAATGAAGAGGTTATGAGCGATTGCGGTGGAAGCATGTCTTTAGAGCTGCTCCCAGATGTCCTGTCTTTTTATCAGCAGTCCCAACTGGAATATGGCTTATCTGTTTACGGGGTGGTTCACCTTGAAACAGAAGAAGTAATCGGTGCCGCTGGATTTAATATTGAAGAATCTTTAAAGAATGTAGAACTTATTTTTCACTTAAGAAAAGATATGTGGCATAAAGGCTACGGAACAGAAGCCGCAATTGCTTGTTTAAACTATGCTCACTCTTTAAATTTTGTACAGACAATAACAGCTTCAAGCACAATTAACAATAAACAAGCTCTTCGTATTCTTGGAAAAATAGGATTTGACTATAAAGGCATTCAATATGTAGAAGATGTAGAACAAGAAGAGGCTTTTTTTTCCTTAAATTTTAACTAACAAGTATTCTTTAAAACATCTGAAGTTTTTTTAGTCAGATGTTTTTTCGAGACAATGACGCAAAGCGAACAATTAGGGTATTACTGCCTGTTAATATGGGATTAAAAACAGAAAGCTTGACGATTCTTAGTGAAGCATCCTAAAATGAAAAATAGCTTCGTTTACTGGCTATATACATATTTTATCTGCATTATTTATTAACACAGTCAATTTATCCTTGAAAAATACCATTTGAAACAGAAAAGGAGCTAAAAAATGGCAAAAAAACAAAAAAAAACGGCAAAAAAAAAGCAAACTTCTAAATTTCTCTATTGGATGATAGGTCTTGTTGCTGTTTGCATAATTGGATTGGTTATATTAGCTAATAAGCCAAAAGATGGATTTGATTTCGATTACAAAGACCAGCCCTTTCTTGGCGAAGAAGCAGCTGATGTGAACATTGTTGAATTTGGCGACTATAAATGCCCTGTCTGCAAAAGTTTTAATCAATCCTTTTTCCCACTAATTGAAAAAGATTTTATTAATACAGGAAAAGCAAAATTTTATTTTATGAATTATCCATTTATCCATCCAGTCGATTCAACAAGAGCTGCTGTATTTGCAGAAGCCGTATATGCGGAATTGGGCAATGATACATTTTGGAAATTCCATGAGCTACTTTATGAAAAACAGCCAGATGATACAAGCAAGGAAAATGTAGAGCTTAATACGGAAGAATTTTTAACAGACACGCTAAAAGAAGTGACCTCAAAAGAAAATGCTGAAAAGGTTGCTTCTGTCTATAAAGAAGAAAACTATCAAAAACGAGTAGACAAAGACTTATCTTATGTAGACACATTAAATATTACCGGCACTCCAACCATTTATGTAAACGGCGTTAAATTTGAAGGAAAAACTTATGATGAATTCCGAGAAATGGTTGAAAAAGCATCAAAATAAAAAATACAAAAAAGTGGTCTAAACAAACTAGGCCACTTTTTTGTATTTTTTCTGCTAAAACATCTCCATAAATGCATCCACCAGCTCTGGATCAAAATGCTTTCCTTTTTGATCGATGATATATTCAATCGCCTTTTCTTTTGGCCATGAATCTTTATATGATCTTCGGGATATTAACGCATCATACACATCCACAATAGCAACAACTCTTGCTTCAAAAGGAATTTCCTCTCCCTTAAGACCATAAGGATAACCAGTTCCATCCCATCTTTCATGGTGATATTTTATAATATTCTCTGCCACTTCCAGACTTTTAATAAAATCATTATGTAAGCCTGTTGAGATTTTGCTAAGCATATCTTCTCCCATTAATGGGTGCATTTCAATGATTTTTCTTTCATACTCTGCTAAACTGCCAGGTTTATATAAAATGCCCTCGGGAATGCCTGCTTTTCCAATGTCGTGCAGAATACTCGCATGAATAATTTGATAAAGATAGGCACTTGGAAAACGACTACTATGCTTTTTTTGAAATGATATGATTAGCTGCTCTGTTAAATGCTGTACATTTAATAGATGATCTTCAATTCCTGGATCTCGAATTTCACAAGAAATAGCAAGCACCCGCAATAATTCCCGTTCTGTTCCTGCCTTCTCATTTTCAGGAATATATACTCCTTCTTTCAGCTGCTCCAATTCTCTAAAAATACCGATATAATAAAAAGTATTCTCATATTTCATAGGAGTAATCGTTAAAGAGGAATGCCAAAGATCGCCGCATTTTTTTTTATTAATCAATACACCTTTCCATGGCTGTTTTGCCTGCAACGCTTCATTTAAAGAGACATACGTATTGGCTGGAGTAAGATAGGATTTAAAAAAACCAGCTTGTTGTCCAATCACTTCTGTTTTTTTATATCCTGTTGTATCGACATACTCTTTATTTACATCTAAAATTATATGTTTATCGTCTGTAATCATAACTGCATCCGCTAACTGCAAATATCCCTCTAAGATAGGAGGCAGCTGTTTTGCCTGTTCCAGAAAAACTACCTTCTTTCTCCTCATTTTATTAGTGTAAACATTAGGCTTTTATTCTCCCGCTATTATCTTATAGATAATAACATATTTTAGGGAATTCCATTATTATTTGTCTTTTCATATTGTTACGAATTACATAAATATTATATCACCTTTTTCCTATGTATTAATTAATATTGGAGTTAGTATATTTTTATGG
>NZ_PISE01000016.1 GCF_002835805.1 Niallia nealsonii | reverse complement strand
CTACCATAGAGGGAGCATATCACATCGCACTTAGTTTTTTTGTTTTATTGTGATCATCAGTTAAAAAAATTTTTAATGGCATCAACTAGACTGACAAAAAATTCTTTTACTTTATCTAAAAAGCCTTGGCCTTCTTCACTTTCAAGATAGTTTGTCAATTTATCTTTTGCATTTTGCAGCTGGTCTCCTACTTGGTTCCAATCAATGTTTAATTCTTTTAATTTATTAAAGAACTCAATTAAACTGTTTGTCTGCTGTTCGGTTAAGGTTATATTTAAATCTTTTGCGGCATCATCAATAATTGTTTTTAGTTCCTGATCTGTTTCTGGTTTTGTTTCGGCTACTTTTTCTTTAATTTTCGCCATAAGTGCGGTTGCATTTTCCGTGCCAATATCGTCGCCTAAGTTTGCTGTTTTTACCATTTCCTCATTGGCTGCTTGTTTCACATCTTCCGGAATTTTCGTATCAGTTGAGACCTCATATGCTTTTACAATTCCGGTTAAGGCTGCTGTTCCAGAAACGGGAATGGGAGCTGTTATAAAAATGTTGGCGTCTTTTACTCCAGCAGTAATAAGGGCATTTATATACATTTCATCAGTAACCCATGTAATATTTTTTGTTTTCACCGTAATGCCGGCATTTTTTTCGGCAATGGTAATGGCAGAAGAAGAAATGGACTTTGTACCAATTAAAGATTTGGCAATATAGTTTCCTAAATATTGATGTTCTTCTTCATTTGAAATCGTAATGATTTGTGCATCATCTGGTGCATTCATTTCCGTTAATAATAATTTTTTTTGTTCTTCTGTTAAATTTTTTCCAAGTGTAATAATCATATCTCCTGTTGTAACATCAGCGTATGCAGGAATTGGCAGCAATAACAATAATGTTAACAGAGCAATTATTGGCTTTTTTAATTTCATTTTTTAAGTCCTCCTAATGCTTCAAAAACTTTCCTAATTACTAGACGTAAAAAAGGAGAAAAAAGTTTCCTTTTCTATGATTGATTTTATTGTTATTTTAATATATTAAAAAATAGATGCTTTCATTGAAAAAATAATCGAGGAAAAGGTAGCTTATTTATGAAAGCGGCATATTTATATAGAGAATGCAATCAAATTAGCAAGAGGCAATTCGTCTATAATCACTATTTTTTTATGATTTTTTTGCGAAATATAGGATGAATCCAAAGGTTTAGAAGATTTATCATTGAAGAATCACCATATTTTATGTATGATAAAGGAAATAACATATTTCGTCAAAGTAAGATATTATCTGCATATTGTTTCGGGAACATTGTTTGGAAGTATAGGAAGATGGGAAAAATAATAGGTAAATATGTTTTATAATAATGAGGGATATAAATGATTATTCGATATAAAAAAACATTTGAAAAAATTGCCATGGGATTGCTTTCATTTATGCCAGCTGAAAAAAATTTAAAAGTTCTTCAAGCGACGATTAAGCAATATGAAACAGAGGACAGTTGGCAGCTGTTTTTATGGAAAGATGAAGAAGATATAATCGGTTTAATTGGGATACATCTTGTAGATGAAAATACAATTAGTATTCAGCATATATCTGTTAACCCATCACATAGGCAGCAAGGAGTAGGAAAAGCGATGGTACAAGGAATCAGAAGCTTATATCCAAATAAGGATATTCAAGCAAATGAATTGGTTCTTGAATTTTATTCAAAATGTAAAGATATCGTTGAAAAAGAAAATATGAATTTATAATAAAGTGAAGCTTCAATCAGTGCGGTCAAAAGCCCGTTAATGCGTGATAAAGTTTTCAGAGGAGACGAGGATTTTTTATTCTGCGTCTCTTGTTCTGATTTATGGTATAAAAAACATCTATTTGTTTGCCTCTTTTTTAAAGGGGAACAAATAGATGTTTTTTATTTTTTTCGTTGGCGCATAAAAAGGGCTTCTTCTCGTTCTTTAAGGACAGCTTTACGGTCTCTTGTTAGATGACGGTTGATGATGGTTGGGTCTACAGGTGTCTGGTCTTTCCATAATAATCCAAGTTCTGCTGCTTTATTTTTGCATAGATCTTCTAGCTTCTCATCACATATCGGTAAATTAAATCCTTTAAAAGTACTTAAGTGACTAATCTGTTTTTCTAATTCCTCCAGGGTCAGTAATAGTTTATCCTTGTTAAGACCATACTGGTTGATATCCTCATTTTTTATTTGGAAGATATGTAAACTTTTGCGAATCGTTTTTAATGCGCCAGAATAGTTTCCACGTCTAAAATGGTAGCAAGAAACGGCTAATAAAATAAAGGCTACCCATATCGACTGCTTATTTGCTTTATCTACTTGTTTCCAATATTCTTCTAGTATTTCATGGCATTCAAAATAATCCCGATCTCCATGAAAATGCACTAAAAAAAGGATATATTCATTTGGATACATAAAAAATCTCCTTTCGTTATTTTTTGTATAAGTTTTATCATTATGCAACAAATTGTTTTGAGAAAAGTTGTTTGCGTAAGGTAGCTATTTTTAAACACAGCATTGTGTTTATATAGTATATTCTTCTCTATTATACAAAATAATTTAGAGGGAGGGTCAATGATTTGTTTTGAAATCAGTGATTGGATTATTTTTCTGTTGGATAAAGATATTAAATCATCTATACTTATTACTAGCATTGCAAAAAAGTAATGCGATTAACACAGGATTTGGTGAATGAAATGCAATATAATGTGAAAATTGACAGTTTTGAAGGTCCACTGGACTTGCTTCTTCATTTAATTAATAAATTAGAGATTGATATATACGACATAAATGTTGCAGACATAACAGAGCAGTATTTAGAGTACATTCATACGATGACAGAGCTTCAACTGGATATTGCCAGTGAATTTCTTGTCATGGCGGCAACGCTTCTTGCCATTAAAAGCAAAATGCTTTTGCCAAAACATGAGGATGATTTATTTGATGAAGATTTAATGATGGAATCAGTTGAAGATTCTAAAGAAGAATTAATTGAAAGATTAGTAGAGTATCGGAAATTTAAGGAAGCAGCGGACGATCTGAAAGCGAGAGAACAAGAAAGAGGGCTTATCTATACAAAACCTCCAAGTGATTTATCTAGCTATGTGGACAAAGAAGAAGATATAACGAAAAAAAATCTAGATGTAACTTTATATGATATGTTGGCTGCTTTTCAAAAATTATTAAAAAGAAAAAAACTTCAGGCGCCTCTTGCAACAAAAATAACCAGACAAGAGATTCCTATTGAAAATAGAATGAAAGAGATTCTTCAATTTGTTAAACATAAAACAGGAAGAGTATTATTTGAAGACCTTTTTCCGGTATTGAATAAAACCCATATCGTTGTAACTTTTTTAGCAGTTTTAGAATTAATAAAACGCCAGGAAATATTTGTAGAACAAGAAAAGAATTTCGCAAATATTTTTGTGATGGGAAAGGAAGTAGGAACAAACATTGAAAGCAAGTAAATGGAAGGGCATTATGGAAAGTCTGTTATTTGCAGCAGGTGATGAAGGGTTAACTTTGAAGCAAATAACACATGTATTATCCATTGAACAAAAAGAAGCGGAAGAGATTATCGATCAGTTAAAAAAAGAGTATGAAAATAAAGAACGGGGCATTACGATTATAGAGATTGCAGGAACCTTCCAGCTAGGCACTAAAAAGGAGCATTCCAGCTATTTGAAAAAGCTGGTCGAGTCTCCACATGCTTCTACGCTTTCGCAAGCAGCCCTTGAAACATTGGCGATTATTGCCTATAAGCAGCCAATTACTCGTGCTGAAATCGAAGAAATTAGAGGAGTAAAAACAGAAAGGCCTCTTCATACGTTAGCGGCAAAAGCATTAATTAGAGAAGTAGGCAGAGCAGAAGGTGCCGGCAGAGCGATATTATATGGCACAACCAAAGAATTTTTAGATCATTTTGGCTTAAAAGATCTAAAAGAGCTGCCCCCTCTTGCAGAAAAAGAGGAAGATTTGTTTAATCAGGAAGAAGCAGATCTTTTCTTTGAAACCTTTCAGCAGCAAATGGAAGAGTAGCAAAAAACAAATAATTAATTTGTTTAAGCAGGTGGCTTAGAGTGTTAAAAAGGTTTTAAAGTAAAAATTTAGGAAGAGAGTCATTTGTTTAGGCAAATGGCTTTTTTTGCCGAAAGCAGCATGGTGCTCCTGCCAAAACGGAACTCTTTTTTTGTATATAGAAAGATGAATTTTTTTTGTTTTTCTTATGGAATTATTTTATCATTTCCCAATAGAAGACTCCCACTTCAAGCATTAGCTAAGTGGTGGGTAGTTCAATGTTGTACTTATTCCCATTTAGCAGGCAGTAAGACCTCTAAGGATTGAAGTTTCACTTTATCAAGCATGTTCCCTTTTCTTTTATCATATCTTTTAATGAGTGATTCTAAAAGCGAAAAGGGGTTAACATAGAATGGCGAGCTATAATGAATATGTAAAGGAAGTATTGATCTGGAATGAACAATTAAAGCAGCTGCTAGAATCAGAAGAGATTCGAAAGGATGAAAGCATTTGGCGGAAGTTGGATAATTTCTCTCAATTAATGGAGGGGGTTCAACGCAAGCAGCTCCATACAGAAGAATTGATTAAAATCCAACATGAAGCAGAAGAGCTTCATGGAGCAATGGAAGGATATTTTTCCAGCCGTCAAAATTTAGGGACTATTTATATAAATGAACCGATTGTACCTGCCGGAGGTCATGTATTGCCTAATTTACCATATGCTTATAATGCACTAGAGCCATATATTGAAAAAGAAATTATGGAGCTTCATCATAAAAAACATCATCAATCATATGTTGATGGTTTAAATAAAGCAGAGAATATGCTTGCAAAATCAAGAAAAGATGGAGACTTTCAACTAGTAAAACATTGGTCAAAAGAACTTGCCTTTCATGGTTCTGGCCATTATTTGCATACAATATTCTGGCATAATATGAGTCCAAAAGGTGGGGGAGAACCAAAGGGAGCATTATTAGAAGAAATAAAAAAATATTTTGGCAGTTTTCAAGCATTTAAAAAACATTTTACAGAAGCAGCAAAAGCAGTCGAAGGAGCAGGGTGGGCAATTCTTGTCTGGTCTCCTAGAAGCAGACATTTAGAAATTCTCCAATCAGAAAAACATATGCAGCTTACACAATGGGATACAATTCCCTTACTAGCACTAGATGTATGGGAACATGCTTATTATCTGCAATATAAAAATGACCGGGCAACTTATGTTAATAACTGGTGGAATATTGTCAACTGGAAAGATGTAGAACAGCGCTTTTTAAAAGCAAGTGAATTAAAATGGCGTCCATATTAATTAGTGCAGGAAAATCACTCAGAAAAAAAGGGTTATTATTCGAGACATGAATCTCGAATAATAACCCTTTTTATAGTAGACAATAGTTAGTCGTCTTCCAAATTATCTTGGAATAGATTAATTCCATGTTTTAAATCTGGAGCATACACCTCGATTTTGCGATACCATAGATAAATTTCATCATTCATGATTACGCGAAATATTTTAAGGCTAGCTTGTCTCCAGAGCCGTCTTTACCAATTTTTATATAATTATCAGGAATATATTCTTCTCTGCTACCCATATTTTGTCTGACTGCATAATCTCAAGTGTTTTTAGATTTTATCGTCTTTGATAGGAAATAATATCTATCCGTCAATTTCTAGGTTATTGACTCATTAAAAAACTCTTTATATTGTTTTAGAAATAAGGCATCTGAATTTTTTTCTGCTGTTTGTATGGAAGCTTCGTTTATACTTGCTTTTTGGTATAAATTAATTTGCGAGCTTCTTTCACGATAACTCCCTCCATCCCTCTCTATTAATATATCTGTTCTATATGATATAAAAAGAAGATTTCTGTAGGGGAATTTGATTAGATTTTCCCACAACAGTCATAACCCAACTTGTCTCTTCATAAACTTGTACAAACCATATAAGGAGACGAGGTAGGTTAAATGAAATTATTTAAAGTAATCATTTTATCTGTTATCACGTCCTTGTTAATACTAGCTATTCCTCAAAATACAAGTGCGGCAATGTATGTTAGTGCAAGTAGTGCAGTATTAATGGAGCAGGATTCAGGCAGGATTATTTATGAAAAAGATGCGAATACACAAAGAAGAATTGCTAGTATTACCAAAATTATGACAGCAATCCTTGCGATTGAATCAGGGAAATTAAAAGAAAAAGTAACAGTAAGTGAAAATGCGGTGAAAGCAGAAGGTTCCTCTGTGTATTTAAAGCCAGGTGAAAAGATAGCATTAGAAGATTTAGTATATGGTTTGATGCTTCGTTCCGGCAATGATGCTGCCGTTGCAATTGCAGAAGCGGTTGGGGGAAGTTTAGATGGTTTTGTTTATATGATGAACCAAAAGGCAGAGGAAATTGGTATGGCAAATACTCATTTTTCCAACCCCCACGGTTTGGACGACCATGAAGATCATTATTCCACAGCATATGATATGGCATTATTGACACGTTATGCCATGAACAATGATACATATAAAAAGATTGCTTCTACCAAAACGTATCGCCAAGATAATCCGACGGAAGCATGGGACCGTGTTTGGAAAAATAAAAACAAGCTATTAACATCGCTTTATGAATATTCAACAGGAGGAAAAACAGGGTACACAAAAAGAGCAAAAAGAACTCTTGTCAGCACAGCTGAAAAAGACGGCTTATCGCTTATTGCAGTAACATTAAATGATCCGGATGACTGGGATGACCATATTAATATGTTTGAAACAGCTTTTAAAAATTATACGATGAAAACCGTAATGGAAAAAGGGGATTTAAAAGATGTGGATAGTAAATTTTATAAAAAGAAATTGTATATAAAAGAAGAGTATAACTATCCAATAACAGAGGATGAACAGAATTTTTTTTCGGTAGAGTATAAGCTTGCTCCTGTAAAAAAAGCATGGAAAAAGAATGAGGAAAAAGTTCCGAGTATTGTTGGAGAAGTAGAAATATCTTTTGATCAAAAAATAGTAGATACAATTCCAATCTACTATAAACATACAGAAAAAGACGGAAAATCTTTTATTGATCATTTTAAAAGCATCTTTTTTGCCATAAATGGAGTGGGCGGCAATGGTTAATATCATTTGGGTGTTAATGACGGTTATTGGCATTGTGTTTGCCATGTTTAATGGAACAATGGATGAGGTAAATAAAGCTATTTTTTCAGGAGCAAAGGAAGCAGTTACAATCTGTATCGGTTTAATCAGTGTCTTAGTTTTTTGGCTTGGCATGATGAGAATTGCGGAAGAAGCAGGACTATTAAAAAAACTAACTAATCTTTTTCGTCCACTCGTTACAAAACTATTCCCAGAAGTGCCAAAAAATCACCCAGCAATGGGTTATATTCTTTCCAATATGATGGCTAATTTATTTGGACTTGGCAATGCGGCGACTCCTCTTGGCATTAAAGCAATGGAGGAACTGAAAAAATTAAATGGCGGAAAAACAACAGCAAGCAACAGTATGATTACTTTTCTTGCATTAAATACATCGAGTGTCACCTTAATTCCGACAACTGTTATTGCAATTAGAATGAACTATCATTCTGCCTCCCCAACTGATATTGTTGGACCAACATTAATTGCAACGATTTTTTCGGCAATAGCAGGAATATCAATTGATCGTTTTTTCTACTATAGAAGATTAAAAAAGGGTGGGTAATTTATGGAATTTGTTTCCCTTATTTCTTTATGGATGATTCCTTCCCTGATTGGGTTTATTCTACTATACGGGACATACAAGCGAGTGCCGACATATGAAAGTTTTGTAGAAGGGGGAAAGGAAGGCATTAGCATTGCGTTTTCCATCATTCCTTTTTTAATTGGCATGCTTGTAGCGATTTCTGTATTTAGAGCAAGCGGTGCATTAGAGTATTTTATGGGATTTCTAAAGCCGGTCCTCGATTTTGTAGGGGTTCCATCAGAAGTGGCACCTCTTGCAATTATTCGTCCCATTTCAGGAAATGCAGCACTTGGCATGACAAGCGATTTGATTGCGACATATGGACCTGACTCTTATATTGGCAGGCTTGCTGCTACCATTCAAGGAAGTACAGATACAACACTGTATGTTCTTACCGTTTATTTTGGCGCTGTTGGCATTAGAAAAATGGGCGATGCCTTAAAGGTGGGTTTACTGGCAGATTTAGTTGGTTTTATTGTTGCCGTTGTGGTAGTTACCTTGTTTTTTGGGAAATGATAAAAATATTTATGTCTATTTAGTCATTTGTTTGCACACTGCTATATTTAGCAGTGTGTTTTTGCTGTTGTCGGAATAATGGATTAATAAAGACTTTCTTTGAAAATTCATGATTTTATGTCATAATGCAAAAAGGATATAGCTTAATATGTGAGTACTTTAAACCATAGGCTGCGTTAAATTCTATTGTTGCTTTTAATACTATGTGGATTAGAAATCAGCAGATAAGTTCAACACAGCACAACAATAAAAAAGCAGGGTTTAGAGTATCTTTAACCAATGGCGAAATCAAGAAAATAATGAGAATTTTGAGGTGGCATAGATGGAAAGACTACAAAAAGTAATTGCGCATGCAGGGATTGCATCAAGAAGAAAAGCAGAAGAATTAATTGTAGAAGGTCGAGTGAAAGTTAATGGGAAAACGGTTAAGGAACTAGGGATAAAAGTGACTCCTTCCGATAAAGTGGAAGTAAACGGAATACCTCTTGAAAGAGAAGAGCCAGTTTACTTTTTGCTGTATAAACCAAGAGGGGTTATCTCAAGTGTAAATGATGACAAAGGAAGAAAAGTAGTGACAGACTTTTTCTCTGAAATTGTCGAAGCGCGAATTTATCCAATCGGTCGACTAGATTATGATACATCAGGATTAATCCTATTAACAAATGATGGAGAGTTTGCCAACATCATGATGCATCCAAAAGGAGAAATCGAAAAAGTATATGTGGCAAAAGTAAAAGGAGTTCCATCTCGGGAGAAATTAAAATTGCTAGAAAGAGGAGTAGAATTAGAAGATGGCAAAACAGCTCCTGCTAAAGTAAAGCTTCTTTCTTTAGATAAGAAAAAAGGGACGTCTATTATTGAGTTGAAAATTCATGAAGGCAGAAATCGTCAAGTAAGAAGGATGTTTGACGCAATTGGTACGCCTGTTATGAAACTAAAAAGGGAAAGATATGCTTTTCTTAATTTAAGTGGATTAAGACCAGGAGAGGCAAGGGAACTGACAGCACACGAAGTAAAGCTGCTCCGTGCAGAAGCAAGTAAGAAAAAGTAAAAAATTCATAAAACTTTCACAGTTGCCTAATGGGGATTACAATATCAACAACATATAAATGATATAATAATGTCGAAAGTAGCTTGGCAAGGGGGCATTTATGAAAAAGAAACGTTTATTAGTTCGCTCCACTATTTTTTTACTAATAAGTGCAGCTGCCCTTTATACGATTTATGCAAGCATAACCAATAAAAAAGCCGACCAGCTGCAGGTTGGCCAAAAAGCCCCTGATTTTATACTTGTAGATCAATATGGAAAAAAGCAGCAACTGGACAATTATAAAGGCCAAGGTGTATTTTTGAATTTTTGGGCCACTTGGTGCAAACCATGTGAAACAGAGATGCCCCTTATTAATAAAGTGGATAAAAAATACAGTGAAAAAGGCATTCAAGTATTATCTATTAATATTGGGGAATCCTCTTTGGCAGTAGATAGATTTATAGAAAAATATCAATTGGACTTTTCTATCATGAATGATGCAAATGAAGGAGTGCAGGACTCCTATGCAGTCAATCCCCTTCCTGCTTCCTTTTTCATCGATAAGGATGGAATGGTTAAAGTGATTTATACAGGAGAATTAACGGAAGAAAAAATGGAAGCATTACTGGAAAAGATTAAACCATGATATCAGGTGGCGTACATATGAAACCAATCCAATGCAGCTGTGGCTATAAAAATCCATATGGAACAGAAATTTGTTGTGCATGCGGCAATGTATTAGAGAAAACTGATGGAAAAGTGGATATGCGCTATGAAGGCAGTGCCCGACGTTCCCAAATATATAAGAAAAACTTAATGGATAAACTCTGGAATTTCTTTTCATCTGTAAAAGTCGGTGTTGTCTTTATTATTATTGTATTAGTTGCGTCCATCATTGGAACGATATTGCCCCAAGCCCCAACTATCCAGACAGACCTTCCACTAGAGGAGTATTATAAACAAAACTATGGATGGTTTGGAACTGTGTATCATGCTCTAGGACTTTCTAATTTATATCATTCTTTTTGGTATCTTTTTTTGATCATCTGTTTAAGCATCTCTTTACTTATTGCAAGTATCGATCGTTTTTTTCCTTTATATCGTTCTTTGAAACATCAGCGGGTGATGAAACATCCGAATTTTTTCCAAAATCAGCGCGTTTTTTTTCACAGACCTTCCATTAATGAACAAGAGTTAGAGTGGAAGCTTCAATCTCTTCGTTATAAGGTAAAAAAGGAAGGGGAAAATGTATTAGCTGAAAAAGGAAGATTTTCAAGGTGGGGGCCGTATGTTAATCATTTAGGTTTAATTATTTTTTTGATTGGTGTGGTTGCACGATTTTTGCCTGGAATGTATGTAAATGAAGTAGTCTGGATTCGAGATGGAGAAACAAAACGTTTGCCTGGAACAAACGGCGAATATTATTTAAAAAACAATCAATTCATCGTGGAAGTATATGATAAAACAAAGGAAGAAGAAGTATTTCAGGATGCTTTGCAAAAAAGAGAGGTTATGGCAAAAAACTTTCAAACAAAAGTAACCTTATTTCAAACAGATCAGCATGCCATTTTAGGCGAAAAACCAACTTTGCAAGAAGTAAAAAAAGCAGATATTCAAGTGAATAAACCATTAAAATATGATGGATATGCCTTGTATCAAGGAGACTATAAACTGAATGAATTATCCGAGCTGGAGTATACAGTAATAGCGAATACGACAAAAAAGGAATTTGGGTCTTTTAAGATTAATTTAGCTGATCCACAAAAAAGCTATACACTAAAGAATGGTTTGCAAGTAGAGCTAGAAGAGTATTATCCAGATGTAACCTTTGATAAATTTGGGAAACCTCAGACAGTATCCAAAATTCCCAATAATCCAGCGTTTGTGTTTCGAGTACATTCAGCAGATAAAAAGGTTTCAGAAGTCAGTTTTGCTACAGTAAGCCAAACGGTAAACTCGTCAAAAAATCATCAGTTTACTGTAGAGTTGGAAAATATCAAAACAAAAAATGTAACAGCTTTAACCGTCAGAAAAGATCCATTGCTGCCAATTCTTTTTATTGGTGGAATTATTTTTATGATAGGTGTTATTCAAGGCTCTTATTGGAATCATAGAAGAGTATGGATAAAAAGAGTGGGAGACAAAAAAGTTTGGATTGCCGCACATACAAATAAAAACTGGCACGGTTTAAAACGGGATATTGAGCATGTGTTTGGAAATATAGAAAAAACAAGATTAGAAAAACCTGCATATAAACAATCAGGCAATAGAGAGGAGGAATAAAATGGCAAGTGTCAGCAGCAATTTTTTATTTGCGTCATTTCTCCTTTATATAGTGGCCACTTTGTTTTTTGGCGGGGGAGTGAATCAAAGGCAAAAAGACAAAAAAAAGATGCTGGGCAAATTTTCAACCATAGGCATGATTATAACCGTTTTTGCTTTTTTTAGCCATTTGACCTATTTTATCTTGCGATGGATTGCATCTGGTCATGCTCCTGTCAGCAACTTATTTGAATTTATTTGTTTTTTTGCATTGGCAATAGTTGCAGGTTTTTTGCTAATAGTCAAATTGTATCAGCTTCCTTCATTAGGTGTGTTCACCTTGCCTGTTGTTATTGTTCTTTTGGCATATGCAAATATGTTTCCAAAAGATGTTGCACCTCTTATACCGGCGCTGCAGAGTTCTTGGCTTAAAATTCATGTGATAACAGCAGCATTAGGAGAAGGAATTTTATCCGTTAGTTTCGCGGCGGGCTTTATTTATTTGCTAAAATCAACAAATGATCAAAACATCAAAAGCATAAAAGGGATTGAATTAATCATCTTTATCTTTTTATCTTTTATAGGATTTATTCTGTTAAACCTAATTCTTTCTTCTATTGGCTTTAAAGAAGAAATATACATAGTCGATAGTCAAGGTGAAAAAACAGTGATTGAATATCATATGCCTCCAATCATTGGTCCCGCTGAAAAAGAAGCAGCTAATAATACGGATTTTCAGCCTTTTCTCACAGTGCCGGCAACTATAAATAGCGGTAAATTAAATAGCCTGCTATTATCTGTTGTGGCAGGAGGCATTTTATATGTATTAGCTAGATTAATTCTCCGAAAAAGAGTTGGAACTGCATTAAAACCCCTGGTGAAAAATGTTTCATTAGATCTTTTAGATGAGATAAGCTATCGTTCGGTTTTAATTGGATTTCCTGTTTTTACATTGGGGGCATTAATTTTTGCGATGATTTGGGCGCAAATAGCTTGGTCAAGATTTTGGGATTGGGATCCTAAAGAAGTTTGGGCATTAATTACTTGGTTATTTTATGCAGCATTTTTGCATTTGCGCATTGCGAAAGACTGGCAAGGAAAAAAGTCTGCGTGGCTTGCTGTATTAGGTTTTATTATCATTATGTTTAATTTGATTGTCGTAAATTTAATTATGGTAGGTTTGCATTCTTATGCATAGATAAAGGGAATAAAGCTAATTTCCCCATTTTTAAAAGAGATGATGTGAAGTATCAACTATATGCAATGAAAAAATACTTAAATTAGAGTACTTGGTATAGGGGGATTCATAAATGGAAAAAGAAATTAAACTGTTAGTAGTGGATGATGAGGAAAGAATAAGACGTTTATTAAAAATGTATTTGGAAAGAGAAAATTTTCTTGTAGAAGAAGCGGAAGATGGAGAAGAAGCGCTAACAAAAGCTATGGCGACAGATTATGATGCTATACTTCTTGATTTAATGATGCCAGGCAAAGATGGCATGGAAGTATGTAAAGAGTTAAGAGAAAAAAAAGCGACCCCAGTTATCATGCTGACAGCTAAAGGGGAAGAAATAAATAGAGTGCAAGGGTTTGAAGCTGGAACAGATGACTACATTGTTAAACCGTTTAGTCCAAGAGAAGTTGTTTTGCGTGTAAAAGCCCTTCTCAGAAGATCCGTGACGACAACATTTGTGCAAAATGACAGCAGCTCAAAAGATATTATTGTATTCCCTTTTATTACAATTGATCATGATGCACATCGAGTGCTTGCAGAAGGAAAAGAAGTAAGTTTAACGCCTAAAGAATATGAACTATTATACTTTTTGGCCAAATCTCCAGATAAGGTTTTTGATCGAGAACTCCTTTTAAAGGAAGTATGGCATTATGAGTTTTTCGGTGATTTGCGTACAGTAGATACACATGTCAAACGTTTAAGAGAAAAGTTAAATAAAGTATCAGAAAAAGCTGCAGGAATGATTGTGACAGTTTGGGGTGTAGGGTATAAGTTTGAGGTTAACAATGGATGATGTTTTGGAGGAGCGTAGTATTTAAATTATGGTTTACATTTTTACTTCTGATATCCATTGTGCTTTTTATATTAACAGTGATGCTGTTGGAATATTTTCAACAGTATCATTCTGACCAGACAAAAAAAGGACTGGAAAATACTGCAACCAAAATATCAGCTATTTTAAGCAAGCATCAAACAGAGGCAGGAGTAGAAATTGCTTGGGATTTGCTTGATGATGAGATGGGGGCTACTATCATTCGATCTTCTGATAAGGTTATTTTATCGCCAAAAGGTCAGGTGACAAAGCTTTCTCCTCATTATTTAATGCAAAACAAAAAATTGTCTGATGCGATTTCTAAGGGGAAAACAAAGGTCATCACGATAAAAGATCCGATCAATGATCGAGATCAATTGGTTATCGTTGGGACACCACTAATTGAAAGCGGTAAATCCTCTGGTGCAGTTTATATTTATCAATCCTTGAAAGTATTAAACGAGACGAAAAATTCTACTACTAAATTTATTGTGTTGGCAGCTGTTATCGCTATTGTTTTAACCACAATCTTTGCTTTTTTCTTGTTGACAAGAATAACGGCTCCCTTGCGAAAAATGAGAGAAGCTGCATTTGAGCTGGCAAAAGGAAATTTTGATACAAAGGTGCCGATTATGGCACAGGATGAAATCGGTGAATTGGCTATTGCTTTTAATAATATGGCCAAAAGACTAAACTTTAATATTAATGCATTAAGTGAAGAAAAAGAGCAGCTAGGCAATATACTAAGTGGGATGGCAGATGGCGTTATTACGTTTAATAAAAATGGAAGTTTATTAATCACCAATCCTCCAGCTGAAAGATTTTTGCAGCATTGGCACTACGAGCAAAGCGATCATGCAAAAGAAGGGCAAGTTCCAACAAAAGTGAAAGAGCTATTTCTTTTAGCTATTACGACAGGGGAAGAGCAAATTGATGAAATAAAACTGCAAGGGAGATATTGGGTTGTTATTGTGAGTCCGTTATACAACAAAGAGTTTATTCGAGGGGCAATCGCAGTCATTAGAGATATGACAGAAGAAAGAAAACTGGATAAGCTAAGGATTGATTTTATTGCCAATGTTTCCCATGAATTGCGTACGCCAATAAGTATGCTTCAAGGTTATAGTGAAGCAATCGTAGATGATATTGCTGGGTCGGAAGCGGAAAAAAAAGAAATGGCGCAAATTATTTATGATGAATCGGTTCGAATGGGAAAATTGGTGAATGAATTATTAGATTTGGCGAGAATGGAAGCAGAGCATGTAGATTTATTAAAAGAAGAAGTAGAAATAAGCAGCTTTTTGCAAAAAGTTTCTCGGAAATTTAATGCATTAGCGAAAGAAAAGAATATTTCGTTGATTGTAGATTCACCATCCGTAGCGCAAGCTTTTTATATGGATCCAGATCGTATGGAACAAGTATTAACTAATGTTATCGACAATTGCATTAGACATACTCCTATTAAAGGAAAAGTTGCCATTGATTGTAAGGTAGATAGTTCAGGTGTTACCTGGACCATTGAAGATACAGGCATTGGCATTTCAGAAGAAGATTTGCCTTTTGTATTTGAACGTTTTTATAAAGCAGATAAAGCGAGAACAAGAGGTAATTCTGGTACAGGCCTTGGACTTGCTATTGCCAAAAACATTGTGGAGGCACATCATGGTCATATTTCTGTACACAGTAAGGTAGGCAGTGGTACGACATTTTTAATCTATTTGCCTCGAATCCTTGAATAAAATAAGAGAAAATGACGATTATTCTTGATTCATAAGAAACAATTTCACATAATAGAACGTATGGGAAGGAGTTTAGATGCCTTCCTTTTTTTATTAATAGTTTTATGAAAAAAAAACCAGGTTATTAGCATTTTGCATAAAAATGAGAGTATGTAACGGAAGTGTTTTTGTTATGTAATAAAATAAATCTTTTTTTATAAAGATGAAACTATTGTTACATAAAGTTCGACTAATTAAAGGAACGGGGAGGGGAAGATATGAACTCCGTTTTTGATGACCTATACGACAAGTATCATCATGACGTTTTTCAATTTTTATTATATATGGTGCAGCATAAAGAAACTGCAGAAGATTTAATGCAGGAAGTATATATTCGTGTATTTAAATCATATGAGCGATTTGAGGGGAAAAGCTCACAAAAAACATGGCTGTTCAGTATTGCTAAAAATGTTGCCATTGATCATTTTCGCAAACAAAAAAGCATCAAAACAAAAATTATGGAGAAATTTGATTGGACAAAGCAGCAAATCAAAATAGAAGAGCTAATGCCAGAAGAACTTGTTCTACAATCGGAAGAAAGTCAAAAAATATATAAAGCATTAAAGCTGTGTACGGTAGATCAACGGATGGTTATCATTATGCGTTATATACAGGAACAATCGATTGCTGAAACTGCAAAAGCCTTAGGATGGACAGAAAGCAAAGTGAAAACAACCCAGCATCGCGCGCTGAAAGTATTAAAGAAAAGAATAGAGGACATATATAGAGAGGAGGAAGAGTATGACAAAAGAGTCCAAGTGGAGCGATGAACAGATAGAAGAGCTTTTAAGACAGCTCCCTGCATTAAAAGACCATCGGCCGAAACAAATGATTTATCAACAGATAGACAAAAAAATAAATAAGCGCCGAAAAAGAATTTGGTATATCCCCACAATTGCTACGGTGTGTTCTCTGCTTCTTTTTTTGGTTATTATCAGCGAAATTGTTCATAATGGTACAGAAAATGAAACAAGTAATCGTTCATTAGATAATTCCAATATGATCGCATTAAAAGCAGAAGATAAAATAGCCAAAAAGGAAAGGGAAGACACCTCAGATAGTCTAAACATGGATCAAAGCAAGATGATCCAAGCAAATGCGGTATATCAGGAAGATATACAAAACAAGGAAGTACTTACTTATCCCATTCCAGATGCTGCTATGCAAGTAGTTGTGCCAATTAGCATAGTGGCAGATAATCCGAATCACCATTCTCGCTTCCAGCTGTATATGGATAATATGAGTAAGTTGACAGAAAAGGATTGGCATTTAAAAGAATCTTATCCTATTCAAGCGGACATTCAATTTGATGAAAAGAAAAAAAACGTGTCAGTAACTATTGAAAAAGAGTTAGCTGCTTTTCCTTCCAATGGAATAAACTTTTATTCTGCTATTATAAATCAACAATTACAAAACGTTGGAGGAAAAGAAGTGACATTTATGACAGAAGATCAGCCAGGCATTGAATTTGGCAATTTTGGCGAAAAACTGTCTTATCAATATACCGAATTGGAGAACAGAGGATATTTTCTTTTAGATTCCAATAAAATAGAGGAGAATCTCCCATTTTACGTGCCATCATTAGATTCCTATCAAGATATAGAAACAGCTTTTTATGAAATGAGGCAAGATAATGAAGTTTTAGGGCTTGATTCTTCAATCCCCGATACCATTCATTTTTCCAAAATCGTTAAAGATAAAGCAAAAGGCCAGCTTACTCTCTTTTTAACAAATGGCAGTAAACTAGAGGAAAATGCAACAACTCTTCAAGCGATAGAATCAATTTTATTAACAGCGAAAGATTTTCATTTTTCCTCCGTAAAATTTGAAAATGCCAAGTTAAAGCAAATTGGCAGGTTTTCCCTTGCAAAAGCCATAGCAGTACCTATTGCCCCAAATAAAAGAGAAGTGAGATAGGAGAGTTTATGTTTCTAGGGCAATGTTTTAATTATTGCCCTTTTTTAACTAGTAAAGTTTGATTGTATGGTTTCTTTAATGGAGAATAACGTTTTTTTAGGTTCCTGATTTGTTGTAATTTCAGCTAAAAAATGCCCTTTAGGGGGAGTAATTATGACAAAAAAATTTGTGCTTGCACTAATTCATTTAAAGAAGGCATGATGGCAAAAGAAGTATTTATCGCAATGGCACCAGGTATAAAAAGAGTGTTTCCAAATGGAAAGTTTATTCATGTTCCGGTGGCCGATGGGGGAGAAGGCACCGTGTAATCATTAGTGGATGCTACAGGTAGAAAGCTATATTATACTCATGTAACTGGTCCCCTCAAAAATGTAGTAAAGGCAATATACGGAATAATGGGAGATACAGAAACAGCTATAAGAGAGTGGCATTCATCTTGTTAATAAAAGGCTGTTTTCGTAAACTTTGTTGCTATTCACTAAGCACTGGGGAAGGTTAATTTCCGCTTCAGGATGCTCGCTTTCCGTGGGGCGGGCGGTGAGCCTCCTCGTCGCACCAGCGACTGTGGGGTCTCGCCTGTCCCGCTGCTCCCACAGGAGTCTCACACCTTCCACTCCAATCAACCTAAATAATTTTTGTTTACAAAACTTATTTAAAAACAACAATCTTTTAGAAAAGAGCCTAATAAAAAGATCGAAAATCCCCTTATAGCTATTACATATGGAACAGGTGAATTTAATAATAGAATGTATAAATAAAAAGGCTAAAAGAATTATTATCGGCATTGGTGGAAGCGCTACAAATGATAGGGGGCAGGAATAGCTGAAGCCCTTGGAGTGAAGTTTCTTGATCAAGACGGCAATTGCCTGTCATGCGGGGGAATTCTTTGAATCTATTAAATAAAATTGATTTGTTCTCATTTAGATAAAAGATTAGCTAATATAGAGTTGTTGGCTGCCTGTGAGGTAACAAACCAATTATGTGAAGAGAGCGGTGCTTCCTTTGTGTTTGGCCCACAAAAGGGAGGCGATTTAGTGATTCGATATTCCTAGATAAAGCAGTGAAAGAACCTGAGAATATATTGTACGTTTATTATAAAAATTATTTGCAAAAGTGGGGATTCCTCGCTTTTTTTTGTTTTATTGAATTCAACTTTCATAATGGATGCCTATAAAAAAAATTGATGCATAGTTTTTCACACAACAGAAATAATAAGCTTTGTTGTTTCCTTTTTAAGACATATCTTGCCAGATAACCCATGATTTAAAAGAATTTTATTTGCGAATTTTCCAGAAAAAAAGGATTAGGAGCTAATCGTAGCCGACATCTTGAAGGCGTGCTTTAAAATGGCAGGAACTTTTTTATGTTCTCAATCATTATAAAGGAGGAAAGGATGGAAGATTACAGGAAGAAACACATAAAAGCGATGAGTTTTTTGACACTGTTTTGTTTATTGTTTTTAGGCAACATAAAAGAGGCCAACGCTCAATCTATTGCAGAAAGAACAAAGGATTGGGCTTGGCCTAGTGATGGTATCATCTCTGATTTATATAATACGAGAAATGGGCACCATAAAGGAATTGATATTGCTGGAAATATTAATGAATCAGTTTATGTTGTCGATAGGGGAATCGTGATGAAATCCTACTATTCCAATTCTTATGGAAATGTAGTATTTATTAAGCATACTAACGGGATTGAAACAGTTTATGCCCATTTAAATAAAAGAATGGTAAAACAAAATGACCAAGTGAAAAAAGGACAAGTGATTGGAAAAATGGGGAGTACAGGGAATTCCTCCGGTGTTCATCTCCATTTTGAAATACATAATAAAGAATGGACGATGACAAAAAAGAATGCTGTAGACCCCATGGTGGCTTTAGGAGAAGTAGAAGTAGGGCAAACTGTCCATACTTCTGCCCAAAAGGAAAAGTTGACAGCTAGTAAAGAGAATAAAAAGCAGAAATCAGTAGAAGTAGTAAAAAATATGCCCTTAGCAGAAGGAAATAAAGCAACCTTGCATAAGCATAAAGAAAAAACGCAGAAGTCTGCCAAAAAAATAATTTATACCATTAAAGCGAATGATACATTATGGTCGATTGCGAAAAGGGATAATGTATCGGTGGCTGAATTGAAAAGATGGAATAATAAAAAATCTGATGTGATTATAGAGGGAGAGAAATTGCTTATTAAATAAAATGAAAGGAACAATCAGCGGGGTCACGTTCCCTACGGATTGTTCCTTTGAGGAAAGATAGAATGCAGGCCATACAGATGTTGCTACTGTAAGCCTGTGTTCTTTTTTATTGGGCAGTTTCTACCCATCTAGATTTCTCGTTTCCTCTTTCCATTAGGGTGGTCTCAAAAGCCCGATAAATCGCAATGGAGTTAGTAGAGAGTGGCTCCGATTAGGGTGAAAATTTTTAAAAACCAAGTTGACAAATAGGGATAATATAGTTTAATCTATATGAAGAAAAAATAATATTAATAATGCTGCTGATTAGACAACTAAAGGCATATTACCCATCACATAAAAAGGGGGTAATATGCCTTTTTTTGTAGTCATTTTTAAGGGGGAAAAAAAATGAAAAAAACTGTTATTTTACTAGCTTCACTTATTCTATTAATAGGTGTGCTTGCTGCATGTGGAAATGAAAAAGAAAAGAACGCCACAAAAGAGACAAAAAATGTGGAAATATTAAATGTTTCCTATGATCCGACAAGAGAACTGTATCAAGAATTTAATCAGGCTTTTGCGAAGAACTGGAAAGAGGAAACAGGACAAACGGTTACGATTAAGCAATCACATGGAGGTTCAGGAAAACAAGGAAGAGCTGTTATTGATGGACTTGAAGCAGATGTTGTCACATTAGCACTTGCATATGATATTGATGCCATTGCGGATGGAGCTAATTTGATTGATAAAGAATGGCAAAAAAGACTGCCAGATAATTCAACGCCATACACTTCTACCATTGTTTTTCTAGTGAAAAAAGGCAATCCTAAAGGGATCAAAGATTGGAATGACTTAGTGAAAAAAGATGTGTCTGTTATTACGCCAAATCCCAAAACTTCAGGTGGAGCAAGATGGAACTATTTAGCTGCTTGGGCATATGCGGATAAAAAAGATGGTGGGAATGAAACAGAAACAAAAGAATTTATGAAAAAATTATATAAAAATGTGGAAGTGCTAGATTCAGGTGCCAGAGGAGCTACTACAACTTTTGTAGAGCGTGGAATTGGCGATGTTTTAATTGCATGGGAAAACGAAGCATACTTAACATTAAAAGAATTTGGATCAGATAAATTTGAAATTGTCAATCCGTCTATCAGTATTTTGGCTGAACCTCCTGTTTCCATTGTTGATAAAGTAGTCGATAAAAAAGGAACAAAGGAAGTGGCAGAAGCGTATCTAAAATATTTATATACAGATGAAGGACAAGAAATTGCGGCTAAAAACTTCTATCGCCCAAGAAAGGAAGAAATCTTAAAAAAATACGAAAATCAATTTGCAGATATTGATTTAGTGACAGTGGATAAAGAATTTGGCGGATGGAAAAAAGCACAAGAAAAACATTTTAATGATGGGGGAACTTTTGATGAAATATATGAGCAATAAGGTTCCTGTAATGAAAAAAGAGATGGTGTAGTATGGGGAAAATAACAATAAATCGAAAGAAAGCCAGCAAGAATAATTATATTCCCGGTTTTCGGTTTACTTTAAGTTTTACCTTGCTTTACCTTTCCTTAATTGTGCTAATTCCGTTATCCATGGTGTTTTTACATTCTTTTTCTAATGGTTTTTCTGATTTTTGGGATATTATTACGGAGAAAAGGGTGTTAGCATCCTATAAATTGAGCTTTTTGACTGCTTTTTCAGCAGCGCTAATTAATGTTTTTTTTGGAGTATTAATCGCTTGGGTTTTAACTAGGTATCAATTTCCAGGGAAAAAATTTATTGATGGCCTTGTTGATTTGCCCTTTGCATTACCTACAGCTGTTGCTGGCATAACTTTAACTACTCTTTATGCAAGCAATGGCTGGATAGGCCAATTTTTCTCTTTTAAAATTGCTTTTACGCCAATTGGCATTATCATCGCGTTAGTTTTTATTGGTTTGCCATTTGTGGTTAGAATGGTTCAGCCGGTGCTAGCAAGTGTGGAGACAGAAGTGGAGGAAGCATCTGCTGCTTTAGGAGCCAACAGGTGGCAAACATTCATTAAAGTGATATTTCCAGAGATAATTCCAAGCATTTTTATTGGATTTGCTTTGTCCTTTGCACGGGCTTTAGGGGAATATGGATCTGTTGTATTTATAGCTGGAAATATGCCATATAAGACAGAAATTTCTCCATTAATTATTATAACAAAACTAGAGCAATATGATTATGAGGGAGCTACAGCTGTTGCAGCAGGAATGCTGATTATTACATTTTTTATTTTATTTGGCATTAATCTGCTTCAATGGTGGAATAGAAAAAAGTTTGTTTCTTAAATTATTAGTATGAGATAAACAAAAGAAAAAATCCAGTGTTATTGGATAATAATACCTATTTAGAAAGTAGCGTTTATTTTCCATTTAAAGGAGGATAGAAATGGATGCGAATATACAAGTTAAACAAAAAAACATAAATAATAAGGTGCAAGTGCAAAAGGAGCCGGTGTTAGTCAAATGGGCATTGATTAGTATTGTTTTACTATTTTTAACACTTTTTTTAGTGGTTCCTTTGATTGCTATTTTTGTAAAAGCCTTTGAAAAAGGGAGCTGGGTATATTTTGAAGCAATTTCAAATCCAGACTCTTTATCTGCCATTAAATTAACGCTGTTAGTAGTGATTATTGCTGTGCCAATTAATACAATATTTGGCGTTATTGCAGCATGGGCAATCACTAAATATGAATTTAAAGGGAAAAATCTTCTTATCACTTTAATTGATTTGCCCTTTGCGGTTTCACCGGTTATTGCAGGACTGATTTTTGTTTTATTATTTGGTCTTCATGGAGTATTTGGGCAAATATTGATGGAAAACAATATAAAAATTATTTTTGCTGTTCCAGGAATTGTGTTAGCAACACTTTTTGTAACCTTCCCGTTTATTGCCCGTGAACTAATACCAATTATGCAAAGTCAAGGCACAGCAGAAGAAGAGGCCTCGATTATCTTAGGGGCGGGAGGATTTAGAACGTTTTGGAATATTACTCTTCCAAATATAAAATGGGCTTTGCTTCATGGAGTGATTTTAGCTACCGCAAGAACAATTGGCGAATTTGGAGCTGTATCCGTTGTTTCTGGACATATTAGAGGATTAACCAATACCTTGCCCCTGCATATTGAAATATTGTACAACGAATATCAGTTTTCAGCATCTTTCGCTGTAGCATCGCTTATGTCCATTTTTGCCATTATATCTTTAATTATTAAGAGCATCGTGGAATCAAAAACAAAACATCTACAATTAGAACGGTAGGGAGGGTTGGCAGTTGAGCATAAATATTAAGAATATCCATAAAAACTATGGTTCTTATGAAGCATTAAAAGATATAAACCTTGAAGTTAAAACAGGAGAACTTCTTGCTTTATTAGGTCCTTCCGGTTCAGGAAAAACGTCCTTGCTGCGCATTATTGCAGGGCTGGAATACCAAGATCAAGGTGTGATATTAGTGGACGAGGACAATTTTTCAGAAAAGCATGTAAAAGACAGAAATGTTGGTTTTGTTTTTCAGCATTACGCTTTATTTCGCCATATGACTATTTTTGAAAATGTAGCATATGGTTTACGTGTAAAACCGAAAAAAGAAAGGCCAACAAAAAAAGAAATTACAGAAAAAGTGACTGAATTATTGGAGCTTGTTAAATTAAGCAGCTATCAAGATCGATATCCATCTCAATTATCTGGAGGGCAAAGACAAAGAGTTGCGTTAGCGAGGGCTCTTGCTGTGAAGCCAAAAATATTATTGTTAGATGAGCCTTTTGGTGCACTAGATGCTAAGGTCCGCAAAGAATTAAGACGTTGGTTAAGAAACCTTCATGATCAATATAAAATCACCAGCATATTCGTCACACATGATCAAGAAGAAGCCTTAGATGTTGCGGATAGAGTTGTTATTATGAATGAAGGGGAAATTGAACAAATAGGCACGCCAGAAGAAGTATACGAAAGTCCAGCTAATTCTTTTGTTTATGATTTTTTAGGAAGCATCAATATATTTAAAGGAAGAATGGAAAAAGGAAAATTTGCTTCAGGTGCTGCAATGTTTAATATCCAGAATGGAATTGGCAATGAAGATGGCGTTGGCTATGTTAGACCATATGATTTTATTATTGAAAAACAACCAAGTGATAAAAGTTCTATTAAATCTATTATTCGCCATATCCAAAAGGTAGGGAATACGGTTCGAATGGATGTCGTACGAACAGATTTGCATGAAAGTTTGGAAGTGGAGCTAATAAAAGAACAATATAGCTCATTACAAGTAAAACAAGGCGATATTATTTATGTTAAACCAAAAGAGATAAGGGTTTTTAGCTAAACACTTATTCTTTTTGGAGAAAAAGAGGGATAAAAGCTAGATTTAAAAAAACTTTTTTAAAAAATGAAGCATTCTTCTTCACAGATTGAATTTTCTTTTGTATAATGGCAATTGTATCATATTAAAAATTAATATTGATCTATCTTCGGGGCAGGGTGAAATTCCCGACCGGCGGTGATGAGTATAGCTCAAAGTCCGTGAACCTATTTCGATAGGTTGATTTGGTGAAAATCCAAAACCGACAGTACAGTCTGGATGGGAGAAGATGGAGGTTCTGCGTTTGTTCAAAAATTTTATATTTGCGAACATTTATTTGGCGTACCTTTAAAAATTCTCCCTCAAGTGCATCTGCTTGAGGTTTTTTATTTGAAGAATATGTCAAAATAGAACAGAATCTTTCTTCTTTAGGCAGATGGATCCTAAAAAGGAGAGAGTAGAAATGAAAAAAAAGATGAATGTAAGAACGTATGTAGGAGTTGGAATGTTAAGTAGTTTGGCGTATATTCTAATGTTTATGAATTTCCCAATCCCCCCATTTCCAACATTTTTAAAAATTGATTTTAGTGATATTCCGGCACTGATTGCAGCATTTATATTTGGTCCACTTGCAGGAGTATTAGTAGAGCTTATTAAAAATATTATCGATTATTTTATAACAGGCAGTGAAACAGGCATTCCTGTTGGACATATGGCAAACTTTATCGCAGGTGTATCTTTTATTCTGCCAACCTATTATATTTATAATAAATTAAAATCCAAAAAAGGCATGGTTTTTGGATTAGTTGTTAGTGTTGTGTTAATGAGTACATTACTGAGTCTATTTAATTATTTTGTGCTTCTTCCAGTATTTATGAAATTAATGAATACACCAATGAGTGGTCCAGAAATACGTCAATATGTAGTTTCTTTAATCCTTCCATTCAATTTATTAAAGGGAGTTATTATTTCTGTTTTATTTATGCTAGTTTTCTCAAAAATGAGAGCTTGGATTATGAAACAGCAATCCCAATATAGCAGTGCAATGCTGCTAGGAAAAAAGGAAGCTGGTCGATTTTGACCAGCTTCCTTTTTTATTAAAACTATTCGAATTTAAGTGCATCGCCTTCGAATGGCTCATCAGCAACTTTAATAGAGTCTGTTGGGCATCCTTCAAATGCATCTAGCATATCATCTAATAAAACTTCAGGAACTTCCACTGTTCCTTCATTTTCATCTAACATAACAAAAGCTAAGCCTTCATCATCATAATCATAAAGATCTGGTGCTGCAGCGCCACATGCTCCACAAGCGATACATGTGTCTTTATCTACTATTGTATATTTTGCCATGAGTAAAAAAACCTCCAATATTTTAGTTAAGTTATATACATTTTTACGAATGATACTCCTTACTCTTATCCTATTGTAAAACTGAATCTATAACTTTTCAATAAAAAAAGATGTGTTTGCGATATAAACAATCGTAAATCGACGATTAAATTTTCCTTTTAGCATCATACAAATTTTTAAAACCCTCCTTTTTCATGATAAAATAAGGAGGAGAAATACAACAAATTTCTACAATATTAGCTAAAAAATCGTGTATGGAGAGAGAAGTAAATGCCTTTTATAGAAATTGTGCTATTGTACTGTTTACATAATATTTCTGGAGAAAGAACGATCTATTCTATTTTGCACATTTTAAATGGAAAAAAATCTTCGCAAACGATACAGGATATTCATTTATTTCAATTGACCATGTTTTTTCAAATTTTTCCAGATCTATCAAGAAAAGACTTCCAAGCAATTATGGAAACATTAAAAAGGAATGGTTGGCTAGAAGAGCTTTCAGAACAGCATGTTGTCATAAGTAAGGAGAAACGAAGGGAATTAGAGATGCTGCTGGTAGAAAATCCTATCCCTAAGCATTTAAATGGATGGATTTATCATCAACAAACAAGTGTTTTTTGGGAAAGATTGTCCTTATTTGTACAAGTAGCTGCACACTTAAAAGCAGGGAAACGCCGTTATATTCCGGTGCAAAGAGATCGTTCTATACAAGCATGGCTAAAGGAGACTCTAGCAAGCATAAATATTCCCCGAGATAAAATAAGCGGAAAATTATATGGAGAATTGGTGGCATGTCTAGATCATCGTAACATTGATCCACGTTATTTTGTTATAAGATTGACCGGGTGTGATAATATTGGATTAACGGTGCATCAAGGAGCTCAGGAGCTACAGGTGGACAAGGATTATTATCATGTTTATTTTCTGTCCATTTTACATTTTATGATGGACCATATTAGGAAATGTGAAGATGACTTTCCGTTATTACAAAAACTGATAAAAGAAACGGAACAAAATCTCCCTTTAACTCTTTCAACAACAAAAACATATCAATACATTCAAAGAGGTTATAGTATAGAAGAGATTAGTACAGTCCGCCAGTTAAAAGAGAGCACTATTGAAGATCATATAGTAGAAATTATATTAAATATTCCAACATTTCCTATTAGTGAGTATGTATCAGAAAATAGTTTTGTTCGGGTTAAAAACTGTATAAACAAATTAGAAACAAAATCTTTAAAGCTTATTAAAGAGAATTTTCAGGATGTAAGTTATTTTGAAATTCGGGTAGTGCTGGCAAAATTGGGGGATAAAATATGACTTTAGAAAATAAATTAAAAGAGTTCTTTTCTTTTTCGTCTTTTAGACTAGGCCAAAAGGAAACGATTTCTTCTATTTTAAATGGGAATCATACGCTGTCAATGCTGCCAACTGGCACTGGAAAGTCTTTGTGTTTCCAATTTCCAGGGCTTTTTTTAGATGGTGCCGTTATTATTATCTCTCCATTATTATCCTTGATGCAAGATCAAGTGGAACAAATGAAGATGAATGGGGAAAAACGAGTAGTAGCACTTAATTCCTTTTTATCGAAAAAAGAAAGAGACTACTTCTTTACCCATATAAAAAAATATAAATTCATTTATATTTCCCCAGAAATGATTTCTTCTAGTTATGTATTAAACTTATTAAAAACAATAAAAATCGTCTTATTTGTGGTGGATGAAGCCCATTGCATCTCGCAATGGGGATATGATTTTCGTCCAGAATACAAAAATTTAGGGAAGGTTAGAAAGGAACTAAAATCTCCTTTAACGCTGGCATTAACAGCAACTGCTACATCAGAAATTAGAGAGGATATAAAAAAGTCGCTTTTTTTAGAAGAAGTGACCGAAATTATTTATCCTGTTAACCGACCAAATATTGCCTTTTCGGTAGAAAAGTTTTCTGCAACAGCAGAGAAGCTGGAGAGGTTGTATACATTAGTAGAACAATTGCAAGGTCCAGGCATTATTTATTTTTCTAGCAAAAAAATTGCCGAACAAACTGCGAGTTATATTCGCAGCAAAAGCAATAAAAAAATTAGCGGCTATCATGGTGGCATGACACAGGAAGATCGGATTTTAATCCAGCAGCAGTTTCTACATGGACATTTGGAAGTGATTTGTGCGACAAGTGCATTTGGTATGGGGGTTAATAAGGAAAATATTCGCTATGTGATCCATTATCATATGCCAACACAGATGGAATCCTTTTTGCAGGAAATTGGCCGGGCTGGCAGAGATGGATCTGATAGTATCTCTATTTTACTTTATGCAAATGGAGATGAGGCATTGGCAAGTCAGCTAATTGAAATGGAACTAGCGAGCGATATGCAAATTGATCAACTGCTAGCAAGCTTATCTTCCTATAGCAGTTATCAAGAGTGGAAAGAAAAAGAAAAGGAGTGGCGTCAATTTGCTTTTTCTGAAACACAGTGGCGCGTATTAGAAGCATATTTTTCATCAGAAATAGCTGATATGCCAAGTTTAATAAAAAAACTTCATTTTTTTAAACAACATCGGCTAAAAAGGGTGGAAATAAAAAGACAAAAAATAGCAGCATTATTAACATGGATAAACCAACAGGAATGCAGAAGAACGTTTATAGCTAATTACTTTGATGAGAAAAAACCGGAATCTATGGAAAGATGCTGTGATAGATGTGGGTTAGATTTATCCTTTTATCATTATAAGAGAACCTTGATAGAGAAGAGTCATAATGAGGATGACTGGAAAGAGATCCTTGCCAAAATTTTATTAGAAAGTGATTCTTAGGATGAATAAAGAAGCATATTTTCAATTGATAAAAGAATTGTCTGAAAAACAGTTAATCAAGCATTTATATCTTACCCAGCTCCTATTGCTGACTATAGCATTTATTTTGCATACGTTTATATTTAAAAGCAGTACATTAAAAGAGCTGTTTATAGTAGATGTAAATGAAATGTGGCTAGGGTTTGCAGCAGGGGTGGCTGTAGTTATATTTGATGTTATACTGATGAAATGTTTGCCGGCTGAATATAATGATGATGGGGGATTAAATCATCGGATATTCAGTGCTAGAAATCCTCTTCATATTGCCTTTATTGCTTTTGTGGTCGCTTTTGTTGAAGAACTATTGTTTCGAGGCATTCTTCAAACTCATTTAGGATTATGGATCAGTAGTATTATTTTTGCAGTTATTCATTATCGGTATTTATTTAATTGGTTTTTATTTGCTAACATTATTATTTTAAGTTTAATTATTGGGGTGTTATTTGAATGGACAGAAAATATTTTGGTCACAATCATTATGCATTTTATGATTGATTTTCTACTTGGAATAATTATTAGATATCAGCTATTTGGATACAACAAGGTAAATCAATGGATAGATAAGTAGGGAAGGGATGTTATGACAAGGGAAGATTCATACAGAAAGCAAGCGGAATTGCAGAAAAAAAGAATCCCTCGTTCAAATAATATAAAAGTTGAGACAAAAAAGGAGAATTCCAAAAAAGAATTGCCATCTAGAAGCAGTGTACATAGAAAAAAAGGAAAAAAGAAGACGTTAAAGATACCAGGTATGACTTTATTAGTCATTATCTTTATTCTTTTGCCTATTTCCCTTTTCTTTATACTTAAAACATTATCAAATATTGAGTTTTCGCAAATTGTGCCATCAGACTCTGCTTCTAAGATGTTTGAACGAGTAAATATAGAAAAAACAGAAGAAGATGATGCAGGAAAAGAAGAAGAAACAGATACGATGGAAGAAGAAAAACAAACGAGCCAAACGGAAGATGATAATAAGGAAGAAACGAATTCAGCAGAAAAAAAACAAACTGCCGATGAAGCAGCAGAAAAGACAGCAGAATCTCAAGAAACGAGTTCACAAACCAACAACTCTACAATTGGAAAGGTAGTCTATCATGAGGTTGTACAAGGAGAAACCTTATTTACGATTTCTTTGAAATATTATCCATCTGGCAATGGAGTGGATCTTATTAAACAAGCAAATCAGCTAATAAATAATGAAATTATGGTTGGTCAAACATTAAAAATACCTCTTCCATAAATCTATTGTGATTCTAACTTGTCCTTTTCCTTCATATGTTTTTATATAAGGAAGCATCAAACAAACAGAACTGCTAAAAATAAACCATTGTTTTTTAAGCGTTTATGATGAGCGGGTAAGGGGAAAAGGGAGGAAAAGTAATGGAAACATCCATTATTAAGTTGAATCATTATACAGATGAAGCGACAAAGGCAATGCTGCAGAAGGTTATAGAAAAAAAGCGAAAGTTTGAAATATTACATAAAAGGCATCTTTTTGTGATGTGGTTGACTATTTTATTCGCTTTTTTATATTTTATATTTCTGTATAAGCATGTTGCCATTCCGTATTCTCATTCAATGGAAAGGATGTTTTCCGCTTTTATCGAGGAATCATTTAATTTATATGCGATGACGGTTATTATTGGTTCGTTCGGTTTTATGAATGTATTAAAGCAAAAAACAGATAAGGCAGAAAAAGAGTTTCATGCTTTGCGTTGTGAAATTATTGATAAAAGCAAAGATTTATGGAAAAAAGAAGAAGAATGGAAAAGTCGCCATCAAGTATTCGAAATGATGAAAAAAGAATATGATATTAATTTATTTTATGAATCAAAATAAAGAGAGGCTCATTTGCTTTAGCTTTTTTACAAATGCCTCTCTCTTTTTTTAACATTAGAATATTTTTTTACGGTTTTGATCTTCTTTAATGATTTCGACTGCTTCACGAAATCGCTGAGAATGAATAATTTCTCTTTCCCGCAAAAAACGCAGGCTGTCATTTAAATCAGGATCATCACTCATATTAATAATCCATTGATAGGTTGCTCTTGCTTTTTCCTCTGCAGCAATATCTTCATATAAATCGGCAATAGGATCCCCTTTTGCGGCAATATAGGTAGCGGTCCAGGGATTTCCAGCAGCGTCATGATAAAATAGGGCATGTTCGTGATTAGCATAATGGTCTCCAAGACCTGCTGCTTTTAATTGATCAGGTGTAGCATCCTTAGTTAGTTTGTAAATCATAGTGGCAATCATCTCTAAGTGAGCAAATTCTTCTGTTCCGATATCGGTAAGCAAGCCGATGACACGATCAGGAATAGAATAGCGCTGATTTAGGTAACGCAAGGCGGCGGCTAACTCTCCATCAGCACCGCCATATTGCTCAATTAAAAATTTGGCAAGCATAGGATTACACGTGCTCACTTTTACAGGATATTGCAATTTTTTTTCGTATAACCACATTCACTCTCATCTCCTTTAGTTAATTTATACTTGCCATGGCCAAGGAGCAGAATCCCAGTCCCAAGGGGTGCCGGAATAGCTATTCCCATATTGCAGCAAGGGGCCATATTTACTTTCATAAAGTTTTTTGAATTTTTCTTTTTCTTGTACATAATGATTAAATTGGTTGATGGCATCTTTATCATGAGGATGGGTATCTAAATATAAAGTAAGTTCTACAAGGACAAAATCTACAGCTTGAAGTTGTTCTAACAGCTGATAATATTCTTTTGGAAGTTGTTTCATAAAGGATTCTCTCCTTTTTTGTTTTCATATGGACTATAATAAGGATCATAAAATGCTTTCCATAAAGTCCCTGCTTTTAATGCTTCCATTGGTGAAAATTGTGGCAAATGTGGTGGTTGAAATCCCATATAGAGATTAGGGGGAGTAGAATATGTTTTTGTTTTTATTGGTGGACATGGATCAAATGGACTTATATATGGCTGATATTGTTTATAAAATGAATTCATAAAATATCCTCCTGTATTCAAAATGTTTTAATCCTTTAAATGATATGAGCCTAATTTATTTTCATGCTTCTTTTAATCGTCAATAAATGTCAATTGTTAAAAAAATCAGCTAGGTGAGGTAATATTGTAGGGTTTGGTTCTGTAATTTTTTTAAACTAAATAGAAAGGAAGGCAATTATGCTACCATTAATTCTACTATTGACTGTTTTTTTTCTGTTTGTTGGAGTTTTGCTGCTCGTCAAAATGCATCAACAAGCTAATGAAAATACAGTGAAATATGAACTGATTTATTTTCCGGATTTCCCCCGATCTTTTCAAGCAGTTTCCCTTTTTTTTATTTCTGATATACATAGAAGAACTGTTGCAGATAGTTTAATCAATGAAGTGAAAGATATAGCGGATATCGTAATAATAGGGGGAGATTTAACGGAAAAAGGAGTGTCTTTTGATCAGGTTAGACAAAATATTCAAAAGCTAAAATTAATTGGTGATGTTTATTTTGTTTGGGGCAATAATGATTATGAAGTAGACTCTGATCGTTTAAAACAGTTGTTTGCAGACGAAAAAGTCACAGTACTTGATAATAAGTCCATAACCTTTACCTCTGAATTAGGGGAGAAATGGTCATTAGTTGGAATTGAGGACTATTCGATGGAATTTGATGATCTAGAAGGTGCTTTAATGCAAACAGAGGAAGATGTTTTTAAAATTTTATTAAGCCATAATCCGAAAATAATGGAAAAGATAAAAGAAGAACATAAAATATCTTTTGTGTTAAGTGGACATACACATGGAGGCCAAATTAGAATTTTTGGAATAGGACCATATGAAATTGGAAAAACAAAAGTAATAGGCAATACGACTATATTTGTCAGCAATGGATATGGCACAACTAAGGTTCCTCTTCGTCTCGGCGCAAAACCAGAGACTCATCTAATTAAAATTAAAAATAAACTAGATCAATAAAAAAACTAGAAGCAAGTTAGGAGCTCTTAACTAAACCTGCTGTTTAGATGAGGAAATAGAGGTAAATGCATTATAAGGTAGTATCGTTATGTTAGCTATGTTTAGTATCATCATATAGATAGGGAAAATATGAGAAATATTATATCCATTCCTTTGAAATTATCACCTTTTGTTTTTTGCTTCATAAGCTAAAGTAAGAGTTTTTTCAGAGGAGCAGGAGGCAATGCTATGCGCTTAGAGAGATTAAATTATAACAGAATAAAAATACACCTGACTTTTGATGATTTATATGAACGTGGCTTAACGAAAGATGATATATGGAAAGACTCGATAAAATGGCAGTATTTTTTTCATGAAATGTTAGAAGAAGCAAATGTTCTTTTCGATATAGAAATACAAGGTTCTGTGGCTGTTGAAATTTTCTCTTTAAAAGCACAAGGAATGGTGATGATTTTAACGATGAGCGACAGTTTAGAAGAAGAAGAGGAAGAGCTTTTAAATGAAGGTTTTTTAGAGATGCAAGTCACTGTTGAAGAGACAATTGATATATTATTTGAGTTTATGGAGCTAGAAGATGTGATTCAAGTTTGCAAACAGCTGAAAAGTCTTAACCTGAACGGTGGATTGCTATTAAGCAAAGATGGACGCTATTATCTAATGTTTAAAGAGATGACGGCAAAAGAAGAAGAACGCGCAGTAGCTATGTTAGGTGAATATGGGGAACCTGCTTTAATCAGTATCCATATCTTAGAAGAATATGGGAAAATAATTTGTGCTGATTGTGCAATTGAAACAATTACTACTTATTTTTAAAGCCATACTTAATATCTCGTTAAAAAGATAAAGTTCATTCTGAAGTCTTTAAAAATTTGCATGGTTGACTTATTTTTCTCTTTTTATAAATAAAGGGTGCAAGGAGAAGAAAAGGTTTTTCAAATTTTTAAGGTAACGGAGAAACTTTATTTTTTTATTGGAAAACAAGGCAATAAAGTTGTTATTTTTAGCTTGTATTATATATTTTACATAAATAGAAGAAGGTAAAAGGTTCCTTTCAACAAATGAAGAAAACAGGTGGGAATAACTTGCAATGAGATGTCTAAAAAAATGAAACGATGGGTACAACTTCATTGGTAAATGTTATGAAAAATGTTAAAATGAAAGAAAGTTTTATTCGATTTTACAGAGAATAAAACGCTAGAAATAGAAGACAAATGATTATTATGCAAATAGAGACTTTTGAAATTTTACAGGGAGATGACGGACAAAGACTATGTTATTCGAATATATTATTATTAGGGATGACTGTATAATAAAAACCATCTAATCATAATGAAAAAAGGAATTAATAAAATGATTTAACGAATCGAAAAGTTTTCTTGCAATAAAATAGAAGGTAGGTATACTAATTTAGACTGTATGATGGGGATGTATGCTAAAATAAATAAAATTATTGTTTAGCAAGCATTTCTTTTAAGATGATTTTTTATTATTAAGAGGCAAATTTGGACTTGCCAGTAAAAAGTATAAACGTTGCACGACTAATTAATAATTAATTTTGTAGTTTTTTAGGAGGATTTAAAAATGGTAGCCAAAAAATCTAACGAGAAAAAACAAACAGATGAGCAGCATGATGTTTTAAAATCAACACAAACGGTTATTCAAAAAGCGTTAAGTAAGCTTGGTTATTCTGATGAAGTATATGAGTTGCTAAAAGAACCGATTAGAATGATGACTGTTAAGATTCCCGTGAGAATGGACGATGGAACGGTAAAAATATTCACAGGCTACCGGGCGCAACATAATGATGCTGTTGGACCAACCAAAGGTGGAATTCGTTTTCATCCACATGTAACTGAAAAAGAAGTAAAAGCATTGTCGATTTGGATGAGCTTAAAATGTGGAATTGTTGATTTGCCATATGGAGGAGGAAAAGGAGGGATTGTCTGTGATCCACGAGATATGTCTTTCCGTGAATTAGAGCGGCTAAGTCGAGGGTATGTTCGTGCAATCAGTCAAATAGTCGGACCAACTAAAGATATCCCTGCTCCAGATGTATTTACCAATTCGCAAATAATGGCTTGGATGATGGACGAGTACAGCCGAATTGATGAATTTAACTCTCCAGGTTTTATAACAGGAAAACCGCTAGTGTTAGGGGGATCACATGGAAGAGAAACGGCAACAGCAAAAGGGGTAACGATTTGCATAAGAGAAGCGGCGAAAAAGAAAGGAATTTCCATTGAAGGCGCTCGTGTAGTGGTTCAAGGATTTGGAAATGCAGGAAGTTTCCTAGCAAAATTTATGCATGATGCAGGAGCTAAAATAATTGGTATATCTGATGCATATGGTGCTCTGCATGATCCAGAGGGATTGGATATTGATTATCTATTAGATAGAAGAGACAGTTTTGGAACAGTTACAAACTTATTTAATAAGACAATCACCAATCAGGAGTTATTAGAATTAGAATGTGATATTTTAGTGCCTGCAGCAATTGAAAATCAAATTACTGAAAAAAACGCAGATAACATAAAAGCAAGCATTGTAGTAGAAGCAGCAAACGGTCCAACTACATTAGAAGCTACACGGATTTTAACAGAAAAAGGAGTTCTGTTAGTGCCGGATGTTTTAGCATCAGCAGGTGGAGTAACAGTTTCCTATTTCGAATGGGTGCAAAATAACCAAGGATATTATTGGACAGAAGAAGAAGTGGAAGAAAGATTAGAAAAGGTTATGAGCAAATCTTTTGAAAATATTTATGAAACAGCTCAAGTCAGAAGAGTGGACATGAGACTTGCCGCATATATGGTAGGGGTAAGAAAAATGGCTGAGGCTTCAAGATTTAGAGGATGGATTTAAAGTATCAATTCTTTTTATTGTATATTTTTTTAAAATCTCCTATGCTATTTTTAGGGGATTTTTTTTTATACAAGACATATTTGAATAAATAGGCCATATTTACTTTTTTAAAGTTGTTAAAATATTGGGGTATTTGGATGTAATTAGGTTAGGAGTGAAGAGGTTTGAAAAGAGAAGACGCAATAATAATTGGTGCAGGACCTTGTGGTTTGGCTGCCGCGATTGCATTAAAGGAAATTAATATCAACCCACTTATTATTGAAAAAGGGAATGTAGTGAATGCTATACATGGGTACCCAACCCATCAAACTTTTTTTAGTACGAGCGAAAAATTAGAAATAGGAGAAGTGGCGTTTATAACAGAACAGTATAAACCACATCGCAATCAGGCATTAGTTTATTATCGAGAAGTGGTCAAAAGAAAACAGCTGCGAATTAATGCGTATGAGAAAGTCACTTCTGTGGAAAAAACGAATAATCAAGAATTTATGGTGAAAAGTGAAAAGGAAGAATACATAACTCCGTATGTAATCGTTGCAACAGGTTATTATGATCATCCGAATTATATGAATGTTCCAGGTGAAAAATTGCCGAAAGTAATGCATTATTTTAAAGAAGCCCACCCATACTTTAATCATGATGTTACTGTAATTGGCGGAAAAAATTCGAGTGTGGATGCTGCCATTGAACTTGTGAAAGCAGGAGCAAGAGTAACGGTTTTATATAGAGGAAATGAATACTCAACTAGCATTAAACCATGGATTTTGCCTGAATTTGAGTCGTTAGTGAGAAACGAAAGCATAAAAATGGAATTTAATGCACATGTAACGGAGATTAAAGAAGATAGTTTATTTTACAATAAAAATGGAGAAAGCTTTGAAATAAAAAATGATTTTGTATTTGCAATGACAGGGTATCATCCAGATCATCATTTTCTAATGAAAATGGGTGTGGAAATTGAGAAAACAACAGGAAGACCAGTATTTGATTCGGAAACGATGGAAACAAATGTAAAAGGAATATTTATTGCTGGTGTTATTGCAGCAGGCAATAATGCAAATGAAATCTTTATTGAAAATGGCCGTTTTCATGGCGGACAAATTGCAGAGGCTATTGTTAAGCGTTCTAAATAAGAATATTTCTTATTAAATAAAGTGAAACGAACAATCAGTGGAGGTTTTCCACATCCTCCACTGATTGATTGTAGCTTGAGGACTATGAATATAGTTTACACAGATGTTGCTATATAGTTTTTATATCATCCACCTGAATTTTTCTTATCGCCCCTTAGATGAGGGTCAAAAGCCCGTTAATGCGTGATAAATTTGCTATCCTTAATATTTCAATCTCCCTTACCGATTGAAGTGTTATTTTAGTATAATAAAATGAATTTTTGATTCATTTTAAGAAAAAAGAAATAGATGCTTTAATAAAGACAAATTTATGATAAGATTATATATAATAACGAATAATGGAAATATCGTGTATTTAAGTAAAAAAATGGGAATGAGGATTAGCATGTTGGCAATTATTTCAGCTGGGATAGCTCCTGGTCTTGCTTTATTAAGTTATTTTTATTTAAAGGATCAATATGACTCAGAGCCAATTTCTCTTGTGTTTCGAGCGTTTATTGCTGGAGCTCTTCTTGTATTTCCAATTATGTTTATTCAATATGTTATGGAAGTAGAGCAGATTATTCCATCTGGATTATGGAGCTCTTTAATAACGACCAGTTTGCTGGAAGAGTTTTTTAAGTGGTTTATTCTTTTTTATACTGCCTATCAGCATGTTGAATTTGATGAACCATATGATGGTATCATTTATGGAGCAAGTGTGTCTTTAGGGTTTGCAACAGTAGAAAATATTCTTTATTTAATTGCAAATGGCGTAGAACATGCATTAGGAAGAGCGCTTTTGCCGGTTTCAAGCCATGCCATATTTGGTGTGTTGATGGGATATTATTTAGGTAAAGGGAAATTTACTATGCCTCGGGGTAAGTGGGTGTTTTATTCGTTATTTATCCCTTTTTTCTTACATGGAATATATGACTATATTCTAACAATGCAAAAAAATTGGCTTGTAATCATTACCCCATTTATGCTGTTTCTATGGTGGCTTGGCTTAAAAAAAGTAAAATCCGCAAGAGAATTAAGCAAAGATTATTTCGAAAAGCATATAAAGATGAGCGCTATTAAATAGGAACAAACTTATTGCTTTTCTCTTTTTCAAATTTGGAGAAAAGTCCTCATTCTCTGTTTTATTCATTCCCAATTTGGGTGGGAGTATTGATACATGAACATAAATTATAGTCAATGGAAGATAAACTAAATCTTTTTTATTTGAAACAGGATGATTATTCATTCTGTTTTTTTTTTTGTATAAAAAACCAACATCTACAAAAAATAGAGTTAATGTTAATAGTATTTACTTCTGGGGGTAACAATCATGAATAAAAAATTATTACTCGCAAAAATTTCAATTATTTTTTCTCTATGCCTAATTTTGGAGCCTTCGCTTGAAAGGGAACGATCTGCTGAGGCATTTTCCAATCAAGTTATTCAGCAAGGGGCAGTTGGTGACGATGTAATCGAACTGCAATCAAGGCTGCAATATTTAGGTTTTTATAATGGAAAAATAGATGGAGTTTTTGGATGGAAAACATATTGGGCGCTAAGAAATTTTCAATATGAATTTGGTTTACCGATTGATGGGTTAGCAGGGACGAAAACAAAACAAAAGTTAGCAAAAGCATCTAACTATAATGAGAAATTTGTGAAGAATCAAATTAATAGTGGGAAGAAATTTTCACATTATGGAGGGGTTGATTTAGAAAAACAAAAGACACCTTCTGCTAATGAAAGTGGAACTTCTAAGGAGACCCAAAAAGGATCTGGCGGTACAAAAAGTGGGGCAAATAACAATGCAGCAAATAATGGAGCAGATACATCCAAAAGTTCCAGCAATAATGCAGCAAATAATGGAGCAGGCACATCCAAAAGTTCCAGCAACAATGGAAGCAGCGGTACGGCTAATTCTGGTGAAAATACAAAGGGGGAAAAACCAACAGCCGCCAATGTTCCGAATGGATTTTCTCAAAATGATATTCAATTAATGGCAAATGCAGTGTATGGAGAATCCCGCGGTGAACCATACACAGGACAAGTGGCAGTTGCGGCAGTGATTTTAAATAGGGTAAACAGCCCATCTTTTCCTAATACGGTTTCCGGCGTTATTTTTGAACCGCGTGCATTTACAGCAGTAGCAGATGGACAAATATGGCTGACTCCAAATGAAAAGGCAAAAGAAGCAGTGCTAGATGCCATTAATGGCTGGGATCCAACAGGGAATGCTTTATATTATTTTAATCCAGATACAGCAACAAGTGGCTGGATATGGACAAGACCACAAATTAAGCAAATCGGAAAACATATCTTCTGTAAGTAGAGGTGAGAAAATTGCTAAGAGGCATATTAATAACCGTTTTAACAATTGGTGTTGCAGGGGCAGCATTTTGGGGCTATCAAGAACATAAAGAAAAGAATGCAATATTAATGAATGCAGAAAACAATTATCAACGAGCATTTCATGATTTAACTTATCAAGTCGATTTATTGCATGACCAAATCGGAACCACTTTAGCAATGAATTCGAAAGAGTCTTTATCTCCTGCGTTGGCAGATGTTTGGAGAATTACATCCGAAGCGCATAGCGATGTAGGGCAATTGCCTTTAACATTATTGCCTTTTAATAAAACAGAAGAGTTTCTGGCGAATATTGGAGATTTCAGCTATCGTACTGCGGTAAGGGATCTAAATAAAAAACCATTATCTACGCAAGAATATGGTTCATTAAAAAAATTATATAGCCAAGCAGCGGAAATACAAGATGAGCTGCGCAATGTGCAGCATTTAGTCTTGAAGAATAATTTGCGCTGGATGGATGTGGAAATGGCTATCGCCAGTGGAAAAGAAGCTGGAGACAATACAATCATTGATGGATTAAAAACAGTAGAAAAAACAGTAAATGGATATGATGAAGCATCATTCGGCGTTACAAATGTGAGTATGGAGAAACAAGATCGAAATTTTAAAAATCTAAGTGGTGCGACAATCTCCAAAGAGGAAGCAGTAAAGGTGGCAAAAAAATATGCCGAATTTAATGGAGATGTCGATGTAAAAGTAACAGAAAACGGAAAAGGCTCTAATTACGGTTTTTATAGTGTAACTTTATTGGATAAAGATACAAAGCTTGAGGCTAGCATGGATGTGTCTAAAAAAGGCGGCTATCCAATTTGGTATATCCTTTCTAGAGATGTAGAGAAGCAAAAAATCAGTTTAAATAAGGCAGGTAATAATGCTGTGAAGTTTTTAAAGGATAATAACTTTAAAGATCTTGCTCTTTTTGAAAGCATGCAATATGACAATATTGGAGTGTTTTCCTTTGTAACAGAGCAAGATGGGGTTAAAATTTATCCTGACAGCATAAAAATTAAAGTGGCATTAGATAATGGGAATATTGTTGGGTTTGCGGCTGAGGATTATTTGCTTTCCCATAAGCAAAGAAACATTGCCGATCCAGTTATTTCAAAAGCTGATGCACAAAAGAAAATAAATACGCAAGTGAAAATTATGGATGATGGGCTGGCGATTATCCAAAATGATTTAAACAAAGAAGTTCTATGCTATGAATTTATTGGCACACTTGGAGATGACACCTATCGAATTTACATTAATGCCAAAAATGGCATTGAAGAAAAGGTAGAAAAGCTAAAAAATGCAGAAAGTGTTTATGAAGAAGTGGTGTAAATGCAAGAAATAAACTGAATACAGCTTTAAAAGGCCAACTAAAATTGCGGTTTCTATTCCGTAATGTTAGTAGGCCTTTTTATAAGAGGAAAATTTGCCTATTGTTTTCTTTTTTGATTTCACTTTATTTTCCCCGTGTTTTGCTCCTTTTTTTTAGTAATTTCCTTCGTATTTTGAGCAGATAGCTATTTTTCTACAAAATTCACTATCTGCCAACTCGTCCTTCTCAAAAAGTAGTTGCTCAACTATATTCATTAAAAAGCCTATTAAAAAATAATGGCCAAACATTAGTTGGCTACGTAGTATATAAGGAAAGGAATTATCCTGCAAAAGATCGATTGATTTCACTAGCAGCCAGTAGGGAATAGTTGCTTTCAATCACGCATATGTAAAGAAATTTTAGGTTTTTCTTCTATTGCTTAAAAGGAAAGTTCCATGCCATAATAAAAGAAAAAATTGGGCATTGAACCCAGCTTCTAAAAACAGTGGAAGCAAAGAAAGAGTGGTAGCACGATTGATCAATATTGGAGATACTTTAATTCTTGAACCAATGGATACAGATAGTCCGGAACAGTATAAATGTCGATTAGTAGAATACAATGAAAAAGAATTATATATTGATTATCCAATTCATTTAGAAACAAACAAAACTGTTTTTTTAGTAAATGGTACGCAATTAAGAGGGAGTTTTGTAACAAAGGAAGGGATTTCCTATCTATTTGATACGGAAATCATCGGTCGATTAAAACAAAATATACCAATGTTAATTTTGCCTTTTCCTACAAAAGATCAGCTCATTAAGAATCAGCGAAGACAGTATGTTCGAGTAGCAGCATGCATTGACATTGCCATACATCCTATACCAAATGAATATATACCTTTTACAGCCATGACAATAGATATTAGTGCTGGTGGTGCCGCTATTGTTATTCCTAAGTCCATAGAGCTTGCAGAAGATATACTAGCAGAATTGACATTAGTCCTGCCTCTCCAAAATGGAGAATATTATTATCCTAAATTAAGGGGTAAAGGGATAAAGATATTAGAGCTTAATAAAACATATAATAAGCTAATCATTCAGTTTGTGGATGTATCCCCAAAAAATAGGCAATTGCTTTTGCGTTATTGCTATGATATTCAGCTATCCTATAAAAAGAAAGAATAGAACCTTGAATAAACAGATAGAAATCCTCCGATACTAATAGTATAAGCTATCAGTGGAGTGGGGATTTATGAAAAAAATTGAAAGAATTATAATGAAAATTATCATCATTCAATTTGCCTTCTTAGCGGTGAGTCAAATGATTCATCATTGGGATTTATTTCCTAAGCTATATGAATTGGCAGAATATGAAGGTGTTTCTAAATCGAATTTTACTAAAATATTAGAAACATTTGAGCAAAATAATTAACTATATGCTTGCAATAATTTTGTTTGTATGAAATTAGCTTATTAAATAGTGCACTGCTTCGTTTTTTAGAGTAGTGTCATTTTTTATGTTGAATTTGGACAATAGAATAAAATCTTTAAATCCTCTTATTTTAAAGAAAATAGCAAATAAAATATGTTAAAATAAGAAAGAAGCGATATATTTCGTTTTCCGGATAGAAACAAATGGGCATAATGAAACATCTTCTTTTTTGTTAGGAAGGCAATATAAATTGCTTCAAACCTAATAGGGAAAGTGTGAAACAAAATTTTTGCTGTAAAAACGTTTCGAGCTTTAGCGGTACAGTTCCTTTTGAGAAGTTTGAAGGGGAAGTTGTTTTGTTTTAGCTATTATTATCGTATTGGTTTTTATAAAAGCCAAAGTTTTAGGAGGATTTATGAACAAAAAAATTAGTATTGCAATAGATGGACCTGCTGCGGCTGGAAAAAGTACTGTTGCAAAAATTATTGCAGAAAAATTAGGTTATATTTATATTGATACAGGAGCGATGTATCGAGCATTAACATATAAAGCTTTAAATAATCAAATAGATCTTGAAGATGAACAAAAATTAATGAATGTGCTAGAAAATACAGTTATTGAATTATTTCCAGGAGAAAACAGTCAACTGATATTTTTGGATAATCAAAATGTAACAGAAGAAATTAGGACAAGTGCTGTCACAAATTCCGTTTCCGTTGTTGCAAAGCATAAATCAGTCCGTGAAGAGATGGTTAGACGTCAACAGATGTTTGCAACAAGCGGTGGCGTGGTAATGGATGGTAGGGATATTGGCACACATGTTATTCCAAATGCAGAGGTAAAAGTATTTTTATTGGCATCTGTAGATGAACGAGCAATTAGACGTCATACTGAAAACCTTAAAAAAGGGTATGATTCGGATTTAGAATTATTAAAGCAAGAAATTGCAACAAGAGATAAGTTAGATTCTGAACGTGAAGTAGCACCATTAAAAAAAGCGGCGGATGCCACAGAAGTAGATACTACTTCTCTTTCTATTGAAGAAGTGGTTAATCAAATCATGGAATTGACTGCCGAAAAAATTACCAATTAATTTCTTTTCAACGGTTTATAAATAGTTTGGAATAGCAGAAAAAGAATTATTTAATAGATAGTAGTTCTGTATTTTGCTATTCCTTTTTAAGTTGTCTTACTTGACAAAAGTAGTTATTTATAAGAACTTAAAGAAAAGGAATAATTTGAAGTATTCTAAAAAGTTTGTGCAGAGCAAGCTTGCCGAAATTATTTAAGCATATTTTATGAAAGTGATATATAAGGAGGAGTACATATGTCTGAAGAGTTAAATGATATTGTTGTTAATAATTATAGTGTTGGAGAAAATGTAGTGGGCCAAGTAACAAAAGTAGAAGAAAAACAAGTTATTGTTGCTATTTCCAATAGTAAATTAGATGGAGTTATTCCCATCAGCGAGCTTTCAAGCCTTCATATTGAAAAAGCCAGTGATGTGGCAACTGTTGGAGATACATTAGAATTGCAAGTGATCAAAGTAGAAGAAGATGCGCTAGTGCTTTCTAAGCGTAAAGTCGATGCAGAAAAAGCATGGGATAGTTTAGAAGAAAAGTTTCAAACCGGAGAAATTTTTGATGTCGAAGTAAAAGATGTGGTCAAAGGCGGTTTAGTAGTGGACCTTGGAGTACGAGGGTTTGTTCCTGCTTCTTTAGTAGAAGATCATTATGTAGAAGATTTTTCTGATTACAAAGGAAAAACAATTGCATTTAAGATTGTAGAACTAGAAAAAGACAAAAATCGTTTAATCCTTTCACATAAAGCGGTGATTGAAGCAGAAAAAAGCAAACAAAAACAAAATTTGCTAGATTCATTGGAAGCAGGGCAAACATTAGCTGGTGTTGTACAAAGAATTACTGATTTTGGCGCATTTGTTGATCTTGGAGGAATTGATGGATTAGTTCACATCTCTCAATTATCCCATGAACATATTTCAAAACCGTCTGATGTTGTAGAAGAAGGACAACAAGTAAAGGTAAAGATATTAAGCGTGGATCGAGACAATGATCGAATCTCTTTATCCATTAAAGATACACTGCCTGGTCCATGGGCAAATATCGCAGAAAAAGCAACAGTAGGAAGTGTATTAGAAGGAACAGTAAAAAGACTTGTATCATATGGTGCATTTGTTGAAGTGTTTAAAGGAGTAGAAGGTCTTGTGCATATTTCCCAAATTGCACATAAACATATTGGAACACCGCATGAAGAATTACAAGAAGGACAAGTTGTACAAGTAAAAGTATTAGATGTAAATGAACAAGAGCAGCGTCTATCTTTAAGCATTAAAGAGCTGACAGAAAAAGAACAGGATGAAGAAGAAACTTATGAACTTCCTGAAGAGTCTAAAGGATTCCAATTAGGCGATATGATTGGAGATCAATTAAGAAAACTAAAAAACTAAAGAAAATAAAGAGTGAGCTATTGCCCTATTAATAGCTCACTCTTTTTGTGTAGATGCAGCATGTTTAGAGTGCTTCAACGCATCTTTACAGTGCCTAACCTTGCTTATTATCATTAAAAGCTCTTGCTTCTTCTGGACTTTGAAGCTTTGCAGAACCTGGGTAATGTAATGCTTGGTCTCGGTCAGATTCTACTCTTTTACTCTTTTTTAATTTCCCCTCTTGTCTATCTTTGCCCATACTTTTCACCTCCATTTCCTTATCATGATAAATTATGAGAAGATTATGCATCATCGTTTAAAGTTCTCTTTGAATAGCCATAATGGAAATGAGGAGGAGATAAATTTGGATGGTCAGTTCTTTTATTGGTTTATATGGATGTTATGGATTCAAACGACATTTTTTTTAGATAAAAAGCATAAAAATCGATTGAATTTCACTATCCTATTATTATCAGCTATTATTTTATCGCCATATCAATTAAGTATGTTTGGTTTTACTATTTCTTTATTATTAGCTTGTTTATATGTCGGAATTTTTTTCTATATCACCACATTTAAAAAAACAGCACTTTTGTACTTTCTTTTATCCGCCTTTTTTACGATGCTTGCTTACTGCTCGTTTCACTTATTTTCTATTCTTGACCCTATATGGATTATCTTTAATAAAGAGTGGCTGCTTTCCATTGGTTTAATTATAGTGGCCCGACTTATCTATAAGGAGCCGACGAAACAAATTTTATTAATCATTTTTGGAAGTATTAATGGGGATGTTTTATATGGCATTCTGTTAAAAAAATATCAGTATTCCTATACAGTTGGTTCTATGTCTTTTTTTGATAGTTTGCTTATTAGCATTGCTGCAATCGTCATTTTTTATACAGTTAAACTATATCTTTTAAGATGGGAAAAGTATGTTTATATTATGGAAAAGGAGAAACAAAAACTATTATGAATGAATTTACATATCCTATTGCTTTTGGGGTGATAATCGGAACTGCTTTAAGAGTATTTATGTTAAGAACAGATTATCGGCAATATCCAACGTATTTGCATGGGAAAATAATTCATATTGCATTAGGTTTTATTGCAGCAGGGTTAGGAACGGTGGCGATTCCTGCTATATTAGATAAAGATTTTACCGCGGTCACTTTTTTAACAGTAGCCGCTTCTCAATTTAGAGAAGTTCGTAACATGGAGCGAAACACATTAACGGAGCTAGATAGCTTTGAGATGGTGCCGAGAGGGAAAACATATATCGAGGGAATAGCGATTGCTTTTGAAAGCAGGAACTACTTAGTAATGTTTACAAGCCTTTTGAGTACCTTCGGCTATATTGCATACAATATTTGGACAGGAATGTTTGCCGCTATTGTATCTATTATTATTTCAAAAAAATTAATGTCTGGTGGAAAACTAAAGGATATTGTAACGATACAAGAAATGGAACCGAGATTTGAGGAAGCTGGTTTATACATTGACAATATTTATATTATGAACATCGGCTTGCCCGAAAGACAAAAAGAGGTGCTGCAATATGGCATAGGATTTATTCTTTCACCCAAAAACTTTAATGCCCGAAATACTATCGCTAATTTAGGGCAAAGACAGGCCATTCTTTATGATGTATCTACTGCTCTTGGCGTATATCGAGATTCAGGAACGCCAGCTTTAGTTCCATTAGCTAAAAGGGATTTAAATGATGGGAGAGTGGCTGTTTTTTTGCTGCCCCAAGAAAAAAATACCAAGAAGGCCTTGCAGATTATTGGAGCCGTGCCAACATTAGAGAATGCAATTAGAATGCCAAATAAACGGTTAGAGAGAAAGGAAGAAAAAGGTGAATATTGAAAAGTATATATTGGCTGCCATTACGACGAATTCCGCTAAAGTAGCCCAAGGCACGGGTGTATTTTATTGTGAAAATCAAAAAGAAATGGAACATGTTTCAGCTAATTTAGAAGCAATATTGGATGGAATTGCCCATCAAATAAGTAAAGATATTTATATTATTGTGAAGCATTAGAAATGTTTTTATATGATGGCTCATTTTATTCCGCATTAACGGGCTTTTGATCCCCCTCGAAGTTGGTGGGGACAACTGCCCGTAAAAGCCCGATTGGTTCAACTAACAATCAGTGGGGAATGGAACCCCTCCCCACAGATTGAAGTTTTACTTTATTTGTATAAGATAAAATGCTCTTTTTTCCTATTTAGAGAAACAAAGCCAAGAATTTTTGTTCTTGCTAGTAGTGAGGCTCTTTGTTAAAATAAATAAGTTATAGGGGTGTCCTAGGTGTAATGAGTATAATCCAGTCTTCCTTTTGTTCTTTTAAGCATGTTTCCTAATAATATTGATTTTTGGATTATTTTAACTATGTATACAGAAGCCATAATAAGAGCAAAATTAGTTGCCTGCTCTATATGCAGTAAATTTTCCATGATTTGAGGGAAACAAAAACTTATTCATAAAGGAAATTTGGCTTATGCTCATATGATGGACACCTTTAAGCTTTTGTGTTGTTCTTTATAAGAATAAGCAAACGTTAATAGAGAGTTTAAAGATTTAGATGCAGCTTACTGTTTATCTTTAGTAAGTTGATAACATGTTTGTTTTTAGGAATAAGCAGATTGGCTGCATAAATAAGTTTAATGGAAATGATGGAAGGATGAATGTAATGGCAAAACCTGTAATTGCGATAGTAGGAAGGCCAAATGTGGGCAAGTCCACTATTTTTAATAGAATTGTTGGCGAACGTATTTCAATAGTAGAAGATATTCCAGGAGTAACAAGGGATCGGATCTATAGTTCTGCTGAATGGTTAAATCATGATTTTAATTTAATTGATACAGGGGGCATCGACATTGGTGATGAGCCATTTTTAGATCAGATTAGAATGCAGGCAGAGATTGCTATAGAAGAAGCGGATGTTATTATTTTTATTACAAATGGACGCGAAGGGGTAACATCTGCTGATGAAGAAGTAGCAAAAATTCTATATCGTGCAAAAAAACCTGTTGTTCTTGCAGTAAATAAAATTGATAATCCTGAAATGCGTCAGCAGATTTACGATTTCTATTCCCTAGGTTTTGGTGAACCAGTACCAATTTCAGGTTCTCACGGTTTAGGATTAGGAGATTTGCTTGATGAAGCAGCACAGCATTTTCCAAAAGGAGAAGGAAAAGAATATGGCGATGATGTCATTAAATTCTCTTTAATTGGACGTCCAAATGTTGGGAAATCTTCTTTAGTTAATGCTATGCTAGGGGAAGATCGAGTAATTGTCAGCAATATAGCAGGAACGACAAGGGATGCAATTGATTCACAAGTAACGGTGAATGGAAACCCATATGTTATTATTGATACTGCCGGCATGAGAAAAAAAGGAAAAGTATATGAAACGACAGAAAAGTATAGCGTTCTTCGTGCATTAAGAGCAATTGAAAGATCAGATGTGGTTCTTGTTGTAATTGACGGAGAAGAAGGAATTATTGAACAGGATAAAAAGATTGCCGGCTATGCTCATGAAGCTGGAAGAGCAGTTATTATTGTGGTCAATAAATGGGATGCTGTTGAAAAAGATGAAAAAACAATGAAAGCATTTGAACGAAATATTCGAGAACATTTCTTGTTTTTAGATTATGCTCCGATTGTATTTTTATCTGCAAAAACAAAAAAACGTATCCATACGCTTATTCCTATGATTAATTTAGCAAGTGAGAACCATACATTGCGTGTGGAAACAAGTGTCTTAAACGATGTCATAATGGATGCAGTTGCGATGAATCCAACACCAACTGATAAAGGAAAAAGATTAAAAATCTACTATACTACACAAGTTGCTGTGGGACCGCCGACATTTGTTGTATTTGTTAATGATCCAGAGCTGCTTCATTTTTCTTATGAGCGCTTCTTGGAAAACCGTATAAGAGATGCATTTGGCTTCGAAGGCACACCAATTAAAATCTTTGCGAGAGAACGCAAATAATCGAGGTGTTTTTTTGATGGGCAATGGCAAAGTGAAAGTGGCAATGATAGGTGCTGGAAGTTGGGGAACAGCACTATCATTGGTTCTTGCAGATAATGGACATACTGTTTACTTATGGGGAAAAAACCAGCAAACAATTGATGAAATAAATAAGGTTCATGAGAATAAAAAATATTTGCCGAATATTTTGCTCCCAGATGGAATACATGGGACAACTTCTATGGAAGAAGCAGTGCGTGATGCTGCGTATATAACATTATCTGTACCAACAAAAGCAATGCGGGAAGTGATTAAACAAATTATTCCCTTTGTGAAAAGTCCTATAACCTTTGTACATGTAAGCAAGGGAATAGAACCAGAATCTCTTTTGCGAATTTCTGAAATAATGGAAGAAGAGATACCAAAAGAACTGATTAAAAGCATTGTTGTTCTTTCTGGCCCGAGTCATGCGGAGGAAGTGAGTCTGCGCCATCCAACAACGGTGACCGTTTCTTCGAAAAGCATGGAAGAAGCGCAAAAAGTCCAGGATTTATTTATTAATTCTAATTTTAGAGTATATACAAATCCTGATATTATTGGAGTCGAAATTGGTGGTGCATTAAAAAATATCATTGCTGTTTGTGCAGGTATTACAGATGGATTAGGTTATGGAGATAATGCAAAAGCAGCTTTGATTACAAGAGGGCTTGCTGAAATGGCTCGTCTTGGAACAAAGATGGGCGCTAATCCTTTAACATTTGCTGGACTGACAGGCATTGGTGATTTAATTGTAACATGTACAAGCCCACATTCTAGAAACTGGAGAGCAGGAAATCAGTTGGGAAAAGGGCGTCAAATGGAAGAGGTATTAAATGATATGGGCATGGCCGTGGAAGGAATCCGCACCACTAAAGCCGCTCATCAACTTTCTGAAAAATATAATGTAGAGCTGCCAATCGCAAGTGCTCTATATAATGTCCTCTTTAACGGAGGAGACCCTAAAAAGGCGGTAGATAGCCTTATGGAAAGAGGAAAAACAAGTGAGATGGAAGATTTGATAAATATTCTAGCCTCACAATACATAGAATAAATAAAGGGAAGCAGCAGAAAATATGCTGCTTTTTTTTGTTCGTAGACATTCTTTTATGAACTTTAAAAAAAGGAAAATTCAATTCATAGCTAGATGCAATATACTAGCTGTATAGTTTGTATAAGGTCTATTCTAAAAAAATAACGATCTTTTTTAGAAAAATAGGCATTTTTATGAAGCGATTTTGTAACAAATTGCATACAATGCAACGAAGCAACCTGGTGGATTGAACAGGGATTGGGTACAATAGTCTAAAAGTTTGCCGAAGTAAAGTTTCCCCTTCTTTACTTTGGCTCTTTGTTATTGAATGAGCTCTTATCCCTTTTTTTATATTTAGAAACAATGGGAATATTTAGGGGGGACTCGGGTTTTAAAAAACAGTATGTTCATTTATTTTTTATCCCTCTTTAACGGGATTTTGACCCCCACTGATTGAAGTTTCACTTTATGTTGGGTTTTTCTTTAGAGCTAGCTGTTTTGCGTACTTTTAAACTGGACTAGAAAGTATAAAAATGAAATCGATAAATGTTATTTTCTATTCTGTTAAAAAAATGTCATAAGCTTTCTTTTCATGTATATATTGAAGAGAAGGTTTTTTTCTATTTTTCTAAAAAGTTATATCTTCAAGAATAGCAAACTAAAAAAATTACCTTAATATAAGGAATTGCTTCTTTTTTCGCGTAGACATCAAGTGGCAAAAGATAGGGGTTCTTGATGTGTTTGTCCCTATTTAACAAGCTTTTGACCCTCATCTAAGAGATGATGAGAGATCTAGGTAGGAGACAAATGCTGAGTAAAAGCCCGATATAAAAGTACATAGACTAATAAGGACCCCGTGTCCTGTGACAATGTCTGTGTGACCTATATTCATCGGTCTCAGGCTACAATCAGTGGAGACGTAGAAAACTCCCGCTGATTAAAGTTTCACTTTATTAGCGGCATGTACTTGTTTTATTAATGGACAAAAAATCTAGGGGAGGAAATTTTTAAAATCAGTCATAAAGATATAGGACAACATCATAAATATATAGTGTCAAATAGTATTTTACGGAATAGTTTCCGATATGCTAAGGAGAGTTCAGGAGGGGATCACTTGGAAAAGGTCAATATTTTTAAAGATATTGCCGAAAGAACGGGCGGCGATATTTATTTAGGAGTTGTAGGTGCTGTACGAACAGGGAAATCAACTTTTATTAAAAAGTTTATGGAACTTGTCGTAATCCCTAATATGGACAATGAAGGAGACAGAGCTCGAACAAAAGATGAATTGCCGCAAAGTGCTGCTGGCAAAACAATCATGACGACAGAACCAAAATTCGTTCCAAATCAAGCAGCTTCTATTAAAGTGGATGAAGGATTAGATGTTAATATAAGATTAGTCGATTGCGTAGGATATACTGTTCCAGGAGCGCAAGGCTATGAAGATGAAAATGGTCCAAGAATGATTAATACACCGTGGTATGAAGAGCCAATCCCTTTCCATGAAGCAGCTGAAATTGGTACAAGAAAGGTCATTCAAGAACACAGTACTATTGGTGTTGTTATTACAACAGATGGCACAATTGGGGATATTCCTAGAAGTAACTACTTAGAAGCCGAAAAACGGGTGATTGAGGAACTAAAAGAAGTAGGGAAACCGTTTATTATGATTATCAATAGTGCACAGCCATTTCATCCAAATACAGAGGCTCTTCGTACAGAGCTTTCTAATGAATACGATATTCCTGTAATTGCAATGAGTGTAGAATCGATGAGGGAAACAGATGTATTAAATGTAATGAGGGAAGCATTGTTTGAATTCCCGGTTTTAGAAGTAAATGTAAATTTACCGAGTTGGGTAATGGTATTGCGTGAAAATCATTGGCTTCGCGACAACTATCAAGAAGCAGTAAAAGATACGGTTAAAGATATTAAAAGATTAAGAGATGTTGATCGAGTAGTAACCCAGTTTAGCGAATATGAATTTATTGATCGTGCAGGTCTTGCTGGAATTGAAATGGGGCAAGGAGTTGCAGAAATTGATTTATTTGCACCAGATGAGCTATACGATGAAATATTAAAAGAAATTGTTGGTGTTGAGATAAGAGGGAAAGACCACTTATTAGAGTTGATGCAAGATTTTGCTCATGCAAAAACGGAGTATGATCAAATATCTGATGCTTTAAAGATGGTAAAGCAAACCGGCTACGGCATAGCTGCCCCATCATTAGTGGACATGAGTTTGGATGAACCAGAAATTATTCGTCAAGGATCTCGATTTGGTGTTCGATTAAAGGCTGTTGCACCATCTATACACATGATAAAAGTAGATGTAGAGTCAGAATTTGCGCCAATCATTGGTTCTGAAAAACAAAGTGAGGAGCTTGTCCGATACTTGATGCAGGACTTTGAAGATGATCCGCTATCGATTTGGAATTCTGATATTTTTGGCAGAAGTTTAAGTTCGATAGTGCGTGAAGGGATTCAAGCGAAGCTTTCACTTATGCCGGAAAATGCAAGGTATAAATTAAAAGAAACACTTGAACGAATTATCAATGAAGGCTCTGGTGGACTAATTGCAATCATTCTTTAGGAGAACTCTTTTTAGGGTTCTTTTTTTGTTTTGGAAAATAAAAGATGTTAAATTTAACTTTCTGTTTCTTTAGAAGATAAAGCTTAAGTGAACGAATAATCAAAAGAAAATTCAAATAACTTTTGGCCTTAATTAAGGGGGAGATGCTTCTGAAGTAAGCCTTTTTTGCAACTAATCTTTAAAGGGATTGTTAAAAAAAGGGACAAGTGTTACAAATATCTGTTAAATTATTAAAAGATTGCTCTCAATAGATAATATTTCTTGATATGCGCAAATGATTATGATAATCTTTTAAAGGAATTAGCGTCATATAAGGTTTTTTAGGGGTATATGATTTAAGCAACCCACTTTTCGTTCAAATAATTCTCGTATATGCACTAGTATATAGTTCATATTTAAGAAAATATTTGGTATGATGTATATAATTCCGTGAATTTGTTTACAAATAATGATAGTAGATGCACTCTTTGAATTTATTTGAAACATTTGGGAGGAGGTGAAAGGCATGAACAAAACAGAATTAATTAACGCAGTTGCTGAAGCAAGTGAATTATCTAAAAAAGACGCTACTAAAGCAGTTGATGCTGTTTTTGATACAATCTTAAATGCTTTAAAGGATGGGGATAAAGTTCAACTTATCGGTTTCGGAAACTTTGAAGTTCGTGAACGTGCAGCACGTAAAGGACGCAACCCACAAACAGGCGAAGAAATTGAAATCGCAGCTAGCAAAGTTCCTGCTTTTAAACCAGGAAAAGCACTTAAAGATGCAGTGAAGTAATTACATACATTGCTACGATACTAAAAACCGCGGTCAACGCGGTTTTTTTGATACCATGTTTTTTGGAAAAGTGCTGAAATAAAGTGAAACGAACAGCTTCATTCCTTCTATATTCCCCAAATAATTATCAAAGAAAACAGTCGACAAACGGATGTTTTTATATTATTCTCCTAACTATATGTTTTTTATTAAATAGTTTTTGCTGTTAATCCACTTATATATGGTTTATTCATTAGAAAAAACTAAAAAGCATGAAGCGTAAATAATAGCTTTTACACCATTTGTTTTTCTATAGTATCTATCTAATTATGGCGGTTTATATTTTTTAGTATGTCCGAGCATAAAAGGAATACTCCTATAATTTATTTTTATAAAGCAAGGCGAGATAGTCTTCTATTAGTTATTATGCTAATATGGTTAGAGATAAATGGAATGAAAGGCTTTAGGAGGAAAAAGGAAATGTCTAAGGTAAATATCCCAAAAATTGAAGAAGCGGTAAAACTTATTTTAGAAGCTATTGGAGAAGATCCCGATAGAGAGGGTTTAATAGATACACCTACAAGGGTAGCGAAAATGTATAGTGAAATTTTCTCAGGTTTGCAGGAAGATCCGAAAGAATATTTTCAAACAATATTTGGAGAAGATCATGAAGAACTAGTGCTAGTAAAAGATATCCCATTTTACAGCATGTGCGAACATCATCTAGTGCCCTTTTTCGGAAACGCTCATGTTGCATATATCCCGCGAAATGGAAAAGTAACAGGTTTAAGCAAATTAGCGAGAGCGGTAGAAGTAGTTGCTAAAAGACCACAGCTCCAAGAACGAATTACATCAACTGTTGCAGACTCCATTTATGAAATGCTTGAGCCGCATGGTGTGATGGTGGTAATTGAAGCAGAGCATATGTGCATGACGATGAGAGGCGTTAATAAACCTGGGGCAAAAACGATTACGACAGCTGTACGAGGCCGCTATGCAGAAGATTCTGATGCAAGGGCAGAAGTGTTGTCTTTATTAAAATAATATCGGAACCAGGTCTGTTTTTTCAAAGAGTCTATTAAATATATTGTTGATATTTGGTTCATTTGTGCAAACTATTTGGTTTTTGCGAATGAATCAAATATTATTTTATCTAATAATAGTTATAGACAAAGATTGGAGAACAATCATCATGGATTTTTGTTTTTTCAAGCAAGTGGATGTATGTGAAATGAGCTAGAATGTTGAAAAAAGCGTCATACACCCGTTTTATGCTATAATTACAAAAGTAAGCGTAAATAGTAAATTTGAAATAATAGGGGAACAAGGGTGATAAAATGGCCATTACACAAAATTTGATTGATCAAATAAAAGAAAAAATCTTGCAGAAAATTTCTCATACCTATCTTTTTCAACATATACAGAAGCCTGTTATTGATGATGAAAGATTGCTTCTAATCCTTTCTATTTTAAAAGAGGCGAAATTATCAGATAAGGATATCGAGAAATATACAATAACTACCATGCTTATTCAAATTGCCCTTGATACCCATGAACTAATAACAAATGAAAGCCAAAGCAAAGATTTAGAAAAAAATAGGCAGTTGACTGTTTTGGCTGGTGACTTTTATAGTGGCCATTATTTTCAGTTATTAGCAGAAGCAGAAGATATTGATATGATAAAAATATTGGCGGAAGCAATAAAAGAGATCAACGAACAAAAAATTGTTTTATATCAAAAAGCAGCAGCCAATATGGAAGAGTTAGTAAAAAGCATTGGAATAGTAGAACATGCTTTAGTAGATAAATTAATAGCAGCTTTTCAAATGGAAGAATGGAAAAATCTATCTATTTTCATATTGCTAATAAAAAGGCTATTAAAAGAAAAAAATACATATAATGAGACTGGATCCTCTCTTGTAATGGATACCTTTTCATCAGAAAAATGGAAAGAGAAAAATAAAAATGAAGCCCCAGCAGAACTTATTCTAGGAAAATGTTTAGAGGATGCTTGTGGCCACTTGCAAAAAGCAATGAACTCTATGCCCGTTTGTATAAATACTTTGCTATTAGAAAAGATTCAACTTTTATTAAATGAATGTCAACAACAAATGTATGTGGAAGAAGGGTAAAAAGGCAATGCAGCAACAACAATCGAAGGAAGAAAAAGTCCATCATGTTTTTGAAAAGATCTATGATAATTATGATAAAATGAACACGCTAATTAGTTTTCAGCAACATAAATTTTGGCGAAAAGATACAATGAAAAAGATGAACGTGTCAAAAGGTGCTTCTGCATTGGATGTTTGCTGCGGCACTGCTGATTGGACGATTAGTTTGGCGGATGCTGTTGGGCCAACTGGTCATGTTGTTGGTTTGGATTTTAGCGAAAATATGTTAAGCATCGGGAAAGTAAAAACAAAAAGTTACTCCAATATTAAACTTATACATGGAAATGCAATGGAACTGCCTTTTCCAGATAACAGCTTTGATTATGTAACAATTGGATTTGGACTCAGAAATGTACCCGATTATTTACAAGTGCTCAAAGAAATGCGGCGAGTAGTAAAGCCAGGGGGAACGGTAGTTTGTCTAGAAACATCCCAACCAACAATGCCCGTTTTTAAGCAGTGCTACTATTTTTATTTTCGGTTCGTTATGCCTCTTTTTGGAAAATTGTTTGCCAAAAGCTACAAAGAGTATTCGTGGCTGCAAGAGTCTGCCCGCGATTTTCCTGGTATGAAAGAATTGAAAAATATGTTTGAACAAGCGGGCTTATCCAATGTTTCCTATAAGCCGTATAGTGGCGGAGTTGCAGCTTCCCATTTTGGATATAAAGAAAAATAAGTTTCTGTACGGTTAAAAACAGCAGGGTTTTTAGCCGTATAGATTTTAAAAGACGGGTGAGTAGTGAGTGAAATTAAAAATGATGTATTCATTTTTGAATTCGGATTTAGCGATGATTGAAAAGACATTAGAAGAAACAGTAATGGCTGATTCTAGTGTTTTACGAGAGTCTTCTTTGCATTTATTACAGGCGGGCGGTAAACGGATTAGACCGATATTTGTTTTATTGGCAGGTCAGTTTGGCGATTATAATATCGATGTAATAAAAAAGGCTGCTGTTGCCTTAGAACTAATACATATGGCTTCTTTGGTGCATGATGATGTTATTGATGATGCAGATCTTCGTCGAGGTCAGCCTACGATTAAAGCAAAATGGGATAATAAAATTGCCATGTACACAGGGGATTATATTTTTGCTCGTTCTTTAGAAGTAATGAGCGACATAAAAAAAGCTGAGGCGCATAAAGTATTGGCTAATACTATTGTGGAAGTATGCATTGGGGAACTTCAGCAAATAAAAGATAAATATCGTTATGAACAAAATATTAGAGATTATTTTCGCCGGATCAAAAGAAAAACAGCTCTTCTTATTTCAGCAAGTTCCTTAGTTGGGGCTATTGCTTCTGACGTGGAAGAAAAATATCAAAAAAAACTGTATCGATTTGGCTATTATGTAGGAATGTCCTATCAAATCATTGATGATGTACTTGATTTTGTCGCAACAGAGGAAGAGCTAGGAAAACCAGCAGGTGGAGATTTGCTGCAGGGGAATATTACATTGCCAGTTTTGTACGCAATGGAGCAAAAAGAAGTACAGAAGGCTGTAAAAACTGTTCATGAAGATATGGACAAAAAAGATCTTGAGAAAATTATTATGCTAATAAAGAATTCAGATGCTATTGATCGTTCCTTAAAAGTAAGTGATTTATATTTGGCTAAAGCTTTAAAGGAATTAGAAGGCTTGCCGAATAATCGCTCGAAAAAAGCGTTAACTAATATAGCAAAGTATTTAGGGAAACGGAAATATTAGAAAATTTTGCAAAGTGTCTTCATTTATGGTAGTGTTTTCATGAATAGCCTATTTTTACATTTTCTATTAATAGTATAGGAGTGAAAACGATGGAGAGAACGTTTTTAATGGTAAAGCCAGATGGTGTACAAAGAAATCTAATAGGCAAAATTATAGAACGTTTTGAACAAAAAGGCTTTCAACTTATTGGTGCAAAATTTATGCATATATCCAATGAGTTGGCCCAAAATCACTACCAGGAACATGTGGAAAAACCTTTTTTTACGGAATTAGTAGATTTTATTACTTCTGGTCCTGTTTTTGCAATGGTATGGCAAGGGGAAGATGTTATTGCTAAATCAAGACTAATGATGGGCAAAACAAATCCAATGGAAGCCATGCCTGGAACAATCCGAGGCGACTTTGCTACTGTTAAAAGCAAAAATGTTATTCATGGATCGGATGGTGCAGAAAGCGCTGCAAGAGAAATTGCGTTATTTTTTAAAGAAGAAGAATTAATTACATATCAAAAAAATATAGCGGCATGGGTGAATTAATTATCTAGACAAGCCCTTACTTACATAATAAGATGCTTGATGAAAATCAAGTATCTTTTTTCTATATAACTAATTATGCATTATTTTTCTTTTAATTAGTGGGAATATTCTTGTTATTTATTAAAGCAAAGGATAAATCTAGTCTATTTATTTGATGTGAAACCATTCGGTAGAGAAATTTAATGCCCTTTTTTTTGTTTTATCGTTTATACTATAAAAAAGAAATTAATGTATTGTAGTGAGGGGTAATAATGGATAAAGCTTATGATGATTTTGTCAAAAATTTTTACAATCAATCAGGTATTGATTTATCCTTATATAAGGAAGCGCAAATGAAAAGAAGATTAACATCCCTTTATGAAAAAAGGGGATTTGCTTCTTTTAAGGAATATTTCCAGGCAGTCATTAGAAATAAAGATTTAATGGACGAATTATTAGATCGAATGACGATTAATGTTTCAGAATTTTATCGAAATTACAAAAGATGGGAAATTTTAGAAAATAAAATCATCCCTAAAATAATTGATAAACGAGGTGGAAAACTGAAAGTATGGAGCGCTGCTTGTTCTACAGGAGAAGAGCCATATACGCTTTCAATGATTTTTGCCAATCATTTGTCGAGAACTCAATATGATATTTTGGCTACAGATATTGATGAGCTAGCCATTCAAAAAGCGAAAACAGGCATTTACATCGGTAGAGCATTAAATGAAGTTCCACTAAAACAAAAACAGCAGCATTTTACAGAAAAGGGCAGTCTTTTCCACGTGAATGAGGAAATAAAAAAAACGGTATCGTTTAAAAAACATAATCTCTTGGCAGATTCATTTCACGGTCCTTTTGATTTGATTGTATGCCGAAATGTACTCATCTATTTCACAGAAGAGGCAAAAGATTTGCTTTATCAAAAATTCTCTAATGCGCTAAAACCTGGAGGGATTTTTTTTGTAGGCAGTACAGAACAAATATTTAATCCAGGAAAATATGGCTTGGAAACAGAGGATACTTTTTTTTATCGCAAACGATTATAAGTTGTTTTTTTTTGCTTTTTAGTTTAGGCGATAGCATGTTAAATCTGACGAATTATAAGGTTTTTTTATTAAATTTATTTTTTATACTATTTTTCTATAAATGAATATGTTATATTGAAACATATTTCCTTTAAAGCGTTGAAGGGAGAAAGGATTCGAAAAATGAGATATTTAACTTCAGGGGAATCACATGGTCCCAAACTTATAACAATTATTGAGGGGCTTCCTTCTGGGATGCCACTGCTTGCAAGTGATATTAATGAAGAATTGGCAAGAAGACAAAAAGGCCATGGACGTGGCAGAAGAATGCAGATTGAAAAAGATACAGTCGAAATTGGCGGCGGAATCAGACATGGTTATACATTAGGTTCTCCGGTGTCCTTAATTGTCGAAAATAATGACTGGAAGCATTGGACAAAAATAATGGGGCAAGACCCAATAGAAGAAGATGAAACAGAAATTAAGAGAAAAATTTCTCGTCCAAGACCTGGACATGCTGATTTAAACGGGGCAATTAAATATGGCCACCGTGATATGCGAAATGTGCTAGAACGCTCTTCTGCCCGTGAAACAACGGTGAGAGTAGCTGCTGGTGCAGTTGGAAAAAAACTGCTTTCGCTTTTAGGAATAAAAGTAGCATCACATGTTTTAGAAATTGGCGGAGTAAAAGCAAATGTAGAGTCATATGAGTCTATTGAGAAATTAGCGGAAATATCTGAACAATCACCAGTTCGCTGCTTAGATCCTATTGCTGAAAAAGAAATGATGAAAGCAATTGATGATGCAAAAACTAATGGTGATTCTATTGGTGGTATAGTAGAAGTAATCGTCGAAGGTATGCCTGTTGGTGTTGGTAGCTATGTACATTACGATCGCAAATTAGATGCAAAGCTTGCTGGTGCCATCATGAGCATTAATGCATTTAAAGGTGTGGAATTTGGCATTGGCTTTGAAGCAGCGAGAAAACCTGGCAGTGAAGTCCATGATGAAATCCTTTGGGATGAACAAAATGGTTATACACGCAAAACAAACAGATTAGGCGGTTTAGAAGGTGGAATGTCAACAGGTATGCCGATTGTAGTCAGAGGCGTAATGAAGCCAATTCCAACTTTATATAAACCATTAAATAGTGTCGATATTGAAACAAAAGAGCCGTTTGCTGCGAGCATTGAGCGTTCAGACAGCTGTGCTGTTCCTGCTGCTGCCGTTGTTGCGGAAAATGTTGTGGCATGGGAATTGGCATGTGCTATTATTGATCAGTTTTATTCGGATAGATTCGATAGTTTGTTAGAAAATATCAATAAGCATCGAGAATATGCGAGGGAATTCTAATGAAAACAGTTGCAGTTACAACTGATTCAAAAAAATATGATGTGTTTATTGGAAAAGATGCAACTAGACATTTGCCTGAATTTCTGCATAATCATTTCCAAAACTGTTCCAAACTTTTTATATTAACAGATGAAACAGTGGCAAAGCTTCATTTAGCATCACTTACTGAGCTGCTGGCTGATTTTTCTTATGAAACATATGTGGTTCCATCAGGAGAAAAAGCCAAAACATTTGATGTATATTATGACTGTTTAACATTCGCTCTAACACAAAATTTTGACAGAAAGTCGATTGTCTTAGCTCTTGGCGGTGGTGCAGTAGGAGATTTGGCTGGTTTTGTAGCAGCGACCTTTATGAGAGGAATTCCCTTTATTCAGATTCCAACAACGATTTTGGCTCATGACAGTGCTGTTGGCGGCAAGGTAGCTATTAATCATCCAGAAGGAAAGAATATGATTGGAGCTTTTTATCAGCCTGAAGCTGTGTTTTATAATACTTCAGCTATTGCTACATTGCCAGACAAAGAAATTAAGTCAGGCTTTGCTGAAGTAATAAAACATGCATTAATTAACGATGAAAATTTTTATTCTACTCTTTTAAAGCTAGATGATTTAAGCAAAGTAACGGAGCAAGAGTTAGCTGATTTCTTGCAAAAAGGCATTGAAATAAAGGCGAAGATAGTTGGAGAAGATGAGAAGGAAACAGGAATTAGGGCCTATTTAAACTTTGGTCATACATTAGGCCATGCAATTGAAGCTGAGATGGGCTATGGCAATATGACCCATGGGGAAGCTGTTGCAATTGGCATGATCTTTGCCCTAACTTTAAGCAAAAAGAAATATGGTTTGGATTTTTCAGTAGCCGATTTCTCAAAATGGTTGGAAAAATTAAACTATCAAATTCAAATTCCAAATCATCTTGATCTCGATCGATTAATTAATAGAATGAAGCAAGATAAAAAATCAGTTAATGGAGATATCCATTTTGTATTGCTGCAAAAAATCGGCCAGCCTCAAGTAGTAAAAATAGCTGAGGAAGAGATAAAAGAGGAACTACAATTATTTAAGGAGAGAATGTAAATGATAAGAGGAGTGCGGGGGGCAATAACTGTTGAGCAAAATGAAGAAACAGAGATTATGAATGCAACAGAGCGCCTTGTGAAAGCGATGATACTGTTAAATGACATTCAAGCGGATGATGTCGCATCTGTTTTTGTGTCAGTGACAGATGATATAACGGCTGCATTCCCTGCAAAAGTTATACGTTTGCAAGAGGGCTGGACATATGTTCCTGTTATGTGCATGAAAGAAATGGAAGTTCCTTTTTCACTAGAAAAGTGCATACGAATTATGTTTCATGTCAATACACAAGTTGCCCAAAAAGACATTAAACATGTTTATTTAGAAAATGCTATTACATTAAGGCCAGATCTAAAAGAAGCTTAATAAACTTACTTCTTTTAAAAACGGGATAAACATAAAAGCTATTAAAATTTTGAGGTGAACAATGATGAAATGGAAAAGCCAACTTTTGAATCTAACTCCTTATCAACCTGGGAAAAACATTGATGAAGTAAAAAGACAATTTAATTTAGAAAACATCGTCAAACTTGCTTCAAATGAAAATCCATTTGGCAGTTCTTTAAAAGTAGTGGAGGAACTGAAAAAAGTGGATGGTTCATTTGCTTTATACCCAGATGGATATGCAACAAAATTGCGCTTGAAATTAGCTGAATTTTTGCAAGTGTCTAAAGAACAATTAGTTCTTGGAAATGGATCAGATGAAATTATTTTAATGATTTCTCGTGCGCTTTTAAAACCAGGTTTAAATACGGTAATGGCAACACACACATTTGGACAATACAAACATAATGCGATTGTAGATGGAGCGGAAGTAAGGGAAGTTCCATTAACGGCTGATGGACTTCACGATTTGGATGCTATGCTTTTAGCGATTGACGAGTCTACAAGTGTTGTATGGTTATGTTCACCTAATAATCCAACAGGTACATATATTACAGAAGAAAAATTAGTGGACTTTTTGAGAGCTGTTCCAAAAGATGTTTTAGTCGTTTTAGATGAAGCATATTATGAGTATGTTGTAGCAGAAGATTATTATGATGCTCTTGATTTAGTAAATGCTTTTGAAAATTTAATTGTGTTAAGAACATTCTCTAAAATTTATGGTTTAGCAAGTTTTCGAGTTGGCTATGGGGTTGCGAATGAATCATTAATCAAAACATTAGAGCCAATTAGAGAGCCTTTTAATGTGAATACCCTTGGGCAAATTGCTACATTAACAGCTTTAGAAGATCAGGAGTTTGTAGAAAGCTGCAAAATAAAAAACAGAGAAGGGTTGGAATTATTCTATGCATTCTGCAAAGAGCATGGCTTGGATTACTACCCGTCTCAAACAAACTTCATCTTAATCGATTTTAAAGTAGATGGAAATGAGGTATTCCAGTACTTTTTAGAACGGGGTTATATTGTGCGTTCTGGTGTACCGCTAAACTTCCCTACATCTGTTCGAATAACAGTTGGTTCAAAAGAGCAAAATGAAGGATTATTGCAAGTGATGTCTCAGTTTTTAGAAGAGAAGGCAGCTAAATTATAATTTTACAAAAGAAGTGGCGGTGAATAAAGTGAATGGCCGCGTCTTTATAATAGGATTGGGACTAATTGGAGGATCTTTGGCATTAGGCATTAAAGCCAAACATCCTCATTGCAGCATCATTGGTTATGATGTATCAGATCAAAATGTAAAGCTTGGAAAAATGTTAGGGGTAATTGATGAAAAAGCCGATTCCATTATGGAAGGGGCACTAGATGCTGATTTGATTATTATTTCGACACCTGTAAAGGAAACGGAAATAATAATGGAAATGTTTGGAGAGTTGCCTTTAAAAAAAGATGTGATTATTACAGATGTTGGCAGCACGAAAGGGAGAATTATGGAGAAAGCAGAATTGCTTTCGCAAAAGGGCATCACTTTTATTGGGGGGCATCCGATGGCTGGCTCCCATAAAAGTGGGGTTACCGCTGCAAAATCTTTGCTGTTTGAAAATGCCTTTTATTTAATTACACCAGACAATTTTACAGATGAAGACAAGGTAAAATGTTTAATGAATTGGCTAGGTGGAACAAAAGCTAAGTTTTTAGTAATTACCCCAAGTGAACATGACTTGCTGACAGGTGTCATTAGTCATATGCCTCATATTGTGGCAGCATCTCTTGTACATCAGGCAGACCAAACAAGCAAAACAAATGAGCTTGTTACAAGACTCGCAGCTGGTGGGTTTAGAGATATTACAAGAATAGCATCAAGCAGTCCAGCTATGTGGCGTGATATTTTACTTCATAATAAAGAAGTGCTGTTGAAGCTTTTAAAGGATTGGCAAGATGAAATGAACCTGGTTATTTCGTTAATAGATGAGGAAAATGCTGAAGGGCTGTTCACTTATTTTGAAGATGCGAAAAAATTTCGGGATGAGCTTCCTAAAAACCAAAAAGGAGCAATTCCTGCCTTTTATGATTTATATGTAGATGTTCCCGATTATCCAGGGGTTATTTCGGAAATAACAGGTTATTTAGCGAAAGAAGCAATTAGTATAACCAATATTCGCATTATTGAAACAAGAGAAGATATTAATGGAATATTAGTTATTAGCTTTCAAACAGATGAGGATAGAATGCGTGCGCAAAAATGTATTGCAGCCTATTCCAATTACGATACGACGATTGAAAAATGATGGCGGAAGAGGTGGACGAACGGATGAAATTAATAGATACTCCAGCGAGTTTACAAGGGGAGATATTAGTCCCGGGCGATAAATCTATTTCTCACCGTTCTGTTATGTTTGGCGCGATTGCAAATGGCAGAACAACGGTTACTAATTTTTTAATGGGCGATGATTGTTTAAGTACAATCTCTTGTTTTCAAAAACTAGGCGTTCATATCGATGTACAAAAAGATAAAGTAATCATTGAAGGAAATGGATTAGATGGGTTAATAGAGCCAAAAGAGGTTTTAGATGTTGGCAATTCAGGGACAACTATTCGACTGTTGTCAGGAATTCTTGCTGGAAGAGAATTTCATGCTACATTAGTTGGAGATCACTCTATTGGAAAAAGACCGATGACAAGAGTTGTGGGCCCATTACGTACAATGGGAGCAAAAATTGATGGCAGAAATAATGGAGAGTTTACACCACTTTCTATCCGTGGTGGTTCTCTAGAGCCTATAACATATGAACTTCCTGTGGCAAGTGCTCAAGTAAAATCTGCAATTATTTTTGCTGCACTGCAAGCAAATGGAAAAACAACGGTTATTGAACCATTGGCAACAAGGGATCATACAGAAAGAATGATTAAACGATTCGGCGGGAAAATTGATATAAAAGATAAGGCGATATATATTGAGGGCGGACAATCTTTAACAGCTGCGGATATTCATGTTCCAGGAGATATTTCATCGGCAGCCTTCTTTTTAGTTGCAGCCAGTATTGTGCCGAATAGTCGCGTTTTGCTGAAAAATGTCGGTTTAAATCCAACTCGCACTGGCATAATGGATGTTTTGAAAAATATGGGGGCATCAGTCGAAATCAGTCAAAATGAATCTGAATTATTTGAACCAGTTGGTGACATTACTGTAAGAACAAGCAATTTGACAGGGACAGTTATTGAAGGGGACATTATTCCAAAGTTAATTGATGAAATCCCAATCATTGCTCTTTTGGCAACACAAGCAAGTGGAACAACTGTTATTAAAGATGCTCACGAATTAAAGGTAAAAGAGACCAATCGTATTGATACAGTTGTACAAGAATTGCAAAAGTTAGGTGCTGATATTGTCGCAACGGATGATGGAATGGTGATTAAAGGGGGAACACCTCTTTCTGGCAATGTGGTAAATAGCCATGGAGATCATCGAATTGGCATGATGTTGGCTGTTGCTTCCCTCATTTGTGAAGGAGAATTAACATTAGAAAATGCAGAAGCGATTTCTGTATCCTATCCAACTTTTTTTGAACATTTAACAGGTCTAACGCAAAATTAATGCGTAAATTGACATAAAAATAAAACTCGGTCCTAATGGAGGGCTGAGTTTTATTTTTGTTCAAAATGAAACGATATAGTGAATAATAGGGAAGCAGGAATCAATTCAACATTTTGCCACCCATTATATTCATTAACAAAAAAAGGAATAATTTCTGAAACAAAATCATAGCTTGTCTTAAAGAAAATGGGTGGTGATGCTAGGAAATGGCTGGAAATAGGGTGAAAACATCCATTCATCTATAAAAAGTGGACGAAAAACATGGCTGCAAGGAATGGAAAAAAAATTTTTTGTATGATTGTTTCTGTTTTTTCTAAATAAAAAATACTGACTTGCAAATGAGAAATGTATGATAAAGGAGAAAACAGGCAAAGCAGTAATGGAGGAACCAATCGAAGAGGTAAATGTTCTCTGTAGTAAATAAGTTCTTCGATCATAAATATTGAAGAAAATGATTTGTTTCTTTATCATAGTGATAGAGTATAATTTGTTTTTTGTTAAGAAAGTTGTATTTGAAGCAAGTGAAAGCATTTTTTATCACTTACAATAGGGAATATATTGAAGCAAAAGTCTTTTTATCTTTCGAAATGGATAGAGACTAGAGAGGAACATACATGGAAAGAGTACAAGAAATTATTGCGTTATTAGAAGATGGACAACAAGATAAGGCGTTGCAATATTATAATGATATAGTAAAAAGCGGCAGCAATGAGGAGAGATTTCTATTAGGGGAAGAGCTGTTTCAGCTAGGTTTTTTGGAAGAAGCAAAAATTTTGTTTCAGCGTTTATTAGAAGCGTACCCAGAAGAGGGAGAATTATTAGTGCTAGTAGCTGAAGCAGAAATGGAACTTGGCAATGAAGAAGAAGCAATTGCTGTGCTTGAGAGAATAAATGAACAAGATCCAAGCTATCCTCAAGCCTTGTTATTATTGGCAGACTTATATCAAATGGATGGCTTGTTTGAAGTAAGTGAACAAAAATTGCTTCAAGCGAAGTTAATTTTGCCAAATGAAGTGATTATAGATTTTGCTCTTGGGGAATTATATGCAGAACAAGGAAGACTGTATGATGCAATTAATGCTTATAAACTAGTTCTCTCTCATCAAACTGTAGTGGGCGGCGTTAATGTTAATGGAAGAATTGCGGATTGTTTAAGTGCAGGCGGCGGTTTTGAAGAAGCTGTCGACTATTATAAAAAAGCATTAGCTGAAAAAGTGGAAATTAACACATTGTTTAATTTAGGATTAACTTCCCTGCAAGCTGGAATGACTTCAAGTGCAATTAAACATTTGGAAGAAGTAAAAGCGTTAGATCCTTCTTTTCATTCTTTGTACTTATATTTGGCAAAAGCATATGAACAGGAAGAGATGTTAAACGAAGCAGATGAAACAATGGTAGAAGGCATAAAACAGGATGAGTTTAATAAAGATTTATACGTATATGGCGGGAAGCTTGCACTCAAGTTGGGCAACGAAGAAAATGCAGAAAAATATTTTCGTGAAGGGTTGGCGATTGATCCTGAATTTACGGAAGCTGTGCTTCTACTAAACAAGCTGTTTTTATCTCAGGACCGGTTTAGTGACTGCATGGAGCTCGTTGATATGATGGATGCTCAACAAATTGAGGAGCCCCAGCTATATTGGGATGCTGCTAAAGCACTGCAAGGGCTAGAGAAATATTCAGAGGCATTAAACAAATATAATACCGCATATACTTTTTATAAGGATCTTCCAGATTTTTTATACGACTTTGGATATTTTCTTTTAGAAGAAGGAAAAAGAACGGAAGCTGCCGAAATTTTTAATAAGCTGTTGTTAACTGACCCTAGTAATGTTGAGTATATGGAAATTATTGATCAATTAACAGAGGAGCCATTTTAACGCAAGCTTGAATTTTGGAGAGCATAAGCACGGGGGAAAAGAGTGGTGAATGGCAGGGTGTAAACTGAAAGAAAAAAATTTAGTTGCAATGCAGAGGAGGGAACTAAACAGATGAAAACCCCTGTATCTGTCAATGAGAAAAAAGACTTCATTCGTTGGTTTTTGAATCATTATCAATTGAAGAGAAGGGAATGTGTCTGGATTTTAAATTACTTAATGAGCCACGATCAATTAATGGAAAAGGTTCATTTTGTAGATAATGCAGAAAGATGTCCAAGAGGGTTAATCATGTCGACACATTGTGTGGATGAAGTTCCATTTCGTTTTTATAAAGAAAATGTAATGACAACCGATGCAGAGAAATCTTTTCATGATATTCGCTTAAACAGGGATGAAGATATTTATATTCAATTAAATTTTTATGCATCTAATCAAGCTCATCAATATGCAGCTGTGCTAGTGGAAAATCCATTTATGCCGAAAAAATTAGAAATAAGTGAAAAAGATAAAATGATTGCAGAACAATTTCTTGTAGCAAGCATTGAAAAGTTTCAAAAGGAAAAACTGCTTGAATTGATTGATGAGGCTCTTGATAAGGGAGATCAACAATCTTTTCAGGAGTTGACCAATAGGTTGCAGTATTTGCGAAATGTAGAATAGATAGTGGCGGCAAAAAGATGTGGCGAACGAGAGGATTGGTTTGCCTTTCCCTTTTTGCCGCTTTTTTGTGTTGTTATGGAGTAAATGAATGAATAAAGAGAATCAAATATCAAATAAGAGAGCTTGTTTTAAGCGATTATATACTGCTAGAAGCTCTTATGATAAAATGAAGCAATATGGATTTGGAAAGGAAGTACATAGGAATGAAATGGCTTTATTATCTATTGGCAAACCGCTCCTTATTATTATTATTGCTCGTTGTAAATATATTAGGAACTATTTATGGATATTATTGGTATAGGTTTCAGTTGGCTGAAACTCCTGCCATTTTCCTAGCTTTTGTACCAGATAGCCCAACAGCAAGTCTTTTTTTTGTTGTTGTTCTGTTTGCATTTTTACTGAAAAAAAATTGGCCATTATTTGAGGCGTTAGCGGTTATTACACTGTTTAAATATGGCATTTGGGCTGTGGTGATGAATATTCTTGTCTATGCCAAAACAGGAGTTATGGAAATGGCTGCTGTAATGCTTATTGTTTCACATGGTGCCATGGCGATTCAAGGCTTATTATATACCCCTTTCTACCGCATAAAAGGGAGGCATCTTTTGCTTGCAGGCATATGGACATTTCATAATGATGTCATTGATTATGTTTTTTTTATGATGCCAAGATATCAAGTGCTAGATCAATATATGCCAGAAATTGGCTATTTTACTTTTTGGTTAAGCATAATAAGTGTTGCGGTTGCTTATTATTTAACGCAAAAAAAGCCACTCTTAAAATGGAACTTGTCTTAAGCTGATAATTTTTTATTCTAACCTTGTCCAACCTCACATACATTTTTAATAGTAGAGTGGGGAGGGACAAAAAAATGAAGGCTAAATTGGTTGTATTAACGTTATTATTATGTTTGCTTGCACCAATTTCTCTTACTATTTCAGCAAATGCAGATGTAGAACGGAATGCTCCTATAGATGAACTTGATACGTTGAGTGATGAAGCATTGCAGCTTGTAAAATCAGAAAGATATGAGGATGCGAAAAAAATTCTTGATTATTTCTCCAATCAATTTAGTACGGTTTCTATTAAACAAAAAACATTTACTATGGATGAATTAAGAATTGTGACTGGAGCGCATGATGAAGCAGTTGAAGCAATTTCTAATGCGTCTCTTAATAGTAATGAACGTGTTAATACCGTTACAAAATTCCGTCTTGCAGTTGATGCGGTTTCTTCAGGAAAGCAGCCTTTATGGACACAAATGGAGGAGCCGGTAATGACTACATATACGGAAATGAAACAAGCATTGACTGCAGGAGATAAGCGGGTTTATGAAGAAAAAATGGATTCCTTTTTGTCTTTATATCAAATTATTTATCCTAGTTTAAAACTAGATGTAGGAACAGAACAGTTTCAAAAATTAAATGCATTAGTAGAATTTATTGGCACATACCGTCTGCAAGTGTTTTCTAATGGAGGGCAGCAAGAAGAACTGACAACGCTTCAGTCAGAACTGGAAGATGTATTTAATCAAGTGTACGAAGATGAAGCAGATCCTTCTCTTTGGTGGGTAATTATTTCTACAGGAAGCATTATTATCTTGACATTATCTTATGTTGCGGTGAGAAAGTATATGGGAGAAAAAAGGGAACAAAAGCGAAAAAGAAAATCCAGCCACAAACTATAAGCATCGGTATGTATTTAGCTTTAACAGGCAAGATTATCTGTATAGGGATAGGCGTAAAGTAGATATCGCCTTCGTGTTAGAATAAAATTTTGATTGGAAGTTTAATATTTGACATCGGGCTTACCTCTTGCTTACAATTAAAATAATACTACTAGAACAATTAGGGGGAAAAGCATGTATATACTATACTTTATTATCATCCTTTTAGTACCTCTTTGGGCGCAGATGAGGGTTAAAAGTGCATATAAAAAATATTCCAAAGTAGCTGCTACTTCTCATCTGTCAGGCCGAGAAGTAGCAAGAAAAATTTTAGATGAAAATGGACTATATAATGTTACGGTCGAAGAAACAAGAGGCGTTTTGTCTGATCATTATGATCCAAGAACAAAAGTTGTGCGCCTTTCTAGCGACAACTATCATGGACATTCTGTTGCAGCTGCTGCTATTGCTGCACATGAAGTTGGCCACGCAATTCAAGATCAGCAAGATTATTCCTTTTTGCGGTTTCGCCACGCATTAGTTCCAGTCGCAAATATTGGCAGCAATTTCTCTTGGATACTCATCCTAATCGGAATGTTAGCTGGATTATCCAATTTATTGCTGTTAGGGATTCTTTTTATGGCAGCTGCTGTATTATTCCAGTTTGTCACATTACCAGTTGAATTTAATGCATCTAATCGAGCAATGGATCAAGTTGTTTCACTTGGCATTATTCGCAATGACGAAGAAAGAGAAACAAAAAAAGTGTTAAACGCAGCAGCGTTGACATATGTTGCAGCAGCGGCTGTAGCCGTTTTGGAATTGATTCGTCTTATTTTAATTTATACGGGTATGCAAAGAGACGATTAAATCTAAAGAACATTTAAATAGCAATATATCTTTGAACAAAAAATCCATGTGCATTGTAATGGGTTTTTTGTTTTTTTCTACTAATATCTGAAATTTGGCTGTATAATAAATCTTGATATTTCACTAATCGAAAATTTTTACATACATCATTTTTACGGGGGAAAGAAGGGGTTTTTTGCAAACAGCAGAGCAGTTGCAGCAAAAACAATCGTTAACAGTTTATCGGATTTTATTTGCTATTAGTTTAGGACATTTTATTAATGACTGTATGCAGTCTGTGGTTCCAGCGTTATTTCCTGTGTTAGAAAAGTCGATGCAATTAAACTACACTCAGGTTGGCTGGATTGCCTTTACACTGAACATTACATCCTCTCTTATGCAGCCTTTTTTTGGAGTGATGGCAGATAAAAAACCGGCACCTTTTTTATTGCCGATTGCACTTGTTTCCAGTTTGCTTGGCATGATGGGACTTGCTTTTGCTTCAAATTTTTATCTTGTGTTATTATCTGTCCTATTTATTGGATTTGGTTCAGCGATTTTTCATCCAGAGGGATCGCGTGTTGCCTATATGGCTGCAGGACAGAAGAGGGGATTAGCACAATCTATTTATCAAGTTGGCGGCAATGCAGGCCAATCAATGGCGCCACTATTTACTGCTTTTATTTTTCTTTATACAGGCCAATTTGGCACAATTTGGTTTACTGCTCTTGCAGCTTTAGGTGTGATGGTTCTTTTTACGGTGTCTTTCTGGTATAAAGAAGAGTTGAAACACAAGATTCCTAAACAAAAACAACAAACAAAACAGGAGCTTCGCATTTCGAAAAAGATTGTTTTTTCTATATGTTTATTAATCTTTTTGGTATTTGCTCGTTCTTGGTATGGAGCGGGGATTACGAATTTTTTTCATTTTTATATGATGGAGAAATTTCAGTTGTCTATTAAATCGGCCCAGCTTTATGTATTTATCTTTATGCTTGCTGGTGTTTTTGGAACATTTTTGGGGGGGCCTCTTGCAGACCGTTTTGGTAAAAGGACAATTCTTGTGTTCTCCATGCTTGGATCTGTGCCCTTTACTTTACTGTTGCCTCATGTACCTTATTGGCTTCTTGCGCCACTGCTCGTTGTTATTGGCTTTATCTTGCAATCGAGCTTTAGTGTTACGGTCGTATATGCACAAGAGTTGCTTCCCGGAATGATTGGATTAGTGTCAGGGCTAATTGTTGGCTTAGCATTTGGAATGGGAGCGTTGGGCGCCGTTATTTTTGGGATAATCGGCGATTTATATAGCCTTCAGACTGTGATGCTATTATGTAGTGTTTTGCCTGTTTTAGGCATATTAACGTATTTGCTGCCAACAGATAAAGAAGTAAACAACATGCATATATAGTAAAAAAAGCATGAGAATAAACGGAGAAAGGTTTGTTCTCATGCTTTTTATATGGGAGAATTAATGCTCAATTGGACGCTTGTACTCATCTAATGTAAATCCTTCGCCAATTACATCATGAACAACGCTGACAGAAACAAAAGCATGGGGATCAACCGAAGTTATTACGCTTTTTAACCGGACAATTTCGGTTTTGGCCACCACACAATACAATACTTCTCTTTCTTTTTTGGTAAAAGAGCCATGGCCTTTTAGAACAGTGACGCCTCGATCCATTTCGCTCATAATTTTATCTGCAATTTGTTCATTAAAGTCAGAAATAATCATAGCGCCTCTGGCAGCATATGCGCCTTCTTGCATAAAATCAATGACTCTTGTTCCGACAAATACAGCAACAAGAGTGTACATGGCCTCACGATAGGAAAGGTAAAAAATTAAGGAAAGAGTAATAACACATGCATCAAATAAAAACATGGTTTTTCCCATACTCCAGCCATAGAATTTAAAAACAAGTCTTGCAATGATATCGACTCCGCCTGTTGTGCCTCCAAAGCGGAAAATAATGCCGAGGCCAATTCCGATAAAGGTGCCAGCAAACAAAGCAGCAAGCGTTAAATCTTCTTTTAATGGAATATGTAGCTGGATTTGAGGAAGCTGAAATAGCCAAAAAAAGAAGGATACACTGACTGTTCCAATAATAGTATAAATAAAAACGTTTTTCCCAAGCAATTTCCAGCCGATGAAAAATAACGGTATATTTAAAAGTAGATTGGTATAAGATGGATCCCAATTAAATTTAAAATACAGCAATAAGGTTAAACCAGTAAATCCACCTTCCGATAAATTATTCTGCATATTAAAATGAATAATTCCAAAAGAGAAAATAGCGGAACCAAGAAGGATAAATAAGATATTTTTAAGTTTTATTCCTTTAAACATTTAATAATCGCCTTCTTTCTATGTATTGGCTAATTAAAAATTATTGCAAACTATTTATTTCCTAAGAAATAGTTTGCTGATAGAAGGTTCACTTTATGCAGTGAATGCTCATTCATTATATCCAAATAATAAGTCGATAGCAATGTCAAGGTGAATATTCTGGAAATATGGGGAAAATGTTAAGAAATAAAGAGTAAGTATTTTATTAGAATATGTACGATAAAAGAATTGTGAAAATATCAGAACAAAACTAGCTAAAATGTTTGTAAAAACCTTTTAGATTAGCTAACATGTAGAAGAATATGATTTGGTTTGGGGTGGAAGGATTGACAAAGAAAACACTGAAAGAAATTCAAACAGAGGTAGATCAATATATTGGCCAATTTAAAGAAGGATACTTTAGCCCTTTGGCCATGTTAGCACGTCTAACAGAAGAATTAGGTGAGCTGGCAAGAGAAATTAATCATCATTATGGAGAAAAGCCAAAAAAAGCATCAGAGGGAGAAAAAGAGATTAAGGATGAGCTTGGTGATATGCTGTTTGTTTTAGCATGCCTTGCTAATTCTTTAAATATCGATTTAGAAGAAGCGCATGATCGAGTGATGCATAAATTTAACACAAGAGACAAAGATCGTTGGACAAAAAAAGAAGAGTAAACATTTAGCAGCACTAAAGAAAAGTAAAGCTAAAGTTTTTCTTATAAAAACATACATATAGCATAAAGGAGCGCATGAAATTGAATAAAATAAAGATTGTTATCGCAGGGGCTAGGGGAAGAATGGGAAAAGAGGCAGTTTATTTAACAGGCCGCACCGAGCATTTTGATTTAGTTGGGGTTTTAGACCATAAGCATGAGGGAAAAAAATTAAGTGATTTAGATGGTTTTACAGGGTATGATGTGCCAATTTATACAGATATTGAAAAATGCTTTCAAACAGAAAAACCAGATGTGCTTATTGATTTGACAACACCTGAATTTGGCTATTATCATGCTAAAACAGCCCTTAGTTATGGAGTGAGACCTGTTGTTGGAACAACTGGATTTACAAAAGAGAATTTACAAGAATTAGAAGATTTATGTGAAGAAATGAACCGTGGATGCATTATTGCTCCTAATTTTGCCTTAGGTGCTGTATTAATGATGAAATTTTCTCAAATTGCTGCAAAATATTATCAGGATGTTGAAATAATGGAGATGCATCATGATCAAAAATTGGATGCGCCAAGTGGGACAGCCATTAAAACAGCAGAATTAATGGCAGAAGTAAGACAAGCAAAAAACCAAGGACATCCAGATGAAAAAGAAACGATTCCAGGTGCGAGAGGGGCAGACTTTGATGGAATGCGCATACACTCTACTCGTTTGCCAGGTTTAATTGCCCACCAGCAAGTGTTATTTGGAGCAGAGGGAGAATCTTTAACCATTAGACACGATTCCTATAATCGAGTGTCCTTTATGTCTGGAGTAAAGCTTGCAGTAGAAGAAGTACTAAAGGTGAATGTATTAGTTTACGGTTTAGAAAATATCATGGAGTAGGAGTGTTAAGATAATGAATATCGCTTTAATTGCTCACGATAAGAAAAAAGATGATATGATCCGATTTGTAACTGCCTATAAAACGATTTTTGCAAAACATGTACTATTTGCAACAGGAACAACTGGACTGAAAATTCAAGAAGCAACAGGATTAGAAGTTCATCGTTTTTGTTCTGGCCCTCTTGGAGGGGACCAGGAAATTGGTGCGAAAATTGCTAACAATGAAATGGATATGATTTTTTTCTTTCGAGATCCGCTAACCGCACAGCCCCATGAACCAGATGTAACTGCACTTATTCGTTTATGTGATGTATATTCTGTGCCTCTTGCAACGAATATGGGGACAGGAGAAGTGTTGATTCGAGGATTAGAGCAAGGGGATATAGACTGGAGAAATGTTGTACATGGAAAAACAGAAGATTTTATCGAAGAAAAATAATATAGATATATTGGCATTTGGAGCCCATGCAGATGATGTTGAAATCGGCATGGGCGCTAGCATTGCCAAATATGCTCATGAAGGCAAACGCATTGTAATATGCGATTTGACAAATAGTGAATTGTCTTCAAATGGTACGGTAGAGAATCGTAAAGTGGAAGCAAAAAATGCTGGAGAAACATTAGGAATAGTAGAAAGAATGACAATTGGAATTCCAGATAGAGGATTATATTTACAGGAGTCTTCTATCAAAAAAATTGTAGAAGTTATCAGATACTATAGGCCTAAGGTTATTTTTTCGCCATTTTATATCGATCGTCATCCAGATCATGGAAATTGCGGAAAGCTAGTCGATGAAGCTATTTTTTCAGCAGGCATAAAAAACTTTAAAGCTGGCGATTTAGCATCACATAAAGTGCAAAACAGCTATTATTATATGATAAATGGTTTTCATAAACCAGATTTTGTTATTGATACATCTGAATGGATAGAAATAAAAAAACAGGCATTAAATTGTTATCGGAGCCAATTTGTCAAAACAAAAGAAACAGTTGAGACCCCACTTGTTAATGGTTATATTGAAACAATTGAAGCAAGAGAAAAAATGTTTGGACAAGAAGTTGGAACAATTTATGCCGAAGGATTTATGAAGAAAAAACCACTATTAATACATCATGATTTATTAGGTGAAATAGAATGAAAAAATTAAAAATAGGAATTACCTGCTATCCGACAGTAGGAGGATCAGGTGTTGTTGCAACCGAATTAGGGAAAATGCTTGCAGAAAAAGGGCATGAAATACATTTTATTTCTTCTAGTCTGCCATTTCGCCTGAATAAAATGTATCATAATATTTATTATCATCAAGTAGAAGTCAGCCAATATTCTGTTTTCCAATATCCACCCTATGATATTGCTTTAAGCAGCAAAATGGCAGAAGTAATAAAACGAGAAGAGTTGGATCTTCTTCATGTCCATTATGCAATTCCTCATGCAGTGTGTGCCATTTTGGCAAAACAAATGAGCGGCCGTGATGTGAAGATTGTCACAACCTTGCATGGAACAGATATTACTGTTTTAGGATATGATTCTTCCTTAACAGACAGCATTCGTTTTGGCATTGAGAAATCGGATGCCGTTACAGCTGTTTCTGAATCATTGCGCATGCAGACATATGACGTCATTCAAGCAGATAAGCCTATTGAAGTGTTGTATAACTTTATTGATGAGCGAATATATCATAAAGTCGATTCCACACATCTTAGAGAAGAATATGGAATTAAGCAGGATGAAAAAGTTGTTATCCATGTGTCTAATTTCCGCAGTGTGAAAAGGGTGCCAGACGTAGTAAAGGCATTTCATCATTTAGCCGAAAAGGTTCCGGCAAAACTTTTGCTTGTAGGCGATGGTCCAGAAATGAGAAATGTTACTAAACTGGTGGATGATTTGCAAATGAAAAATAAAGTATTATTTTTAGGAAAACAAGAAAACTTGGAAGAATTGTATTCTATCAGCGATTTAATGCTTCTTTTATCAGAGAAGGAAAGTTTTGGTTTAGTTGCATTAGAAGCAATGGCTTGCGGTGTGCCTTGTATTGGTACAAATATAGGCGGAATTCCAGAAGTTATTATTGATGGCAAAACAGGTTTTATTTGCGAATTAGGCAACATAAGGGAAATTGGGGAAAAGGCGATCACTCTATTATCCGATTCAGAACTTCAAAGACAGTTTTCCTTTCATTCCATAGAGAGGGTGAAAGAAAATTTTCGTGCAGAATTGATTGTTAATCAATATGAACAAATATACGAGCGTCTTCTAAAAGAAGGTGAATAATATGATAGCAGTTTTTCGAGATGCTGCACCGATTTTAAAAAAAATAGAATATGCTGGATTTGAAGCATATTTTGTAGGTGGTTCTGTCCGGGATTATTTGCTTGGCAAAAAAATAAATGATATTGATATTGCGACATCTGCGACACCAGAAGAAGTAAAAGGAATATTTGGCCAGACAATTGATATTGGCATACAGCATGGAACGGTTATGGTAATAGTGGATGGAAAGTCATACGAAATAACAACGTTTCGGACTGAATCATCTTATGTGGATTTTAGGCGGCCAAGTGAAGTGACGTTTATTAGAGAGCTTCGGGAAGATCTACAAAGGCGAGACTTTACCATGAATGCAATGGCGATGGATAAACATGGAACTATTATCGATTATTTTTCTGGCAGAGATGCATTAAAGCAAAAAAAAATAGAGACTGTTGGAAATGCAAATGAACGTTTTAACGAAGATGCCCTTCGTATGATGCGTGCTATTCGATTTGTCAGTACGCTAGGTTTTTCATTAGAAGAAAAAACATATGATTCTATTGTGCAAAATCGGCTATTATTAGCAAAAATAGCAATAGAAAGAATTACACAAGAATTTGAAAAGCTGTTAACGGGAAAATACAGCAAAAAGTCCTTGCAGTTAATTGCTGAAACAAATTTACATGAATATTTGCCCATGCTGAAAGAAAAAAAACAAGCGATTCTGCAAGTTTCCAAAATGGAGATAGATTATCTAACCATTGATGAAATGTGGTCGTTATTGCTTTGGAAGATGGATATTACGGCTAATAAGGAAATCGATGTGTTTTTGCGCAAATGGAAATTGCCAGTAAAAAAAATCAAAAAAATTCAAAAAGTAGTTGCAGCTCTACTTGGAAAACAAAAAAACAAGTGGACATGCGTGGATTTATACAAAATAACCTTGGAGATTGTTTGCAGTGCAGAAAAACTTTCCATGTTAATTTGGGAAGGGAAATCGATAAAAGATACAGATTACATAAAAGCAGCATTTGAAAAGCTGCCGATACAAGATAAAACAGAACTTGCCATTCATGGCAAAGATTTATTGAATTGGAGCAGCAAACCTTCTGGAGCTTGGATAAAAGAAGCGATAGAGGCAGTAGAATATGCGGTAGTAGAACAAAAGGTGAAAAACGATAAGCAGGCAATAAAGGAGTGGCTAGAGTCATGTCATCTGATTTAAGAAAGAAACTGCTGGAAGTATTTACTGATAAGCCAGATGAATATATATCAGGCCAAGAGCTTGCCGATAGGTTAGGATGCTCTAGAACAGCTATTTGGAAACATATAGAAGAGATGCGCAAAGACGGATTTACTTTAGAAGCCGTTCGCAAAAAAGGCTATCGAATTACGAATAGTCCAAAGAGCATTATTCCTGATGAAATTCGGTTTGGATTAAAAACAAAGTTTTTAGGAAGAAATATTTTTTATGAAGAAACAGTAGATTCCACCCAAAAAATTGCCCAAAAATTAGCCTATGAAGGGGCGGAAGAAGGGACAATTGTTCTTGCAGAAGAGCAAATTGGCGGAAGGGGCAGAATGGATCGTTCTTGGCATTCTCCTAAATATAAAGGAATTTGGATGAGTGTTTTATTAAGACCTAATATTCCTATTATGCAGGCTCCTCAATTAACACTGCTGACTGCTGTTGCAGTTGTGCAGGGAATAGAGGAGGTTACAGGTATACAGGCGCAAATCAAATGGCCTAATGACGTGCTGATAAACGGCAAAAAAGTAACCGGCATTTTAACAGAACTTCAAGCAGACAGCGATCGCATCCATTCCCTTATTATTGGCATTGGCATCAATGTCAATCAGCACATAGAAGACTATCCAGAAGAACTTCAAAATACTGCTACCTCTCTTTTTATAGAAAAAAAGGAAGATTGGAATCGAGCAGTTATTATTCAGGCGATTCTCCTCAAAATGGAAAAGTTATATACGATTTATTTAGAAAACGGATTTTACCCTATTAAATTATTATGGGAAAGTTATGCATTAACGATAGGCACAAGGATTACTGCAAGCACATTAACGGGAAAGATAGTTGGGAAAGCATTGGGCATTACAGATGACGGAGTTTTATTAGTAGAAGATGAACAAGGGACCACACATAGGATTTATTCAGCAGATATTTCTGTTACATCATGATAAATACTTATAGTAGAAATGATTTGGATTTGTTATAATTCTTTTGTCGGGCGGTATCAGAGTGAACTGCACCTTTATACACTTATTTATTTATATCTGCCTAGATCCAAATAATAGGACAAGGACAGAGGGATGAAACAAATGAAATCAGCGTATTATCCTTCTATTTTGTTAATAGAAGGATTTTTTATTATGTTTAGAAATCCCCTCTTCCAAACAAGGAGGAAAAAATGAAGTCGATCACTGATTTTCTTAAAATGAAGGAAAAAGCAGAAAAAATAACGATGATAACAGCATATGATTATCCTTCCGCCAAACATGCAGAGGCATCAGGTGTGGAGATGATTCTTGTTGGAGATTCATTGGGAATGGTAGTGTTAGGATATGATTCTACTGTCCCTGTTACAATGGAGGATATGATCCATCATGGAAAAGCTGTAAAACGAGGGGCAAAGGATACGTTTATTGTTATCGATATGCCTTTTATAAGTTATCATTTATCTGATCGAGATACTTTACTGAATGCATGCAAATTAATTCAAGAAACAGGCGCTCATGCTGTAAAAATCGAAGGCGCTAATGATGTTATAGACAAAATCAACATCCTTACTAATGCAGGCATTCCAGTTATGGCTCATTTAGGATTAACCCCCCAATCTGTAGGTGTTTTAGGCGGCTATAAAGTGCAAGGCAAAAACCATAAAGAAGCATTAGAACTAATCGAAAATGCAAAAAAATGTGAACAAGCAGGCGCTTTTGCAGTTCTTTTGGAATGTGTGCCAATGCAGTTGGCAGAAGAAGTGAGCAAAAATTTGCGAATTCCAATAATTGGAATAGGTGCAGGCGTTCATACAGATGGCCAAGTGCTTGTATACCACGATTTAATCACATATGGGGTAGACAGAGTAGCAAAATTTGTTAAACAGTATACAAATATAAATGAATCTATCAAACAAGCAATCGAACAATATATACACGAAGTGAAAATGAGTGAGTTTCCTGAAATAACACATAGCTTTACGATGAAAGAAGAAGAACTAAAAAGCTTGTATGGAGGAAAACAATGAACGTACTGACAGAGACAAAAGTTATCACTACAACAATAGAATTGCAGCAACTTACAACAAAGCTAAAAAATGACCAAAAAACAATTGGTTTTGTGCCTACAATGGGGTATCTCCATGAGGGGCATCGAGCATTGTTAAAGGAAGCACGAGAAGATAACGATGTTGTCGTGTTAAGTATTTTTGTAAATCCTCTGCAATTTGGCCCTAATGAAGATTTAGATTCCTACCCTAGGGATTTTGAACATGATAAGCAAGTAGCTGTAGAAGAGAATGTAGATTATATTTTTTATCCCTCGGCAGAAGAAATGTATCCAAAAACATTATCTGTCACAGTGAATGTGCAAAAAAGAACAGATGTCCTGTGTGGGAAATCTCGACCAGGTCATTTCGATGGCGTTGCAACCGTTCTGACAAAACTTTTTCATTTAGTGCAGGCCAACCGAGTATATTTTGGACAAAAAGATGCACAGCAAGTAGCAGTTGTGGATGGATTAATAAACGATTTTCACTTTCCGCTCGAACTTGTTTCTGTTCCAACGGTTCGCGAGGAAGATGGTTTAGCTAAAAGCTCACGAAATGTTCGCTTAAGCGATCCAGAAAGAATGGAAGCAGGCATCCTTTATCGTTCCCTTGCTGAGGCAAGAGAAGAGATGATTAAAGGAAAAACAGATATAAATCAGCTTCGAAACAGGCTGGTAGCCGATATAGAACGAGAATCATCTGGCAAAGTGGATTATTTAGAAGTATTAACTTATCCTGACTTAGAACAGCCGAAGAATTTGTCTGGCAGGATTATTGTGGCCCTGGCTGTTCAATTTAGCCAAGCAAGATTAATCGATAATATCATTTTTGATCTGTAAACTGTATAAACAGCAATAAGTTGGAGGGATAATTTATGTTTCGAACGATGATGAATGGAAAAATCCATCGTGCAACAGTAACGGAAGCAAACTTAAATTACGTAGGAAGCATTACAATCGATGCGGATCTTCTTGATGCAGTTGGTATGGTTGCAAATGAAAAAGTGCAGATTGTCAATAATAATAATGGAGCGAGATTGGAAACATATATTATTCCTGGGGCAAGAGGATCAGGCACTATTTGTTTAAACGGGGCAGCTGCAAGACTTGTTCAAAAAGGGGATATTGTCATTATTATTTCTTATGCTCTTGTTTTGAATGAAGAAGTGGCAAACCATCAGCCAAAAGTAGCGATCATGGACGAAAATAATCAGATACGGACGCTTTTAAATAATGAACCAGCAGGAACGATTATGTAAGCAATAATGGTCTGTTTGACTTTTTTTAAGCAAATCTCTAAGCCTAGCCTTTAAAAGGGTAGGCCTTTTTAATGAGCAAAATGTATTTTTCAATAGTAGTAGGAGAAAATGGAAATAATATAAAAAATGGTATAAAGGAAACAGGCATGCATTATTTTTTCGATCATAGATTATTTCTATTAAATAACATCCATATGTGGATGAAACATAAGAAAAAACAAAATGATGCCATATGAATGTATTCCTATATAACTGCTCTGTCTATATAATAGGTAAAACTCTTTTCCTTTTTTCAATTTTATGATACCGTTTGATTGACTGAAAGTTAGAGGTGGGTAAAATGGAGAATAAATATGTCGTGATTGATCTGGAAACAAACGGTAATTCTCCGAAAAAAGGGGATAGGATTATTCAATTTGCTGCAGTTGTAGTAATGAACGGAGAAATAGTGGAAGAATATTCTTCCTTAATAAATCCTCTGCAACCAATATCTCCATTTATAGAAGAATTAACAGGGATTAACGACGAGATGGTGAAAGATGCGCCATTATTTGAAGAAATTGCGGAAAAAGTGCAAGAGCTATTAAAAGATGCTTATTTTGTGGCACATAATGTATTATTTGATTTATCATTTTTATCTGAAGAGCTAGAACAGGCTTTTTATAAACCATTTTATGGGCCGGTGCTAGATACGGTTGAATTAGCAAGAGTGCTGTTTCCGACTGCAGATAGCTACAAATTAACAGATTTAGCTCTGCAAGAGGGAATTGTGCATTCAAGACCTCATCAGGCAGATAGTGATGCATATGTCACAGCAGAACTTCTTCTTATTCTTCTGCACAAATTAGAGGGGTTGCCGCTGCAAACGAATAAACAGCTGCATAAATTAAGCGGCTCTTTAAAAAGTGATATCGATTTGCTTTTGGAAGATATAATGGATAAAAAACAAAAAAAAGTAGAATACATACCGGATCATCTAGAGGTTTACCGTGGATTGGCGCTAAAAATAATTAAAAATGAGGAGAAGGACAATAGAGAAAAACGAAAGGCTTTACAAAACTTTTCCATAACAGAAATAGAAAAGCAGATGGAGAGAGCCCTTCCTTTTTTTCGCAAAAGACAAGGCCAATTAAAGATGATGGAAACCATTTATGAAGCATTTTGCGATAATAACCATCGTTTGATCGAAGCGGGTACAGGAATAGGAAAAAGTTTAGCTTATTTACTTCCAGCTGCCTATTTTGCTTTTGCAAATAAGAAACAAATTGTCATTAGCACCTATACGACTCAATTGCAAGAGCAGCTAATTAATAAGGAGCTGCCTCTGCTTAAAAGTACTCTTCCTTTTTTTGTTTCTTATACAATCTTAAAGGGACGCAGCCATTATATTAGTCTAGATAAGTTTGAAATCTCTCTTCAAGAAAAAGAAGATAACTATGATACTATTTTAACCAAAATGCAAATTCTCATCTGGTTGACGGAAACTTCCACAGGAGATAAGGATGAGTTGAATTTATCAAGTGGGGGAGCAGCTTATTGGAATAAAATTAAAAATGACGGCAATTTTTCTTTAGCTATTTCGAAAGCATGGGCACCTAAGGATTTTTATCGCAGAACAAGGTTGCTTGCACAAAAAGCGCATTTAATTATTACAAACCATGCCTTGTTGCTAAAGGATAGCACTTCTTTGCAAAAATCAATTCCAGCGTATCAATATGCTGTTATTGATGAAGGACATCATTTTGAAAAAGTGGCGACAAAACATTTTGGTCATAAATTTAGCTATGTTGGGGTTAAAGTAAGCATACAGCAAGTAGGTACATTTGAACAAAAACAACTATATTATAAGATGGAATTGTTTATGGATAAAGAGGGAAAAGGGCAAAAAGATCCTACATTTAATAGGCTTATTGGCGATCTCCAAATAGAGCTAGACAGTTTTTTTCGAACATTAATGCGCTATGCCAAAAAGCCAGGCAAAAAAACGGTGTATACAAACAACGCTTTCCGCATTAAAAGAGAGGATACAAAAGAATGGAGCAATGCCCGAAATTCTGCTGAGCGGCTAGTCTTCTTATTTAAAGATGCCATTGATGCAATCACAGCAAAAATAAATAGGCTAAAACAATCAAAAGAAATACTGACAACCAAACAAGTTTTGGTGACAGAAAGACTTGCCGAGATCCAAAAGGAATGGCAAGACTATTTAATGGCACTCAGAATCGTTTTTTTGCGAGAAGAAAAGCATATATCTTGGCTTGAAGCAGATATAAGAACTTTTCCTAATAATGCTGTATTATTTGCACAGCCTTATTCTGTAGGAGAGATTTTGCAAAAGGAGTTTTTTGCTCAAAAAAACAGTATTGTATTTACTTCTGCAACGCTTACGGTAAATAATTCTTTTGATTATTATGTTCGTTCACTGGGATTAATAGCAGAAAACTATAAGGCGGAGCAAATTATTTCCCCTTTTCCATATGAAAAACAAGTAAAACTGTTAGTGCCGAATGATATACCTGAAATCAATACCGTTCCTTTAGAAGAATTTATTGCCGCGATAACAGAGCAAATTATTCAAATTGCAGAAGCCACAGCAGGTAGAATGCTTATTTTATTTACTGCAAATGATATGCTGCGGAAAACACATGATTTAATTAAAGAAAGCGGCTGTTTAGAGGATTTTGCTATTTTGGCACAAGGCATTACAAATGGAAGCCGAATGAGGTTAACACGAAATTTTCAACGCTATGAGAAGGCAATTCTGCTTGGAACAAACAGCTTTTGGGAAGGAATTGATATACCAGGAGAAGATTTATCATGCCTAGTAATTGTCCGGTTGCCATTTTCTTCTCCAGATGAACCGTTAACAGAAGCAAAAAATGAAGAGATTAAAAAAAATGGCGGCAATCCTTTTACAGAAAACAGTCTGCCAGAAGCAGTATTGCGCTTTAAACAAGGTTTTGGAAGGTTAATTCGTACAGAAGAAGATAAAGGATTTATTGTTGTATTTGACCGCAGAATACTAACAACGACCTATGGAGAGACATTTTTGCGCTCTATTCCTGCTGTTTCAGTAGAGACCAAAAAATTGAATGAAATGATTGCAGTTATAAAAAAATGGCTTTAGTGAAAAAGAGCTAATTTGGAAAAATTAAATAGTTTAGAATTTTTTAATAGGGAAAAGTGTTCCTTTCTCTTGATACTTGCTGTTATAATAACTGATGAGAATAATTGAATGTATTTCCTGCTGGTTAATTTCAGTTCAAGGAGGAAGAGAATGAAAGGTTGGAAGTGGAACCATAACTTATTCCTAAAAACAGGATTAGATGAAATACAAGAGGCAATAGATAATAATATCCACTATTTGACAACAGTGATAATAGAATGAACGTGAAGAAGTGATGATAAATGAAAAAATGGATATGGATTGTAAGTTTAGCATGTTTGATTATTCTAGGATTTGCATTGAACTTATATTTGGATGCTGTAAAGCCAGTGAAAACTGCCCAAGAAAAAGCAGCAGAAATTGCTGAAGAAAAAGCAAATGTAAAAAGTATCAATAACTTTACACTATTCCATGGGACAGATACCTATTATATAGTAGAGGGAAAAAACAGCAAAAAAGAAAATGTAATTGTCTGGATAAATGAAAAAAACAACAATATAATAGTGAAAAAGAAACAAGAAGGAATATCCAAAAAAGACGCAATAAATGCTTTATTAGACAAGAGATCGCCAAGCGTCATTAACACTGTTCGATTAGGTATGGTTCAGGGAATTCCAGCATGGGAGATATATACCCATTCAGAAGATGATTTAATAAATTATTATTATTTGGATTTTGAAACAGGTGAAATCCTTTTAAATATAGAAAATATCTAAATTAGTGTCTTTAGTTGGAGGAGAAGAACATGAATATTACGTTAGCACAAAGAGTGAATGCATTAACACCGTCTACCACTTTAGCAATTACCGCAAAAGCAAAATCATTAAAAGACAGCGGCTATGATGTTATTGGTTTAGGAGCAGGAGAACCTGATTTTAATACCCCGCAAAATATTATTGATGCTGCTGTAAAAAGCATGAATGAAGGACATACAAAATATACGCCTGCTGCAGGCTTGCCCTTGCTAAAACAAACGATTGGCGAAAAATTAGAAAAAGATCAGGGCTTGCATTATGAAGCTTCTGAAATTATTGTGACAAACGGAGCAAAACACGGACTTTACACATTATTTCAAGTGTTATTAGATGAAGGCGATGAAGTCATTATTCCAACACCTTATTGGGTTAGCTATCCAGAACAAGTAAAGCTTGCAGATGGTGTGCCAGTATTTATAGATGGATTAGAAGAAAATGAGTTTAAGATAACGCCAGCACAATTACAAAATGCGATAACAGAGAGAACAAAAGCAGTTATTATTAACTCCCCGAGCAATCCTACTGGAATGATTTATACAGAAGAAGAATTAAAAGCAATTGGAGAGATTTGTTTAGCAAATAATATTCTAATCATTTCAGATGAAATTTATGAAAAACTTGTGTATGGAGATGCAGTGCATGTATCCATTGCTACATTGTCTCCTGAACTTAAGGAAGCGACTATTATTATTAATGGTGTTAGTAAATCCCATTCGATGACAGGTTGGAGAATTGGATATGCAGCTGGTAATAAACAAATTATTACAGCTATGACAAATCTTGCAAGCCACAGCACGTCAAATCCAACGACAACGGCACAATATGGTGCAATTGAAGCATATAGAGGTCCACAAGATACTTTAGCAGAAATGAATAAAGCATTTGAAGAGCGTCTTACTATCATTCACCAAAAATTAAATGAAATTCCTGGAGTCGTTTGCTTAAAACCAAAAGGTGCTTTTTATTTATTCCCTAATGTGAAAAAGGCTGCTGCTTTAACAGGTTTTGCTAGCGTGGATGAATTTGTTTCTTCCTTATTGGAAGAAGCTTTAGTGGCAGTTATTCCTGGTTCAGGATTTGGAACAGAAGACTATATACGCTTATCATATGCTACTTCTTTAGAAAACCTGGAAAAAGCAGTTGCACGCATTCACGAGTTTGTGATAAATAAAATGGAAAAATAATATTGTAGTAAAGTATACTTCGCTAAAAAAGAGATATTGAGTTATGCAATTAGAAAAGGTTTAGTTCTTATATATATATCGCTTGCAAAGTGCTGGCAATTGATGAGGAGGGTGTTTCAACTATTGATTGGAACACCCTCCTATGTTGCTTGTGGCGTGTAAGTTCGGTATAATGTTTTGATAGGAAAGTAATTTTATGCTAGGATCGAATGTTTTTTAGCATTTATAAAAATTAGCAGTTGCTGCTTTTCTTTTACATATTAGATCTTTGTTTTTGGAGGAATTTATTGTGATTAAATCAACGATAGCTGAATTACCGAAAAATGTTGATAAAGAAGTAAAAATAGGTGCATGGATTGCGAATAAACGCTCAAGCGGTAAAATCGCCTTTTTACAGCTTCGTGATGGAACTGGATTTGTACAAGGAGTAGTTGTAAAAAGTGAAGTGGGAGAAGAATTGTTTCAAACAGCAAAATCTTTAACACAAGAATCATCTGTATATGTTACAGGGCTTGTACAAAAAGACGAGCGTTCTCCTTTTGGCTATGAACTATTAGTGAAAGGTGTTCAATTAATTCATAGTTCTGTTGACTATCCGATTACACCGAAAGAGCATGGGACAGAATTTTTGATGGATAATCGCCATTTATGGCTTCGTTCTAAACGCCAGCATGCGGTAATGAAAGTGCGCAATGAAATTATTCGTGCCACATATGAGTTCTTTAATGAAAATGGTTTTACAAAAGTAGATCCGCCAATTTTAACTGGAAGTGCACCAGAAGGCACAACGGAATTATTTGCGACAAAATATTTTGATGAAGATGCCTATCTTTCTCAAAGTGGACAGCTATATATGGAAGCAGCAGCAATGGCGCTTGGAAAAGTATTTTCATTTGGACCAACTTTTCGTGCAGAAAAGTCAAAAACTCGCCGTCATTTAATTGAATTCTGGATGATCGAACCAGAGATGGCATTTGTAGAGTTCGAAGATAACTTAGTAGTGCAAGAAGAATATGTAAGTTTTATCGTGCAATCTGTATTAAAAAATTGTGCTCTTGAGTTGAAAACACTTGGTAGAGATACCTCTAAATTGGAAAAAATTAAAGCGCCATTCCCAAGAATCAGCTATGATGATGCAGTGAAATTTTTGCAAGAAAAGGGCTTTGATGATATTACGTGGGGAGATGACTTCGGAGCGCCCCATGAAACAGCGATTGCAGAAAGCTATGATAAGCCTGTATTCATTACCCATTATCCAACTACTTTAAAACCATTCTACATGCAGCCAGATCCAAATAGAGAAGATGTTGTGCTGTGTGCAGACTTAATTGCTCCAGAAGGATATGGAGAGATCATCGGTGGATCTGAACGCATTCACGATATGGATCTTTTAGAGAAACGGGTAGAAGAACATCAATTGGATACTGAAACATACAAATGGTATTTAGAATTAAGGAAATATGGTTCTGTGCCACATTCAGGATTTGGACTTGGTTTAGAACGCACAGTTGCATGGATCAGCGGTGTGGAGCATGTTAGGGAGACTATTCCATTCCCACGATTGCTAAACCGTTTATATCCTTAATCGTTTCTGATTATTTATTTCTAAAGGTTGATTTTTTACTCTGTTGATTGAAGTGAAAGACGCTCGCTTAGCGGAAAACGAACGCATCAACAGCCAATTTTAATAGAACCTTTCTAATAAAGGGAAGAATGACTTTGCTGCCTAAAAACTGGAGCAAAGTCATTCTCCCTTGTTTATTTTCCTGTTTTTGATAGGGTCCCTATTTCTTAATATTTGCTAGCAAACTTGTTGAACGATGCCTTGATTGACTATATTTATTTATTGATTAACAGCCAATTGTCAAGATAGTTATCCACTAATTTAACTGTTTTAGCAGACTCCATCGAAGTGAGGAGAGCTCTAGGATCGTCCCCTCGCTGCAATCAATAGGCAAGTTTAACAAAGGCATAGCAAAAAAAGAGTATAGCAAAAGTTTATACCAGCAATTCCATTTTTTAATTATTACAAGAGAGATTTGTCATGATATACTGGATTAGAGGTGTCCTAAATGAATAAAACAATAATGTTAAAATGGTTGCAAGAGGGAAGCATCAGCATTCCTACAGCACTTCTAACACACTATAAAACACTTAAACTGACGGAACAAGAATTAGTATTGCTTTTGCATATTAACTCTTTTTTAGAAAAGGGAAATGAATTTCCAACGCCAACAGAATTAGCTAGCTATATGACAATGGATGCTAGACAATGCCATGAAATGTTAAGCCAACTTATAAAAAGAGGGTTTATTTCCATAATGGATGGCAATAATGAAAATGGCATACGTTTTGAACAATATTCTTTAGAACCACTATGGAATAAACTAATAGATTTATATTTATTCATAAATAAGCAGGAAAAAGCAAAAGAAGCGGAAAAAGCAGAAACAGATCTGTATTCTTGTTTTGAAATAGAATTTGGCAGACCATTATCTCCTTTTGAGATTGAAACATTAGGCATGTGGATGGATGATGATCAGCATAATCCAACTATTATAAAAGCGGCACTTAGAGAAGCGGTGATTTCTGGAAAAATAAATTTCCGCTATATCGATCGAATTCTTTTTGAATGGAAAAAAAGCGGCATCCAAACCATTCAACAAGCAAAAAATCATGGGAAAAAGTTTAGACAAAATCAACAAAGTACAATAGGAAAAGGAGCAGAATCTTCTGTAGACAGTACGGTAAAATCTGTTCCTTTTTACAATTGGCTAGACCAATAAAGTGAAACTTCAATCGGTGGAGGGCAAAAGCCCATTAATGCATAATAAATAAAAAAGTACCTGTGAATAGGGAAAAAACGTGGTGAGATAAACATGCTAAAAAAAGATGAAATAAGGTATTGTTTGGATACAATGGCAGAAATGTTTCCTGATGCCCATTGTGAATTAGTCCATGCAAATCCATTTGAATTAGTGATTGCAGTAGCCTTATCTGCACAATGTACAGATGTACTTGTAAATAAAGTAACGAAAAACTTATTCCAAAAGTATAAAACTCCCGAAGACTACTTATGCGTCCCTCTTGAAGAACTGCAGCAGGATATCCGTTCTATTGGACTATATCGAAATAAAGCAAAGAATATTCAAAAGTTATGCCAAATGGTATTAGATCAGTATAATGGGGAAATACCTGCTGATCGGGATGAACTAATTAATCTTCCAGGGGTCGGGCGCAAAACAGCCAATGTGGTCGTGTCCGTTGCTTATGATATTCCAGCAATCGCTGTTGATACACATGTAGAGCGCGTAAGCAAAAGATTGGGCTTTTGCCGCTGGAAAGATTCTGTATTAGAAGTCGAAAAAACATTAATGAAAAAGATACCAAAGGAAGAGTGGTCGGCAACACATCATCGTATGATTTTTTTCGGACGCTACCATTGCAAAGCACAAAATCCACAATGCGAGATCTGTCCTTTATTGTCCCTTTGTCGGGAAGGAAAAAAGCGAATAAAAAAAATAGGTGTTGGCTAATGAGAAAAAGCTATTGTATACATCTATCCGCTGATTTACAAATTCCCCAATTAACTCATTTGACTAAATTTACATTAGAAGATATCCGTTTAATAGAATCCTTCCAAGCTGAATGGCCTTTTATTCACGAAGGCGCGTATATAGAAGGGCTAAATGGTTTTACACCATGGAAAAAAGAGCATATTAAAACATCTGTATCGACACTTATCAATCAGTGGAAGTTATTGAAAGTAGAAATTGCACAATATATAGCTGCCAAAAAAAAGGAACAAATGTATAAAGGGATGGTACATGGCATTTGTTTTTTTTTGGAATGTATATATTGGCTGAATGAATTGCCTGTTAATTTTAAAGAGGGGTTAATCAGCCGCAATATTAAAATAATGCCAATAAATGCTGAGGAGAGATTACATTTTATTCTTTCAAGAGTAGCAGGTTATCATTCTTTTAAACAATTAGAAGAGTTGTTTAAAGAACTAGAAAAGCAATTTGCCATTTATTTAATAAAAAATAAAGGATAGCTAATATCAATAGAGAAATGAATCACAAATCAAAAGGAAGTCTAATTACACACCTTAAAAAAGAGGACAAAGTCATTTTGCGACTTCGTCCTCTTTTTTTAATTGTTATCTGTCTTGTTGTTTGACTGATTGGTTGTATTTCCATTATTTTGGTTTGTTGTACTATTTGAAGAATTTGAGCCACTTGTTGAGTTCTCGTTTCCATCTTCTTCACTTGAAGTGTTGCTGTTATTACTATTGGAACTGTTAGAGTTATTGTTGCTGTTACCGGAATTATTGTCGCTGTTACCGGAGTTATTGCCACTGTTACCAGAATTAGTGTTGCTGTTGCCGGAGCTATTGCTGCTGTCGTCGGAAGCATTTCCACTATTTCCAGAATCATTCCCATTGTTGTTATTGTCTGTATTTCCTTGGTCTGTACCTTGGTCTGTACCTTGGTCTGTACCTTGGTCTGTGCCTTGATCTGTACCTTGATCTGTATCTTGATCTGTATCTTGATCTGTACCTTGATCTGTACCTTGATCTTGATCTTGGGAATCATCTGTTTCTGTATCCTCAGTATCCTGTTTATCCTCTTTATCATCAATAGCTTCATTTTCATCTTCCGTTGGTTGTTCTTCTTCCACTTCTTGCTTTGGAATCGTCACACTTGCTGAAGCTGCGTCACTTGATTGACTGTCTTTAACAGCGATAACAGTAAACGTATAACTGCTTCCTGGTGTTGGTTTGGCAATTTTTAGACTTTTATCAGACGTTTGGGTTAATTGCTCTGAACCACCGCCATCGACGCTAACATTTACTTGGAATTTAACTCCTTTTTTGCTGCCGTATTTCCAAGATAATTTAATCTCATCGTTACCTTTATTATAGGATGCATTTAAGCCAGATGGAGCATCAGGTTTATCATATTTCTGAGATACTTGATTAAGGATATTGCCTTTGACCGCATATTCGGTAAGAATTTGACTGCTAGGTGTATAAGAGCTGGCTAATCGAGCAGGATAAGTTCCTTTTTCAATTTTAACTGTCTCTACACTGTCTGGTTGTTTAAAGTCTTTGGTTTCCACATCTTCAGAAATATATTCCATAATATTTGCAAAGATTTGTTGGGCAATCTTTTGATCCATACCTGGTGCAATATAATTTTTCCTACTTTCGTATCCTGTCCATACGGCCATTGTAAAGTTGGTCGTATATCCAGCAAACCAAGCATCTGGAACAGCTTTGCTTGTAGGTATATTATAATCCGCTAATTCTTGATCGGTATAGTTGGTTGTTCCTGTTTTACCAGCAATCGGCAGTCCAGAAACATTTGCATAAGAACCTGTTCCATAAGAGGAGCTTACTACATCTTTTAACATATCTGTAATTAAAAATGCAGTATAGTCTTGCATCGCAGCTTTAGGTTCTGGTTCCATATTTATTTTCGTGCCATCTTTTAAAGTAAAAGATTTGACAGCATGTGGTGTATTATATATCCCTTCATTTCCAAATGCACTGTATGCACCTGCTAATTCAAGAGAAGAAATCCCTGGGCTTATTCCACCGATAGAAGCTGATTCATAGACTTCTTTTAGTTCGACACCGATATTTGCTGCAAATTCTTGTGCCTTGTCTGCACCAACCTCTTTAAAGGCTTCTAAGGCTGGTATATTACGAGATCGTGCCAATGCCTCACGCATTGATAATGAACCCATATACTGATTATCCCAGTTGCCAATTGGTGTACCATCAGAGTACGTGGTAGCTTTATCCACTAATGTATGATATGTCCCCCATTTTAAGTATTCAATGGCAGGTCCATAGTCAAGGATTGGCTTAATGGTGGAACCTGGCTGTCTTTTTTGTTCTGTTGCATAGTTGAATCCAAATTTGACATCAGGATCACGGTCACCGCCGATTGCCAAAATTCCTCCTGTTTTTGTATCAAGCAAAGTAATTCCTGCTTGGAATTTTTCATCAGGAAACGGAACAATTTCATTTTCATACATAATTTTATCAACCTGATCTTGTGCTTTTTTATTTAATGTTGTTTGGATAGAAAGTCCATCTGTATAGACATTAATGTCTGGATATTTTTCCTCAATTTCCGCGATTGCTTCTTTAATAAAGGAATCATATGGAAGATCAGTGCTTTTTCTTTTATCTTTACTCACAACGAAGCTTTCAACAGATACCTTTTGTGCTTCTTCCATCTCTGCTTTTGTTATATATCCATGCTGGTGCATTAAAGATAAAACGACATTTTTGCGTTTATCCGCACGATCAGGATTATTAAAAGGATTATAGGCATTTGGAGCCTGTGGCATCCCTGCAAGCATTGCTGCTTCCGGCAATGTTAATTCATCCAATTCTTTATCGAAATAGGTTTTTGCCGCTGTTTTCACACCACTCATATTTTCAGACATAAAAATTTTATTTACATACATTTCAAAAATTTCTTCTTTTGAATACTTGCGCTCTAATTGAATGGCAAGCCATGCTTCTTGCGCTTTACGGGAAAGGGTTTTTTGCGGTTGATTAAAGAAAAAGTTTTTAACAACCTGCTGTGTAATCGTACTTGCCCCCTCAGAACCAAAACCATGTTTAAAGTTTGCTACAACGGCCCCTCCTAAACGGATGGGATCAATTCCGTGATGCTTAAAAAATCTTGCATCTTCTGTAGCAATAAAAGCGTCTTTGACTAATTCAGGAATATCTTCATAATTGACATAATCTCGATTTACAGCCCCGACTTTTGCAATTTCTTCTCCTTCTGAATCGTAAAATGTAGAAGAAATAGAATCTTTTAATGTTGCTGCATCAAGCTTTGGAGCATCTTTGACCATAACGGCAAAGGTAATAGCGCCGCCAATCATCCCCACAATAGCCAATGCGATTAATGTTAAGAAAATGCGTTTTGCAATTTGTTTACCACTTTTTTTCGTTTTGTTTTGTTGTTCTTTTTTATTTTTAGGTCCTTTATTTTTATTTTTCGCTTCTAGGAGTCTTTTGCGGCGCTCCTCTCGCGTTTCATACATATCTGCCATTGTTTTTTTCCTACCTTTCTTCAATAAAAACAATCAAAGGGGCATTTAATCGAAATGATAAAGCCGGTCTATTACTTTAATATAGTCAATTCTCGGCTGAAAACCAAGTATTATTGTGTGACTACAAGCTAAAAGCTCCTTTTTGGTAATCGATTTTCTGCCACCATTTTTCATTCTGTCCCAAAATATAAACAATTGCTCTGCTTGCAACAAAAAAATCTCGTCTGTCGAAGAAAATCGAATAAGTACAAAACAGATGCCTTTTTGCTCTGCTACTAGGTGCATATGTTTAATTTGGTGCTCATGAAAATTACTTAATGGAAAAGATTGTAGAGATTTTGTTTCTTTTGCTTCAAAATCAATATATTTTCCGCGGTATACACCATTATAATCTGTCGTAGAAGCTTGTTTAAAATACGCTTCTTTAATAACAGCAGCACTTCTTTTTGGATAATCCACTTGAACAATTTGAACAGGTGTTGGCTTTTTATGTATAACCGCTTTTCCACATTCTAAGTAATACTGGTTTGTTGCATTGATGTCTTCTTCCAAAGTCATGCCTCTATTGGAATAATTGATTTTTTTTACCGGTGTTTTTATGCTGGCTGTTGGATTGTACTTTTTTCCGTTTGGGTAATTCATTTTTTTCACCTCATTAACTACCATAGCAAAGAGTATAAGTTAACTCTAACAACAAACAATAATATCATATTGTTTGATAAAAGAGGGGGCTTATATGGTAGGTCTATTTAATTATTTTCTTCCGCCAAATGAAGAGATGTTGGTTCAAAAGATTTATTCCCTAACAAAAAAATATAACTTAGATAATATATCAAGAACTGAAAGTTATCTCCACTATTATATCGCAAATAAAGAAATCCGATGGGCATATCTTGCCAGCCAAGTGTCGCGAAATGCTGGGTGGAATATGTGCGATTTACAAGGAAGCTGGTTTTCCAACATATTAGAGCCAGAAAAAAGAGCGCAATTATTTTTCACCTATGAAGAAGCAAATTGGTTAATTTTTCAAGATGCATTCCCTCAATTATTGCTCTATGATTATTCGACGAAATACAACAGACCTTTGTTTCACTTATTAAAATACTTTTCAGTTTCTTCCTTTATGGAAAAAGAATGGAATCTTTTTTGGGAAAATCGCAACCAAACAAGATTAATGACAAGTCTTATTATTAATGAACAAAATTTAATTGAGAAGCCTATTATTAAAAATCCCTATTATAAGAGAGAAGTATTTCATAGTCTAGCATATTTATTTCAAGATTTTTTTCATTGCAGCTCGGTGTTATTTCCGACTTTAAAAGGGCGCCTTTATGGTAGCTGTGTGACTGATTTTACTTCCCTTAATAAACGGATCGAGTTTGGAAAGGAACTGGCGAATATATTGTTTTATCCAGATTTATATGAAGAATTTTATCAATTTAGTATCTTGAGAACACATACTGGTTCGAGAGGAGATTATGAGCGCATTATTTATCCCCGGCATAAAAGAGATACACCCATTTTGCGTTTAACTTATCCTGTAGTAAAACACGAAAAAAAAGAAATGATGGACTGGATGGGGTTACGGAGGAAAAAGAGAGCTTGGCAAAGTCCATTGGCTAAAAAGCAAAAGCCACAAGACCTAACAACATGGTATCGGGATAAACAAGAGCAGCTGCATGCATTCATTAAACTGCAAAATAAAGTAGTCGAAAAATAAATATGTCGAAAATAGCGGTGAGAATTTAAGAATCAGTTCTTTCTTTGACGAATCCCTTCTAGTTTTGTCAGGTTGGCAGGAGCCCGCAAAGGAAACCTCGAATTAGTAACTATCAAAAGAAACAGGAGGGGTAGAGATGAAAGAAGAATACAATAAAGCAGAATTGTTGGAAATGCTTGAAACTATTTATGATGATTTAGAAGAATTGGATAGTTTGCTTTTAGGTGTTCACTCCAATCAAAAAAAAGAATTAGAAGATCATCTTGACCATTTAGAGCTCTTAGAAGCTGCATTTTCTGTTTTTGAACAAAAGTTAAAAAAAGAAACCCCTAATATTATAGCAAAAAGTCCAGAGAAAATAAGAAGAACAGCAATATTTAAACTTGAATTAAGTTAAACAATCCCCTAATATTATGTCAATGACAATTAGAATAAGTTGCATCAAAAGCGAATAGGAAGTAGTGAATGAGAAAGTGATTTTGATTAATCAATTAAAAGAAAATACAAAGATGCTCATAGAGGCAACAGAATATTTAATGGACACCTTTATAAAAGTAAAAGCTTCAGGAAAAGGGGAAGATTTTTATGAAGTAGTGGTTCCCTTTGCAAATAAGGTAAAAAAAATAAACGAAGACTGGAAAGTGTCTGCTATAAATTGGGTGGTGGCAAATAAGCCAGAATATCTTTATGCGGCCCAAATTCAGTCGGCTTCTGATCACTTAGAAATCATTTCAGTCAGTGCCTTTTATCCGGACACAAGCAAAAAAAGATTTATGGATGCTATAAAATCTGTGCAGTATACTTTAGAAGTGCTATTAAATCAATTATCAAGTATAGAAAAAAAATGATACTTGTTTATCAAATAAAATAAATCAGAAATACCAAAACTATCCATCCAAATCGATAGTTTTTTCTTTTTTATGTAGGTTCTGTTAAATTTGCTTGTTGATTTTCGCTACAGGCGTTCGCTTTTCTAATCAGGAGTCTCACGCCTTCCGCTCCAATCAACAAAGGAACAGATGCTTTTTATCAGTCCATGCACATGCTGGGCATTTGCTTCATAGAATATGACGGGAATTACTATTGGAGGAGGAACGAGTAAAATGAACACAGCACACCCCATTTTTTATGCGCGAAATCCTGCTGCTCCATCACACATAAGTAGAATGCCACAACAGTATATTCAGAAGGAAACAAGAATGTACAATCCATATATGAATCAACCACAATGGAATGGCGGCTTTGATCAAAATATGCATCAAAGTTATTACGGCAATGCACCTTCACCTTATCCACAGGCAAATTTTAATAATTATGAACAGCCGTATTTTCATCCACAAAATAATTATCCGAAATCTCATGAAGTATTTCAAAATCCGCTACAGTATTATGATGATTCTTATTCAAGTGCTGCCACCAAACAACATCCACAAAATTATATGAATCCATATCCTAAACAATCGTTTATTCCTCAGAAACAAGGGGGAGTGAAAAGTTTTATGAATTCCTTTAAATCGCAGGATGGCTCACTTGATTTTAATAAAATGATGGACACGGCAGGCATGATGATGAATGCGATGAATCAGATGACAGGACTTGTAAAAGGAGTAGGAGGAATATTTAAAGTGTAAACTAAAAGGCACCCTAAATATTAAAGGGTGCCTTTTCTAGTTTCTTTTTCCCTTACCAGCGGTGCGCTTTTGCATCTCTTTTTAAAATAAGATTGTTTCTAGACATTTCGGTATGTCCATTAACTTGAGACTTTGCCCGTTTTGGTCTTGTCCAATTGTGGTGAAAAAGCGAAGAATGAGAATCTAACTGATCTTTGTAGCTCATCTAATCACCTCGGGAATAGGTTTTATAAAAAACTAGCGATGCCTCTTGGTTGAAGCACCACTAGTAGCATATGCAGGAATTTTTTTTTTATACATGCTCTATTTTTCTAAAGCAAGTGAATCAAAGAAAAAGCTATTTAGGATTCTTCGATCATTATTTTTTTGCCTTTTTGTTTCGGCACAGTTACGGTAAGCAGTCCATTTTGATAAGATGCTTTCACTTTTTTTTCATCAATTGGATAAGGAAGAGCAACGGTTCTGCTGTTTCTTTTATAGGTTTGGCTAGAACGAAAGAAATTTTGCTGTGTGTTTTCTTCTGTAATTAATTCTTGATAATTGACGCTGATTGTTAGATGGTGATCATATACATTAATTTGGATTTGTTCTCTATTGATTCCAGGAAGCTCTGCTATGATAAGGTTAGCTGTTGTGGTTTCTTTAACGGTCAGAGGGAAGGCACTATTTGGAAACGGATTACTGAAGAATTCATCCATGCTTTGCAGAAAATTTTTGATTGGCTTTTCTTGAAGAAATCCATTCATGCTCTTAATAAGTCCACCAAATGGTTCATTTTTATCTTTTTTGTTTGGATCAATAGGAAAATTTGCTGACAATGTTGACACTCCTTTTTGCAAATACTTTCTAACATCATATTTATGCAAAAAAGAAATATTCTGTGCCTATCTTCTTTTAAAAGAAATTGTTTTTTAGGAATAGTAGAAGGTATATTTTATTTAAAGGATTTGTTGATTTTTCGTTTATTCTATTTGCGATATTTAGGAATAAAAACTAGTTAAAAGAGTGAAAAACTTTTTGCTTTTGACAAAAATGACTTACTATAGAAAAATGAAATTATGTTATCGTAAAATGTACAAGGGGGTACTAAATATGAAGACAATCACAATAAATGGAAGAGAAATGGCCTATCAAGAAGCAGGAAAAGGAAAAACAATTATCCTTATTCATGGATTTTGCGGAAGTGCCAAATACTGGGAAAAAGTTATGCCGTTATTAACAGATTTTCATGTGATCGCAATAGAGCTAAGAGGACACGGACTAACAAGCTTTAATGGTGAATCCTTTCTGATAGAGGATTTGGCAAAGGATATCCATTTTTTCCTTAATAAAAAGGAACTAGCAGATGTGTATATGTTTGGCCATTCATTAGGAGGATATGTCACATTGGCATTTGCTGATTTATTTCCTGAAACGTTAGCTGGATTTGGTCTTATTCATTCCACCGCATATCCTGATACAGAACAAGGAAAAGAAGGAAGATTAAAATCCATTAAAAAAATCCAAGATGTAGGAATAGTTGAATTTGTTGATGGATTAATACCAAATTTATTCTCAGACGATTCTATTCATACAAAAAAAGAAGAAGTGGAAAAGGCAAAAGAGATCGGATACGAAACGGATGCGATTGCTGCAATGGAAACATTATCTGCCATGCGAAAAAGAATAGACCGCAATCATATTATTGCCAATTCAGAAGTTCCTGTTTTGCTTGTAAAAGGAACAAAGGATAAAGTAGTGCCTCTTGATCGTGTTACATCTGCAAATGGAAAACATATTACAGTTGAATTGTTGGAAACCGGACATATGAGCATGGTGGAGGATTCTCAAGCACTTGTCATAGCTGTTGAAAAGTTTGTGAAAAATAAATAGCTTTTTTTGGAAAGACAAGAAAACCTCTTTGGATAAGAACGTTTATTCGCTAAAATAGAATGAAGTAAGAGGTGGAAAAATGAAAGTACGTAAAAATCTCCAACAAATCATTCATGATTTTAAATATAATGAAGAATATAAAGAGCAGATTGCTTATTGGCATACGATGGAGGCAAAAGAAGCGAGTGTGACGCCACTTCCTAGTGACTTATCTCCAAAAATAAAGGCAGCATTAGAGAAACGTGGTGTATCTAGATTATATACCCACCAGAAATCAGCATACGAACAAGTGCGGAAAAACCGCAGCATTGTTGCAGTAACTCCGACAGCTTCAGGGAAGACACTTTGTTATAATTTGCCTGTTATTCAATCCATTACAGAAGATAGTCAGGCGAGAGCGCTTTATATGTTTCCAACAAAAGCACTCGCCCAAGATCAGAAAAGTGAACTAAATGAGCTGATTGAAAGTGCAAACTTGCAAATTAACAGTTATACATATGATGGGGATACTCCTGCTTCCATTCGTCAAAAGGTGAGAAAAGCTGGACATATTGTGATAACAAACCCAGATATGCTTCATTCTGCTATTTTGCCCCATCATACGAAATGGGTTAGCTTATTTGAAAATTTAAAGTATGTTGTTATTGATGAACTCCATATTTATCGAGGAGTGTTTGGAAGTCATGTTGCGAATGTTATCCGCCGCCTAAAAAGAATTTGCGCTTTTTATGGCAGTAACCCTATCTTTATTTGTACGTCAGCGACCATTGCTAATCCTTTAGAACTTGCGGGGAATTTAACAGAAGAAAAGATGGCATTAATTGATAATAACGGTGCTCCGAGCGGCAAAAAACATTTCGTTTTTTATAACCCGCCCATTGTGAATGTTCCGTTAAATATACGCAAAAGTGCAACACTTGAGGCAAGAAGGATTGCGGGAGAACTTTTAAAAAACAAGATTCAAACGATTATTTTTGCAAAAAGCCGGGTAAGGGTAGAAATTTTGCTGACTTATTTGCAAGAATTAGTAAAGTATCAATTAGGCACAAAAGCGATTAGAGGATATAGAGGCGGCTATCTTCCAACAGAAAGAAGAGAAATTGAAAAAGGCTTAAGAGAAGGAAGCATCTATGGAGTTGTCAGCACCAATGCATTAGAGCTTGGAGTGGATATTGGACAGCTGCAAGTATGTGTAATGACAGGGTATCCAGGTACAATCGCAAGCTCTTGGCAGCAAGCTGGACGGGCTGGCAGAAGACATGATGAATCTCTTGTGATACTGGTCGCGAGCTCTAGTCCATTGGATCAATACTTAATTCAGAATCCGGATTATTTTTTTAATCGGAATCCAGAAACGGCACGCATTAATCCAGATAACTTAATTATTTTAATTGACCATATGAAATGCGCCGCCTATGAACTTCCTTTTAAACGAGGCGAAAAGTTTGGAACCTGTGAAATAGAAGAGGTGCTGGAATATTTAACAGAAGAAAGAGTTTTATTCGAAAACGGGGATAAATGGTATTGGATGAACGATTCTTTCCCGGCCCATAATATTAGCTTGCGTTCCGCTTCCCAGGAAAATATAGTCATTATTGACATTACGAATACAGGGAATACTCGAGTGATTGGAGAAAGTGATCGTTTTTCTGCCATGACTTTGCTTCATGAGGAAGCTATTTATCTTCATCAAGGAGTACAGTATCAAGTAGAGAAGCTAGACTGGGAAGAGAAAAAAGCATTTGTGAGAGAAGTGGATGTTGATTATTATACGGATGCAAATCTTGCCGTTTCTTTAAAAGTCTTAGAAGTAGATAAGAAAAAAGAAGAGGAAAGACTAGAAATAGGGTATGGAGATGTTAGCATCATAGCAATGAGCACCATTTTTAAGAAAATTAAGTTTGAAACACATGAAAACATTGGCTCTGGGCCAATCGCTCTTCCAGAAGAAGAGCTTCATACAAATGCTTGTTGGATATCCTTTTTGGATAATGGGTTTAATGCAAAAAGCGAAAAAATGGAACTGGGGTTAATTGGCGCTGCACACGCCTTAAAACACATCGCACCACTACTTGTCATGGCAGACCCAAGTGATATTCATGTTGTGCCCCAAGTGAAGGCAGAACATAATGAAAAAGCTACTATTTTCTTTTATGATCGTTATCCTGGTGGAATTGGACTGGCAGAAAAACTGTATCAACAAATAGATATAGTTATAAATGAGGCGAAAAAAATGATCTTAAATTGCACTTGTCCCCATGGCTGTCCATCTTGCATTGGCATGGAAAGCACAAACGACTATTATAAAAAAGATGTGTTAGACCTTCTTTCTTTCGTAAAATTACAGCAAAAATAGGGGATACCATGAGTATAAAAAATAAATTAAACCGGCTAAAAGGGCATATCAAAAAAGAAACGGCAAAACCAGTGGAAATAAAAACAGAAACAAAGGAAATTCCCTTTTTAGATGTGTGGGAGCAGGAAAATGTCTATCCATATTGGGCAGATAAGGAGTATTGTTTGATTAGAGAAGTAAAGTATCCTTTATCGTTTAAACATGGAAACTACTATTTTTATGAATTTTGTCAGGCGGTCGATGAATGGAACCAATCACCTTTTATCCACCCATTATCAGCAAAAGGACATCAATCAAGCAATCTTTTTTTCTTTGATACGGAAACAACTGGACTTGGCGGCGGAGCAGGAAATACGATTTTTATATTAGGATATGCACAAATTATTGGAGAGGAAGTAGTGCTAAAACAGCATATTCTTCCGTATCCGGCCGGGGAAGTGCCGTTATTTAAAAGCTTTTTAGAGAATGTGGACTATACGACACTTGTGACTTATAACGGCAAAGCATTTGACTGGCCCCAAGTGAAAACAAGGCATATGTTTGTGAAAGAGCATGTTCCAAAGCTGCCTGAATTTGGACATTTTGACCTGTATCATGCAGCGAGAAGAATGTGGAAACATCGGCTAGAACGAACAAAATTATCGATTGTAGAAGAAGAAGTATTAGGGGTAGTGAGAAAAGATGATATTCCAGGATTTTTAGCACCAATGATTTATTTTGATTTTGTGGAAAGAAAAAATCCAGAAGGTATGCTTGGGATATTAAAACATAATGAAGTCGATATTTTATCGCTTATTACACTATATACTCATTTAAGCTATCAATTATTGAAAAAAGATAAAGGCATGTCAGCAAAAGAAATATTAGAAGTAGGCAGATGGTATTCTTCATTAGGCGAAAATAATGCTGCAAAAAAAACATTTGAAAATATGGATGAAACAAACAAAGAAGAAGTATTGCAGGCTAAATTTATTCTTGCTGCACAAGAGAAAAAAGCGAAAAAACTTCAGTCAGCTATTTTTCTATGGCAGTATATCATCGATCATTATACAGTCAAAACCAATATAAAAATGGTGGTCGAAACGTATACAGAGTTAGCGAAAGTTACTGAGCATAAAAATAAAAACTACTTAAAGGCATTGCAGATGACAAATAGAGCAATGGCTTTAAGCAAAAGCCATGATTTGCTTGAAAAACAAACCATAGAACTGCTAAAAAGAGCAGAACGTCTCCAAAGGAAAATAAAACAACTAGAAATGCAGGAATGAAGTCATTAATTTCCTGCTAATTCCTAGTTGTTTGTTTTTTTTATTGTGAGTAAAATAATAGATAGAAAATGAGAAGTTTGTCTAAAAATAGGGAAAAAGAGGTGGCTTTTTTTGTATAAGGTTGTAATGTTTTTATTTTTTGTAGTAGTTTGTCTAACTGTCGTGCTTTTTACCACATTTAAGAGCAGTTTTTATGCCATGTAGGCATAGTTCATTTCAATAATTAAGGGAAAATAACATAAATAGGTGTTTGTATTAGTACAAGATTATCTCTTTGTTCATAGGTTATTAGTGTAAGATAAATTAACTATTTGAGAGGAGATTTTCTATATGCATCATTGTCATAAACCAAATGTTTGTCCACCGATAGTACATCCAGCAAAATGTTGTGTGAATCATACTTTTTCTAATAACATTGTTCCCCATATTCACCCAACTCATACAACAACGGTAAACCATGTTAATTATGAGCATCAACATTATTTCCCACAAACTCAATCTGTCGAAAACGTAGTAACAAATACACAAGCAAATATGGGGCCTGCGCCAGCTCCATACCCTGTTCAAGGTGCAGCACCAGCGATGCCTCAAACAGGTGGTATGCCGTTTACTGCAACAGGTCAAATGTTCCCAGGTACAACTGGAAGCATGGGTATGCCTGGAGCTGCTGGAAACATGGGAACTATGCCAGGAGCATTTCCATTCAGAAAACGATAATAAATGAAATTATATGATGGAAAAGGGCCTATTAAATAGGTCTTTTTCTGTTTATATACATGTTTCCCCATAAAAAATATATAATAATGGAAATATCCTATAAAAATAATCAAACTAGTTTCTCTTTTTTTTAGAAATGCTTATAATACAAGATAAAGGTAAAAGATAATAAAAGGCTATATTTTTAGAGGTTGTATTTTCAAATGGAAAAAAAGATGCATGTTGCTGGCTGAATGTAATACAATTCCTAGTAAAGGGAAAATTAAGCTCCATCATACCTACATCTAAAAAATAATGATTACATAGTAAGTTTGTAAAGGAGTTTATAGTGAAAATGAAAATTGCTGTTATTTCAGGTTATAAACCATATGAAATAGGCATTTTTAAAAAAGACGAAAAAGCTGTTTCTTATATAAAAGAAGCAATTCGTAAACAAATAGAAACAATGGCAGAAGAAGGCGTAGAATGGATATTAATAAGTGGCCAGCTTGGTACAGAGTTATGGGCTGCAGAAGTAGTGTATGAGTTGCAGCTAGAAAAGTTTCCGTTTTTAAAAGTAGGGGTTTTTACTCCTTTTATAGATCAGGAACAAGGCTGGAAAGAAGCAAACAAAGAATGGTATGAAGAAGTGTTAATGCAGGCAGACTTTATTGATTCTGTATCCAAAAAACCTTATGAAAGTCCTGAACAGCTGAAGGCAAAGAATATTTTTCTCCTGCAAAAAAGCGATATGCTATTATTGTTTTATGATGAAGAAAAAGAAGGAAGCCCCAAATATTTATACAATCTTGCAAAATTGTATAAAGAAAAAAATGAGTATGAAATAAGACAGATTAATTTTTCTGATTTACAATCCATTGTAGAAGAAGAGCAATTTAATGACTCCTTTTAAGTGAAAAATTGACAAATGCACTAAATTTTGAAAAAATAAATTTATAATGGTATTTCTTGAGGTGAGCGGACGATGCTAGCAGATAAAATGAAATTAACAGCTAAAGATATTTTGGAAAAAGAATTTAAACCAGCTATGAGAGGCTATAAACCCGAAGAAGTGGATCAATTTTTAGATTTAATTATTAAAGACTATGAAACATTGCATCAAGAAATTGAAGAGCTGCAGCAAGAAAACTTGCGCATGAAAAAACAAGTGGAAGATAGTTCCAAAAGACAGCCTGCACCAAGTACAGCAGGAACAACAAATTTTGATATATTAAAGCGTTTATCGAATTTGGAGAAACATGTTTTTGGCAGCAAATTATATGATTGATGACTTTCTTTAATTTTCCATTGCTATTATAGGAGGAAAATAATATAATAGCAAATGTAGTCAATACAAACGCCAGAGGTAATCGCTGCAAAACTTGTTTTTGTAGAGGAAAGTCCATGCTCGCACAAGCTGAGATGCTTGTAGTGTTCGTGCCTAGCCAAAAAATAAGCTAGGGCAGCAAAGTCATTTGCTGACGGCAGGGAAAATACCTAAGTCCTTAGGATATGGTATGAATACCTTGAAAGTGCCACAGTGACGGAGCCTTTTTAGAAATAAAAAGGGTGGAACGAGGTAAACCCCACGAGCGAGAAACCCAAATTATGGTAGGGGAACTTTCTCTGAGGAAATGAACGGAAGAGAAGGACAGAATACTATTCTGTAGATAGATGATTGCCGCCTTTGGTACGAGACAAACGTCGCTTGAGTACAAAGGAACAGAACATGGCTTACAAAAGCGTTTATATTGATGATTAAAGTTTACAGTATAGGGTGACACTTTTTGAAAAGGGTCTGACTTCATATACAAATAGAGAAGCGCTTATTTATTTTCTATTGTTAGGAATGTCAGACATATTTTTCATGAAGGTCATCCTTTTTATTTGATTTGATGAAAATAAATCAAGTTTAGGCAGTACTTAATAGGCAATAATGATACATAATAGAAAATGAATTAAAGGAAAAAAAGGTGAAAATATGAGAAAATTTAATTTAATAGCAACAGCTGCGATGGGACTTGAATCAATTGTGGCAAAAGAAGTACGAGATTTAGGTTATGAATGTACAGTGGATAATGGAAAAGTATTATTTTCTGGTGATGAACTTGCGATAGCACGAAGCAATATGTGGCTGCGTACAGCGGATCGAATAAAAATTAAAGTAGCAGAATTCAAAGCAACTACATTTGATGAGCTTTTTGAAAAAACAAAAGCATTACAGTGGGAGGACTATCTGCCAGTAAATGCAGAATTTCCTGTATCAGGAAAATCGGTGAAGTCTAAGCTGTTTAGTGTCTCTGATTGCCAAGCAATTGTCAAAAAATCTATTGTAAACAGATTAAGCGCCTATTATAAAAAAACCGGCTGGCTAGAAGAGAATGGGGCTTTATTTAAGATAGAAGTATCTATTTTAAAGGATATTGTAACATTAACGATTGATACATCAGGACATGGCTTGCACCGCCGCGGTTATCGTGTTGGTCAAGGGGAAGCGCCGATTAAAGAAACATTGGCAGCATCCCTTGTACTTTTAACAAACTGGACGCCTGACCGCACATTTGTTGATCCATTTTGCGGGTCTGGCACAATTGCAATAGAAGCGGCCCTAATTGGCCAAAATATTGCACCAGGATTTAACAGAGAGTTTATTTCAGAACGATGGGACTGGATGCCTGAAAACATCTGGGATGAAGTACGCAATGAAGCAGAAGATACAGCAAACTATGATCAAGTCTTGGATATTGTTGCATCCGATATTGATCATAGAATGGTCAAAATTGCCGAAGAAAATGCCTTTGAAGCAGGATTATCGGATCTTATTACCTTTAAGCAGATGCAAGTCCGCGACTTTACCACAACAAAAGACTACGGGGTAATCGTCGGAAACCCGCCATACGGCGAACGTCTAGGTGACAAGCCATCTGTACAAAAAATGTACCGGGAGATGGGCGAAGCTTTTGCTCCTCTTGATACATGGTCTATCTATATGCTGACAAGTGATGAAGAATTTGAAACGCACTTCGGCAAAAAAACAACCAAAAAACGCAAACTCTTCAACGGTTTCATCAAAACGGACTATTATCAGTATTGGGGAAAAAGGAAGCCGAGAGAAAGCTGATATACCAATGGTTTGAAGGGTGTAAAATAGTGTGGAAGTGTCACTTTGCGGGGAAATTCATTGAAAAAGCAGAACGAGAAGTATAGTTTATTAAATAATATTGATAGTGGATGGTTTAAGGAAGCAGAGTAACTGCTTCCTTTTTTATGTGTGCCAGGCATGGCAACTATCTAGGCGGCGAAAGTCCGCTGTGGGGGTACACATCGACTAACCACTAAGGAAGCGCAAGGTACTTATCGTGAGGTGAGGGCTAGAGGAAGCGTGGAATAAAATCTTGGCTCGACGAACAGGAATCTGATACTAAGGCTCTATAAAGGGATTAAACTCCATAACAAGTTAAAGTCCAAAAGATGTGCGTAACTTTGTAGAGTAAATCAGGCGAGCAAAAGAGGAAAGATAGTTGTCTTACCCTGGGAGGTCTTGCGGATGTACAGAAGTACAGTCGAAAAAGGTTAGTCGCAAGAAGTCAGCAGAAGCCATAGTAATGAAATAACTTCATGAAGGGCTGAACAATTTATAGTGTTTCAACACCACGAATGCGTGAGTGACATACTCCGAATGTGTTAATGGTGAAAGTATGAGCGTACCTCAAAGGATAACCAAAATGGAGCTATCACTTACTACGTGAGAGGGGCGAAAATAATACATTTATTTTCCCTCTACTCGATTGCAATAAACGAATGGTATTTATGAGTTTTGGAATGAATCATTTAGGAAATAAAAGTTAGCGTAGTAGACATTTGTTTAGTTGGCTGTGCATTTTTATCTAGTAAAAAAATTAAAGAAAGAGAGGAAGCATTGGCACAAAGGATTAAATTTCAACTAAACAAAATAGAAAAGAAATCAGGTGCTGGTATAAGATGATAAGCAACGGAGAGAGTTGAAGAAGGACAATCAAAAAGCAGTGATTTTTGATTTCACTGCTTTTATTATTACTTAGTTTTTTGGTTTTAACATAGCTGAGGGAGGTTCAAGCATATCTTAAGTAAGCTTTGTATTTTAGGTCTCTTTTATAATAGCTTTATTTAGATTAGCGTCAGAAACCTCCTCAGAGTTTTGTTCTACGCGTTTAATAAATAATGATAGAAGTAATCCGATAACTGCTATTCCTATAATGACAACATAAGCGTCGTTGATTCCCTGAATGGTGGCTTCTAAAATCATTTGTTTTTCGGTTGCCCCATTTCCGCCAGTGGACATCATATCTGTTAGATGGGTTTTGGTGCGATCCATCATAATAGTTACGAGAAGGGATGTACCAACTGCACCTGCTACTTGCCTAATGGTATTGGAGATTGCTGTACCATGGGCAATCAAGCTGGAAGGCAATTGGTTTAAACCTGCTGTTTGAAGAGGCATAAGCATCAGCGCCATTCCGATACGGCGGCCTGTAGACATGAGAACCAAATAAGTATAGCTAGTTGAATCTGTCAAATCAATAAATCCCATAGTTGTAATGATCATAATGATCAATCCAATTATGGACAGCCATTTTGCTCCATATCGATCAAATAGCCTTCCGGTAATAGGCATTAAAAAACCCATCACAAGTGCTCCAGGAAGAAGCAGCAAACCAGATTCGAGAGCTGTGTAACCTCGCGCACTTTGTAAGTACAGTGGAAGAAGCATCATATCTGCATACATAACCATGGTAACTGCAATGTTGATAATAGTTGTAAGGGAGAACATATTATATTTGAAGGCTCTGAGATCCAGCAGGGGATTCTCGGAGGTTAACTGTCTCCATGTAAAAAATCCAAGTGCCACAACTCCCGCAACAATCGATACAAGCACCTCACTGCTCGACCATCCTTCACTTCCAGCCCGGCTGAAGCCATATAAGAGAGTTCCAAATCCTATTGTAGAAAAGATTACACTTATAATATCAACCTTAGTAGCAACCTGTTCCGAAACATTCTTCAGGTAAATAAAGCCACAGATAATCACCAAAAGAGCAAGCGGAATCATACCGTAGAACATTAATTCCCATTCAAAGTTTTCCAGGATATATCCTGCCAAAGTAGGACCGATAGCAGGTGCAAAAATGATTGCAAACCCCACCATACCCATAGCTGCACCTCTTTTATCGACAGGGAAGAGCTTGAAAATAACATTCGTAAGCAGAGGCATAATAATGCCGGCTCCCGCTGCTTGAATCATACGCCCAGTCAAAAGAACTGGGAAGTTTACTGATATAGCAGATACTATCGTGCCCGCAAGAAAAAGAAGCATCGAAGTTTGAAAAAGCTGACGAGTGGTGAACCTTTGCATAAAATAGGCGGTAATTGGAATTAGAATACCATTTACTAGCATATAGCCAGTTGTCAGCCATTGTGCCGTCGCAGCTGAAATATTAAAATCTACCATTAGTTCTGGAGTTGCAACGCTCATGATTGTCTGATTAAGCGTAGCTAGAAAAGCCCCCAAAATCATAACGAACAAGATAGGTCCTTTTTTTATGGAACTACTAGTTGTCTCTATACGTTTATTCAACCTAAAACTTCCTTTCTTTCTCTTTCTATCTAGACTTAATTTACAATGTGTAAGATAATTAACATTGTATAAAAAAGATTATAATTGGAAATGAAAATTTTGCAATTTACAATATATCTCAAAGTGTAAATTAGTTTACACTTAATCTGCTTGTGTTGTTTAGTTGGGAAATATAGTACATTATTTAAAGAATTTGTATACTTAATTCTAAAAAGAAAGGATAAGTAAAATAATGGATAATAACAAAGATCATATAGATCCCAGAATTCTTCGTACACGGCTGTTGATAAAAGAAGCTTTTGTTGATTTGCTGCAGGAAATGGATATCGAGAAAATGTCTGTTAGCCGTATAGCGGAGCGCGCTACAATTAGTCGTGTCACATTTTACCTGCATTATCGTGATATACCAGATATGTTAGAAAAGATGGCTGATGATATGATAAAAGATATTCAGCGTGCGATAAACGGTCAAGTAAAAGAGAGTTTCTCTAAAGATGCAGATTGGTTGATGTTGATAAGGCTGCTTGATCATATTGCGGCACATGCTAAATTTTATAAAAGTACTTTAGGTTCGAGGAGGGCCCCCATCTTTACTGAACGTTTGTCAAATATGCTAACTGAACTAATTACTGAAAGGTTAGAGGACTTAAAGAGTGAAAATATTTTATATAAAGAAGGAATTCAAAAAGATATTGTTATTTGGTACGGATCTTCAGCTTTGATAGGCACTATAGTTTCTTGGCTACGAAAAGATATGCCATATACACCCCATTTTCTCGCAAAGCAGTTTTACATCCTGGTTCGTAACCAAGATAAAAATTCTTAATTGGCTATTATTGATTTTCCGGATATCTTCCAGTGATAAAAAAACTTTCTGAACTAAACCAGCTAATAGTTTGTTAATACGCTCCAATAAATTTGTACAAAATAAATAAACTTTTAAATTTAAGAATTAATCATTTAGCAAAAAAACATGGAAAAATAGAAGATTATTCAATCCATCTCTGGTACATTGAATAATTCTCGGCAATGATTACTCCTGAAATTTAGGGAATCTATTTTTTAACATTCAAAGCAGCTGTTTATATTTGCAGGAGTTAGTCCACTTATTTAGGAATCTGCTACATTCAAACAAGTGCTTTATTTGAATAAAAACATCTATCAGAGACCAGTTATATATTGGTCTTTTCTATTAGTCACAAAGTGACAGAGATAGCCTTTTATAGAAATAGGCCATACCAAAAATACAAACTAGACTGCTTCCAACATATAGCCCAATAAACTATAAGCAGTTGCCCTGTTTTTTTATGGCTTAAAAAGACGTTAGATCATCATATGAAATATGTTTACTAAATAAAATATACAATAAGCCATATATTTTTCTTTTTCTTTGGTTGTTCATCATCTATCCAAGCGTTGTCAGATTAAGTATTTAATAATATTGCCATATTTCTAAGATAGGCTTTTTAGTCCAAGTAGTATAATTGATATAAGAAGGATTTGCGGCATAAAATGAAATAATTGCACCATTCAACTTGAAAACAATTATATCCATCATGTAATCCAAAGTGCGATTTCGTTATTTGAATAGGGGGATGAACATGCAGGCACATGAACTGATGAAAACAAATGTGGTTAAAGTAAAGATGCAGGATAGTGTACGTGCAGTTATTAATAAATTTATTCATTATAATATTAGTGGCCTTCCTGTAGTAAACGATCGAAATGAAGTGGTAGGCTATATAAGCGATGGAGATATCATGCGATTTATCGGCAAACATAAGGATGTTGTTGTAGACTGGTTCCATTTTGTCACCGTTATTCAAGGGGATGACTATAAATTTGAAGAAAGAGTGAATAATATCTTAAATTTGAACGTGATGGATATTGCCAAAAAAACGGTTCAAAAGGTTGGTTGGGATGAAGAAATAGAAAATGTAGCAGCCGTTTTAGGAAAAAGAAAAATAAAAAAGTTGCCTGTTGAAAAAAATGGGGTATTAGTGGGCATTATTAGCCGGGGAGATGTTATTCGAACCATTTTTAAAGAATTATTATAAGCTTCGAAAAAAGTATCCTCTTCCTAAAAGAAATATCGACCATTTATAGTGGATGAAAACATTAGAAAAAAATAGGATGGGCTAAAACCATTCTCTTAGCGTATAATTTTTTATTTTTTGTATATATTGTATCTATATGGGATGTTTTTTTAGGGAGGAATAAAGATGGATAATACAATAAATTACCACAAAATTATAGATGCAATAAATCAATCAATGGATATTATAAAAAATGAACAAATAGAATCAAGTGTTCTTGCTGAACTCTTAGAAGCTCAGCAATCGGTACAGCAAGCAATGTCTTATTCTCTATCCAAAGACAATGGATACTAAAAAACGGAAAGCGCCATAAATAGGAGATGCTGATAACGGCAAAATACTAATAAAGAGGGTGCCCAATATAACGAATTATTTGGACACCTTCTTTTTTCTTGATTGTTTGAAGAAACTTTACTATTATATATAAGATATACTTTTTTAGTAGATAGCAATAAAAAAATAGATGCGATTAGTAAACAAGTTCTCTCTTATTAATATATGAGAGGCTATTTTATTTTTGGAGGGGTAACATGCAAAACAGCATGCCGTTTGATGTTTCAAAAACAGAATCTTTTTATGAAAAGCTTGGGGAATGGATTGGGGATGTATTTTATGACATTCTCCCAGAGGCAGGGTATGAGGAGAGAGATGAACAAATCTTTATGGCTTTTCAATTAGAAAAAGCGTTTAAAGAGAAAAAGACTATTTTTGCTGAAGCTGGTGTAGGGACAGGAAAAACATTTGTGTACTTATTATATGCTATTTGTTATGCACGCTATATGAATAAGCCGGCAATCATTGCATGCAGCGATGAAACGTTGATTGAGCAATTGGTTAAAAAAGAGGGAGATATCGCAAAGCTAGAGAAAGTGCTGAATTTAAATGTAGATGTTCGTCTAGCAAAATCTCGCAATCAATATCTTTGTTTAAATAAATTGGATAAGCAGATTACTTTAGAAGATACATTTAATACGATTTATGATAATCTTCCCGATTTTGTTCATGGATCAGGTTCGATGCAACTCTTTGCCCCATACGGTGACCGTAAAGACTATCCAGAACTTGGGGACGATGATTGGAATGAAGTGGCTTGGGATTCTTTGCAAGACTGTTTTACATGTGATAAAAGGCATCGATGTGGACAAACATTGCATCGTGACTATTACAGAAGCGCCAAAGATTTAATTATTTGTTCTCATGATTTTTATATGGAGCATATTTGGACAAAAGAGTCGCGCAAAAGAGAAGGGCAGCTGCCTTTGCTGCCTGAGAGCTCATGCGTTATTTTTGATGAAGGACATTTGCTTGAATATGCTGCACAAAAGGCATTGACATATCGTTTAACAGAACAAAACTTAGAAAAACTATTAACAAGATTAATGGCAAACGATGTGCGTGAAAAAACATTAAATATAATGGAAGATACCATTTATCAAAACGAACAATTTTTTACTGAATTAACAGCTGCATCTTTTCAGACTAGCGGTTCAGATAAACAAGAGATTACAAAAACGGACAAGGTAATGCGAGAAGGCAGAAGACTTGCCAATTTAATTTCTGATTTAGAAGAAGAACTTGTGTTTGAAAGTGAAATGTATGTTATTAATGAATATGAATTAAAGGTAGTGGAGGAATATTTAGAACAGATTTCCCATTCTTTAGGATTGTTTCTAAAAGAGATGAATGGTATAACTTGGTTTGAAGAGCATAATGGAGAACGCACATTAGTAATTATGCCAAGACTTGTTAAGGATATTATGAAAGAAGATGTTTTCAGCCAGAAGAAGCCAATTGTTTTTTCTTCTGCTACTTTGTCTGAAAATAAATCTTTTGATTATATGGCAAATAGTTTAGGTGCAAGTGACTATTTATCCTTTTCTGTCGATTCGCCGTTTGATTATGAAGAAAATATGAAAGTTTATGCTTCTTCTTTCAACAAAGAGGACAACTCTCAGAAACAAAACTATTGTTATGAAAATATAATAAAAGCACATGGCAGATCTCTTGTGTTGTTTAATAATAAAGAAGATTTGCAGCAATTTAAAGAAAACTTGCCAACCGATTTGTCTTTCCCTGTATATTTTGAAGGAGAAGGAGAAATTAGCAGCCTTGTATCCAAATTTCAAAATGAAGAAGAATCTGTTTTATGTGCGGTTAATTTATGGGAAGGCTTGGATGTTCCCGGAAGATCTTTAGAAAATGTGTTTATCTTTTCTTTACCATTTCCACCGAACGACCCTGTGTATAAATCCAAAAGAGAAAATAGCGGAAATCCATTTTTAGAAGTGGATATGCCATATATGATATTGCGGCTTAGACAAGGAATCGGCCGTTTAATTCGTACTAGCACAGATAGCGGTGATGTACATCTTCTATTAGATGATAATACAGAAGAAATAGTTGAAAATGCTGTTTTGGCTGCATTGCCAGTAGAGCCGGTGAACGGTATTTAAGAAAATATTGTACTGCCTGGGATTATACATTCAGGCAGTTTTTTATGGCTGCTTATATAAATATGGTAAGATAGTTTTAAAGACAAGGCTATATGCATAAAACATTTCTAAATGTTTATGCATATAGCCTTTATGATAAAAGGGAGGATGGTAGAATTGGGAAATGCGATGGTAGCTCTTGAAAATGAGTTTTTAGCATATGTAAAAAAGATAAGTGCTTATAATGAAGCATTGGCATTAATTTATTGGGATTTGCGAACTGGTGCACCCAAAAAAGGAATTAATCAACGAACAGAAGTAATCGGTGTATTATCTTCTGAAGTATTTAATCTCTCCACATCCAAAGAAATGGAACAATACATAACAAAATTATCAGAAAAAGAAACACAAAAGAATTTATCGAAAACAACGATTAAACTTATCGAGGAAGTAAAAAAAGAGTACGAACGCAATAAAAAAATTCCTGCAGATGAATACAAAGAATATGTGATGCTTCAGTCTAAGGCAGAAAGCGTGTGGGAAGAAGCAAAAGAAAAGGCTGATTTTTCCTTATTTCAGCCCTATTTAGAAAAATTAGTCGAGTTAACTAAGAAATTTATCCATTATTGGGGCTATGAAGGAAACAAATATAATACACTCCTAGATATGTATGAACCAGGCGTAACCGTTGATATACTTGATCAGGTGTTTTTTGAATTAAGGGGAAAAATTGTTCCATTAGTTCAAAAAATTTCAGAAGCAAATAATCATCCCAAAACAGCTTTTTTATATGAGCATTTTCCAAAAGAAAAACAGCATGCTTTTAGCATGGAAATATTAAAGCAGATTGGCTATGATTTTGAGGCAGGAAGACTAGATACAACCGTTCATCCTTTTGCGACAGGCATCAATACAGGAGATGTAAGGATTACAACAAAATATGATGAATCTGATTTCCGTGTTGCTGTTTTTGGAACCATTCACGAAGTTGGCCATGCACTATATGAGCAGAATATTTCTGGGAATTTAACTGGTACGCCATTGGCAGACGGAACTTCTATGGGAATTCATGAATCACAATCTTTATTTTATGAAAACTTTGTAGGGCGCCATAAGGCTTTTTGGAAACAAAATTTTGAACGATTAAAATCATTCAGCAATGGTCAGTTTGATTCCATTTCAATAGAGGATTTTTACCGGGCCATTAATGAATCAAAGCCATCGTTAATTCGTATTGAAGCAGATGAATTAACATATCCTCTTCATATTATTATTCGTTATGAATTGGAAAAAGCTTTATTTAATGATGAAATCGAAGTAAAAGATTTGCCACAGATTTGGAATGAAAAGTATCAAGCTTATTTAGGCGTAACGCCGAAAAATGATGGTGAAGGAGTACTGCAAGATGTGCACTGGGCAGGTGGAAGCTTTGGCTATTTCCCATCGTATGCTTTAGGCTATATGTATGCAGCACAAATAAAACAGGCATTGTTAAAAGACATTCCACAGTTTGATGAGTTATTAGAACAAGGAGATCTCCTTCCGATTAAGAAGTGGCTGAATGAAAAAATTCATCAATATGGAAAAATGAAAAAGCCTTTGGAAATTATTGAAGATGTAACAGGAGAAGGATTAAATCCTGATTATTTAATCGAATATTTATATGCTAAGTATCATAATGTGTATAAATTATAGGCTGTTTTCTAAAAAAAATTTGTTTTTCGGATAGTTTCCAGGAATAAATACATGGTTAAAACAGGTTGATGGGAGTGAAAGGTGCGAGACTCCTGTGGGATTAGCGGCAGGCGATACGCCGAGGAGGCTCACCGCCCGCCCCACGGAAATTAACCTACTCCTTTAAAAGCAACAAAGTGTAAGAAAATAGCCAAATTATAAAAAATAAAAAGGATGTGCGCCATTTGAATGAAACAAAGCGAATGGCACACATCTTTTTTGTTCTTGAGCATGTTTTTTACCAAAGCTGATAGCCGCTGCTGCCAGTCGGTGCATGCTGAATCATGGAGTATAAAGGAATGGCATAGGCAATAATAATAACAAAAAAAGTAATGCCGATCCAAAGAAGCCAATTTTCTAGAAGAAGAAGAAGGGGTTTTTCATCATGCACGTCCATTGTTGCAACAGGAAATTCTTGTATGCCTTTTTCTGCAAAAAAGGCTAAATAAATAACGATAAAGAGAACAAGCAGTATACTAATAAACAAGATGCTGCCGCCAACAGCTTGTGCCAGTTGATAGCTTATCCATTTCTTTGCTTGCGCTGCTCCGCCGTAGTCTGTAAATGCTGTTCTTCTAGGTGCACCTAAAAGCCCTGCAATATGCATGCTTCCTGACATAATTGTCATGCCAATTGCCCACGATATACCCTGAATAATAGCAAGACGATTTAGTTTTTTTGTTAAGATGCGGCCAGTTAGATGGCCAATTAGCCAATAAGATACGCCAAAAAAAGTTAAGGTGACAGTTGTTGATATGGTCAGATGAAAATGTCCTGTTATCCAAGTGGTATTATGGACCACTGCATTCATTTGATTAGATGCATTAATAATGCCGCCAGCGCCACCAGGAATAAAAGCAAGCATTCCTATAAAAGGAACAACAAATCTGGCATCACCCCAGGGGAGCTGCTTAAACCAGCCAAATAGTCCAGCATCTTTTTTGCTTCGGGCGAATGATTCAAAGGTTGCGAACATAGAAAAGGCGGTCATTAATGAAGGAATAATCACAACAAAAGTTAAAAAAACTTGGAAAAACTTCCAACTATGACTTATTCCTGGTTCCATGAGCTGATGGTGAAAACCTACAGGAATAGAAAAAATTAAAAATAATAAAAAGGCCAAACGCGCTAGGGAGTCAGAATAAAGCCTCCAGCCGATTACTTTGGGAATGACAACATACCAAGCCATATAGGCTGTGAGCAGCCAAAAATACACCAGAGGATGGCCAAAATACCAAAACAGAGTGCGGCTTATTACTATATTTATAGTGGAATGCCACCCGAGTGACCAAGGAATCATCTGGAAAACAATACTTCCCGTTACACCAAAAGAAGCTATTATCCACATGATGGAATTAACAACTGCCATAAAAGTTAAGAGGGGACTAAGTATGTTTTTATGTGTTTTTTTCCATATAGCATAGTGAAGAATGATTGCTATTCCTTCCAACCAAGTCCCAATAAAAAAAAGCGCTAATCCAATATAAAAGATAGCATGAGCCTGTAAGGGAGCATAAAAAGTGTATAAAACAGTTGCTTTATTCAGTAATATCATCCATGCGGCCATAAGGGTGCCTATAAGCATAAGAAAAAAACCTGTCCAAGCGAGTAGCCGTATTTTTTTAGAGAAAGTTCCAGCAGTTCTTGAAACAGCTGCAAACATAAAACCAAAAATAAAAAAAGTGGTAAAAACCAGTGCTAAAAGAACACCGTGTACGGTTAATATTTGATAATAGCTGATATTAAAGGGAAGCACTACTTTCCCCGTTTTCACAAGAACCTGCAATAGTCCAGCAAAACCGCCAATCGCAAGTGCTAAAAAGGCAAGGAAAAGGTGGGTTTTTATTAATTTTCCATCTTTTGGATCGATTAAGTAAATACTTTTCATGCGTCAACCACCTTTAATATTCCACTCATATAATGATGGCCATTTCCACAATACTCATTGCATAGAACAAGGTATTCTCCTTTTTTGCGAAATGTTGCAATTTTTTCTGTTACAAGGCCTGGTTCAAGCATTAAATTAATATTCGTTTCAACCACTTCTAAGCCGTGAATCACATCTTTAGATGTAGCAATTATTTTGACTTTTGCACCGACAGGGATTTCTACTTCAGAAGGGGAGTATTGAAATACAGATGCCACAATTACTAATTCATAATCCCACTCTTTTTCAGATACTTTTTTTAAGCCGGGTTTATTAAATGGTGCTGTTTCATCTGTTTTTTTCGGATCAACTGTTTCTATGGCTGCTGCATGGTGATGCCCAAATGTGAAATTCTGCAAAAATAGAACAGAAAGAAACAGGAGTAAAGTTACTCCTCCAGTCATTAAAATAATCTTTTCTAACTTATGTACTTTCAACTCTTTTTCCTCCTATAAATTACAAACGATATAAAAAAACAACATAAATAAGGCTCCATAAGAATATGATGGTGCCAATAAGCAAAATAAGTAAACTAAATGTACCAAAAAGAGAAGAAGAAGGAAGTATATATTTTTTCTTTTTCAGCAATCAGATAACACCTCGAATCTACGGTTATTGATAATATTAATTGACTCTGCCAGTAAATTTTCCTGAAATGAACGAAAATTTGCGGGTAAGCAAAAAGAATTGTTTAGAAAATGGTTTGATTTATTTTTAACAGAATAAATAAAAACTTGCTAGTTAAATAGAAAAAATTCATAAACTTGTCATAGGCTGCTGCTTTTTTCATAAGTAAAAATGAGGGAAACATAAAATGTATATTTAAATTTATCACAAAAAATCTGATTAATAAATATACTACTATATGCCGAATAAATAGTGGATGTGAAAGTATGGAGAAGTTTTATTGTGAATACTGTCGGATACTTTATAATGAAGAAACTACCTGCTTAAACTGCGGAAAAAAGGTAGAAAAGAAATTAAAAATTGAAGTTCACTATCAAAATACACAAAAAAATAAAATGGAGCAAGATGAAACACTGTAGGTGCAGACGGTTGAAACGCTTGTATTTAGTTACTGTACATTTTAATCATGCCTAATATAGATAAAATCTAGATTGTTTGTAGCCGAAAAAACAAGCGTTTTGTCCAACCCATATAGGAATACATAGGATATAGGAATAAAGGCACTATCCTTCTATCATTAAAATAACATTTAAAGTTCCAAGCTCATTTAAAGAGATTGGCAGCTGAAGCGCTTTGTCAAAACCATACATTTTTGTTTCTCCAATAAGGACAGTTGGTGGAGTGATATCCATTTCAATGCCATTTTGTGAGACAAAGGTAGATAAATTTCCAACAATCATATTGCCGAGTTCACCAGAAAAAGACTCTAACATTTCACCTTCCAACAGCATGCCAAACATCGTTTCCCCTAGTTTGCTAAAAACATGTTCATTGCCGTCAATGATAATTCTGCCACGCAGATCTCCAGTTATACCTATTAATACACCAAGAGATTTCTGTAAAAAAGGAGCTGAAATTTGTAAAGGCTTGTGAATGGAGATTTCAAATGGGAGAACACTTTTGACAGATTCAATAGTCCCGTTTAATATTTCTGTTGCACTTTTTGTTAATGTCATTTTTACATTCCCCCAATTAATCAATTAGCTTCATCTTATCATACTTTTATTGCCTATATGTAAAGGCATATGAAAATATTATTTGAAATTTTTCATTATTTTCTCTCTAATCCTATATTATTATTCAAAACAATACCATCTATTTGACTATGTGAAAAGACCTAATTTTAAATATTTATTGTGAAAAATATTCTCAATGTGGAAATTATTTATAATGAAATTTTACAATGGTTTCTTTATAATAGAAATGCACAGCAACTCCTTCAAAACAGTTTAAGGATGCCTAAGTTAGTTAGGGCATCCTTTTTTTGTTGAAATAAATGAAAAATTCAAAAAAAACAATAGGACATATTGAAAATGATTATCGTTAATGATACAATCTAATTGAACTTGATAGTTATTCTCATTAACAGAAAGAAGGGATAATCATGTTAGTTGTATCTATCGGGGTAACCATTGCAAGTTATTTATTTGTAATGAAGTATGTTTTAAATAATACGACAAAATCAGTCCATCAAAAATAATATAATTAAATACATAGTATGTTAAATGAAATCCAATTTTAAAAATTGGATTTTTTTGTTTTTTAATCTCACACTAACAGCCAGAATCTTTAAAAGGTTTGCTGCAAAGAATTTAATTGGGGAAAAATGCACTGCATGATGGAAGTTCGATTTTGTAAACAATTAGATCATAGAACATGGTAAAATAGAGAAAAAAGGAGGCAACTATGGTTCTAACAACTAGTTCGGTCCAAAACCTTAATCGTTTAGCAAAACTTCATCAGCTGTATTTACAAGAAGAAGATGTTCTTTCCGCCAATCGAATAAAAGAGCTGCTAAAAAAAGCATATTCATCAGAATTTTCGATTAGTTTTTGTGGACATTATTCTGCGGGGAAATCTAGCATGATAAATGCTTTAATGAATAAACCTATTTTGCCGGCAAGTCCTATTCCAACTTCCGCTAATTTAGTTCGTATTCGCTCTGGCAATAATACAGCAAAAATCACCCTTCATAATGGAGAGGCATTTCTTTATCAAGAGGTGGCTAATCTAAAGGAAATTCAAAGCTATTGCAAAAATAGTCAAGATGTGAAAGAAATAGAAATTTGTTTATCAGGAATTAATCTGCCGGAAAATGTTTTATTGATGGATACACCTGGCATTGACAGTACAGATCAGGCTCACTTATTGGCAACTGAATCAAGCATCCATTTGGCAGATCTTATTTTTTATGTTGTCGATTATAATCATGTTCAGTCAGAAGTGAATTTGGAGTTTATGAAGCAACTAGTTACGGGCGGCAAAGAAGTAGCGCTTATTGTCAATCAAATGGATAAACATCAGGAGACACAATTAAAGCTAGCAGACTTTAAAGAAAGCGTTCGGAGAGCTTTTCAATCATATGGTGTACCACTTGTTAAGATCTTTTTTACAAGTGTCAAAGATAAAAACTGGCAATATAATGATTTAGGAAAATTGCAGCAATACATAAAAGAACAAATGGACAATAAGCAGGCTATTTTGCCCAAAACAACCGAGCAATCCTGTTTGAAAATACAAAAAGATCATCAGCTATTTCGGGAAAATAGAAAAAAAGAGCAGCTGACGCCTTATTTGAATCAACTATCTATGTTGACAGAAAAAGAACAGCTCGCATTGGAAGAGACGCTGGATAGGAAAATAATGGAGTTAACCAAACGGCAGAATGCTGCCAGTGAAACATATAAACAATGGGAAACGACGATTTTATCAACTATTGAAAATGCCTATATGATGCCATATCAAAATAGAGAACTTGCTAGAGCTTATTTGCAGACAGAGCAGAAGACGTTTAAAATGGGCTTGTTTACTACTAAACAAAAAGTGCAAAAAGAGAAAGAAAAACGATTGGTTCACCTTTTAGAACAATTAGAACATACTACAAAAATTCAATTATTGTCTCCATTGATTGAATTTTTCGAACAAACTGCAAATGATTTTGAAAACGCAAACATGGAAGTGATGGAAAAAGTAAGAGCGTGGGAATCTCCAATTGGAGGTACGTCCCTTACACAGCTTGTTAATGATAAAGCGGATTTGTCTGAAAATTATCTTCTTGTTTATTGTGAAGAAGTGGAAAAATTTATTAAAAGAAAGATAAGAAAAGAAGCCATCCAGCTATTGGCGATTATTGGAGAGGATTTTCAAAAAGTTAATGCAAATAAAACAAAGGAGCTTCAAAAAGAAATAAAGGGATTAGAAGAGTTAATTGCCGCAAAAAATAATAAACAAAAAATAATAAAGATTTGGGAAAAGTCAGAGAAACAAGAATGCCGATTGCTTCACGAACAAACAGAAGATTATCCATTATTTTTAGACTTGATCAAAGAAAACAAAGCAAAACCTATTACGGGATCTATACTTAAAGCAGTCGAGACAAAAGAAATAATGCCTACTCTAGAAAAGGCAATAGAACACAAATCCATACCTGAAAAAAACAAAGTGTTAAAACAATTGCAGTTTTTAACTGAGCAGATAAAAGAGATAAAAGGTTTTAAGCAAATAGCGGCAAATTTACAAAAAAAAGCAAATAGCATCATCAATAAACAATATACCATTTGTTTATTTGGAGCATTCAGTGCTGGAAAATCATCCTTTGCCAATGCTTTATTAGACTATCCGCTACTCCCTGTCTCGCCTAATCCTACCACCGCTGCCATTAATAGGATTGTTCCAGTAGACAATCAACATCCACATGGGACTGTTATTGTAAAATGGAAAAATGAGGAGCAAATTTGGAGTGAAATAAAAGAACAGTTGCAATTATTTAAAAAAACGGCGGCAAATTTAACGGAAAGCATTCCGGTAATCGGGGAAATAATGCAAACACAAACAGCAGATTTTCCGGCAATCATCCGGTATTTTCAATTCTTTTTGCAAGGTTATGAAAAAAACAAGGCATTATTAGGAGGGGAAACGCAGACAGACTATACACAGCTTGAACGTTATGTTGCGTTAGAAGAAAACTCCTGCCTAATTGCCAATATTGATGTTTATTTTGAGTGTGAGTTTACAAAAAAAGGCATGATATTAATTGATACACCAGGCGGAGATTCCATTAATACAAGGCATACAGAAGTTAGTTTTGAATATATGAAAGAAGCGGATTCGATTATTTATGTTAGCTATTATAATCATTCTTTTTCTAAAGCAGATAAATCCTTTTTGATGCAGCTAGGCCGTATGAAGGATGCGATGGAAACAGACAAAATGTTTTTTATTGTTAATGCGATAGATCTTGCACAAGATGAACCGGAAATACAAGCAGTGACACAATATTTAACAGATCAGCTGCAATTGCATGGCATTCGAAATCCCAAAATTTCTTCTGTATCTAGTTTGTATTATCAAGATAAAAGCTTTAGCGACAGAATGATTCATTTTAAAGAGAAACTTTTTGCTTTTATTGAAGAAGATTGGACTGCTATGATGCTTCGTTCTGCAAAAGCCGATTGCGAAAAGACAGTAGAGCTTCTTCAAAATTTTGTACAATCTGTCCTTGAAAAAAAAGCAGAAAAACATCAGGAAGCATATCGCCTGCAAGAAGAACATCATGAAATCGCCGCCATTATCCAAGGGTTTGATACAAATTATTTGCAGAAGAAAATTCAGATGGAAATAGAAGAACAGCTTTTTTATGTAAAACAGCGGATGTTCTTTCGTTTTAATGATTTTTTAGTTGATGCTTTTCATCCTAGCCTATTAAAAGGAGAGGATAAAAACAACGAGCTGCAAAGGGCATTGGATCAATTTTTAAGAACCTTTAGCTATGAAATGGAACAAGAGTTAAGGGCAACTACTTTGCGTATCGAAAATTTTTATGCCAAAAAACAACAAGAAGCTTTTTATGGGGTATTAAATAAGCTCCATGAAGTAAATGAAGAAATTGTGCTGCAGTTTGATGAAACGTCTGAATTAGATGCAAAACTGACTTTTCATGCGCCATTTCGAGAAATGGAATACTCTTTATTTAAAAAAGCTCTTGCTCATTTTAAAAATCCTAAAGCTTTTTTTGAAAAAAATGAACGAAAAAAATTAGGGGATGAAATTCAGCAAATAATGGATGAACATAGTCAGAGCTACATGAAAAAGGAAATAGCGTCGCTTGGATTTGTTTATCTAGAGCAATGGAATAAGGAAACTATTCAGAAACAAAGCGAGTTCCTTCTTCAAGCAGCAGATTATTATGAAGGTAAAGAGGCACTTTTTACAGAAGAAGAACAGGTTGAAAAAATAGTAAACATATTAAAGGAAATAAAAGAAATACCAAATGCGTAAAATGGAAAAAATGCCATCTAAGGGAATGCAAAAACTAACAATAGCTCATCATCATACTTTTTGAAACTTTTAAAAGAAAAACGTACCAATATCTCGAGAAGAAAAATCTGTTATAATGGTGGTTATGATGTAAAGGAGCGATGAATGTGAATCAAAAAAATGAACCTCATTTAATGCTAGTCGACGGGATGGCCTTATTATTTCGTGCTTATTTTGCTACAAGTGTAACAGGGCAGTTTATGATTAATTCAAAAGGTGTGCCAACAAACGCAATATATGGTTTTATTAAACACTTTTTTACGGCAGTCGAACATTTTAATCCATCACATGTTGCGGTATGCTGGGATATGGGAAGCAAAACGTTTCGCACTGAATTATATCCAAACTATAAGGGAAATCGTTCAGAGGCGCCGGTAGAACTTATTCCTCAATTTGACTTAGTAAAAGAAGTAGTGGACAGCTTACAACTTCTTAATATTGGGATGGTTGGATTCGAAGCGGATGATTGTATTGGTACGATTGCCAAAAATATGAAGGGATCAGCAAATGTAACCATTTTAACAGGGGATCAAGATATTCTTCAGCTTTTGGATGAGCATATTTCTGTTGCACTATTAAAAAAAGGCTATGGGAACTATTCTTTATATACACCATCTGTATTTATCGAGGAAAAGGGAATAACGCCACAGCAAATGATTGACTTAAAAGCATTAATGGGCGATTCTAGCGATAATTATCCAGGGGTTAGAGGAATAGGGGAAAAAACAGCATTAAAGTTATTGCAAACCTATGGCGATATAAATGGTATTCTTGCAAATTTAGAGAAGCTAACAAAGGGTCAGCGTCTAAAAATTGAAACAGATTTAGACATGCTTCATTTAAGCAGAATTTTAGCGGAAATAAAATGTGATGTTCCTGTTACTTGCTTATTAGAAAAAAGTATTTTAAATATAAATCCAGAACTAGCCATCAATAAATTTAATGAATTGGAATTTAAGCATTTTCATCGTTTGGTCCAAAAACAAGAAGCAATTAATTTTTAGATAGTAGAATAAATGGATTAGAAAAAAGTAGTTTAATAGATCTTGAAATGCGTATAGATGGTGGTTTTTAAAATCAGCAGCCTGCTCGGGATCTTTTCTGTTAAAAACAATAAAATTTGAGAAAAAAGCTTAAAAAAAGGTAAAGAAAAATAATAAATTTTTCTTTACCTTTTTTTGCATGGAAATGGATGACAGTAACATATTAGTGATCTAATGACTGGAAAAATAGTTCATTTTGTTTAATTGCTGGCTCATTCGGTATATAATGTTTTGCTGCAGTATTATGTTCTATCGATTTTTTTATATTACCAAGTTCCCAATAACAGACACAAAGCTGCAGATTTGGGTACCAAGTTGCATAAGCTTCTTGCCAGAAACCTTCCACATCATCGAACGTTATTTCAAGTGCTAATTTGTACCAGATTATAGCTTTGTTAAATAAGCATTCTAATAGGTATAGATCGCCTAAACGACAAGCAGCTTCAGGTCTAGGAATATCATACTTAAAGGAAAGAGCTAGTGCTTCCATTTCTTGCTCTTTGTTATCTAATGATCTATAACACTCGGATATATTTATGCATGCACGAACTTCATCTTCTTTCCACCCTTTTTTTGTATTTAAAAAGGTTCTATAATAATCGATTGCATTTAAGTATTGTTTATGATCTTTTAACTCATTGGCATAATAAAATAGATCTCTAGGAGTAAATTCTTCACCATGTTGTAGGCGTTTTTTATAAATTTGAAGATTGCGGTCGCTTTGTTCAGCCGGCCTCTCTAATTTGCGGTGTGTCACTGCGACATCAGATTGTATGATATTGCCGAATACTTCCAGATACTCATGGACGAATCCTATCCACTTATAATGATTTATCCTTTTTATTAATCTATTTCTTCTAAAGCTAAATGTTGAATTTCCAAATGAATCAAATGCGATATTATATGGCATGGATACAGCATCTACAGAAAAGTCTAAGTTTTTGATGGTTTCTGCAAGCCTTTGCTGATCTTCTTCTAGTAGGACATCATCAGCATCTAGCCAAAAAATATAATCCATTGTAGCTAGACTGAATGCATAGTTTCTTGCCGCGGAAAAATCGTCAATCCATTCAAAATCAAAAATTTTATCTGTATATTTTTTTGCTATTTGTTTTGTTTGATCAGTAGATCCTGTATCAACAATAATGAGTTCATCACAAAGATTTTTTACACTATTTAAACAATTTGATAACACCTTTTCTTCATTTTTGACAATCATACAAAGACTTATAGTATACAATTAGTTCCACCCGCTTTTGATTTGCTGCTAGATATTATATGTTGGCGCATTACATAAGAGTGGGGGAGTGCCTAGTTGTATTCTAAGATCATGTTCTATTTTAGAAGTTATAGAGAATTATTTTAAAATAAAATTAGATTGTCAATGAAGAAGGATCTTATTGGAACGGCCATCCAAATTAAGAGGTTTTGATTTCAGCTAAAGATGGTCAGAAGGGAAACAAGACGTAACTTGCGAAAAGCCGATTTGTTTTTACTAATAACTAGTAAGAGACGCAGAAAACTTACACTAATTGAATTTTGGCTTATATTGTTTACTAACGCTTTTTTTGCACGCTGTTAGTTTAAAATTAGAGCAAGCAGTTTAGAAAAAAGAAATTTGGAGTATAAGACTGGTTTATAGAGATTATGTGGAATAGGTATGAAGATAAAATAGTTGCTTTTATTATCCATCAGTATGGACTAGAAGAAAAGTCCACTGATGGAAGTAAGTTATTTAGTATTCTTTTTTTTCGCTGCATTTTCTAGTTTGCTTTTTGGATTTCTTGTTTGGTCATTATCTTGTCCATAACCTTGAGGATTAACGCCCCCTGCTGCAATGCCTTTATTTGTATGGTTTTTTATGCTCATCATAACTCCTCCTTTTTTCTTTCACAAAATATTTGAGAGTTGGAAATAAAAACTTCAAGATTAGTATGAACCATATCGAATAATTTAATCTCCTTTAAAAGAAAATAACTTCGAGGTGAGAAAATGAACAAAGGGGTATATGTAGCGCTAACTAGCATCGCAGCAGCACAAGGGTTAAAAATACCATTATATTTTATAAAAACAGGAAAATGGAAACCTGGATTATTTTTTCAAACAGGTGGCATGCCAAGTTCCCATTCTGCAGGAGTGTCTTCGTTAACTACTTTTATTGCGCTAAAAAGAGGGATACCGACTATTGATTTTGCCCTTTCTCTTGTTTATGGATTGATTGTTATGTATGATGCACAAGGAATAAGAAGGCAAACAGGGGAATTAACATTAAAAGTAAATAATTTAGATGATTTAATAAATAAAATTAATCATAATGAAAAATTGCCGTTTGAAGAAAAACAGCCAAAAAAATTAAAAGAGATGCTTGGACATCAGCCCAAGGAAGTGGTTGGCGGGGCATTGCTTGGTATACTTATTGGTTTTATAGGACATATTTTATCAAAAAAAGATAGAAAATGGCGGAAAAATAAAGTAACATTACGGTAAAAGGTACGGAGAGGAATTGGCACAACTTTGAGCACATTAGATGATTACTTGCTGTTTTTACAAAGCAAAGGTTTTTTCTTTAAAGAAGACACAATTGGTTTTATTTATTTTGGAAAGGCTTTAACAAATGCGCCTGACGAGTTAAGCATGGCAGCGATAGAATGTACATTAAAGATACAAAAAAGTTTTGATGGCAGCTTTTATGTTTCATTATTAGAAATGTTTGTAAATAATAATGTGAAAACAAAAAGACAAGCCTTTCATTTTATTCGAAACAATGAATTATTCCCACTTTAAAGAATATAAATGGTCTTTAAAGCGGGAATTTTTTGTTGATTTATGTATGTAGAAACACTTATTCATTTAAGCGGTTTATCTTTTGTTTTGTTAGCTTTATTCCTTTTTTAAAGGGAAGCTCTACAAAAATCATGCCTGCTAAAATGAGAGCACAACCAACCCAGGAGCTGTTTGATAATCTTTCCTGATTATAGAAATAGGCTGTTATTGCAGCAAAGACTGGTTCCATTGCAAAAATAAGAGCTACTCTTATAGAGGTTGTATATTTTTGCACTCCTGTTTGGATAATAAAGGCAAGAGCTGTTGCAAAAACAGAAGTAATCAATAAAGCGGACCATACTTCTTTTTTGTAGAGAACAGGAAGCTGAAAATTATTTGCTGTATTTTCAAAAAGAAAACTTGCAGCAAAAGACAGGATTGAAACAGTTGCTAGTTGAATAATAGTTAATAATAAAGTTGGGTAGGCAGATGCATATTTTCCTGTGAAAATAATTTGCAGTGCAAAACCAATAGCACATACAAAAACATACACATCACCAATATTTACGGAGACTGCATCTGCAAGTGTTAATAAATATAATCCAGCAGCAGCAGATAAAACACCGATTATATTAGTCGCTGTTAATTTAACTTGATAAAAAACAAATAAAAATAATGGAACTAAAATAACGCTTAAACCTGTAATAAAACCAGCTTTAGAGCTAGTAGTATAAATAAGCCCTATTGTTTGGAAAGAATACCCTATGAATAGAAAAAAACCAAGAGTAAAACCGGCTTTTATAGAATGTTTATTCCATTTTTTTAACTGTGAACGATCAAATAGCAGCAGCCAAATAATTAAAAAAAGTGATGCAATGCTAAAACGGATGGCATTAAAGGCGTGGGGTTCTAAAAAAGAAATAGCATGTTGTACGGTAACAAATGTAAAGCCCCATATGCCTGCTACTAGTAATAATAGGCCATCTGCCATTTTTGCTTCTTTTGTCAATTTGGTTTTGCTCCTTTGCTGCTGTTTTTTCTTATCGCTAAACGCGCCAGTTCATCAGCCGTTTTATTTTCACTGCTTGGCACCCATTTGATGAAAAATAACGGAAGTTTTTTTGATAATGTTAAAGCTTGTTCAAGAAGTGGAGCAAATTGTTTGTTTTTCGCAAATTCCTTTTCTACTGCACGACTAACAAGTTCCGAATCTGTTCGAAAACTTACTGTTTGATAATTGTTTTCAAGGCAGATTTCTAAAGCTTTAATTAAGGCATAAAATTCTGCTTCATGGTTGCTCATTGTTCCAAGGGGGATAGAATATTTATCTCCTTTTCCATGGCCTTTAATAAATATGCCAGCGCCGCTTGGACCAGGGTTTCCTGCACTGGCTCCATCAATATACACTTCAATCATTTTTATCCCTCCAATATTTTTGGTATGATAGGTTAGATTTACTTGTTCAAACAGCAGCCAAATTTTTTCTATTAACGTAGAGAAAAAGCAGTTTACTAATTGAAGTTTCCCTTTATTATAACGTGAAAATAGGAATTAACGAAAAAAAAATTCGCCAAATATAATCATAACAAGTTAAAGAGGATGGAGGAATTAGAAAGATATGAAATATAAATTAGAGTGGAAGTATCGAATAAAAAAAGGCAATTCTGTATATTTTACTTCTGATTGGATGACATTAGACGATAGCATTATAATAGGAGAAGACATTGAAAAAAGCCAAAAAGGCACAGAACTCACCTTTTACGATGAAAAGGGAACAGATTGGCAGCTAAAAGAATTAAAAAAACTAGCAATGGAAGTAGAAGAAGAACCCCATGATTTTTTAATTTATTTTGATGGTGGCTATCAAAAGGAAGAAAAATTAGCAGGGATTGGGGTTGTCCTTTTTTTTCATCAAGGGAAAAAGAAGTATCGTATTCGGGCAAATGAAGTTTTTCATGAAATGGAAACGAATAATGAAGCGGAATATGCGGCATTTTATCATGCATTAAATTTATTGCAGGAATTGAATGTGCAAGGAGCGACATGTGAGTTTAAGGGTGATTCTCAAGTTGTTTTGCAGCAGCTTTCGGGAGAGTGGCCATGTTATGAAGAAGAATTAAATAGATGGCTTGATCGGATAGAGAAAAAAACAGCTGAATTAAAGATTCAAACCATTTACACTCCGATAGGCCGCAATGAAAATAAAGAAGCGGATAAATTGGCAACACAGGCCCTTGAAGGCAAACGAATATACAGTAAGATGCAAATCATCTAAGCATGAGCTAAACAAAAAAGTATAATTTTTCTAAAGATAAGTTATAGAATACGGCAAAAGTAGGCGATAAACATTGGAAAGAAAAAAATGGATGCAAGAAGTAGAAATATTAATGAATGATTTTTGTAAAGACTGCTTTTTATATGGGCATCATAAAAATGAAAAAGGCAAAAGATATGCCCATCGCTTTTGTATTTCACAATGTACAGTTGGAGAAAAAATTAAAGCATATGGAGAAAAGATGATGGGAGAAAAATAAAAGAGCTGACAGTTGTCAGCTCTAAATAATATTTTATTATAGTTTTACAACGTTAGCAGCTTGAGGCCCACGATTTCCTTCTACGATTTCAAAAGAAACTTCTTGTCCTTCTTCTAATGATTTGAATCCTTCACCTTGAATAGCTGTGAAATGTACGAATACATCGTCTCCGCCTTCAACTTCGATAAATCCAAATCCTTTTTCATTATTAAACCATTTTACTTTACCGTTTTGCATATTAAATTTCCTCCTAAGACTTTCAAGACACTCTATAGCGCCTATAAAATAAATATTCTCATAGAACAAAATAATAATAGAAAACAATTTTTTCAGAATTTTGTTAAATGATGTCTATAATATACACGATTAAGCCTTTACAGTCAAGGTTTCTAGGCGTTTTTCCGATATTTTTTTATTCAATTTATATTCGTAAAAACTTATGGGTAAGCGTGTACATTTTATCGAAATAATGAACAGCAGGATACCAATTGAATGATACGATATTAATTCCTGCTCATTGTTTCATTGTTTCATTGTTAGAGTGAATATGTTCTGAAAAAAGATAATCTAACATATTTATGTATACATATAGACAGGAAATAATCCTAATAGAAAAAGAAGTTAGATGAGAGGTTATGTTTTATCCATTTTTTTAGCTGGCTTAGAGCTATTTTATCTGTATACAGGAGGGTGAATGCATGTATCGATTTTCGATTGGAAATGAAAATTGGATCTTAAGGTTTTCCCCGAATATTGTATTAGAAGAAAAAGAAAAAGAAACAATTATAAAAGGAATTCTTCAATTAGGCAAAGAATTATCGACACTATCACATGGACAATCCTTTGTCATTATGAATGAACTAATGGGCTTAATTGTATTTAATGTGGAAAAAATCCCCTCGTTTATTTTAACGGTTTCTAATCAGGTCGAAAAAGAGAAATGGTATGTACAAGACAAAAAGGGAATAAGATCTTTTCTTTAGTTGTATTTTACATCCTTTGGAGATAATGGAAAATAGGAAGTGTTTGATGAGAAAATATGTAGAAAATGGTTATTTTGAATAGGTTTTTCTAGTGGGAAATATAGGATATCTTTTAGAGGTTGCCTATGTAATCGCATTCTATTTTTTTCCTTAATTTTCTATAAAAAAAAAGTGGGAATCTTGTTAGAAATCATTGAAAAGTATAGGGAAATATGTTTTTATTAACATGACTTAGAAAACAAAATGAATGAGATATTGTAAGGATTTCTTGCAAAAGACAGCAGAGATGAAGAAGCTTTTTTGTTTTCTATCTATAATGGGTTCTGTGATGGGATAATGTTTCGTTTATTTATAAAAAAAGAACGAACGAAAATCGACAGCGTTCTTTAACAAAACCTGTATGATAAAAAAACTATATAAAAAGGAAGTTTTAAAAAAATGATTGAAACGATTGTAAAAAGCAGTCAAAGTCCGTATTATGAAATTTCAAAAGAAGACCAGTTAATATTAAGCCCTGTTGAAGGAATTGTGGAACATGTTTTTATTCAAGAAAAGTCCTATTTTTATGAGTGGGAACCGATTCTAACCATTAAAACAGCTAATCAAGAAATACAAGAAATAAGTGTTCCCTTTAGTGGATCTGTAGTAGCTCTTTTAGTGAAATCTGGTGATAAAATTTCAATCAATACGAAGCTTGCTTCTTTACAGGATGATTTGTTAGTAACAGGTTGTGATTAATCATGCATGCTGCAATAAAAAGCTTAAAAAAGTATAAGATTGGCTATCGAACAGCTAAAACAGCAGTTGCTGTAAGTATAGGCATTACGATTGCACAATTATGCAACTTAGATTTTTTTGTCTCATCTGCGATTATTACCATATTATGTGTACAAAACTCCAAAAAAAAATCACTTCATAGTGCTTTTGCCCGTTTTGTTGCATGTATGCTTTCTATTCCTTTTTCCTATGTGTTTTTTGAAGGAATAGCCTATCAGCCTTATGTAATTGGGCTACTTTTATTAGTGTTTATTCCAACAACAGTCCTATTAAAAGTAAATGAAGGAGTTGTAACGAGCACCGTTATCATTCTTCATATTTACTCAAGAAATAATATGAATTGGGATATTATTTTAAATGAATTAGGGTTGATTGTTATTGGTATAGGCGCGGCATTGCTTGTGAATAGCTATATGCCGAGTCTGGATAAAGAGATGAAAACCTATCAGAAAAAAATAGAAAAGCATTTTCAAGAATTATTAATGGAAATGGTTCATTTTCTAAGAGAAAATGAATGCGATATAAACTTTCAAAATAAATTAAAAGTCACTTCTAAAGAAGTACAAATAGCCAAAAGTCTTGCATTCCGGGATGTTGAAAATCATTTTACCCGCAAAGAAAATTACTATTATAAGTATTTTACCATCCGTGAAAAACAGCTGGATGTTATGGATCGTCTATTTGCTAGAGTAACAGGGGTTTCTACGTTAATAGAGCAAAGAGAAGCAGTTGCTTCTTTTTTAGAAGAGCTGAGCCTTTGCGTTCATTCAGGCAATACAGCCCAGCTATTTTTAAGCAAATTACAAAAAATAGAAGACCAAATAAAAAATCAGGATCTTCCGAAAAATTGGGAAGTATTTGAAGAACAGGCTCAAGTTTATTATATTCTGAAAGAAATTGAACAATATTTAGTTATAAAAAAATCATTAAAAGTGGCATATTAATAACCGATAGAGCCTTAATTTAACTGCATGTTTTCTAGTCTGATAAAAGATAGGAAAAATGCAGTTGTTTTTTTTATTTCTGCATAGTGTAAATGATGTCTCTTTTTTTTCTTCTGACATTTTTTCCTTTGTATACAAGTTTTGAGAACATGATTTTACTTGCACCTGACAAAATATATCTTTAACATAGACTTGTATTCAATAATCAATTCATTAGATTAACAAAGCAGACAAAATAGTTGTTTAAAAAGGTGAAAAAATGAAATTAATTTTAGCGGAAAAACCATCTGTTTCTAAAAATATAGCAGATGCATTAAAAATAAAAAATAGACAAGATGGCTATTTTGAAGGCAATGGATATATTGTTACATGGGCATTTGGCCATTTGCTGCAACTAAAAGATGCAAAAGATTATGATGAAAAAATGGCCTCTTGGAAGATGGACAATTTTCCATTTATCCCTCCTGCTTTTCAGTATAAAGTAAAAAGTGATCCGAAAAATCGGGAGTATTCGGATAAAGGGGCGCAAAAGCAATTGAAGATTATTCAGCAGCTGATGAAACGCCAAGATGTAGAAGCGATTATTTCTGCCTGTGATTATGACAGGGAAGGGCAAATAATTGGAGACAGCATTATTTATAATTTGAAGACGGGAAAAAAAGTATTTCGGCTTTTGCTAAATGAATGGACACCAACTGAAGTGTTAAGTGGCTTAAATCAGCTTAAAGATAACCGAGAATTAAGGCCCTTGCAGGATGCTGGTGTCAGCAGACAGTGGGCAGACTGGCTGATTGGCATTAATTTGACTTCTGTTGCGACACTAAAATACCAAAAGGGAACAGGCAAAGCATTAAATATTGGCAGGGTTCTTTTGCCGACATTAAAGATTATTTATGATCGAGATAAAGAAATAGTTGATTTTCAGCCAGAAAATTATTATAAGCTTCAAGCAACTTTTTCAACAAAAGAGGAAAAAACGTATACTGGCATCTACACAGAAGGAAAAGAAGAAAAGTTTAGGCAAAAAGAGTATCTGGAGAATATTCAAAAACAAATAAATCATCAAGATGGCATGGTTATTGATAAGCAAGTGCAAAAGAAAAAAGAATATCCTCCCTTTTTATTTAATTTGTCAAACTTGCAAGGATATATTACTAGCAAATATAAAGGATGGACTGCAGATAAAGTCCTTAAAGTTGCCCAAAGCCTATATGAGAAAAAATATATTACGTATCCCAGAACAGCAAGCCAGGCATTAGAAGAAAGCTTAATTGGTAAAACAGCCAAAGTAGTCGAGCTTCTTGCTGCAGATTTGCCATATAAAGAAGAAATAAAATTTTTTTCTAGTAAAAGAGTGTTCGATAATAAAAAAGTAGAAAGTCATAGTGCCATTATACCAACTTATATGCTGCCAAAAAAGTTAAGTAGCGATGAGGAGCAAGTGTATGAAGCTATTAAAAATCGGCTGATTATGCAGTTTATGCCAATAGCTGAATATGAAGAAACAAAAATAACAACGAAAATACAGGGTGAATCACTAAAAGGTGCTTTTATTACAAAGGGAAAAGTGCAGCTTTTGGAAGGCTGGAAAAAAGTAGAGAAAATCCAGTCGAAAGATGTGTTATTGCCATATGTGCAGTTAAATGAAGAAGTAAAAACAAGCAAATTAGAAACAACTGAACATACAACAAAACCACCGAAAGAACATACAGAAAGAACCTTGCTTCGAGTGATGGAAACATGCGGGAAACATATAGGAGAAGAGGGAGAGCTGGAAGAGGAAGATGTGACAACCATTTTAAGCGGCTTTAGCATTGGCACTCCTGCAACCCGAGCAGAGACAATAAAAAAGCTAAAAGATATTGGCTATATTACAACAAATAATAAAAACCTTGTTTGTACAGAGCTGGGAAAAAAAGTCGTCGAAACTTTTCCTATCAAAGATTTATTTAATTTACAATTTACCGGGAGACTGGAAAAGGCATTGTACGATATTGAAAAAGGAACGTTTTCTAAAAAAGACTTTTTAGAGATTATTTATCAATTTACGATTGACTCTGTGCAATCCATAAAAGAAGCAAATGATATAATTATCCAAGAAGTAGAGTATAAAAGAAAAGAAGTGGAAATAATCGGGAAATGTCCAGTGTGCGGACATGCCGTGATTGAAGGACAAAAAGGGTTTGGCTGCAGCAATTGGAAAAATGGCTGCAAATTTGTTGTCTGGAAAAATGATAAATTTTTGGCAGCATTGAAAAAGAAACCGACAAAAACCATGGTGAAAGCTTTGCTCAAGAATGGAAAGGCTTCTGTAAAAGGATTAACAAGCAAAAAAGGCAATAAATTTGATGCCATTTTATCTTATCAAAAAAATGACGACAATGACTATTATAGTTGGAAAATGGAGTTTGATAAATGAATGGGAAATATAGTCAATAAACATTAGAGCGACCATTCTATTTTTTATGGAAATATGAAGGAATACAGCTATTTGAAAAGAAAATAGGCATTAACTTGTTTCACTGTTTCTTATATAGTAAAATGCTAAAAGGATATGAGTTTTTGGATGGAAATAATATGTATTCTTTTTAGGTTTTGTTAAAGAATTTTGCTGATTTTTGGTTCCTTTTTAAAGAGGAACTAAAAATCAGTCTATTGGCTGTATTCATTAATATAATCTTTATTTAAGAAGAGAAACCACACCAAAAAAGTGAATGATTGAACAAAGAGTTTCACTAATTACTTCATTATTATACGTTAAAAATGCGTAACACGAATAGGAGGGCTATTAGTATAAATGCCAACACCTAGTATGGAAGATTATATTGAACAAATTTATAATTTAATTGAAGAAAAAGGATATGCCCGTGTATCCGACATTGCAGAAGCGTTATCGGTTCATCCCTCCTCTGTCACAAAAATGGTTCAAAAATTGGATAAAGATGAATACCTAGTATATGAAAAATATAGAGGGCTTGTTTTGACGGCAAAGGGAAAAAAAATCGGCAAACGTCTTGTATACCGTCATGAATTATTAGAACAGCTATTGCGTGTTATCGGTGTAAAGGAAGAAAATATTTATCAGGACGTAGAAGGAATTGAACATCATTTAAGTTGGGATGCAATTGACCGAATAGGAGACTTGGTTCAATTTTTTGAAGAAGATGCATCTCGTATCGAGGCATTAAAAGTAATTCAACAAAAAAATGAAGAAGAATAATCAAAAAAGACGTGCATCTGTTTTATTTTAGATGCAGTCTTTTTTTATTGTTATTAATAAATTAATGGATAATTTTCAAAATTATCCTCAAATCTTGCAGATAGACCATTTTCTTCTGTGGCTTCTGTAATGTTTAAACCGTCAATCATCCCACTCTCTGCGTCTAATAATGCTTTACGATAGGAAATGACTCTGCCACTTGACGTTTTAAAGCTAATGATTTGTCCTAAATAATTTCTTTCAACAGCTATAATTTGTTCCATCTTTCCTATTCCTCCCTTTTTAAATAGAAGTAATGGTTTACTATTTGTTATATTTCCTAATTTCAAATTATTATGCAAATAGTATGTACAAAAGAAAATAAAATAAACATGAAACTTATTTTCTGCTGTTTCGTAATCTTATATATACCATCTTTCTAGTGTTTCTCTTTTTTATTATTTTTATATGTTTTGTATAAGATATGATAGAGTGATTTAAAGTTTCCTAAAATAAAAGAAAAGTTTTAGCAAAATTTGTGATTTGGATAGTGAAATTATGAATAAATGATTTGTTTAAAAAGGAGAGAATACAATGAGTCGATTTTCACTGCAGGATTTTATTAAGGAAACAGAACAAAAAGATAAAGGAGAAGGCTTATTTGAATTAGAGACACCAAGAATGCTGGAGATTAATTTGAACAAGCAAATTTGGGCAAAAGCAGGAAGCATGGTATCTTATCGAGGCCGCATTAAATTTACGCGAGAAGGCGTGTTAGAAAATGGGTTAGGAACATTATTAAAGAAAGCATTTACTGGAGAGGGTGCTTCTTTAATGAAAGCAGAAGGCGAAGGTACATTATATTTAGCAGACCAAGGGAAAAAAATTACCATCCTTCATCTGCAAAATGAGTCTATATATGTAAATGGCAATGATTTATTGGCTTTTGAGCCGAGCATCAATTGGGATATTAAATTAATGAAAAAAATCGCAGGTATGATGAGTGGAGGACTGTTTAATATTCGTTTGTCAGGAACGGGCATGGTTGCCATTACTTCCCATTACGAGCCATTAACATTAAAAGTGACAAAAAATAATCCTGTATTTACAGATCCTAATGCAACAGTTGCTTGGTCTGGGGATTTACAGCCGGATTTTGTAACAGATATTTCTTTAAAAACATTTTTTGGGCGGGGCAGTGGGGAGTCGATTCAAATGAAGTTTTCTGGAGATGGATTTGTTGTTGTGCAGCCATTTGAAGAAGTATATTATGCAGAGTCAAAAAGCTAATTCAAGCAAAAAAGCTGACAGAGTACAGTCAGCTTTTTTTTGCTTCATCAAGTCCAAGAGAAAGAGGAACTATGTTTGTTTTACCAACAAGGTCTTACCCTTTCATTTCCAATCATAAGGCGTTTCTTGATAAACATAATAGTTTAGCCAGTTAGAAAAAAGCAAATGGGCATGAGAGCGCCAATAATTTAATGGTTTTTTTGTTGGATCATTATTAGGAAAATAATCAAGGGGAAGATGAATATCCAATCCTTTATTTCGATCTCTTGTATATTCTTCTGCAAGCGTACAAGAATCATATTCTAAATGGCCTGTTACCATAATATGTTTTCCGTAGTTTCCGCTCACAATGAAGGCACCAGCATCTTCTGACGCCGACAAAAGCTCCAGCTCATTATGTTTGATGATTTCTTCTTTATCTACATTAGTATGGCGGGAATGTGGCGCTAGAAAGCTGTCATCAAAGCCACGCAATAACTTTTCTTTTGAATTAAAGATAGTATGGGAGTAAATTCCATAACATTTTTTGTTTAGTTCGTATTTTGGTATTTTATAGTGATAGTATAGTGCTGCTTGAGCTCCCCAACAAATATGTAGAGTGGAGGTGACATTTGTATTTGTCCACTCCATTATTTCTGTAAGCTCTTTCCAATATTGTACTTGTTCAAACTCTAATAACTCGACAGGGGCGCCAGTAATAATCATTCCATCATACTTATTTCCTTTAATTTCATCAAAGTTTGTGTAAAACTGATCCAAATGATAAGGACTTGTATTTTTGGATTCATAGGAAGCGGTTCGTAAAAAAGAAATATTTAGTTGCAGTGGTGTATTTCCAAGTAAACGAAGGATTTGCACTTCTGTTTTTTGTTTTTCCGGCATTAAATTAAGGATAATAATATTTAATGGTCGAATATCCTGCTGCTTTGCACGATTTTCATCCATAATAAAAATGTGTTCTTCTTCCAGTATTTCGCGAGCTGGCAGTAAATAAGGGATTTTTATAGGCATGATAAAACGCCTCCTTTTTGTCATAATAAAAAATGTATGTAAATATAAATTTAAAAAACTAATTCATAGGAATAAATAGAAGGTTTTGATAAATGGAAAATCCAACTTAGAAAAAACAATTAGGATATTAATGGGACATAGCCTATATTATAAGTATAGTTTGCAAACCTCGCAATGATAATGTTTTAAATTTTGGAAAAATAACAAAAGAATAGCCGATGGATTTTTTAGAAGAATATGATTATTAATAAACACGAACATTTTGTTACTATATTTCTTTTTTTTTCGTTATTTTGTACAATGTAAGCATACTGTATCAGGAGGATTATACATGCAGCAAAAAGTGAAAGTAAAATCGGATATTGAAATAGCTCAACAAGCAGAAATGAAACTGATTGTACATATCGCAAAAAAACTAAACTTAACAGAAGATGATTTAGAGCTATATGGAAAATATAAAGCGAAAATCACTTCTAGTAAATTAGCTTCTTTAAAAAAATATAAATCTGGAAAAATTATTCTTGTTACTGCAATCAATCCTACTCCTGCTGGGGAAGGAAAATCTACTGTTACAGTAGGTTTAGGAGATGCATTGCAAGCATTAAATAAAAAAGTGGCTATTGCGATGCGAGAACCTTCTTTAGGCCCTACAATGGGAATTAAAGGGGGAGCAGCTGGCGGGGGATTTGCCCAAGTGTTGCCAATGGAAGATATTAATCTCCACTTCACTGGTGATCTCCATGCCATTACGACTGCAAACAATGCATTAGCAGCATTTATTGATAATCATATCCATCAAGGAAATGAACTGCAAATTGATCAAAGAAGAATTGTATGGAAGCGCGCAGTCGATTTAAATGATCGTGCATTAAGAAAGGTGATAATAGGATTAGGAGGCCCTTTAGAAGGAGTTCCTCGTGAAGATGGTTTTGATATTACGGTTGCTTCAGAAATTATGGCTGTATTATGCTTGGCTTCCGATATAGAGGATTTAAAAACTCGTCTCGCGCGAATGGTAGTGGCTTATAATAAGGATAAAAAACCAGTGACTGTTGGTGACATGAAAATGGAAGGTGCTTTGACCTTATTGTTAAAAGATGCCATCAAACCAAACCTCGTGCAGACAATCGAGCATACACCTGCGATTATTCACGGGGGGCCATTTGCCAATATCGCTCATGGCTGCAACAGTGTTATTGCAACAACAACTGCTGCTAAATTAGCGGATTATGTGGTGACAGAAGCAGGTTTTGGCGCTGATTTAGGAGCTGAAAAATTCTTGGATATTAAAGCAAGAAATTCAGAAATAAATCCAGAGGCCGTTGTAATTGTTGCTACATTGCGTGCATTAAAAATGCATGGGGGAGTAGCGAAAGCAGATTTAGGAAAAGAAGATGCAGAAGCAATTAAAAAAGGCTTTAGCAACCTGCAGAAACATGTCGAAAATATTCAACAATTTGGTTTGCCTTTTGTTGTAGCAGTCAATCGTTTTTATACAGATACAGAAAATGAAATCAATACATTGATTTCATTATGCGAACAGCTGCAAATTCCTGTAGCATTAACAGAGGTATGGGAAAAAGGTGGAGCAGGGGGAATAGAGCTTGCGAAAAAAGTGCTTTCTATTATAGAAGAAAACCAAAACAACTTTGACCATTTATATCCCCTTGAAGCAGGAATTGAGGAGAAAATCACCACGATTGCCCAAAAGGTATACGGGGCAATGGGAGTAGAGTTTTCTACAAAAGCAACAAAACAAATAGCAGACTTCACAGCAAATGGTTGGAGTAATCTCCCAATATGTATGGCGAAAACGCAATATTCCTTGTCAGATGACCCAGCATTGCTTGGCAGACCTGAGAATTTTACTATTATGGTTCGTGAATTAAAACCCTCTATAGGAGCCGGGTTTATCGTAGCATTAACAGGCGATGTGATGACGATGCCTGGACTGCCGAAAGCGCCTGCTGCATTAAATATGGACGTAGACGAAGAAGGCAAAGCAATCGGTTTATTTTAATATAAAAAAGTGCAAGTGTTTGATGGTTACGAAACACTTGCACTTTTTTTGGAAAGGAAAAAAATATGTTTGATCCAACTGCATTTGAAAATATGAAAACAGTAATGGAAGGGGCCATTTATGATAAAGATTTAGACGGAACAATTACGATTTTAGATCGCAATGATATTTTTAACAACAGTAAACTGGCGAGAGAATATTCGATTTCTTTTGCTTTAAAAAATCAGGACAATGCTTTGATGACATTTCGTTTATTTGCAAATGCACGAAATCTTGCTGGCGAGCTGTTGGCGATAAAAAATCTTCAGGGGGAAGTCGGATGTACGATAGCTGTTGAAATGGTTGTAAAACATGCCAATGATCCCTCTGTTTATGTAATGTTAAAGGAGTTGCTAACAGGTATTTGGGGAAATAAACGGGAGATCAAACAGGAAATCAGACTAAATCCTTATGATTGTGATAATATGGTGGAAAATCATTTGTTGATCTCTTTTAATCGAGTAATAACGGAAGATCAAATGGATGATCTAGTAGTGATGGTTGAATATATGGAAAACACATTACAATTAATAGCAGATAACAAAATGTTTTATTCCCTATAACAAAGTGAAAGCTTATAAAAAAAGGCTATGTTCTAAAAGGTTGTTGTTTTTTTAATAGGGCTTGTTTACTCAAATCATTGAAAAGCGAGCATCCCAGAGAGAAAATCCACTAATCTTTTGTTGCTTAAACAGCAAACAAGTTTTCGAAAATACCCAAAATAAAAAGGAGGAGCGGAGATAAATGAGCATTTATGATTTTGAAGTAAAAACGATCAAAGGAGAAACAAAAAAATTAAAAGAATTTGCTGGAAATGTAATGGTTATTGTTAATACGGCAAGCAAATGTGGATTTACCCCCCAGTATAAAGAACTGCAAAGCATTTATGAAGAGTATAAGGAAACCGGTTTTACAGTGTTAGGTTTTCCCTGTAATCAATTTATGGGCCAAGAGCCGGGCGAAGAGGAGGAGATTCAACAATTTTGTGAAATGAATTATGGGGTAACCTTTCCTCTTTTTGCAAAAGTAGACGTTAATGGAAAAAACGCCAGCCCTCTTTTTCAATATTTAACAGAAACAGTACCTGGGGCACTTGGAATGAAAGCAATTAAATGGAATTTCACAAAGTTTTTAATAGACCGCTCGGGAAATGTGGTAAAAAGGTATGCTCCCAATACATCGCCAATTGAAATGAAAGAAGATATTAAAAAATTATCATAGATTCTATTTTTTTAAGTAAATATGCTGTTATAAAATCTAAATAAATAGAGTGGTATATTATGGAGGTTGTTAAGTGACTTCTAAAAAAATCGGCATGGATATTGGCGGATCACTGATAAAATTGGCTTTTGAAGAAAAAGGAAGCATTCGCTTTAAAAAATATCCAGTATCAGAATTGGCAAATGTGCTGCAATGGCTAAAAATAATAGGGATAAATAAAATTGCTTTAACTGGTGGAAGAGCAGGAGGAGTAAAAGAAAAATTTTTTCCTGCTGCTAAAATTATTCATGAATTTGAAGAGAATTATTTAGGCGTTAATTGGCTATTGCAGCAAAATAATCTGTTTGGATTTGAAAAATATCTTCTTGTGAATATAGGAACAGGAACTTCATGGTATAAGGTGGAGGACAATCATTGTAAGCGTATGTTGGGCAGCGGCATTGGCGGCGGTACGTTAATGGGCTTAGGATCATATTTGACAAAAGTAGAGGACTTTTGTTCTTTGATGGAGCTTGCTTCTTTGGGGAATCGAAAAAATGTCGATATGCTGGTTAAGGATATTTATACAATAGAAGATCCAAGAATAAACGGAGAGTTAACTGCAAGTAATTTTGCTAATTTAGCGGAGGGTGCAAAAAAAGAGGATATTACAAATGCTTTGCTGCAAATGATTGGAGAAACACTATTTCTTTTAACGAAGCAGGTTGCAAAAAGGGAATCTTTACAGAAAGTAGTGTATATTGGTGGAACTATATCTGAAAACCCCCTTTTACAAACTATTTTAACTTCTTTTCAAGATCAATTAGAAGTTGCACCGTATTTTTTAGAAAATGGCGAGTATTGTGGAGCAATCGCTGCATACTTATCCATCTAGCTCATTGCCTAACTCCATGAATAAGCAGCATAAAAGGGAAGATTCCTTTTTATGCTGCTTATTAGAACTTTAGTTGTTTTTGTTAATGAGTATTTCTAAATCTTTAAAGTAAAAGAATATAGATGAAAGGTCTTTCACTGAGAGCTGATCTTTTTATCTGTAAGAAAATAGGCGGAAAAAGGTTGGCTTTTTCGAAATAGTTTCCACGGCTTTTTCTTTTTGAATTTTTATATAGGAATCTTCTTTTTCTCTTTTGCTAGTATCCAATAATGCAGAAATATGCTGTTTTTGAGATTGGATAAATTGTTGCTGTTCTTCGATATGTTCCTGCTGTTTTTTTAATTGCTGCACCAATACTTGATTAAAATTCACCTGCAGCTCTAATTGTTCCTTGATAGTATTTAAATCTTGCAGAATACGTTCTGCTGTATCTGAATTAGAAGAGAAAGGAAGAGCTACATCTTTAGTTTTAGCAGGTGAAATTTTGTCAGCAATTTCCGCTAAGGATAAATTTTCGTCTCTTCTTAATTGTTGTACCTTTTTTAACACCTCTAAGCCTGATTGGTCAAAGTATCGATAGCCATGTTTGCCAACAATGGTAGGAATTTGTGTTTTTAATTCTCGAAGCCAATTTCTTACTACACCAGGACTTTCCTCAATAACTTCAGCGGCTTCTTTAACACTTAAAGGGGCATTATTTTCTGTTAAAATCATTTCTTTTTTTTCACTCATACTAAACAGCACCTTTCAAAAAATATGATTTTTGGCTAGTGTCTACAATAAATAGTCAAACTTACTTCTGAAATAAGTTATTTTTTTCAAAAACTTTAATGAAAATAACGGCAACAAATACAAGCCAACAATGGACAAGTAGAATTATTTTTATATGTAATTATTTCTGTAAAAAAGAAATAATTCCTTTAGCGAGCTTTGTCTAGTTTTGTTGAGATAGAACTACTTTTGACTAATTCGTAAAAATTAGATAAAAAATAAACATCTTTTTTTATTAGTTCACTCATTTTAGTAGCAACATTTCTATATTGACTTTATTTTTTATGCTTTGTCTTATTATTTTCCGTTGCTATTTCGTTTAATTCTCCACTAGCTGATTCTTTAAGCAAAGAAATAATTGTTGATGCATGACAAAAGAGATTTATATTCCTTGATTCGAAATTCATGTTAAAATATGTTCGTTAGCTAAAAAGATGGGAGTAAGCAGAAAGTGATCAAAGAAGCAGAACAATTTGTCAAAAAAAGATTAAAAAATGATACATCAGGCCATGATTGGTATCATATTGACCGTGTTAGAAAAGCAAGTCTTTATATATGCAAACAAGAAAGAAAAGGAAATCCTTTTATTATTGAAATGGCGGCTCTTCTCCATGATATAGCAGATGTGAAACTGAATGCATCTAAAGAAGCAGGTTTACATGCTCTCGATTATTTTCTGCAAACACAAAAGATAGCAGCAAAAGATAAACAGCATATTTTAGCAGTTATTGAGTCTGTTTCTTTTAATGGAGGAAATGGCATATCTCCTCCTGCAACAATAGAAGCAAAAATAGTTCAAGACGGGGATAGATTGGATGCAATTGGCGCAATCGGCATTGCCAGAACCTTTGCCTATGGGGGAAGTAAAGGGAGTATGCTATATGATCCTTCAATAGAAATCAGAGAAAACATGTCAGAAATAGAATACCGCCATGGTAAATCCACGTCTATTCATCATTTTTATGAAAAACTATTAAAATTAAAAGATTTATTACATACAAATACAGCGAAAAAAATTGCAGACGAAAGACATCAGGTGATGGAGTTTTTTCTAGCTGAATTTTATAAAGAATGGAATGGGACTTATGAAAAGTATTTCAATTGAAAATTTATCAAAATCATATGGAGAAAAAGAGCTTTTTCAAGATATTTCTTTTGCTATTAGCGACAAAGAAAGAGTTGGACTAATTGGCATTAATGGCACAGGCAAATCTTCTTTGTTAAAAATTGTGGCAGGAATTGATATTCCTGATAGTGGCGAAATCATTGCTCCAAAAGATTACTCCATCGCTTATTCTGCGCAAACTCCAGACATAAATCCTGATTTAAGTGTGCTTGATCAAGTATATGAAGGGGATGCACCTGTTTTAACATTAATAAAAAAATATGAAGCATTATTGCTGCGATTGGATACAGACCCTGAAAATAGCAGTCTTCATGAAGCACTTTTTGATGTGCAGAAGAAAATGGATGCATTAGATGGCTGGGATGTCCACACTAATGCAAAAACAGTTTTAATGAAACTTGGAATTGAAAATTTTGATAAAAAAGTAGGAGAACTTTCAGGTGGGCAAAAAAAGCGAATTGCTTTAGCACAAGTTTTAATTCAAAATCCTGATTTGCTTATTTTAGATGAGCCGACAAACCATTTGGATTTCGAAGCAGTGAAGTGGCTTGAAGATTATTTAGCAAGATTTAATGGAGCCCTGCTTTTAGTAACACATGATCGCTACTTTTTGGATAGAGTAACAAATCGCATGTTTGAATTAGATGGCGGCAATCTCTATAGCTATAAAGGAAACTATTCAGAGTTTTTGCAAGCGAAAGCCCTTCGTGAAGAAAATGAAGCAGCAACATTAGATAAGCAAAAGAATTTATTCAGAAGAGAGTTGGAATGGATCAGACGAGGGGCAAAAGCAAGGTCCACCAAACAAAAAGCAAGGATTCAGCGTTTTGATGTTTTAGATCAACAAATTTCTTCTGTCAAAACATCTGAAAAACTAGATATCTCATTAAAAGGGAGCCGCTTAGGAAAACAGGTGTTTGAATTAGCTGGTGCAAATAAACAGTATAAGGATACCGTGATATTAAAAGATTTTAATTTGCTTGTAAAACCAGGGGATCGAATTGGCATTATCGGCAAAAATGGAGCTGGCAAATCCACTGTATTAAATATTTTAGCAGGAAAAACACCCTTAGACTCTGGGGACTATATTATTGGCCAAACAGTGAAAGTGGCCTATTATACACAAGAAAACGAAGAAATGGATACATCCAAAAGAATGATTGAATATTTAAAAGAAACGGCAGAAGTTATTCATACATCCGACGGAAAAACCATTTCTGCTGCGCAAATGCTTGAAAGATTCCTTTTCCCTATGCATACGCATGGAACCATTATTGCTAAGTTGTCTGGTGGGGAAAGAAGACGATTGTATCTTTTGAAAATATTGATGGGCGAACCAAATGTACTATTATTAGATGAGCCGACAAATGATTTAGACACACAAACATTAATGGTATTAGAAGACTATTTGGAAGATTTTGCTGGTGTTGTCATTACGGTTTCCCATGATCGTTACTTCTTGGATAAAGTGGCAGAGACATTGCTGATTGTGCAAGGCAATGGCCAATTTGATTCTTATTATGGAAACTACTCAGAGTATTTGGAAGCAGAAAAAAGAAAAGAACAGCAAGAAACAGGAAAAATAAAAAAAGAAAAGCAAATAGAAGTGTCTGCTGCTCCTGCTCCGAAGAAAAAAGTGAAACTTAACTTTAATGAGCAAAGGGAATGGGACACTATTGATGAGAATATGGAACAAGTAGAATCAAGAATTGGGGAAATAGAAAAAGAATTAGAAACAGTAGGCAGTGATTTTGAAAAAGCAAATCAACTTTTGCAAGAATCAGAAGAGTTAAATCAAAGATTGGAACACTTAATCGAAAGATGGAGTTATTTATCTGAAATAGTTGAAAAATAACAAAGGCATAACTTGTTTCCTTTAGATTTCTGCGGCTGCTATGATATCATAAATGATAAACAGAAAGGGGATTACTGTGAGAATTATTTCAATAGAACCAACACCAAGTCCAAATACAATGAAAATAAATTTAGATGAAGAATTGCCGATGGGCAAAAGTAATAATTATAAACAAGGAAATGCAGCGGATGCACCGGAGATCATTCAAACTATTTTAGAGATAGAAGGCATCAAAGGTGTTTATCATGTTGCAGATTTTTTGGCAGTCGAAAGAAATGCCCGCTATGATTGGAAAGAATTATTAACATATGTACGAAACGCGTTTGGAGAAGAAACTGAAGCGGCGCAAGAAAGCAAAATAAATGAGCATTATGGAGAAATAAAAGTGCTTGTCCAAATGTATAAAGGCATTCCCATGCAAGTGAAATTATCAGATGGCGAGGAAGAAAGACGTTTTGGTTTGCCGGAAATTTTTCTGAAGGCAGTAACGGAAGCAAAAATGCCAAATGATAATGTTGTTGTAAGCAGAAAATGGAAAGAATTTGGTGTCCGTTATGGAGAGTTTGAGGAAATAGGCAATGCTGTTGTAGAAGAATTGCTTGCAGCCTATCCTGAAAATAGATTAGAAGCGCTTGTACAGCAAGCAAAAAATGAAGAAGATGGAGAAAATGCTATTAAGCCGCAAAGGCAAAAAATAAAATTATCATTAGAAGATTTGGATCATCCTGATTGGAAAGTTAGATATCAAAAATTAGAGCAAACAGATGATCCAACGCTTGAAGATATTCCTGTATTGTCGAAGGCTCTTTTGGATGAAAAGCCATCGATTCGCAGACTTGCCACCGTTTATTTAGGAATGATTGAAGATAAATTGGTGCTGGAATCGCTTTATGTAGCATTAAAAGATAAAACAGTTACCGTAAGAAGAACAGCTGGAGACTGTTTATCCGATTTAGGCTTTCCAGAAGCAATGCCTGAAATGATGGAAGCATTAAAAGATAAAAGCAAGCTTGTAAGATGGAGAGCTGCTATGTATCTTTACGAAGTAGGCGATGAAACGACGCTGCCTGCATTAAAAGCACATGAAAACGATCCGGAATTTGAGGTAAGTCTGCAAATTAAGCTGGCGATTGAACGAATTGAATTAGGGGAAGAAGCAAAAGGCTCTGTGTGGAAACAAATGACGGAAGCAAGAAAATAGAACGCTACTTTTTGATGATGTATAAATCTTCCACGTTTTATGGCAGAATCTAGAGGAAAAGAATTATATTCTTTTTATAAATGAGGTGCTAAAAGTGACGGGAAGAAAAAAATATCAAAAAAAAGATATGGTATTTCGAATGGGAAAATGGAAGATCATCGTGAATAAGGCAGGGTTATTTAATAATTTGATCTCTTTTTTTAGCGCCGCTACTTATTTCATTGGAAGTATTTTATTTAGTCAAAAAGAGTGGAGACTGTATGGAAGCTTTGCTTTTATTATAGGAAGTGTTTTGCTGCTTTTTGCTGCTAGTGTACGAATCGTTCATCATCTGAAAATAAAAAGAGCAGAGTCTTCTGTCTAAAAGAGTCTAATGCATTGCATGAATGAATTAGAGTATAGTATTCTAAAGGAATAAACAATCATATTAGGAGGTAATTTTATGTCAATGGCATATGAGGAATACATGAAACAAATGGTAAAACCAATGAGAGCAGAATTAGCAAATGCAGGATTTGAAGAGTTGACTACAGGAGAGGAAGTAGAAAAATTCATTGAAACTGCAGAAGGCACTTCTTTAGTTGTGGTGAATTCTGTTTGCGGATGTGCAGCAGGACTTGCAAGACCAGCAGCAACACAAAGCGTACTTCAATCTGAAAAAAAACCAGATCATTTAGTGACAGTATTTGCAGGCCAAGATAAAGAAGCAACAGCAAAAATGAGAGAGTTTTTTGGAGATATTGAACCATCTTCCCCATCTATGGCATTAATTAAGGATAATAAAGTGGTTCACTTTATTCATCGCTACGATATTGAAGGAAACTCAATGGAAGCAATTATGGAAAATTTAGTATCTTCATTTGAACAATATTGTTAATGTAAATTTGAAAGAACATCCTTCGAAGATGTTCTTTTTTAATAGATGAAGAAATACAAAATGCAGTAGGGAAAAATAAAAGAAAGAGGAAGTAATATGATTGTAACAACTGCTGGAAGAACGGATCAAAAAATGACAGAGGAGGCAGTGGGGATTTCTAGAAATTTGCAGTTTCCATTTATAGAACGAAAAAAAAAATCTATAAGTATGCTTAAAAGGGAATATGAAACAGATATATTGGTTATTGGAAAAAATCGTTATGAATTATTTATGCATACCCAATCAGAACCGTTTTTTTTTCATCCTAATTCAGCTGTTTTTCGAATTAAACGCATTCAAAAAGGGGAATATGATCCTTTTATAGAGGCAACAAATCTACAAGCAGGATCGACCTTTTTGGATTGTACATTTGGACTTGGATCGGACAGCATTGTTGCAAGTTTTGTTGTTGGGGAACAAGGAAAAGTAGAAGGCTGCGAAGCAAGTCAGATGCTTGCTTTTTTAGTGAGAAAAGGACTGGAAATGTGGGAAACGGATTGTTCTGCAACAAATTTAGCGATGCAAAAAGTACATATTCATCATAATGATGCTTTAGCAGAATTAAAGAAAAGAAAAGATAATAGTATTGATTGTGTTTATTTTGATCCAATGTTTGAAGAAGAAATACTCTCTTCTAAAGGGATCGGTCCTTTAAGAAGTCTTGCGGTTTATCATGATTTAACAGAAGAATTAATAAAGGAAGCACTGCGGATAGCAAAAAAAAGAGTAGTACTAAAAGATCATTTTCGCAGCAAACGATTTGAAAAGTTTGGTTTTTCCGTTATTAAAAGAAAATCAGCTGCTTTTCATTACGGCATTCTTATAAAAGAACAGGTTAAGTAGATCATATAACACTGGATTTGAACAAGTTTATGATGGGAATAAAGGTGCGATAATCTCTTGAACTACCCCCCAACTTAGCTAATGCTGAAAGTGGGGGATTCCTACGAACACCAGTGTATCCCCCAGTTATGGAGTAGGCTCTACCCGTAGTCCCTACGGTGAAAACTTTTAGCATCTTGTACACTGATTTTTCACGCATCCTATTTTCGCTTGATTTTCGCAGCTTCGGTATGCGTGGGCGATTCGAACGTGGAAGATTTTACCTAGCAGACGCTTTTCCTGCTAGAACCCATATATCCGTTTTCAAAGAACAACTTACAGAAATAGTGTAGTGCGTTTGTTCGTATCGTTCAACCATTTAGGCCTAAGCCTACCGACATTCGTCTCCCGCTTGCTCATCGGGCTACGCCATTCGCATTCCTTGAAGTGGGAGTCTTCTGTCGGAAAATGATAAAGTGGTGAAGTACATTATCTCAGCCTAGATTTCTCATCATTTTGTAGTAAGGATCTTATTGCTTATTAATAGAGGAAATCGGATATAAACAAATTATTTAGAAGGATGTGTAACTTATTTAGCGATGAAAAAAAAGTGGATATATAGTGGATGTGCAATAATCTGTTTAGCTATTTTGTTGGCTGCTTCATACAAGCTAATGAATTCAAGATCCTTTCAAGTATTTGGAGGCATTACAGCTAAAGCAGATACAAAGGAAAAAGTAGTTGCTTTAACTTTTGATGATGGTCCAAGTGGCAATGTTAAGGAAATATTAAGCATTTTACAGCATTATAATATAAAAGCGACCTTTTTTCTAATAGGAAATGAAATAGAAAAATATCCTAATGAGACAAAAAGCATCGTCGAAGCAGGACATCAAGTAGGCAACCATACTTATTCTCATAAACGGATGGTCTTTAAATCGCCTTCGTATATAAAAACAGAAATTGATAAAACGGATAAACTGATTAAAGAGGCAGGCTACAATAAAGAAATTGTTTTTCGGCCACCAAATGGAAAAAAGTTAATCGGTTTGCCTTATTATTTACATAAAATAAATAAAAAGACAATTACATGGAATCTCGAACCAGATACGTATTATGATTCTGCGCAAGAGAAAATTGACTATGCAATAAAAAATATTAAACCAGGATCGATTGTATTAATGCATCCTATGTACGACCAAACTGGGAGTGAACTGCAAGCGATAGAAGGAATAATTAAAGAACTAAAGAAAAAGGACTATTCATTTGTTACAGTGAATGAATTAAGGAGCTATTAACCTAATAAAAATAATAAAAAATAGAATTTGCAAAGGATATTTGTAGATGAATGGTAAAAAATTATTATATAATAGAATAAAACATTATTATAGCTGAAAAATACTGGGAGTTTACTAACAAGATAAACAAAATTGGTTAAAAGGGAGGTGTAATAATGCCTAATTGGATACGTAAAAGTCTTGTTGTTTTTGTTTCTATTTTAACATTTGGGCTTGTTTCACCGTCCCCTGCTTCTCTTTATAACAACAATAATAATGATAAAAAGCCAAGTGATGAAAGCAAGACACCTTTCGCTTTAGAAGAAAGAGAACTTGAATTCGAGAGCACAGAGGCTGAAGCACCAAATGAAAGAGAAAAATTTTTATCGCAAATAATGCAAGAAGCGGAGACGCAAAGTTATATGAAATTCGGCAGTAAAATTAAGCCAGTAATAGAGGATGAATTCCGCGTGGCGATTCTTCCAAATATGGAAAAAGCAATTGCAGATGTTACGAGTATTTTTCCAGAAGAAGATTTAAGTCAATTGACGGTTACAGAATTTCCAAGTGCTGGATTGGCAGAAAGAATTTTTCATATACAAAAAAATGACGAAGACATTATCCGTTTCCATGTAAGACGGGATCGCCCCCCACAAGAAGGCTATTGGTTTAATTTTCATTATCATACGTATCATGATCAGTTTCATGGACATTACTATTTAGGGGAAATATATTGGGATAAAAACACCCCACCTAAATGGATGAGTTAGTATATGTGAAAAAAATATACATATGCTGAAACTTTTTTGATTGTGTTTCGTAGATAAGATATTCTAAACATTTTTGGAGGTAATAGTTATGGCAATCAGTTTATCAAAAGGTCAAAAAGTAGATTTAACAAAAGGAAATCCTGGACTGACAAAAGTCATTGTTGGTTTAGGCTGGGATGTAAATAAGTATGATGGCGGCCAAGACTTCGACTTGGATTCTTCTATTTTTTTATTAGGAGACAACGGCAAAGTAGCATCAGACGGCGATTTTGTTTTCTACAATAATCCAACTGGCGGAAATGGTTCTGTTGTTCATTCAGGAGATAACAGAACAGGTGCAGGAGAAGGCGATGATGAGCAAGTAGTTATTGATTTACAGGCTGTTCCAGCAACAACTCAACGTATCACATTTACGATTACAATTCATGATGGAGAAGCAAGAAACCAAAACTTTGGACAAGTATCCAACTCTTATGTTCGTATATTAAATGAACAAAATAATGAAGAACTGATTCGTTATGATTTAGGAGAAGATTTCTCTATTGAAACAGCATTAGTAGTTGGCGAACTATATCGCCATAATAATGAGTGGAAATTTAGTGCGATTGGCAGCGGATATCAAGGCGGCTTAGCAGCACTTGCAACAGATTTTGGATTGCAGGTAGGTTAATTAATAATTGGATGAGCTTTCTTTTTAGAAGATAAAAAGCAGTAGATTAATTAATAGGTGCTGACTCGAACATTTCCATGCTGTTTATATGAAAAGTCCTTTTGAATATAACAGTATTTAAACAATAAACTTTATTCTCATTCCTCTGTTGTGTCTTGCAGAAAAGTAAACGAATGGGAGAAGTATTGTTTGAAGGTGGAGAAACGTTCGAGTTTTCCTATATAGGAAAGCCAAGAAAACAGGAGGAAAAGAATTAAATGGGCATTTTAGAAAGTATTATCCATACCTATTCACAGTTTTTTAACTGGGAAATGTGGGGGGAAGTGTTAACAGATCCTGTAAGCTGGGGATATATTGGAACACTAATTATATTAGAAGGTTTGTTATCAGCAGATAACGCACTTGTTCTTGCTGTAATGGTTAAGCATTTGCCACCAGAAAAACGAAAAAAAGCATTGTTTTATGGATTATTAGGTGCTTATGTGTTTCGTTTTATCGCAATTGGAATAGGTGTATACTTAATAAAATTATGGTGGGTCAAAGTATTAGGTGCAGCGTATTTAGCTTATCTTGCCATCAAATACTTTATCGATAAACGAAAAGAACGCAATTCAGAAGAATCAGAAGAAGAACATGGGATTAATAAAAATGGATTATTGCTTCGCTTGTTTGGAACATTCTGGGGAACGGTTATTTCTGTAGAATTAATGGATATTGCTTTCTCTGTAGATAGTGTCCTTGCTGCATTTGGAGTAAGTAACCAAGTATGGGTATTGCTTGTCGGCGGTATGCTTGGGGTATTAATGATGCGTGGAGTTGCAGGAGTATTTTTAAAATTGATAGATCGTATTCCTGAACTAGAATCTACTGCGTATATTTTAATACTAATTATTTCTGCAAAAATGTTTTTAGGCGTATTTGGCGTTCATATTTCCCACTATGTTTTTTTCGGAATTTTATTGATAGCTTTTGCTGCAACATTTGTTGTACATTATATGAACAAAAAGAAAGAAACACAAAACCAAGGGTGAAAAATCAGAAAAGGGATCAGACATTATGTCGGTTCCCTTTCTTTTATAAATTGGCTTATTTCTAATGCTTGTTCTATAAACATAAAGGGATTAAAAGTCAGAAATTTTTAATAAATAGTCTGTATCCTTATTTGTCTTACTAATTAAAAATCTACTTTATGTTAATGGAATTTTCAGTCAATAAGTGATATATTTTATTACAATAAAAAGTAGGAACAAGTGATATTTTTTTAAAGGGTGGAATTAAAGAATGGAGCAGAAACATGAAATTATTCGCTGATTTAACGGAAAATCAAAAAAAACATTTATTTTATAAAGCACCTGAAGCATTTACGAATAATTCAGATAAAGAAATACTAAGTTATGCACTCGCATCTACTCTTTATATGCCGGCAACAAGACCGAATATCTATCAAGATCTTGTCGCACGAAAACATCCTTCACTCACTTCAATGGTCATTTGTTTAGAAGATTCCATTGGTGATCATGAAGTGGAGGCTGCAGAAAGTAAACTGTTGGAAGAATTTCAAATGATGAAAAAAGGTTTAGAATCTGGGATATTAATAAAAACTGAAATGCCGCTAATTTTTATAAGAATTCGCTCTGTTGAACAGTTTTTAAGAATAATGAACCGATTAGAAGATGGCATAGATTTACTGACAGGCATTGTCATTCCTAAATTTAATGCAGCAATTGGCAGCATTATTTTAAAAGAACTAGAGTCATATAATCATAGTGGAAATAAATTGTATGCAATGCCAATTCTCGAAACAAAAAAAATTATTGAAAAAGAAACAAGAATGGAAGAATTATTATCAATTAAAACAGTCCTTGATGCATATAAACAATTAATTTTAAATGTTCGAATAGGAGCGACTGATTTTTGCGGATTATATGGGATTCGCCGAAACATCGATACGACAGTTTATGATGTGGCAATTATCCGGGACTGTATTAGTGATATTGTAAATGTATTTTTGCGGGAAGATAGCCCATATGTTGTGTCAGGACCAGTGTGGGAGTATTTTTCAACAAAAGAAAGAATGCTTATTCCTCAACTAAGGGAAACACCATTTCGAAAACGATATGGGGAAGCAGGAAGCAAAATGAGGACACAATTAATTGATAAACAAATGGACGGGCTTATTCAAGAAGTGCTGATGGATATTACAAACGGGCTGACAGGAAAAACCATCATCCATCCAACGCATATTAAACCTGTACAAGCTTTAAATGTGGTGTCATATGAAGAATATTTAGATGCCAATAACATTATCCAAAATGGAAATGGAGAAATCGGTGTCATAAAAAGCAGCTTTTCCAATAAAATGAATGAAATAAAACCTCATTATTATTGGGCACAGAAAATCCTTTTAAAATCCAAAGTGTACGGGGTGTTTCATGAAAAATTCACATACATTGACTTGCTCAAACAAGAAAATTTTGCTCTCCATACTTGATGACTTACAAATGGAAATTGAGATAACAGGAAATCCATTTCAGTTGAGTGTGGAAGATTTTTTTTTAATGGCAGCACGAATTAACAAAAAGCGTTCTTTTTTATTTGTTAGCAAACTATTGGGCAAACACTTGCCAATCCATCCGAACCGTGGATTATTGACAGGTTTTTTGCTGGCAGCTCGTTATGAAGAAATAAAAACAAACCAACCTTCTTTTAAAAAGGAATCGTTGCTTGCCTATTATCATGATCCATCCTTATTTGCTGATAGACCATATATAGACGAAGAAGTTTCTTCCCCTGTTATTATTGGATTTGCAGAAACAGCTACATCACTTGGGCATAGTTTTTATCAGGCCTTTAAACACGCTGTCTATTTTCATACAACAAGAGAAGTAGTAAATGAAGCAGCTTCTATTATATCGTTTGAGGAAGAGCATTCCCATGCCACTTCCCACAGATGTTATGTGGGGGAAGAAATGCTAAAAAATGAGCGTGAAGTGATATTAGTAGATGATGAGCTAACCACAGGCAAAACAGCTATTAATATCATTCGGGATATTCAAACCAAATTTCCTAGGAAATTATATACAGTTGTTTCCATACTTGATTGGCGTTCCGAAGAAGATAGTGAAAAAATGCTTGAACTGGAAAAAGAGTTAGATATTAAAATTCATTTTGTTAGTTTGCTAAAAGGTCGTTTTACCTTACATAATGGACATGTCGATTTTAAAGAGAATATTTTTAACCATATGCCGAATAGCGATTTTCCACAAGTAGAGTATCTGGAACTGACAGAATTTATCAGCAATCGTCTTATCCCATATACTTCAAACACTTTATCTATGGAGAAAAATAATTTTTATTATTTAGTAGATACTGGTCGTTTTGGAATAGAATCTAATCAGACAGATGACGAATGGATGAAAAAAGCTGGACAGTATTTATCTTTAAAGAGAACAGGAGAAAAAACTCTAGTGATTGGTACAGGAGAATTTATGTATATTCCAATGAAAATAGCAAGCTATATGGGAGAAAACATTTGGTATCAATCTAGTACAAGAAGTCCAATTTATCCAAATAAAGAAGCACATTATGGTGCGAAAACAGCCTATCGTTTTCCTAATCCTGAAGATGGGGATATTGTCCATTATTTGTACAATATCGAACGGGGAAGCTATGATGATGTATTTATTATTTTTGAAAGAAAAGTAGACCATAAAAAGTTAGCGCCATTATTGCAGCAATTAAATAGAGAAAATTTCAAAAAAATAAATATCGTTTATTGCAATGGGAGGGAACAATAATGGAGTCTAAAGCAAAAAAAAGGTTTGGATCGTATAAGGAAGAGGATGTTATTTTTTTATTAAAAGATTTAAGTGATGTGCAGTTGGAGGGAAAAACAGAGGAACGGGAAAAAAATATTCAAAAGGGACAGCATTATAGTGAAACATTGCCAATTGAATATAATCCTCCTGAACAATATATCGAACTGTTTTTAAGCACATTAAAAGATTATAAACAAAAGGTAGCAGCATGCACGGCGATTGTTTCGGAGCAAATCTATCAAAAATCAGGAGAAAAAACGGTGCTTGTTTCATTAGCTAGAGCAGGCACTCCTATTGGGATTTTGATTAAAAGATATATAGGATTACAATACAGTATTAATTTGCCTCATTACAGCATCTCTATTATTCGGGATAAAGGAATAGATGAAAATGCTATTTCTTATATTTTAAAAAAGCATAAAGGAGCAAAAATTCAATTTATTGATGGCTGGACCGGAAAAGGTGCTATTTCCATAGAGCTGACAAAAGCTTGTAAGGAGTATGAGCAGAAATATCATATAAAGCTTGATGATACATTAGCTGTATTAGCAGATCCAGGCCATTGTACGACTTTATATGGAACAAGGGAGGATTTCCTGATTCCAAGCGCTTGTTTGAATTCAACGGTTTCTGGTCTTGTCAGCAGAACGGTCCTTAACTCTGCTTATATAGGAAAAGAGGATTTTCATGGAGCCAAATTTTATAAAGAATTATTCCCTTTTGATGTTTCTAATGATTATGTAGAAGCAATAACAGCCGAATTTTCTAGGTTGTCTTTTGAAAAAATCCAAAGCGCTATTTTGAATAATCAAAAAGAGCAAAATATTTCATTTAAAGGCATGGAGGAAGTGCTGGCAATTAAAGAGCAATTTTCTATTGATTCTACTCATTATGTAAAACCAGGAGTTGGTGAAACGACAAGAGTCCTATTAAGAAGGGTGCCATGGAAAATATTAATGAAAGATCCACTTAGCCCTTATGTCAAGCATATTGTGATGCTTGCAAAAGAGCGAAATGTCGAAATCATCCATTATCCTAATATGAGCTATACATGTTGTGGACTAATTAAAAAAGTAGGGGAAAAAGAATGAAGATGTTTGCATCTGATTTAGATAGAACCTTAATTTATTCGCAAAGAGCCCTTGAAACGCTGCAAACGCCGTTAACAGAAAAAATGAGGCCAGTAGAAAAACGAAACAATGAAGATGTATCTTTTATGACAAAAGATTCATTTTTTCTTCTTCAAGAAATAGCAAAGGAATGCTTGTTTGTGCCTGTTACAACAAGAACCTATGAGCAATATAAGCGAGTGTTTATTTTTGGAAAAGAAATACCAGTCGACTATAGTGTTACAAATAATGGGTCCCATATTTATTATCGTGGAGAGTTGATAAAAGAGTGGAAAACAAAGGTGCTTTTTCGTTTAGAAGAAGAATGTATAAAAAAAGAACTGTTATTAGAACAATTAGAAAAATTTAATGTTAAAGGAACTCTAAAAATCGCAGATGATCTCTTTTTTTATTATATTTTAAATCAAGAACTTTCAACAGATGAAAAAAATAGGATGACAGAAATGGCAAAGGCAGTTGGCTGGAAAGTATCCCTTCAAGGAAAAAAACTGTATTTTATGCCATTGCCGATCTGTAAAGGAGAAGCCATTAAATATATTCAAAAACGGGAGGGGATAACAACTGTTTTTGGAGCAGGAGATTCCATTCTTGATGCACCTTTCCTAGCAGTCTGTGACTCTCCTTTTATTCCTAGGCACGGAGAAATAGCATTGCAATGGAAAAATGGAAATAGCCATGATGATTTCACAAAAAGTAGTGGAGCATATGCTGGAGAGGAAATCATCCAGAAGGTTCATAAATTATTGGCCTCTATAGGAAGTAAAGAGCGTTAATCAGAAGGCTCCTTAAAGCATTTTTGCAATAGATAATAAAAAGCTGAAAATAAAAGGAAGCTGGCTAGATTTACAATCAATCCTAGCCAAAAGGAATGATAAAATATTCCTACAAAAAAACTGAAAATCATTGTTATAAGGAAAAGGTCGATAAAAATAAAAAAGGATGAACTTAAAATCGCTGTAACCTGCTCAATCTCACAGCGAAGCTCATTATAAGAGGATTTGCGGAATAATGCTCTCATCTATTAAGCACCTACTTACTTAAAGTACTATAGAATATGCAAAAAGCAGAAATTGGTGAGGCATTGATGCGTGTATCTGTTGCTTTGTAAAGGGAATATTTTTTGTCTAAAGGGGATAGATTGCTGTTAAGAATGCAAGTTGTGTAACAGAGGAAGAACTAGCTAAAGGTCTATAGTATTTTTAGACTATTTCCATAAAATTTTATGAAACTTTTTATGGAATGAAATCGTATAAAAATAGAGGGAAATATTTTAGAATTAACACGATGCTATGCTATGATTAAAGAGAGTCATTTTGTGCATGATTTTTTTGGCAGAAATGGTTGGGAAATGTTTAAATATGGTAATCTTACAGAGTATTGTGGATAAAACGATTTTTTAAAAGTTAAACGAAAAAAAGTCAGCATTGTTTTGGAACAAAGCCTGAAATAGAAAGATATCCATTTATTGATTGTTGGGCAAGCAGTACTATTTTTTTGCTCATAAAGGGAAGTGGAAAGAGGATGAATAGCGAAATACATACATGGGATAATCAGATTCTTCCATTATCCCTAGAAAATTGGCAAGAGCTTTTAGCGATGCCGCTATCGGAAAGACCATTATATAAGATGGATAATGAAAATTTATCCTTTGGGCAGGTTGCTGTAAAACTGTTTGGAATGCCGGTGGATGAAGATGAGTATTATAATGAACTATTTGAATGGGTATATGAAAGCAAGGACCCTGTTATTTTATTATCGGATGACCATTTAGATAGAACAATGGATAATAAATATTTTCAAGCCATCCAAAGAGTGCTGAATCTATTAATAGAGCAAAATTTATCTGTTAATCGTTTTGTAGCATTTTTAGACGGGGAAAATTTATTGCTGAAATCAGCTATTCCAGCTGCACATCGAAAAATAAGAGAGTCATTTATTGCTGTTTTGCAGCATTTTGAACAAGTTGAAGAAAATGGCCTACATAATAATGAATTAAGAAGAGTGCTAGTAGATCTGATTAAATGGTCGATTAATCATTTGCATCCTGCGTTGATAGCATGCAGAGACAAAGGGAATATGCCGAAATTTTTATGGTACGCTGATGGGAAAAAAAGCCAAGCGTATTTTATCTACTATTTGCTTGAATTAGGCTGTGATGTTATTATTGTTCATCCAAATAGCATAGATATGTTAAAGCAGCTTAAGCTGACTAAAACATTTTTTACTCATCGATATACAGGAAAAAAAGAGCCAGAAAAATTTCCTCAAGAAAAAAGAAGACGGACGGCAACTGTTGCCTATAGGGCTTCAAAAGAAATTGAATCGATTTTGAACCATGAAGGCAGCGGATTGTATAAACCATGGCAGTTACGGGATTATACACCAATGTCTGTTACATTAAAAACAACTTACGATGAATTATTTTTATTAGAAAAAGAACCAGCGATGGTTCGTCCAAATTTTGAAGTGAATAATGGTTTGGTAAAAATTCCAACTATATTTGCTAAAGTATTTGGTGTCAGCAAAAATAGAAAAGAATATTGGGATCGCCTTCACCAAATTGCATCACGAGATCATGCGTTGTTAATAAAAAGTTTTCCGTTTACAAGAGCTGTTATCAGCGATTACCGCTATCATTATCGGGATGCTCTAGATGCATCAGGTCATCTAATTCCAGAAAAAATGCTAGAAGCCAATTATTGGTCATATGGCAGACTTCCAATTGGACTGCAAAAGGGGATCGCATCTGCCATTTCATCTGTTTGCCAGCAAATGCAGCTAAAAAGGCTGCCAAACGAAACAGAAGAAGAAACAGCCATTTTTCTTTTTTCCCAAGGACTATTATTGCCTGAGGCAGTAATCAAACTTCTGCAGAAATTTGATTACTCTCAGGAAGTTCCAAGCGTTATTTTATATAAAACAGAAAAAAATGGCCATTTTACAAGAGAAGACGCTGGGGTACTTCTTCTTTTGAATACATTTGGGGTTGATATTATCGTATATACCCCTTCCGGAGAATTAGATATGGAAGATTATGTACAAAAAGGCATATTTGATGAGCACTGGCTAGAAGATGTTGTGTTTGAAATGGAATATAAAGAAGCCTCTTTTATAAAAAAAATATGGCGTATGGGGCAGTTTAAAAAATCGAAGGGGTGATAAGCGATGAATAGTATGGAGCCATCTAATTCATTTACAGGTAAAAATGAAATGAATGTTTTATCTGAGGATAAAGTAACAGATATTAAACAAGCATTACGTAATGAACCAGAAGTGCAAGCATTAGCGCAAGCAATCGATGAACGAGATCAAATTCAAATATTGGAATTTGGAAAAGAGCCAGCAGTCCAAATTTCCAGATTTTCTGATCAAATATTAAATAATATGCGAACAACCAAAGTGGAAGATTCAGGAGAATTGTTAAAGCAGCTTGGACGCATTATGGATAAATTCGACAAAAAAGATTTTGAGCAGCCACCCCGTGGTTTTTTCGGCAAACTATTTAAAAAAAGCGAAAAGATCATGGATAAGCTTTTTGGCAAATACCAATCGATGGGGCAAGAAATTGATAAAGTTTATGTAGAAATATCCAAATATCAAAATGAAATGGTCGATTCCACAACGATGCTTGATAATATGTATGAACAAAATTATCAATATTATTTGACCTTAGAAAAATATGCGGTGGCAGGTCAATTAAAATCAGAAGATCTAAAACAAAATATGCTTCCACAGCTTGAAGCCAAAGCAACAAATGGCGATCAGCTTGCCAGCATGCAGCTTGATTCTTTGCGCAATGCGATTGAACTATTAGATCAGCGCATCTATGATTTAGAGATGGCAAAAATGGTTTCCTTGCAAACAGCGCCGCAAATAAGGCTGCTGCAGCGGGGCAATACAAAATTGATTGGCAAAATTAATTCTGCATTTGTTACAACAATTCCGATTTTTAAAAATGGTTTAATTCAAGCAGTTGCTGCTAAAAGACAAAAGTTAGTGGCAGATAGTATGAGTGAATTGGACCGGCGTACAAATGAAATGTTAGTGCGCAACGCAGAGAATATTTCTCAGCAGAGTGTGGAAATTGCTAAACTTGCAGGCGGTCCTAGCATAAAAATTGAAACAATTGAAGAATCATGGAATATTATCATGAAAGGCATGCAGGAAACAAAGTCTATTGAAGAGGATAATAAACGCCTGCGTGAAGAAGGAACCAAAAAGCTTGAACAGCTTCAGCATAACTTTAAACAAATGAAGCTAAAGGGATAATAAAAAATAGTAACTAATAGGAGTGGAAAAAATTTATGGCGATTAATTTACAAAAAGGGCAAAGAGTAGATTTAACAAAAGGCAACCCAGGTTTAACAAAAATTATGGTAGGACTTGGCTGGGATCCTGTTCAGCAAAAAAGCGGCGGATTATTAGGTTCTTTATTTGGTGGCGGATCTGGTGCAAACGTAGACTGTGATGCATCTGTTATTTGCTTAAGTGAAAATGATAAAGTGTTATCCAATAGCGATGTTATTTATTTTGGAAATTTAAAAAGCAAAGATGGAAGCATTCAACATTCTGGCGATAATTTAACAGGGGATGGGGATGGCGATGATGAACAAGTACATGTTGATTTGTCCCGTGTCCCTGCAAATATTCAAAAGTTAGTTTTTGTTGTTAACATTTATGATGCAGTAAAAAGAAAACAACATTTTGGCATGATTCAAAATGCCTTTATCCGCATTGTAAATCCAAATACGAACGCTTCCTTAATTCATTATAATTTGACAGATGATTATAGTGGAAAAACAAGTTTAATAGTGGGAGAGTTATATCGCCATGGCCAAGAGTGGAAATTTGCAGCTGTTGGAACAGGTACAGCTGCAGGAAGTCTTGGTGAAGTCGTAAAGTCATTTTCATAAAACTAGTGGGCTTTTTTGCCCCGAGAATGTTAGTGCAACTAATTTAAGGTGAAAACTTATCTATAATAGAGTTATTTTTCATAAGGAGGAGAAGTCATGAGCATCAATTTATCAAAAGGTCAACGAATCGATTTAACGAAAACAAATCCTGGGTTAAAAAGAGCAATCATCGGATTAGGCTGGGATACAAACAGATATGATGGCGGAGCAGATTTTGATTTAGATGCTTCTGCTTTTTTAGCAAATGAAAATGGAAAAGTAATAAATGATATTGATTTTATTTTTTACAATAATTTGAAGCATGCAAGCGGTGGGGTAGAACATACAGGGGATAACCGCACAGGCGATGGAGATGGTGATGATGAACAAATTATCATTGATTTCCAAAAATTACCCTCCCATGTACATAAAATTGGCATTGCAGTAACCATTCATGATGCGGATTCTAGAAGCCAAAACTTCGGTCAGGTTAGCAATGCGTTTGTAAGGGTTGTAAATGAGGAGAATACTATAGAAATCCTTCGTTTTGATTTAGGGGAAGATTTTTCTGTAGAAACAGCTGTGGTGATTTGTGAACTGTATAAGCATAATGGCGACTGGAAGTTTAATGCAATCGGCAGCGGATTTTCCGGTGGACTGGCAGCGCTTTGCCGCAATTATGGATTAGAAGTTTAACATAAAATAATAATTGAATAATCATAAAGCCATTTAAATAAGAGCTGTTGCACAAAGAAAAAGGTTCTGTTTGTCGCCCTTTCTTTGCTGTAAAAAGCTGGCTTATTTGAATGGCTTCTTTTTGTTTCTCCATAAATTTCAATCTTTTCTCTCTTTTTTTGTATGATATAATAGATAGAATAGTATTTACATAGTCTATTATTTTCTTTTCTATCACTTATCACCTAAAGAAGACAAAACAACAAGATGTAAAAGAGAGAAAAGAGGGAATTTAGATGAGGAGATGGAAACTTTTTTTTCCTTTTTTTATAATTGGCATGTCTGCTCTTTTAATGGGGAATTCACAGTTGCAGCAGACAGGACTTCCATTAAAGGAGGTTTCAAACACTTCCATTTTAAAAAAAGAGCTTTCTTTAAAAGCCGAAAAAAACTTTGAAAATATCATTTTGCTTCCATATAGTAAGTATGATGAAAAAGAAGCGGCTGCCATTATTAATAGATTAAACAAACTGCCCCAATCCCTTATAAAAAAAATTCACCAAAAGGGGATAACTCTACAATTATTTACAGGGAAATTAACAGATAATGAAACAGTTAAAAGTCTTGCAGGAGTGATTCCTCGCGGTTATCAGTCGAAAACTACTTGGGATAATGTTCCAGGCATTGGCGGCGGACAAACCGTTCTTGTTAAAATTGGAGCTAGCCAAAAGGGAAAGGGACATGGTTCTGTCAACTTAGAATATCATGAGCTCGCCCATTCCATTGACTCAAAAGTATTAGGGAATGCCAGCAAAACAAACTATTATTTAGCCATTTGGAATAAAGAAAAGTTTAAACTATTTCCAAATAAACCATATTTTCAAAACTATGCAGAAGAGTATTTTTCGGAAACTTTTGCAATGTTTTATATTGGAGGAGCTGAAAAGGAGCACTTAAAAGCTGTGGCTCCATTGACATATCAATATATTAGTAGAATCAACTGAAAATAATTAATAAGCAGGATGAATATTTGGGGAATACTATTAAAGAATTGTTAGAGTATAAATAGAAAAAAAAGGATGTTGAATGGATGAAACAATATTTGCAATTATGTGAACAAATTTTGGAAAATGGAGTTAAAAAAGAGGATCGTACAGGAACAGGAACAATTAGTAAATTTGGCTATCAAATGCGTTTTAATCTAGCAGAAGGATTTCCTTTGCTGACAACAAAAAAATTGCATATTCGTTCTATCATTTATGAGCTATTATGGTTTTTAAATGGAGATACGAATGTAAAATATTTGCAAGATCATAATGTACGGATTTGGAATGAATGGGCAGATGAAAAAGGAGAATTGGGTCCAGTCTACGGACATCAATGGCGTTCTTGGACAACAAGAGAGGGAGACACGATTGACCAAATTTCAGAGTTGATCCAAACCATTAAAAACAATCCTGATTCAAGAAGAATGATTGTGAATGCATGGAATGTAGGGGATATAGACAAAATGGCACTGCCGCCATGTCATTGCTTGTTCCAATTTTATGTGGCAAATGGAAAATTATCTTGCCAACTTTATCAACGCTCAGCAGATGTGTTTTTAGGGGTTCCATTTAATATCGCATCATATGCACTTTTAACCCATATGATTGCACAATGTTGTGACCTTGAGGTTGGCGAATTTATTCATTCTTTTGGAGATGTGCATATTTATACAAATCACTTAGAGCAAATAAACTTACAGATGTCTAGAGAGCCGAAAGCGTTGCCTAAATTAAAGATAAATAAAGAGGTAAAGGATATTTTCAGTTTTAAGTATGAAGATTTTGAAATCCTGGATTATGAAGCACATCCACCGATTAAAGGCGTGGTGAGTGTATGATCTCCTTAATCGTTGCAATGGACAAAAATAATGTAATTGGCTATAAAAATGATTTGCCATGGCATTTGCCGGCAGATTTAAAATATTTTAAAAAGATTACAACAGGACACCCAATAATAATGGGCAGAAAAACAAGAGATTCTATTGGCAGAAATTTGCCTAATCGAGAAAATATTGTTATTACAAGAAATAAAGAGTATAGGCCGGAGGGGTGCACTGTATTTTATTCTATTGAGGACTGGAGAAAATGGAGCCAAACCCAAAACGAAGAAGAAATGTTTATTATTGGCGGAGCAGAAATTTTTAAAGAAACATTATCATTTACAGATAGATTGTATATAACAAAAATTGATGCTGAATATCCAGGCGATACCTTTTTTCCTGAAATGGACTGGGGAAATTGGAAACTTGTTTCAGAAGTGGAAGGGCAAAAGGACGAAAACAATTCAGTCGATTATCAATTTTTAGTCTATGAACGAATAAAAAATTAAAAATGGCAGCAAAACAAAAACAGCCTCCTTTTATGAGAAGAGGCTGTTTTTTAATTAGACATAAAACAATATGCATAGGTACATGAATGTGCTTCCGCATAACACAAAAATATGCCAAACCGCATGGAAATAAGGGATTTTTTGCAGAATATAAAAAATGCTGCCAACTGTATAAAGGATGCCTCCTAAAAATAGAAGAATAAATCCAGATGTACCGATTGCATGATAAAGGGGCACAATTCCTAACACAATGAGCCATCCCATTATCACATAAAGAACAGTTGATATAATCAAAAATTTTTTTACAAAATAACATTTAAAAACAATTCCGCCTATAGCCAGTGTCCATACAATGCCAAATAATGTCCATCCCAAAGCACCTTTTATGGAAAGAAGTACAAAGGGGGTATAGGTGCCAGCTATTAGTAAATAAATGGCAGAGTGGTCGAAAATTTCAAATAAATCTTTTAGTTTTTTATTTTTTGCGCTATGGAGAAGGGTAGAGCATAAATATAAAATAATCATAGTTGATCCAAATATGGTAAAACAGACAATGCGCCAAGGGTCCCCGCCTTTTGCTGCAAAAATAATTAATAAAACAAGGGCAGGAATGCTTAAAATAAAACCAATGCCATGTGTGATTGAATTAGCTAATTCTTCTTTTGTGGAAAAACTCATAAATTTACTCACTCCTTAAACATCAATTCTACCGCAATATTTTCTTAAAAACAAATAATTGTAAAATTTTACGCATTCTATTTGACTAAAAAATTCAAAATATCTTAAAAATTGAATTTATAGGATGGAATTAATGCGGTATCATGGTATAATGTACAAATTAATATAGGGAAGAAATGAGGTATGAGGATATGGAACAAAAGGTTATGAAAAAATGGGTGCAATTGGAGGATATTATGATTGCATACCAGCGAATTAAAGACATAGTAGCCCATACTCCTTTACAAAAAAATCAGCGACTTTCTGAAAAATATGATTGTAATATTTATTTAAAAAGAGAAGACTTGCAACATGTGCGTTCTTTTAAATTACGGGGTGCATTTTATTCCATGGTAATGCTGGAAAAAGAAAAAACAAAAAATGGAGTAGTTTGTGCAAGTGCTGGAAACCATGCACAAGGTGTTGCTTATGCTTGTAAATATTTAGGGGTGCATGGGAAAATTTTTATGCCAGCAACTACACCTAAGCAAAAAGTAAGCCAAGTTAAAATGTTCGGCAAAGATAATGTTGAGATTATTCTAACAGGAGATACATTTGATGACTCCTATGTAGAGGCAGTTGCTTGTGCGGAGATGGAAGAAAGGGCTTTTATCCATCCTTTTAATGATGAAAATGTGATCGCTGGTCAAGGCACTGTAGCAGTTGAAATTATGAATGACAGTGATGACCCCATTGATTATGTTTTTGCAAGCATTGGTGGGGGCGGCTTAATGGCGGGTTTAAGCACCTATATAAAAAGCGTATCTCCACAAACAAAAATGATTGGAGTAGAGCCATTAGGTGCTCCATCTATGCAAGAATCCATTGCACAAAATAAGCTAGTGACATTGAATAAAATTGACAAGTTTGTTGATGGTGCTGCTGTTAAATGTGTGGGCCAGAAAAACTTGGAAATATGCCAAGAATTATTGGATGATATTGTACTTGTGCCTGAAGGAAAAGTATGTACTTCGATTTTATCTTTGTACAATGAACATGCGATTGTGGCAGAACCTGCTGGAGCTCTGCCGGTTGCAGCTTTGGATTTTTATAAGGAGCAAATTAAAGGAAAAAACGTCGCTATTGTAATCAGCGGGGGCAATAATGATATTGATAGAATGCAGGAAATTAAAGAAAGATCTTTATTGTATGAAGGATTATTATATCATTTTATTGTTAATTTCCCTCAAAGAGCAGGTGCATTAAGAGAATTTTTAGATGAAGTATTGGGACCAGAAGATGATATAACAAGGTTTGAATATACAAAAAAGAATAATAAAGAGAATGGTCCTGCACTTGTTGGGTTAGAACTCAAACATCGAGAAGATTATAATGGTCTAATTGAAAGAATGAATCAAAAAGGATTTCCATATAAGGAATTAAATAAAGACTCTAATTTATTCCACTTATTGGTATAACTCAATCCATGGTAAATAAATAAAAAATCTGCGAGCAATGACGAATTGTTCGCAGATTTTTTAATATGTAATTTTGCAATGAGGAAGAAGATGAATTTTAAAAAAACGTAAATTATTTCCAAAAAATAGTTGTTTTGAAAAAGTTAAAACAAAGCAATAAAAAATTGAAATAAAGGGTCAGCTTTCCCCTGATGAAAAATGAATTCTACCGTTTATGAGATATAACCTTATTTGTCTATTGATAATGATTGCTTCTTAGGAAATTATTATACAAAGCCTTTGGCATACGGTATAATAAGTGTTTAAAGAGAAAGCGCTTAAAGGTTTTTGCAAAAAGATTATTTAGGGAAGTGTATTATGACAAAAATAAAAATAGTAACCGATTCAACAGTAGATTTATCACAAGAAGAATTGGAAAAATACGAAATAGAAGTGGTGCCTCTTTCTATTTCTATAGATGGCAAAACATATTTGGACAGAGTGGATATCACTCCGGACGAATTTATATATAAGATGAAGCAAACAAGTGAATTGCCTAAAAGTTCTCAACCAGCTGCAGGAACTTTTGCTGAAAAATATGAGGAACTAGGGAAAAACGGGTTTGATGTTATTTCGATTCATATGACAGGAGGAATGAGTGGAACGGTTGCTTCTGCACAAAGTGCATGTGAATTAACCAATACAAATGTAACGGTTATTGATTCACAATTTATTTCAAAAGGATTAGCCTTTCAGGTTGTAGAAGCAGCGATATGTGCACAACATGGCAAAACCAAACAAGAAATTATCGAAAAAATTTCGCAAGTCAAAAAAAACACTAAATTATTTGTTGTGGTTGATACATTAGAAAATTTAATAAAAGGAGGAAGAATCGGCAAAGCAAAAGCGTTAATCGGTTCTTTATTAAATATTAAACCGATTGCCAGCATAGAAATGGGCGTATATACACCAATAACAAATGTCCGCAGCAGAGCTCAAGCTATTAAATATTTGGCAAATGCTTTAAAAGAAGATGCCATAAATAAAACAATTAAACGTGTTGGAATTACACATGCTGACAGTCTTGAATTTGCTTTGAAATTAAAAGAAGCAGTTGAAAATCTAACTGGCTTTAACAAAGTTGAAATTGATTTTACAACACCAGTAATCAGTACACATACTGGTCAAGGGGCTATTGGATTCAGCTATTATATTGAATAAGTTTCTGTCATATATCCTTCTTTCCTTCATATATTGGTGGTAAAGTGTCCAAAGTAGAAATACTTTGCTTAAAGCGTATAAAACCTATATTATTCGCAATTTATATTATGGAACAAAGGGACAGCTAGATAAAGAGTTTAAAAAAGAAATCTAAATAGTGTGGGCATTTAGCCAATATGTATTTGGTGTACAGAAGCAATTCGATATATTGTATGCTCACTTTATCACATCACGCATTAACGGGCAGTAAAACCCCAAACTCAAGATGGTAAGAGAAAACGAGAAATCTAGGTGGGGGATAAATGCCCATAAAAGCCTGATTGGTTCAACTAACAACCAGTGGGGGATGAAGTTTCACTTTATGCTATCAAAAGCAAATGGAATAGTGAAAAATGAAGTAGCGCCAGGGGATTAGCTCCTGGCTTTTTTGCTATTGAAGGAGATCTAAAAACTTATTGGATGTACACAGGCATCAGGTAGTTTTATTTGCAAAGAAATGGATCAGGCAAATTAATGATGACTGAGCATTCTTCAAAAAGCCATTCCACTATCAGTCTGCCTAATTGTGGGATGGGCATGTTGTGGGCAGCCTGAAAGTTTGCATTTTTGACTTTCTACACGCTGAAGACCTATTTTGGTAGGTCTGTTTTTTGTGAAAGCTATTGTATCCGGCATTGACCGGCTTTTGACCACCACTTCGAGATGAGAAGAGGAAATGGGAAATCTAGGTGAGTATAAATTTTCTGAATAAAAAAAGCCTGATTGGTTCATCTAACACTTAGTGAGGGACATGGAAAATCTACAATAATTGAAGTTTCCCTTTATCCTTATATTTTACACAAATAAAAAAGGGGGAATGAAAAAAATTGTAACTGTCCTTTATGCATAGTAGTACATAACATGATAAAAGATAATGGTAGAAAAAAATTGAATTTCATATGTTATAATAAATTATTGACTAAAAGGTAGGTGTTAAAGATGAAAAAACCATTTACCTTTCTTAGTATATGCATCGCTCTTTTTTTATTAACTTCTTGTACTCAAACTACTGGATTGCAATATAACAGTATAAAAGAGACCACGGTATCAGCAAAAGAAAAGTTGCCAGAAACTTTTCGTTTCTATGATATGCATATTGTTTCTGCGGGAGATTCATTAACACAAGGAGTTGGCGACAGTACCAATAGAGGTGGATATATTCCTTATTTAAAGGACTTGTTGGAAAGTGAAAAAGGAATTGGAAAAGCTACGTTTGAAAATTATGGAGTTCGGGGCAATAAAACAGATCAATTACTAAAAAAATTACAAACAGATAAAGTGAAAAAATCAATTTCTAAAAGTGATATGGTAATTTTAACAATAGGCGGCAACGATATTATGAAAGTAGTTCGTGAAAATTTATCTGATTTACAGTTGAAAGACTTTACAAAACAAATGAAATTGTACGAAACGAATCTTCATCAAATATTAACACTTATACGAAAAGAAAATCCTGATGCAATGATTGTTTTAGTGGGGGTTTATAATCCTTTTACAAAATGGTTTTCTAATATTGATGAGATGAATGAGTTAGTAACAGAATGGAATACCACTGGGGAAAATATTTTAACCTTATTTGATAACACTTATTTTGTGAAAATCGATGATTTATTTCTAAGTACAAAAGTAAATTTGTTTTATAAAGACTATTTTCATCCGAATGATAAAGGGTATGAATTAATAGCAGAAAAAATATATGAGAAGATGGAAAAAGATGCTTTGCCAGCTTTTTTAGCAAACGTATCTGAGGATTAAATCTGTTTTTAGTATGGATGAAAAAATAGCAAAAAAGAAATATTTTTTCCTTTTTAGGGGAAGGAGAATGATAGTGAAGAAAAAAAAATGGAAATTAGCATTTATAATCCTATTGGCTGTTAATATAGTCATTTTTATTGGATTAACTATCTTAATTTTTTTACCGAGCAGCAAAGTAAATCATATAAGCAATTCCGAAACAAATACTGTTGGACTGGATGTTGCGACAAATAAAGAAGATTTAACTAAAATAATCAATTATTATATTCAAAAAGAAGGATTAGATGGGCCTGTTCATTATGAAATAAATTTATCAAATGAGGTGGAATTATACGGCTATTTGCCTGTTTTTGGTCAAGATATCGATTTAAAGCTTACATTTGAACCAGAAGCATTAGAAAATGGCAATTTGCTTTTAAGACAAAAGTCCATTAGTATTGGAAAGCTTCCACTTCCTGTTTCTTATGTGATGAAATTTATTCAGCAGCAATATAAACTGCCAGGCTGGGTGGAAATTAATCCAAATGAGGAAACAGTATACATGTATTTAACGGAAATGAAAATAGCAAATGGTCTTAGTGTTAACATGCAAGAATTTAATCTTCTTGAAGATAAAATTCAATTTAAACTAATCTTGCCGACAAAATAAAAAATGGATGGGGCTGTAAAAAGAGAAAAAAACGATTTCATGTTTTAATAAATAACCGAGTCAGCTCCATCTTTTGATTTTCAGCCCTACCGATAACCCACTTCTAATCATTTCCTCCATTAATTGGCGGCAAACAATAAAACCTCAATAGGGTACTCTGGGCTGTTTGTCTCCAGCAGTATGGCAGAATAAGCTTTATTTTCTTTTAACACAAGTGGCTGAAAAACGGACAAAAGTTCATTTGTTCCTATTTTTCGAGCCTCTAAATAAACAGTCATTGGAGATAACGCGAGATAGGAAGAAGCGGTTTTTGCTTCTAGTTTTGGGAAAATGACATCTCCGTTTTGTACGGCAATTTTCAGTGTATCTGTTGTTTTGGATGCAAGATGAATAAAACGCAATTTCGTTTCTCCATAAGGGACATGGGGATGCTCATTATAGGAATATATCTTTAATTTTTCTTTTTGTCCTATAAATGCAAAGGTGTGGTAAAGGTTGCTTTCGACCATAACCTTTTGGCTACAATACGTATCCACCATTTTATCAGCTTCGTATATATCAATTTGATATTTGCCCACAGGAAGAGTAAGGTCATTGCTCATTTTTTTAAAGGATAGTTCTTTAAATATGCGTATTCCATTAATATAAATATCAACAGCTGGTGTATCAAGAGAGGCATGCAGCATTCTTATTTTCCCATACTCTTTTTGTCTTTGTGTATCAGGGAATATCGAATTTGGCTGCTCAAAAGCTTTTTGCAAGCTTTGCAAATGTTTTTGATAATAAAAGATATGAAGATTTGGATTGGTATATTTATAGTAATCTGCTAATAAATCGTACATACCAGCTTCTTGCATAGGGCTTGCTTCATGATGAGGGTTCATTTGGATCACTCCTGTAAATAGATAGATGCTAATAATGTATGATCGGTTGACTAAACTAGTGCCTATTCGTACGATCATTGTTTTTGCAATTTTTTTGTTAAGTGAGGTAAGGTAAGAGTAGATGCATGTATTATAGGGAATACGATTATATATGTGATCAGAATGATTGAAGGAAAAGAAAGAGGTGTTTGCATGCAAAATTATGAGGTTGCAACATTTGCAGGTGGCTGCTTCTGGTGTATGGTTAAACCATTTGACGAGCAGCCTGGCATCATCAAAGTAGAGTCTGGCTATACGGGAGGCCATACGGAAAATCCAACATATAAAGAAGTATGTTCAGAGACAACAGGCCATTATGAGGCAGTTCAGATAACATTTGATGCAACAATTTATCCATATGAAAAATTATTGCAAGTTTACTGGCAGCAAATTGATCCGACTGATGCTTTCGGCCAATTTTATGATCGAGGCCAATCGTATCAAACGGCAATATTCTATCATAATGAAGAGCAAAAACAGCTTGCCGAAAAATCGAAACAAGAGCTTACAGAAAGCAAACGTTTTGCAAAAATAATTGCAACAAAAATACTGCCTGCCAAAACGTTTTATCTGGCAGAAGAATATCATCAAGATTATTATAAAAAAAATCCCCTGCATTATAATTCCTATCATGTCGGAAGTGGAAGAGCAAATTTTATTAAAACTAATTGGGGTGACACTAATGAAAAATAAACAAGAAATAAAAGAAAAACTAACACCGATTCAATATGAAGTGACGCAAAATAATGGGACAGAGCCACCATTTCATAATGAATATTGGGATGAATTTTCAGAAGGAATATATGTTGATATCGTTTCAGGGAAAGCCCTTTTTTCTTCGCTGGATAAGTTTGATGCCGGCTGTGGTTGGCCGAGTTTTACAAAACCAATTGAAGAAGAAGATGTGACAGAAAAAAAGGATACTAGTCATTTTATGGTTCGGACAGAAGTGAGAAGCAAAGAAGCAGATTCTCATTTAGGTCATGTATTTAATGATGGTCCACACCCTACAGGACTTAGATACTGTATTAATTCTGCTGCATTAAAATTTATTCCAAAAGCTGAAATGGAAGAAAAGGGGTACGGCAAATACTTAGCGTTATTTTCTAAATAAATCAGATAAGTTTGAGTTGTTGAGATAATAAAAATATGTATTTTTTATGCAAGTTATAAAAAACCAGTTTAAGAACTTTGCGGCATTCAGCAAGCAGTCTTAAACTGGTTTTTATTATGATGTTTGTTGCATTAGCAATAAAGTTATAAAAGAAAAGTGCAATTTTGATGCAATGATGGGAAAGTTGTTCAAGAGCAGGTACTAGACGAATCTAGTATTCTTCGGTATAGTATGTTTAAAATTATTTAGATAAAGGATGGAAAGGTTATGGGAAAATCTTTTTACCATTTTTTGATGAAATTTCGTCATCCAGCTCCAAAAGATGAAATTAGTGACTTTGCTAATCACGCATATGAGGATCATAGCTTTCCTAAAAACAGTTCTGATTATGATGAAATCAGCAACTATTTAGAGCTTAATGCTCATTATTTAAGTGGGATGAGAATTTTTGATCATGCATGGGAAACGTATTTATTTCAAGAAGAAAAGAGTATTTAAGAGAATAACTGGAAAATATGATGAATCAAATGGCATGTTAGGGTGTAGCTAATTTTTTAGCTGCCCTTTTTTATTGTGTTTTAACCGAAACAAGCAAATTTTTAGCATTCTCTTATACAAAAAGATTTTTAGAGAGAGGAAACCACCAACAAAAGCATGTATAGAAGAATAAATTTTTAATGCGCCAACTGATAGGAAGTTTTTATAATGTTATTCAACGGATGGAAAAATATTTGCCAATAGTACAAACTGAATTCCTTTAGAAATTTTTCCTTTTGTATGAACACGTTATATTGTTTGAAAATTGTTCATAGTATTAAATAAACTTCTTTTCATCCCGTCTTGTAAGCAGCATAAAAGGAATAGCAACTCAAGGAGCCTACTTGGAAATAATTTCTGTGTAATCATAAAGAGAACAATGAGCGAAAATTATTTTTTAGCATACAATGGTAGTAAAAATATACGATAGGATAAAAGATAAAGGAGAACATCTAATGGAATTTTTTGAGAGAATTACTCTCTTGGTATCATGACCCCCCACCCTTAACACGAACACGTCTTTAAACAAAAGAGTGGGGGTTTTATAAGCCGCAATTTGCGGGATAAAACTCACAATCTAGTTTAGAGAGGACATTCAACTATGAGCAATCGAAAAAAACCGAAATTTAAAATAGGTGACACTGTTGTTATTACTATATATGGTACAGTTGGGAAAATTACCAATGTGAAATGGTTAGATGATATGCATGTATATGAAGTCAATAAAAGTGAAGGCTTATATTTAGAGTCGAGTCTGCAAATGTTATCGGAATACGAAGGAGAGCTAATGGAATCAGAAAAGATTGATATTGAATATCGGTTTTTTATTGGCGACTTAGTAAAAGTTAAAGGGTATGGCAGCAATTTATTTAAAATTGTGGGGTTTCGGACGGAAATATGGCGTTATAAATCAGATGCATGGGAAGATATCATTTATGAGCTCTCAAGAGTCAGTGATGGAGAATGGTTAGAGGCTGGTGAAGAGGAATTGACTTTAGTAGCGGATGCGGAAAATGCAGATACTTTTATTCAAAAGCTCGGACTTCTGTATCTGATGGATACAAAGAAAAAACCAGTAGATTTAAAAAAAACAAACAGCTCTTTCCGTACTACGGAAAAAGAGCTGTTAGAAAGAATAAAGGAAAAAAAAGAATTGATTGATGGATTGCTAGATATATATAATGATTATCATGTGCTATTTCAGATGTTCCATGATCGAGAGTATGAGCATGTCATGAAACTTACAGTGCGGAAGCTAAAAATAGTTGTTAATTCAGATGATAAAAATATTGTTTAAAAGGAGCCTTCATGGGAATAAGCCAAAAGCAGGTCCCATTCTTGAAATTGCCTTTTATAATAAAAAAAATAAATAAAGTAAAAAAGGAATGCCGCAAATCATCATAACGGAGAAAAGAAAGGTTAATATTGTATGAAATAGAGAGAGTATTTCACTGTTTTCTGTATTTAGATCTGTTTTGACAACATCGATAAATTGCTGGATAGTGTGCATCAAATAAATCCCCCTAAAAAGAATATATTGAATCATATGAGACGAATAGGGAAAACATGTCTCTTTTTTCTTGAAAAAATCCCAGTTTTATCAGATAATTTGTACAAAGAAAGTCATCTTTTTGTAATTGTCACATATATTCTTTTTAAAGGGGGCGATATGCTTGAAAGAAATTGATGTAATAATAGATACGGAGGAAATCGCAGAGTTTTTCTTTCGTGAGCTATTGAAGCGGGGATACGTTCCCACAGAGGGAGAGATTGAAGAATTGGCTGACATTACATTCGAATATTTATTAGACAAATGTATCATTGATGAAGAAACGGAAGATTAATAGAATAAACGAGGGCGAGAAAATTCCATTGTGCAAAACTGGGATAGTATAATCAACAGTTTGCGGGAAGGGATGTTTTCTCGCCTTTTTACGTATAGATGTTCTTAAAAATAAGATAGTGCAGACTGTAAAGAGAGCTAATGAAATGAACAAAAAATCGGAACCTTTTTAGTAGTAGAACGTATGTAAAGAAAGGGGGCGAGTTATCTTGCTAAAAAAACTATTAAAATATTTTTTGGGAAAAAATAAACATAAAAGACATTATTCTTCAAGCAGCAACAGATGGAGAAACACTTATAAAAATAGTGGTCAAAATATGGGGCATAAATATTATAAAGGAAAACGAAGGAAAGGCTCATCAAGCTTTTACAGCAGCTAATAATCGGAGGAAAAAATTATAGTAAGCACTTTTTTGAAAATAATAGAAAAACCATTTAAAGAAAATAAAATTATTTCTAATCGATATATAATCCGATCTTTTCTTGGACGTGGGGGGTATGGGTATACGTATTTAGTTTATGATGAAATGCAAAAACAGGAAGTCGTGTTAAAAACACTTCGATTGCATAAAAGAATAAGAAAAAAAGAGAAAAAAAGATTTCAGCAAGAACAGGATATATTGCTATCATTAAATAGTTCTTCTTTTCCTAAGTTTTATGATAGGGGTTTTATTGATGGCAGCATTCCTTATTTTACGATGGAGTTTATTAATGGAAAAACGATGGAAGCTTGGCTATTTGATGAAAAGCGCAAATGGAGTGAAAAACAAGTATTTCAATTTGGATTAAAACTTGTAGAATTGGTCGATATGTTGCATAAAAATCAGATTGTACATCGAGATATACATCTTCCTAATCTTATCGTAGCAAATAATCAATTGAAACTGATTGATTTTGGATTAGCAAAAAAATGTACAAGAGAAGAAGCAGATTTGTTTGCAGATGACTTTTTTGGCATCGGCCAAATTTTGCTGTTTTTATTCTATTCTTCTTACGAACCAGGAGACAAACAAAAGGAGAAAAGCTGGCAAGAAGAACTGCAGCTGACTGGGGAAGCGCAAACGCTGTTAAAAAAGCTGCTGGCAATAGAAGAACCTTTTCGCAATTGCCAGCAAATAAAGAGAGCATTATTATCGTTAAAGTAATAAAAATTGGGGGGAACTTTATCATGTCATTTTTTCAAAAAGCATTGGCAAGCATAGGAATTGGTTCTGCTAAAGTGGATACGGTTTTGCATCAGCATATCTTATCTCATGGGAATTTGGTTGAAGGGGAAATAGTCATTAAAGGCGGCAATGTGGCACAAACAATTGACAATATTTATTTGCGTTTACATGCAACATATGAAAAGGAATCAAATGACCGAACATATACAGAGTCATGCGTTATCGATTCCTTTTTAGTAGGAGAAAGTCTGGAAATTGGTGCAAATGAACAAAAAACGATTCCCTTTTCATTTCCACTCTCTATATATACTCCGTTCACTTTAGGAAAAACAAAAGTTTGGATTTCAACAGGATTGGATATAAAAAATGCAATTGATCCTAGTGACCAAGATTATGTAGAAGTACAGCCTAATGCATTGGTGAATAAACTGTTATCCGCTGTATCCGAATTAGGTTTTCAGATGAAACAAGTAGAGTGCAAAGAATCATCCTATAAAAGGAATGGGATTCCTTTTGTGCAAGAACTAGAATATGTGCCTGTTTCCGGTTCATTTTATGGAAAGCTTGACGAAATAGAGCTGTCTTTTTTAACTGTTGATGATAAATTAATAGAACTGGTTGTGCAAGTCGATAAAAAGGCAAGAGGTTTAGGCGGCTTATTTGCAGAAGCACTTGATTTGGATGAACGATTTATCAATGTTACGATCAAGGATGAAGAAAAAAATATCATTAAACAACAATTGTTTAACATGGTGCAAACATATTCTTAAATGCTTATAATCTTTAAAAGTTTGCATTTTTTATTTTGTCTGCACTCTAAAGACGTGTGAAAGAAATAATCACACGTCTATTTTTTTGTTAATTTTTTCGTTCTTTTGCAGAAAATTCTTTTCCATGTGCTTCTTGTTCAGCAATTATTGCTTCTTTTGGTATATGATTATTTTTTTTGGGAGAATTAATTCTATTTCGATGTTTTTTGCCCATAACAGTCTCCTTTTTATTCCTTAAATTTATAGAAAATCAAAATCAATAAGCATGTTTTTCTGTTATAGTAGAAAAACTAATGTTAGTTTAACCAGGGAATTGCTTGTTATCCTGAAATTAAATGTGTTTATCATAAAAATAGAATATGATATAGTACAAATAGTGACAAAATAGTAGAAACAATTGTCCAGCTAACACTATGGAATTGGTTTATGTATCAATTAATGGAGGTTTATAAAAATGAGTGTACATATTGGAGCAAAAACAGATGAAATTGCAGAAACTGTGCTTTTGCCGGGGGATCCATTGCGAGCAAAATATATTGCAGAAAACTTTTTGGAATCAGCAGTTTGTTATAATGAAGTGCGAAATATGTTTGGATATACCGGCACATATAAAGGCAAAAGGATTTCTGTTCAAGGCACAGGCATGGGGGTTCCTTCTCTCGCTATTTATGTGAATGAATTAATTTCAAGCTATAATGTGCAAAATCTTATTCGCGTTGGAACATGTGGAGCAATTCAAAAAGATGTAAAAGTGCGTGACGTCATTTTAGCAATGAGCGCTTCAACAGATTCACAAATGAACCGTTTAACATTTGGAGGAGTAGATTATGCTCCAACTGCAAATTTTGATTTGCTGAAAAAAGCGTATGAAGTAGGAGAAGCAAAAGGATTATCCTTAAAAGTAGGGAATGTTTTTACAGCAGATATGTTTTATAATGATAATTCAGAGCTTGAAAAATGGGCAAAGTATCAGATCTTGGCAATTGAAATGGAATCGGCGGCATTATACACATTAGCTGCAAAATTTAATCGAAAAGCATTGTCTGTTTTAACTGTCAGCGATCATATTCTAACAGGGGAAGAAACAACAGCCGAGGAGCGTCAAACAACATTCAGCGATATGGTTGAAGTTGCATTAGAAGCAGCTATTAAATAATTCGGCTTCTAAAAAATCAGTGAAAAACTGATTCAGTTAAGGGGAAAATGCGAAAAGAACCGTAAATATTTTGGGAAAAATAAGGTGGGAAAATGAAAAAAGTAGCAGCTCTCTCTTTTTTGACCGTTTTATTGTTAACTGGGTGTAAAAGTCTGGATGAGTTAGAAAAAAACATACCGTTTTTGCATTCAGATGAGGAGAAAACGACAGAAAAAGAGCAACCAGAAAATAAAGAGACAAATACTAGCAATACTGAATCGAATAAAAATGAAGAAAACAGCAGCGAACAGGAAACATCTCCACTTACATTAGAGGCTGATTATTTTAATGAAATAAAAGTAGTGGATGGACGCAATATTATTCAGAATCCAAAAAATACTGTTTCCTTAGTAAATAAAGAGTATGGACTTCCAGATGGATATGCACCAGAGGATTTAGTTAGACCTACTGTTACTTTTTCTTTTGGAGATCAAGATATTGAGAAAAGTTATATGAGACAAGCAGCAGCAGATGCGTTAGAAAAAATGTTTGCAGAAGCAAAAACAGATGGCGTTATATTATATGCTGTTTCAGGATATCGTTCCTACGATCGTCAAACCGTTTTGTTTGATGCAGAAGTGAAGCGAGTAGGGGAAGAAAAGGCTATCCAAGCGGTCGCATATCCTGGCAATAGTGAACATCAAACTGGTCTTGCCATGGATATTTCTAGTGAAAGCTCGGACTTTTTATTAAGTGATGATTTCAACAAAACAACTGAAGGAAAATGGCTAAAGGATAATGCCCATCGTTTTGGTTTTATTTTGCGTTATCCTGAAGGCAAAGAAAAGATTACAGGCTATAAGTTTGAGCCATGGCATTTCCGTTATGTAGGGGAAAAATCGGCTAAGGACATTTATGAAAATGATTGGACCCTTGAAGAATATTTCCAAATTGTAAAGAAAATATAAGGATAGATAAAACAACATCTTCTTTGAAAAAGAAAGTGAATGTTGATGCATTCCTTTCTTTGCTTTTATACATAATAAGCAAATATAAACTTTAATCTGCTGATTGTTATTTCTAATAAACTTGAAAGGAATAATTTTTGTAAGATGATAGAATAAACAAGAATTTTTCAAGATATTAGTTGGATTTGTTCATAATTTGTTCATTGTTTTTTTAAGGAATATTCCATTTTATTTGGTATTTTAGTCATTAAGGCATGTTAGTGCAGAAAAAAATGATGTTGGTTAATGAAAGTGGTGAAGCATTTGGAGAATGAAAATAAGGGGAATGAACTTTTAGAAAAGGATTCATCTGATAATGAGTCAAGCTATATACGGATAAAAAAATTCTATTTTGTGATGCTGATTTTTTTTACTGTCATATTAGCGGCGGGCATTACAACAATTGCTTTAGCTTTTGGTGATGAAAAAGCAGTAAATGTTGGGACAGACCGCAGTGAATTTGATAAGCTGTTTTCAGCTTATGATGCATTAAAGGAAAATTATTATAAAGACATTGACACAAATGATTTGGTGAATGGAGCAATTGATGGCATGTTCACAGCATTAGATGATCCATATTCTGACTATATGAATGAAGAAGAAGCAAGCAGTTTTCATGAAAACATTTCGTCTTCTTTTGAGGGAATCGGGGCAGAAATTCAACAAAATAATAATAAAATTGTCATTGTGTCTCCAATTAAAGGATCTCCAGCTGAAAAAGCAGGTCTAAAACCAAATGACGTAATTCTTTCTGTTGATGGAAAAGCCTTGCAAGGAATGAGTTCTTCAGAAGCAGTATTATTGATTCGCGGGGAAAAAGGAACGAAAGTAGAATTGCAAATTCAAAGAACCGGTGTTGAAAAGCCAATGGAGATTTCGATTGTTCGTGATAACATTCCAATTGAAACCGTTTATGGAGAATTAAATAAAGATGGAATTGCGGAAATTCAAATAACCAGTTTTTCAGAAAATACATCCACAGAACTTGTCGATAAACTAAATGAATTTCAGGAAAAAGGCATGAAAGGAATTGTATTAGACTTAAGACAAAATCCTGGTGGGCTTTTAACAGAAGTGCAAAAAATCGCCAATCTTTTTGTTCCAAATGGCAAAGTGGTTTTCCAAGTCGAACATAAAAATGGCAAAATTGAAAAAGCTGTATCGGAAAACAGCAGCGGCACCGATCTGCCATTAGTTGTGATTATTGATGGAGGTAGTGCGAGCGCTTCAGAAATTTTAGCAGGTGCTGTTAATCAGTCTGCAGGAGTTCCTCTTGTTGGCGTAAAATCATTTGGTAAAGGAACCGTGCAAAGTGCTACCGATTTATCAGATGGAAGCAATATAAAATATACGACAGATAAATGGCTGACTCCAAATGGAAATTGGATTCATGGCAAAGGAATTGAACCAACCTATAAGGTACAATTGCCAAGCTATGCAAATCTAACTATCATTAATCCAGAATCTAAATTAAAAAAAGACAGCAATTCAGATGAAGTAAAAACGGCACAGCAAATGCTTAATGCATTAGGCTATAAAGTTGATCATGCAAATGGATATTTTGATGAAAGTACAGAACAAGCAGTGAAAGATTTCCAGAAAAAAGAAAAGTTAAAAGAAACTGGAATACTTACTGGGGATACAACAACGAAGCTAATGTCTAAGCTTAGCACAAAAATTAAAAACAATGATACACAAATGAAAAAAGCAATTGAAGTATTAAAAGAAGAAATGAAAAAGTAAAAAATTCTGCTTAAAGGGTGACATGCTTACATGTCGCCCTTTAAGCAATTGAAGGAGTAATATATGCATATAAATAAAACGGAAATCTACATATTGTCTGGATTTTTAGGCAGCGGAAAAACGACTTTATTAAAGGAATTATTAATAAAAGAAAAAGAAGCAGGCCGAAAAGTGGCAGTGCTTATGAATGAATTCGGCAGCATTTCTATTGATTCCAATGAAGTGGATAAAGATGTTCCTTTAAAGGAACTTTTAGGCGGATGTGTTTGCTGTACCATTCAAGATAAGCTGGAGGCGCAGCTGCAAACATTATTAATAGAAGAAAATCCAGATGTTATTTATTTAGAAACAACAGGAGCAGCACATCCTGTAGAGACAATGGATACGATTCTTTCTCCCCTACTCGCACATAAATTACAACTTAAAGGCATTATTACGGTAGTTGATGGATTACAATGGCTTAATCGCAGGGAACTTAGTCCTATTATTCAGCAATTAGTATTAGAGCAAGTGCGCCATGCCAATTTGCTTATCATTAATAAACAAGATACATTAACAGAAGAAAAGAAAGCACGCATTACGATGGAGATACAAGGAATAAATCCTTTTGCTCCTGCATTATTAACGAATCACAGCAAAATTCCTTATAGCAAAATACAAAATATTAAAGCTCATTTTCATAAAGAGCTAGAGCGTACTACCATTAAAAGCATGCAGTTAACTTCCTATATATATACATTTCAAAAAACGATTTCCTTTGAGAAATTTGATGACTTTTTACGGTCATTGCCTGAGATGATCTATCGAATAAAAGGATATGTACAATTTGAAGATTCAGCTTACCCAGATCTTTTTCAATATTCTTATGGAACGCCCATTTTTATGAGAGAAGAGATGAATCTTCCTTTGAATATGGTGTTTATTGGAGAAAACATCGACTGGAAAGAAATCGAACAAAAATTGGAACGATTATAGTCAGATAGAATATATATTTAATTTACCTTGTTTTTACAGTAATGAAACTTGCAAGCAAAGGGCAAACTTTCATTAGATAAAAAGAAGGATGGTAAACATGCTAAAAAAAACTTTACTAATGGCAATATGTTTTCTATTGATATCCCAAGTACAAGATGTTATTTATGCAGAAGAGGAGAATAAGGAAGATTTTTCTTTTGGATATGATATACAATTGCTTCCATGGATTGAAGCAGATAAAATAGTGCCTAGATACAGCAAGTTTACTATTTTAGACATAGAATCAAAGAAGATATTTCATGTACAAAGAAGAGCTGGTAGTCAGCATGCAGATGTTCAACCTCTTACAAAAGAAGATACAAAAATTTTAAAAGAAATTTATCATGGAAAATGGAGCTGGAAAAGAAGGGCCATTATTGTACTGGCCAATGATCAATGGCTTGCTGCTTCTATGCATGGCATGCCACATGGTGCTGGAGCATTAAATAATAATTTCCCTGGTCATTTTTGTGTCCATTTTCTTGGAAGCACCACACATAAAAGTGATAAAATGGATAAATCTCATATGCTGATGGTTTATAAAGCAGCAGGTATGCTTCCAGACTATTTAAACCACCTAGATGCAAAAGAAGTAGTAGTTTCTTTTATCGCAGGTCTAAAAGAACAGGATTCATTTATTTTAAAACAGATGGCAACAGAAAAGCTTAAATGGAAAAAGGAGTTAGCTTCATTAGAAAACATTCGATTAATGGGTTTGAAAGAAATAGATAGTTATGATAACGATACAATAAAGGAATATTCCGTTGAATGGCAAATTTATTTGAAAAATAGGAAGCCTTTTAAGGAAACAAAAAAAATCATGTTAATCAGAAGCTCTGAACTAGAATCATGGAAAGTTGTTGTATATCCTAATTATTTGAGCAAAAGCAAATAAGTGAAAAACTAAAAAAACTGCCTCTTCCATTGCAAATGCTGCTTAAATGGAAGAGGCAGTTTTTTTTATCTTCACTTACTATTTCATTTCGCCAAACTTAGCAAATGTTTTTTCATCTTCCACTAATCCACATGCAGCGCATTGGATACGATATGCAGGCCCTTTATAAGCCATGTGGAACGGAGACAGATTTTCTTGTGAATACTCTTCTAGAACATTTCCGGTTTGGGGATCTAACTTAACGGACTGGGCTACTTGTTGAATAAGGTTAAATCTGCTTCTATTTGTTTTGCAATTGGGGCAGCAATACGGTGCATTCATATTATTACTCCATTCTTTATATAAATTCGTTCCTTCTTATTTTTTCCCTTCTCTATGTTTTTATCCATATAGATAGAAATTTTCCTTTTTCATCTGGATAATTACCGTTTATATCTATATATAAGAGAATTAGTCTAATTATCCTGAAAATTCCTTTTTTAATTGTCATGAAGTCCATTTTATTGCATTTTATGTTATTAGATTGTAATAAAAGACATATTTCTTCTGTTATAAAAAACCTGTCAATAGTTAATATGGTCTAAATTATGGTTTTTATTAAAGGAATTTTCCTTTTATGGATATTTTTCAAATGGTATATTTTGTGAAAAGAGATTCTGTTTGTTATTGATATATCTAGCTTTCTTAAATTCTCCTTAATTTTTTCTTTTACAATCTTTTATTATTTCTTCAGTTTGAGAGATATTTCCATAAATATGACAAAAAACCTGTGGTATGATTTGTTTGTAAGACGGAGCACACAAATAAAAAAACTATTAAACTACTAAGTTCAGCATCCAAGGAGGATCTTAATATATGAAGAAGAAAAACATGATTTTATCAGTGGCAGCAGCGTCAGCATTATTAATGTCTAACCCAATGGTGAACAAAGCAAATGCAGCATCAAATACAGCACCAGTACAAAATGCGAAAGTTATTTATCAATCATATAATTTAAATCAAGATCAAATAAATAATCTATTAAAAAAATATGAAGCAACAGGTACAGTAGATATTAATAAATTAATGGCTGAGTTGCAAAAAGGACAAGCAACAAAACCAAGCACTGCTACTAACAAACCGACAACAACAAATACAACAACACA
>NZ_PISE01000015.1 GCF_002835805.1 Niallia nealsonii | reverse complement strand
TGTTGTTTCGTTTTTATAACGAAGTTATAAAAACGAGTATTATTGACGTTTTGTTTGTTCAGTTTTCAAAGAGCAATCTCGCCACTAACAAAAGCGACTTTTATACATTACCATTCTTCTTTCAGAAAGTCAACAACTTGATTTTTTTTTTATCTACTAACTTGCTGACTTGTATTATTATATCTGCTAATCTCGATGTTTGCAATAGTTTTATAATATTTTTCAAAAAAATTATAAAACAGATTTATACTCTAATATTTCTTCTATAAAAAGATGTCTATTTTTCTCCAAGTCAATAATGTCCTCTTTACCTAATAATTTTACTAAAGGACGTGTTGGCGATTTATCTTGAATAAATAAAACTTCTCCTTTATCTCCATTTGATAAGCGAACTTGGCTGCCAATTGTATATCGAATGATTCCTGAACTAAGAGCATTAAGGACTTTTAATTCATACTTGCCAAAATAATCTTGATATAACTGCTCTAACACTTTAAATGGCGATTGTTTTTGTCTATAAAGCCTTTCAGATGTCATAGCATGAAATGTGTCTGCAACAGCTATTATTTTAGCATAAGGATGTATCTTGATATCTCTATTTCCTAAAGGATATCCACTGCCATCTAATCTTTCATGATGCTGAAGAATTGATAATCTAGCATCATTTTTTATCAATGTTTGTTCTGGAATCATTTTTAAACTAAATCTTGTATGCTCCTTTACTTCTTGAAACTCTTCTTCTGTTAATGGTTCTGCTTTCGTCAATAGCCTTGGACTTATTCTAGCCATACCTACATCACTTAAACATCCTGCTAATGCAATTTGTGTAATTTCCCCATTATCATAATTTAATTTATGTGCAATATAGGCACTAATGACCGCAACAGCTATTGAATGTTGGTATATATATTCCTCTTTATTCGACAAATGGTATAAAGAGAATATCTCCTTATCGGCAAATTGTATATCTTTTAGCAAAGGAAGCAATAAAGAACGAACATTTGCAATGTTCACCGATACACCAGATTGCCATGATTTAAATTCTTTTTTAAATTTTTGAACACTCTTTAAAAATTTTCGAAAAAATAATTCTTCTTCTTTTTTCTTTTCTTTTTCTGTCTGAACATTTTCAGCTAATGAATCTATATATTCGCTGCCATCAATTTGTGTATTTTCTATGACAACTGATTGAACTAAAAATGCTCTTAAAATATTAATATGTTCAGCTGTCAGCACAGTTTTGGCACTAATTATTGGTTTTGATGTAAGTTTAAATACATCCTCAGCCAAAATACAGCCTGCTCTTAAATTACTTGTATTAACCTTCATTGAACCCTCACCTTTAATTAAGACCTTTATACTATTTTACTGTATTTTTTTAGGAAAGTTAACAAAATTCAAATGAAGAGATTTCCTTTCACCTAAATTATTTTTAAATTTTTTCTATTATGCAGTATGTCTTTTCCTAAAATAAGTAAGTATTCAGCAAACACCCTATATTTCTTTAATAGACAAAAACCCCCAAAATCAGATAGATTTCATATGAAAATCTATCTGATTTAGAGGATTCCTTTGTTGACAATCATTTCGTTTTATTCTTCTATATCGGCTTCTTCTTGAGCAGTTTGCTCAAGAATTCCCTCAGTAGTATTATCATCAGAGACAGTATCGGCATCTTCTTCTTCTTCTTTTTCTACTTTTGCAACAGTAGCGACAAACTCATCTTCACTTTCGTTAAGTTTTATTAACTTAACCCCTTGAGTGTTTCTTCCCATAGTTGATATATCGCTAACCGCCATTCGAATTAACACGCCGCCTGTCGTAATAATCATTACATCTTCTTCACCTGTTACAACTTTCATAGAAACAAGCGTTCCATTTTTCTCTGTAATATTGCAAGTTTTGATCCCTTTTCCTCCTCTGCCTTGAATTCTATACTCTTCGGCAGGGGTTCTTTTTCCAAAACCATATTTAGTTACAATTAAGATTTCGGTATTTTCTTCTAACACTTCCATACCAACTACCTCATCCGTAGCAGCTAGTGTTATTCCTTTTACTCCAGTAGCAGTTCTTCCCATAGAACGTACATCTGTTTCTGGAAAACGAATTAATAGCCCGTTTTTTGTTCCAATGATAATATCTTTAGAACCATCTGTTAAACGAACAGATATTAATTCATCTCCTTCTCTTAAGTTAACTGCTATTAATCCGTTGTTCCGAATATTAGCAAAAGATGAAAGTGGAGAACGTTTAGATATTCCTTCTTTCGTTGTAAAGAACAAGAACCAATCATCTACAAATTCAGATACTGGAATAATTGCATTTACCCATTCATCTTTTTCTACTCCTAGTAGGTTGATAATTGGTATTCCCTTCGCTGTCCTACTGAATTCAGGAATTTCATATCCTTTTAAACGATATACTTTTCCTTTGTTCGTAAAGAAAAGAATAGTATCATGGGTAGAAGTTGTACTTAACAATTCAACAAAATCGTCTTCATTTGTTCCCATCCCTTGAATACCTCTTCCTCCACGTTTTTGTGCGCGATAGGTAGATGCTGGGAGACGCTTAATATATCCATTATGAGTTAAAGTAATAATGATATTTTCTTGTGGAATTAAATCTTCATCCTCAATATTTTCTATTCCACCTGCCACAATTTCTGTACGGCGTTTATCATTAAATCTTTCTTTTAATTCAAGTAACTCTTCACGAATAATTTCAAGCACTTTTTCTTCGTCTGCAAGAATCGCCTTTAACTCTCCAATTAATTTCATTAATGATTGATACTCTTCTTCAATTTTTTCTCTTTCTAAACCTGTTAGCCTTTGAAGACGCATATCAAGAATAGCTTGTGCTTGTTTTTCAGAAAGATTGAAGTTTGTCATTAATCCTTCACGTGCAATTTCAGTTGTTTGAGAACTGCGAATTAGACTAATTACTTCGTCTAAATGATCTAAGGCAATTCTTAATCCTTCTAGGATATGAGCACGTGCTTCTGCTTTTCTTAATTCAAATTCTGTTCTTCTTCTAATTACCACTTTTTGATGATCAAGATAATAAGATAAACATTGTTTTAAATTAAGAACTTTTGGCTGACCATCAACTAGCGCCAGCAAATTGATGCCGAAACTTGTCTGCATCGCTGTTTGTTTATATAAGTTATTTAAAAGTACATTTGCGTTGGCATCTTTGCGAACTTCAATAACAATACGCATACCATTGCGATCTGATTCATCTCTTAAATCTGTAATGCCATCTATTTTTTTATCGCGAACGAGTTCCGCTATACGTTCAATTAACTTCGCCTTGTTAACTTGGTATGGGATTTCTTTCACAATAATTACTTCTTTTCCACTTGGCTTTACTTCAATTTCTACTTGTGCACGAACAATGATAGATCCACGACCTGTTTCATAAGCTTTCCTTATTCCACTTCTGCCAATAATCATTCCATATGTCGGAAAATCAGGGCCTGGAATAATCTCCATTAACTCTGGAATCGTAATATCTTCATTTTTACTTACTGCTAACACTCCATCGATTACTTCACCTAGTTGATGTGGAGGAATATTAGTCGCCATTCCAACTGCTATTCCACTCGTTCCATTTACCAAAAGATTAGGAAAACGTGATGGCAATACGCGAGGTTCTTTTTCCTCTCCATCAAAGTTTGGATCATAGTCAATCGTATCTTTGTTTATATCACGTAAAAGCTCCATTGCAATTTTTGACATTCTTGCCTCGGTATAACGCATTGCCGCAGCAGAATCTCCATCAACAGAACCAAAGTTGCCGTGCCCATCTACCAACATATAACGATAGTTAAAGTCTTGAGCCATCCGTACCATGGTTTCATAAACAGCGCTATCTCCATGCGGATGATACTTGCCGATTACTTCTCCCACAATACGAGCAGATTTTTTATATGGTTTATCAGAATGCATCCCTAAGTCATGCATAGCATATAATATCCGGCGGTGAACTGGCTTTAAGCCATCTCGTACATCTGGAAGTGCACGAGAAACAATTACGCTCATTGCATAATCTAAAAATGAGGTACGCATTTCTTTACTAATATTTATTTCTTTTATTTGAGAATTAGGCATATCAGCCATAAACAAGGAACCTCCTTAAGAAAAGCGCAAGAAGCTAGAATTCATCCTAGCATCCAAAATTATCTTTTTTCTATTTATTTAAATTAGATTAGTCAAGTGTTGACTAAACATCTAAATTTTTCACATATACAGCATTTTCTTCAATAAAGTTTCTGCGTGGTTCTACTTTATCACCCATTAACATTTCAAATGTTTCATCTGCTTCAATCACATCATCCATACTTACTTGAAGTAGCACTCTTGTTGAGGGATCCATTGTAGTATCCCATAACTGCTCTGCATTCATTTCTCCTAGCCCTTTATAACGTTGTAAATTTGGTCTAGGCGTAGCGGGAAGGGATGCTAATATTCCATCAAGTTGATTTTGGTTATATGCATATTCAACCTTTTTCCCTTGCTGCACTTTAAAAAGAGGGGGTTGTGCTATATAAATATAACCTGCCTCAACAACTTTTCTCATATAGCGATAGAAAAACGTCAGCAATAATGTTCGTATATGAGCACCATCAACATCAGCATCTGTCATAATGACAATTTTATGGTATCTAGCTTTAGAAATATCGTAATCATCTCCAATACCTGTACCTATTGCTGTGATCATGGATCGCACTTCATTATTAGATAATATTCTGTCTAAACGAGCTTTTTCGACATTAAGAATTTTCCCTCTTAAAGGTAGGATTGCTTGGAAATGCCGATCTCGTCCTTGTTTAGCAGATCCTCCTGCTGAATCTCCCTCTACTATAAATAGTTCACTTATGCTTGGGTCTTTAGAAGAGCAGTCTGCTAGCTTACCTGGCAAACTAGATACTTCCAATGCACTTTTTCGTCTTGTTAACTCTCTTGCCTTTTTCGCAGCAATTCTAGCACGCAATGCCATTTGCCCTTTGTCAACTATTTTTCTAGCAATTGATGGATTTTCTAATAGAAATTTTTCAAAATGATCTGCAAATACTGTATCTGTAATGGTGCGTACTTCTGAATTTCCTAGCTTTGTTTTTGTTTGTCCTTCAAATTGAGGATCTGGGTGCTTCACAGAGACAATAGCAACTAGCCCTTCGCGAACATCTTCTCCTGAAAGATTAGATTCAGAATCTTTTAGGATACCGCTTTTTCTAGCATAGTCATTTATCGCTCTTGTTAAAGCTGTTTTAAATCCAGCTTCATGTGTACCGCCTTCATGTGTATTTATATTATTCGCAAATGAAAAAATATTTCCTGTATAACCATCATTATATTGCAAGGATACTTCAACTGATATCCCATCTTTTTCTCCTTCAATATAGATAGGTTCTTCAAACAATACATCCTTATTTCGATTTAGATGTTCCACATATGATTTTATGCCGCCTTCATAGTGATACTCTTTTCTTTTTTCATTACCTTCTCTTGTATCTTCAATGGTAATACGGATGTTACGATTTAAAAAGGCAAGTTCCCTAATTCTATTCGCAAGTGTTTCATATTCATAAACAAGCGTTTCTTTAAATATCTCACCATCCGGTTTGAAATGAGTAATAGTTCCAGTTGTTTCACTTTCTCCTATTATTTTTAAGTCAGCGCTAGGTACACCTTTTTCATATTTTTGGTAATAAATATTTCCATCACGATGAACAAAAACTTCTAATTCCGTAGAGAGGGCGTTTACAACGGAAGCACCTACACCATGCAATCCTCCTGATACTTTATATCCGCCGCCGCCAAATTTTCCGCCAGCATGGAGAACAGTCATAATTACTTCTACAGCAGGTCTTCCCATTTTTTCCTGAATACCTACTGGAATCCCGCGCCCATTATCTTTTACAGTAATGCTATTGTCTTTTTCAATAATAACGTTAATTTCACTGCAAAATCCGGCTAATGCTTCATCAATACTATTATCGACTATTTCCCAAACTAAATGGTGCAGTCCCCTTCCACTAGTAGAACCTATATACATACCAGGTCGTTTGCGAACAGCCTCTAATCCTTCTAAAACCTGAATTTGGCTTTCATCATACGTTTGTTCAACTGGATTTTGTTCCATTGACATATCGATCACCTTACTTTCTATTCACATATGAAATGAACCATTTTGTTATCTTAACTTACTGGAATAAAGTAATAATTAATATCTCTTATACCATCAATTTATAAGAACGTTTTTTTAGCGTATTTGATGCAATAGGGGAAAAATAGATAGTATCTTTCGTCACTACAATGGATTTATAGGCATTATTTTCTGCATTGATACTTGCCGATTGATGATTTTCTAAAAATCCTTTTGTAATTTCAGAAGATACGATTGTCTGCTTATCTAAGATAAAAATAATATCTATCGCCCTGACCAGAATATCATCACCAATATGAACATACATGATTGTCACCTCAAACTAGCTTACTGGATCTTCTGAATCGTTCCTGATTTCACATTAAAGGTGGAAGCCCCTCTTAATGTTTGATGATCAATTCCATCTACATTTGTTGTTGTTACAAATGTTTGCACTTTTCCCTGAATTGTATTTAATAAGTGGGATTGACGGTAGTCGTCTAATTCAGAAAGTACATCATCCAATAAAAGAATTGGGTACTCACGAATTTCAGAATGTATCAGCTCAATTTCAGCCATCTTTATCGATAATGCAGTGGTCCGTTGTTGTCCTTGAGAACCGAAAGTTTGGACATCTCTCCCATTTACAAAAAATAACAAATCATCTCGGTGAGGGCCAAACATTGTCATTCCTCTTTCAACTTCTCTAGTTTTCATCCGGAAAAATTTCTCTTCGTATACTTCCTTCATTTTCGACAAATCTTGTTCTTCTGATACATCTACAGAGGGTTTATACTGAATTTTTAATGTTTCTAATCCTCTTGATATTCCTTTATGGATGGGTACTGCCCAATTTTCTAGCAGTTGGAGGAATTCAAAGCGCTTGGCAACAATCTTTACTGCTGCATGTATAAATTGCTCGGTTAATATTTCAAGCATTGTATGATCTGACTGTTTTTTTGTTTGCAATTGTTTTAAATAGGTGTTTCTTTGCTGTAATATTTTCTGATATTGTCCCATATCATGTAAATATATAGCTGATATCTGCCCTATTTCCATATCAATAAATCTGCGTCTTACCTGTGGACTGCCTTTTACTAAGTTAAGATCTTCTGGTGCAAACATAACTACATTCATGTTGCCAACATATTGACTTAATTTCCGTTGTTCGATGTGATTATATTTCGCCTTTTTTCCCTTTTTCGATACAATTAATTGCATAGGTAAATGACCACGTGCTTTTTGCAGCCTACCTTCTATTTTAGCATACTCTGTGTCCCAGCGAATAAGATCTTTATCGTTTGATGTTCGATGGGATTTGGCCATTGCTAACACATAGATAGATTCCATCACATTGGTTTTTCCTTGTGCATTTTCTCCTAATATGACATTGACCTTATTTTCAAATTCTACTTCTAAGTGTTCATAGTTTCGGTAGTTTTGCAAGAGCAGCTGTTCAATAAACATTTGGCTTCATCCTCTTTATAAAACAGTAAATTGGCCAAACGAAGGAATATCAATGACATCACCAGATCGCAGTTTTCTTCCTCGTCGCTGATCCTGTTCTCCATTGACAAACACTTCATATTCACTTAAAAACCATTTTGCCATTCCACCTGATTGAATTAATTCTGCTACTTTAAGAAATTGACCTAAAGTAATATATTCCGTATCTATTCTAATTGAATTATCCATATTGTTCACTCTTTCAAATTTAATCGTATCTTATTATTTTACTAAATAATTGCTCGATACACAAAGAAAACTAAAAATATAAATAAAATAAGAGGGTTAACACTAAGATGCTACCCTCTTAAACAAGACTTTTCATATTTTTCGAAGCACTTAAAAATCACAAAAAGTTTATTCTAATATGTTCTTACGGGAAGAATTAACTGAAGAATGGCATCATCATTAATTGGATGAATGACAAATGGACGCATTGCACCAGTGAAGCTGATTTTTATTTCTGTACCCTCTAATGCTTTTAATGCATCCATCATGTATTTAGCACTAAACGAGATTTTTAGTTCTTCTCCGCTAATTGACTCACTTATCAATTCTTCAACTACTTTTCCAATTTCCGGTGTAAAAGAAGAGATTTCAATGACATTCTCACTAAGAGTAGCAAATTTCACGACATTATTTCTGCCCTCGCGAGCAAGTAAGGAAGCACGATCAATCGCTTGTAAAAACTCTTTTGCATTCACAATAATATCTGTTTTGCTCTCTGTTGGAATAAGGCGATTTGTATCTGGATAATTCCCTTCTAATAATCGGGAAAAAAATAATATATGTTTTGTTTTAAATAATATTTGATTTTCTGTTATAACAATCTCCACGGATTCATTATCATCATCCAAAATACGATTTAATTCATTTAAACTTTTTCCTGGTATAACAATATTATAAGTTTCTTCCTCATTGGAATTAATTTTTGCTTTTCTTAAAGCTAAACGATGGCTATCTGTTGCAATACAGATTAAATCTCCATTTTCCACTTTCCAATTGACACCTGTTAACACCGGACGTGTTTCTGAGGTGGACACTGCAAATACTGTTTGCTTAATAATATTTTTTAATATGTCTGTTGGAATTTTTAAAATGTTTTGCTCTGATAACTCTGGTAAATGTGGATATTCTTCAGAATCTAATCCATTTAAATTAAATTCCGATTTTCCAGATCGAATAACTGTCTGTAATTGATCTACTTCTATTTCGACTTGATTTGTTGGGAGTTTTTTAACAATTTCACTAAAAAACTTTGCTTGTAAAACAATAGATCCTGTTTTTTGTATTTCTACAATTTCTATATCATTTTCTTCTTTAGGTATAAATGATTCTATGGAAATATCTGAATCACTTCCTGTTAATGTAACTCCTTCATCAGTCGCTACAATTTTTATTCCTGTCAAAATAGGAATAGTCGTTCTACTAGTAATTGCTTTCATAACATCTTGAACACTTTGTACAAGATAATCCTTTTGGATGATAAATTTCATAAATTAATCCTCCGATATTTTTAAATTTCTTAGTGCTATTTTTAATAATATATTTTTTAAAAAAATAGTAGTAGTAATAGTAGGGCCTGTTAATTTGTGGATAACTTTAAAAAGTAAAGGAAACACAGTCTATCCACATGTGGATAGACTGTGTTTAAGTAGGAACAAGTTATACACATAATTCTATCTAAATTTTTAATATCTCATTTATCTCATTTACTTGTTTTTGCAATAAAGAGTCAGAAACAAGTAATTTTGAGATTTTTTCATGGGCATGAATAACCGTTGTATGATCTCTTCCACCAAATTCTTCTCCAATTTTTGGGAGGGAGAAGTCTGTAAGTTCTCGAGATAAATACATGGCGATTTGTCTAGGAAATGCAATAGATTTTGTTCTTTTTTTTGCCTTAAAATCTTCTAATTTTATATTAAAATGTTCTCCAACAACTTTTTGTATATCATGAATAGTAATAACTCTCGGTTTAGAAGTTGGAACAATATCTTTTAAGGCCTCTGCAGCTAAATCTGCATTGATATCTTTATTGATTAAAGAGGAATAGGCAACAACGCGAATGAGGGCACCTTCTAATTCCCGGATATTTGTATCAATTTGATTTGCAATATATAACATGACTTCATTTGGAATATCTAATCCATCAGCTTTTGCTTTTTTTCTTAAAATAGCAATTCTCGTTTCTAAATCAGGAGGTGTTATATCTGTAATTAACCCCCATTCAAATCGCGAACGAAGACGATCTTCAAGCGTTGGTATTTCTTTAGGAGGCCGATCGCTGGATATAATAATCTGTTTACTTTCTTCATGCAGAGTATTAAAAGTATGAAAAAATTCCTCTTGTGTTGATTCTTTTCCAGCTAAAAACTGAATATCATCTATTAGCAGGACATCAACATTTCGATACTTATCTCTAAATTGTGCCCCTTTGTTATCTCTAATACTATTGATAAATTCATTTGTAAATTTTTCCGAAGATAAATAAACAACTTTAGCGGAAGGATTATGATCTAAGACATAATGTCCTATTGCATGCATTAAGTGAGTTTTTCCTAGTCCAACTCCTCCATAAATAAAAAGAGGATTATATGCTTTAGCTGGAGCCTCTGCTACAGCTAAAGATGCTGCATGGGCAAACCTATTTCCTGAGCCAATGACAAAAGTGTCGAAAACATATTTAGGATTCAATATAGTTCGTGGAAAATCAGCTGATTCTTCAGTTTTTTTCCTTTGTTTAGACGAAATTTGCAAATCAAATTCTTCTTCTTTTTGATTTTGAGGAATAATAAATTTTACAGTAAGCTCTTCTCCAGTTATCTCATACAGAATTCCAGAAATAAGCTGGGAATAGCGCTCTTCTAGCCAATCACGTGCAAATTCATTCGGAGCAGTAATAACTAAACTATCCCCTTGCAAGGAATGTGCAGCAGTAGCCTTTAACCAGGTATCAAAACTGGGTTTGCTTATTTTCTTTTCTATATTGGATAAGGCCTTGTTCCATAAATCCGCAATATTTTCCAAACAGTTTCCCCTCCTTTTCTGTTTATTTGCGTGTTGAAGAGAACAGATTTTGTCTATTAAAGCAATCTGCTAATACTATCATTTTAATTGTGGAAAAATATATAATAAGGAAATTAAGTGAATTTTCGACAATATCCACTAATTGTGGACAACTATATTCAGACATATTTAATAACCTGTCCACATTTTATCCACAGTTTGTGGATAAATAAGGTATGCATAGAATTTATTCAAATGTGAAAACAAAACTATAATATCAAATTATCGTAATAACTGCAATGGTTTTTGAAATTTATCCACAACCTAAACAGTATGTTGATAAAAAATGTCCACAAACTTTTATTATGTGAAAAAGTTGTATATAACTGTTGTGGATAGAAAAAAAACTGTCGAAATTTATCCACAGACCAATAAATAAGAGGATTAAGGTGAAAAATCTATTATTAAAAAATAATTTTAAGGTGACAATAAGTAGAGAGGGTATTATGATAAAGAAGGTAAAAATAGAATTTTTCTTAGATTATCTAATTTAGAATAAGAAACAATAGTAAAGAGATCTTAATGAAATGAAGAGAACCCAAATTATTGTTACCAAATCAGTGAAAAAAAATACAGAAAAGAAAAGAAAAGAAATGAATAGTTGACAATCAATTGCCTATGTTTATATAATTGTATGGACTGTCTATTACAGCTATTCCTCAGGGAGGTGTCATATAAAATGAAAAGAACTTACCAACCAAATAAACGTAAGAGAAGTAAAGTTCACGGATTCCGCAGCCGTATGAGCAGTGCGAATGGACGCAATGTCTTAGCTCGCCGTCGACGCAAAGGAAGAAAAGTATTATCAGCTTAGGCCACTGAACCCTCAGTGGTCTTTTTTTCATAAATATTTTGACATGAAGTATTATCTGCTACCTTGTATTGGAACTATTTGATATAAAAACTAGCGTATATGGAAATATTTATAGAAATAAGCTATTTATTTTTAAATTTATGAACATATATCTATTTTTTAATTAGAATTGATTTTGTAGATTCTGATTCTTTTTTTAGAAAAAACTAAAATAGGGCTTTTCTAAAAATATGCTACAGAGGAAATAACTATGCTTTTTTTTCAATACATATTATTATTCAAAAGGATAGAAGAGCCTGAAGGAGTATATAACTTGAAGAAAGAATTTAGAATAAAAAAAAATAAAGAATTTCAAGAGGTATTTAAAAAGGGACAATCTTTTGCCAACAGACAATTTGTTGTATATAAATTAAGCAAAAAAAATCAAGATCATTTTCGCATTGGCTTATCTGTAAGCAAAAAAATAGGCAATGCAGTAACTAGAAACAGGATAAAAAGATATATTAGACAGGCCTTCTTAGAGCTGGAACACCAATTAAATCCTGCGATGGATTATGTTATTATTGCAAGAAAGCCAGTTTCAGACATGAGTTATGAAGAAGTTTTGAATAGTTTAAGCCATGTTTTAAAAATTGCCAAAATAATCATCAAAAAGAATGAATAAAATTTTGTTAAGCGTTTCCTAGGTTGTAATATTACGTTACAATATAAAATATATTAAAATTTAATGAGAAATCATAAAAATACAGGAGGATTTGGCGCTTGAAAAAGAAAACATTATTGCTAGTAGGAATTTTGTTTATCATGACTGTTTTAACTGGCTGTACTGAATTTAATAAACCAATTACATCTAAAAGCGAAGGGTTTTGGAATGAATATATTGTTTATCCATTATCTCAGTTGATAGTAAAAACAGCGGAATTTGCTGGGGGAAGTTTTGGCTTATCAATAATTATTGTAACAATATTAGTTCGCTTAGTTATTTTGCCATTAATGATTAAACAAACAAAAAACAGTAAAGCAATGCAAGCTATTCAGCCTGAAATGGAGAATTTGCGCAAAAAATACAGCTCTAAAGATCAAAAAACACAACAAAAGCTACAAGAAGAAACGATGAAACTATTTAAGAACAATAATGTTAACCCACTTGCAGGCTGTTTTCCATTAGTTGTTCAAATGCCAATTTTAATTGGTTTTTATCATGCGATATCTCGTACTAGAGAAATTGCAACACATGAATTTCTTTGGTTTGATTTAGGAGAGGCAGATCCATACTATATTTTACCGATTCTTGCGGGGATTACGACATTTATTCAAACAAAAATGACAATGGCAGGCACCGCTGGGCAAAATCCGCAAATGATGATGATGCTTTGGATTATGCCAATCATGATTTTAGTATTTGCCATAAAGTTCCCTGCGGCTCTTTCTTTGTATTGGGTGGTTGGTAATATTTTCACCATTATTCAAACATTCTTTATTAAAGGCCCTGAATTAAAAAAGAGTGGTGAAACAGGTAAAGCAGGAGGAGGAGCGAAAAAGTGAGAGAAGTAACTGCTAAAGGACGAACAGTCGAATCAGCAGTGGAATCAGCTTTAGCGCAACTTAAAACAACAAAGAATCAAGCCGAAATCATTGTTGTTGATAAAGGAAAAAAAGGATTTTTAGGATTTGGATTTCGTGCAGCTGTTGTAACAGTTAAGCGTTTAAACAATTCAGTTGAACAGGCAAAAGAATTTTTGCTGGATGTCTGCGAAAAAATGGGAGTAATGGCTGATATTACGGTTGAGCAGGAAGGGAAAAATATTACCTATCAAATAACTGGTCAAAAAATTGCCATTTTGATAGGTAAAAGGGGACAGACCTTAAATTCCTTGCAATATGTAACGCAGCTTGTCATTAATCGAGAATCAGATCAATATTATCATGTACAGTTGAATGCAGAAGGATATAGGGAGCGGAGAAAAGAGGCGCTTATTCAACTTGCTGAGAGGATTGCTCAAAAAGCGGCAAGAACAGGAAAAGAAATTTCTTTAGAACCGATGCCTTCAGAAGAACGAAAGATTATTCATGCAGCGCTTGTTTCATTTAAAGAAGTTAAAACATATTCTACTGGAGAAAACAGAAATCGACACATTGTTATAGCCCCATATCATATTAAATAAACGAACGGAGAAAAGGCACATAAGGAGGATTCCTCCTTATGTGCCTTTTTTAATTTAATATTTGGCAATATTATTTTCTAAAATAGCTATATTCTGTAAGAAGTTTATTCTTAAATTATTTCTGTTTTATTGTTATTCACATGTGGATAAGATAGAATGGTAGAATAAATAAAAAAATGTAATGTGGATAAGTGTGCGTATTTTTTTCTTTTTAAATAGATGTGGATATGATAATCTAATCTATTGTAACAAATATATATTCAGGAAATACCTTTTATATAGAACTTTAGAGAACAAATCGAGGTGAGGAAAATGGACTTTGATACGATTGCTGCTATATCAACTCCAATGGGAGAGGGAGCGATAGCAATTGTTAGGATTAGTGGTCCTGATGCATTTATGATTGCCGATAAGCTGTTTAAAAGCATTAATAATAAAAAGATAAGCACTGCTTTAACTCATACAATTCATTACGGTCATATAGTGGATCCAGCAAACAATGAGGTAGTAGAAGAAGTAATGGTTTCTGTAATGAAAGGACCAAAAACTTTTACAAAAGAAGATGTAGTAGAGATTAATTGCCATGGCGGAATTGCTTCTGTAAATAGGCTTCTTCAATTGCTGGTAACGTACGGGGCGAGGCTGGCGGAACCAGGAGAATTTACTAAAAGGGCATTTTTAAACGGAAGAATTGATTTATCCCAAGCAGAAGCTGTAATGGATTTAATTAGAGCAAAAACAGATCGTGCAATGAATGTCGCACTTGGACAAATGGAAGGGCGATTGTCCAAATTAATAAAAAGGCTAAGACAGGAAATACTTGAAACATTAGCGCAAGTAGAAGTGAATATTGATTATCCAGAGTACGATGATGTAGAAGAAATGACCCATCTAATGATGTTGAATAAATCTAAGAATGTAAAAATAGAGATAGAAAAATTGCTGCAGACTTCTCAGCAAGGCAAAATTCTTAGAGAAGGTTTATCAACTGTTATTGTAGGCAGACCAAATGTCGGAAAATCTTCTTTACTAAATACATTAGTACAGGAAAATAAGGCAATTGTAACAGATATTCCAGGTACAACAAGAGATGTAATTGAAGAATATGTCAATATTAGGGGCGTTCCGCTCAAACTTGTAGATACGGCTGGAATAAGAGAGACGGAAGATATTGTCGAAAGAATTGGTGTAGAAAAATCACGCCAAGTATTAAAGGAAGCTGATTTAATTCTATTGGTTTTAAATTATGCAGATGAATTAACCAATGAAGATATAAATCTTTTTAAAGCAGTGGAAGGAATGGATTATATCGTAATTGTTAATAAAACAGATTTACCGCAAAAGATTGATATGGATATGGTGGGTAAACTGGCTAATCATCAAAAAATGGTTACAACTTCTTTGCTAGAGGATAATGGAGTAAACCAATTAGAAGAGGCGATATCTACTTTGTTTTTTGAAGGGGCTATTGAGGCAAGTGATATGACGTATGTTTCCAATACTAGACATATTGCCTTATTAAATCAATCACTGCAATCTATAAACGAGGCGATAATTGGTGTAGAAATGGGAACACCAATCGATATTGTCCAAATTGATTTAACTAGAACGTGGGAATTGCTTGGAGAAATTATTGGCGATAGTGTACATGAGAGCCTAATCGATCAATTGTTTTCGCAGTTCTGCCTCGGAAAATAACTTTTTTGATAGTATAAATCTAGCGAAAGCATAGTGAAACAATATAAGGAGGCACCATGATGCAGTATGAAGCGGGTAACTTTGATGTCATTGTTATAGGTGCAGGACATGCGGGCTGTGAGGCGGGACTTGCAGCAGCACGGCTTGGAGCTAATACTTTGATGTTGACAATTAATCTTGATATGGTTGCATTTATGCCATGCAATCCATCTGTTGGTGGTCCAGCTAAGGGGATTGTAGTAAGAGAAATTGATGCTCTTGGCGGGGAAATGGGAAAAAATATTGATAAAACATATATACAAATGAGAATGTTGAATACAGGAAAAGGGCCTGCGGTTAGAGCACTACGAGCGCAAGCAGATAAATTTATGTATCAACATGAAATGAAAAAAACATTAGAAAATCAACCGAATTTAACTTTAATTCAAGGTATGGTAGAACAGTTGATTGTAGAAGAAGACATCGTTAAAGGTGTTATCACAAAATCAGGAGCTACTTATCGAGCAGAAACAGTAGTTATCACAACTGGTACGTATCTTCGCGGTGAAATTATTTTAGGGGAATTAAAGTATTCAAGCGGACCTAATAATCAACAGCCATCTATTCGCTTATCAGAGCATCTGGAAGAATTGGGATTTGATTTAGTACGTTTTAAAACCGGAACTCCACCTCGTGTTAATAGCCATTCTATCGACTATAGCAAAACAGAAATTCAGCCTGGTGATGATGTGCCACGAGCATTTTCTTATGAAACGACAAAATATATAACAGAACAACTTCCATGTTGGCTGACTTATACTAATGAAACGACTCATCAAATTATTGATGCTAATTTACATCGCTCACCAATGTATTCAGGAATGATTAAAGGAACTGGGCCTCGTTATTGCCCTTCGATTGAAGATAAAGTAGTTCGTTTTAATGATAAACCAAGACATCAAATTTTCTTAGAGCCAGAAGGAAAAAATACACAAGAAGTTTATGTGCAAGGATTATCAACAAGCTTGCCAGAAGATGTTCAACAACAAATTTTAAAAACGATTCCTGGCCTTGAAAATGTTCAAATGATGAGACCAGGTTATGCGATTGAGTATGATGCAATTGTGCCTACTCAGTTATGGCCGACTTTAGAGACAAAAAAAATAAAAAATCTTTATACAGCAGGGCAAATTAACGGAACTTCTGGATATGAAGAGGCGGCAGGTCAAGGTTTAATGGCTGGAATTAATGCAGGTTTAAGAGCTCTAGATAAAGAGGAATTGATCTTAAGACGCTCTGATGCTTATATCGGTGTATTAATAGATGATCTGGTTACAAAAGGAACGAATGAACCATATCGTTTGTTAACATCTAGAGCGGAGTATCGTTTATTGCTTCGTCATGATAATGCTGATTTACGTTTAACAGGAATTGGAGCAAAAATAGGATTAATTTCTAAAGAAAGATTTGACAAATTTTCAGAGAAAAAACAACAGATAGAAGCAGAAAAGCAACGCTTAAAAGAAATAATTTTAAAACCATCTGAACAAGTCCAACAGATAATTAAAGAACAGGGCGGCAGCGAATTAAAAGATGGTATACGCGCAGCTGACTTATTAAGAAGACCAGAAATGAATTATAGCCATATATATTCTTTAGCGCCAAGTAATGTTCTATTAACAGATGAGATAATGGAACAAGTAGAAATTCAAATTAAGTATGAAGGATATATCGAAAAATCTTTACAGCAAGTTGAAAGATTGAAAAAGATGGAAAATAAAAAAATTCCGGAGAATATAGATTATGATGGGATCTCAAGCTTGGCAACAGAAGCAAAGCAGAAGCTAAAAACAGTTCGTCCATTATCCATTGCACAAGCGTCTAGAATCTCTGGGGTAAATCCTGCAGATATTTCCATACTTTTAGTTTATTTAGAGCAGGGACGCATAGCGCGCATTTAAATTTTTTGGAAAGGGTTCTAATATGAATATAGAACAGTTTATTCACACATTTTCAGAAAAGGGAATTAACCTTTCCGAAACGCAAGTGAAACAATTTGAAATTTATTTCCAAACATTGGTTGAATGGAATGAAAAGATGAATCTTACGGCTATTACAGAAAAGGAAGATGTATATTTAAAACATTTTTATGATTCTGTTACGGCATCTTTCTATGAAGATTCATTTACTAAACCTGTCCATATTTGTGATGTAGGTGCAGGTGCTGGATTTCCTTCTATTCCATTAAAAATTGTTTATCCAAATCTGAAGGTAACAATAGTGGATTCATTAAACAAGCGAATACATTTTCTCCAACATCTAGCGAAACAACTTCAATTGGAAAATGTAGAATTTGTTCATGATCGTGCTGAAACATTTGGAAAAAATAGCAAGTATCGAGAGCAATTTGATATTGTAACAGCAAGAGCCGTAGCAAGATTGTCTGTGTTAAGCGAATTATGTTTACCTCTTGTAAAGGTTGGGGGAGTATTTGTTGCCATGAAGGCAGCTAGTGCCGAGGAAGAAATTGAAGCTGGCAAAAGGGCAATTTCTGTTTTAGGTGGGAAATTGGAAGCAAAACATTCATTCGAATTACCATTTGAGAAAAGCGAGCGAAATATATTAATTATCTCTAAGGTAGAATCGACATCCAAAAAATATCCAAGAAAACCTGGTACACCTAATAAAGAGCCAATTGAATAAAATATGATCTTCCTCCTTTTTTAGATTTTATTAAGGAGGAAGGTTATAGAAAAAACGCAAAACTTGAATATAAAAAATAGAACTAGCTCTTTTTGCAGCCCATTTTATTATTGGAATAATAACGACTTTTCAAATTAAATCTATGAAATTTAGACTATATCATTTTTCTTAACTATTATATAATAGAGATATAATGGCAAATTCTATGAAAATTCGAGAAGTTTCTTATTATAATTAATATATTTTGCAGGACATGCTATTCATTTTAGAGAATATGTAATAGGGAGTTTCGTAAAGGTGGTGCAGGGTGATGAAGCCTTCTTTCTCACGCTTTTTTGGCCTAGGCGAAAAGGAAGATCAAACAGTTGCAAGGCAAATTGGAGTAGAAGATGCTAGTGAGGAGATGGAAATGATGGAAAGCAGGGAAGAAATAAAAAAAATTCCTATCCATCAGATTGTTCCAAACCGTTTTCAGCCAAGAACGGTGTTTGATGATGAAAAAATTGAGGAATTATCAAGAACTATCCATACACATGGCATTATTCAGCCAATTGTTGTCAGAGAATATGAAGCCGATAAATATGAAATCATAGCAGGTGAAAGAAGATGGCGTGCTATGAAAAAGTTGGAGTGGGAAAAAGTTCCTGCTATCATTAAAAATTTAAGCGATACAGAAACAGCTTCTGTTGCATTAATTGAAAATCTTCAAAGAGAAGAATTATCTCCTATAGAAGAAGCGATTGCTTACGGTAAATTATTAGAACTTCATAATCTTACTCAAGAAGCCCTTGCACAAAGACTCGGAAAAGGGCAATCCACTGTTGCTAATAAACTAAGATTATTAAAGCTTCCAGAAGAAATTCAAGCAGCCCTTTTAAATAAACAAATTTCTGAAAGGCATGCGCGTTCCATGATTCCTCTAAAGGAAAAAGAGAAACAGCTGCAGCTTCTTCAAGAAGTTATTGAAAAAAACTTAAATGTGAAGCAAACGGAAGATCGTGTAGTAAAAATGCTTGAGCAGACAGAAAAGAAGCCTAAAGCAAAACGAAGAGCTTTCAGTAAAGATATGCGGATTGCAGTTAACACAATTCGACAATCCTTATCAATGGTTTCAGACAGTGGCATTAATCTTAATGCCGAGGAAGAAGAGTTCGATGATTTTTATCAATTTACTATAAAAATACCAAAAAAGAAATAATATACTTTTCTTTTTTATAAGGTTTTCTATAGAATTATGCTAATGTGGGATTCTCTACCAGCAAATGAAGAAGTCGTGAAAGTAATGAATACAAAATTATTTCATCTATATTATTTATATAAAAAGCGAGTGCATAACTTCTACTAGTTTTGGCACTCGTTTTTTTTATTTCTTATATTTTGTATGGGGAGCTTTTATTGGTCTGGATTTATCGTGCTTTAATGGGCCCACCTAAGGCGTGATAAAAGAAAATGAGAAATCTAGGTGAAGAGAAACTTGCTGGTAAAAGCTTGATTGAAGTTCATTTTCTTCTTTTTTATGAAAAAATCTTTCCCACTTTTCATTAGCTCAATTAAAAAAACACCATTTTTTTCTAAAAATGTAGTAAAATTTGATGTATAAGAGAAGGTTTTTTCTTCTTATTTTATCATTCCAACTAAGATTAGATAATGCACGGAAAAAAAGACGATATTTACAAGTTTTCATGATAAAATAATAGACAGGATAATATTATGCTATATTTTTCTATTTAATATAAAAATATAGCATAATAGACTTAGAAAATTCAGTTTTTTACTTGAATGTATAAATGAATCTAGGAGCTAGCAGTAATGCTCGTTAGATAATCAGCAGAATCCCCATTTAAGGGACCAAGTTTCAAAAAAAGCTTTGTATAGATTTACTTAGACATAATTTTTAAAGAACTTCGATTATTATTAGCTAGAATGCTTGTATAATTTTGATTTCAGGTAATAAAGGTAGGTGACAGCATGGGAAAAATAATTACAGTTGCTAATCAAAAAGGGGGAGTTGGGAAAACGACTACCTCAGTCAATCTTGGCTCTTGTTTAGCATATATCGGAAAAAATGTACTATTAGTAGATATTGACCCACAAGGAAATGCTACTAGTGGAGTTGGAATTGAGAAAGCAGATGTAGATTATTGTATCTATGATGTTTTGGTGGATGACTTAGATGTAGAAAAAGTATTGAAAAATACAAACGTAGAGAACTTGCACGTCATTCCTTCTACTATTCAACTTGCTGGTGCTGAAATTGAGTTAGTCTCCACTATCTCAAGAGAAATACGATTAAAAAGAGCATTAGAAAAAATAAAAGATAGATATGATTATATTTTGATTGATTGTCCTCCTTCATTAGGGCTATTAACAATTAATGCTCTTACAGCTTCAGATGCTGTATTAATACCTGTACAATGTGAATATTATGCTTTAGAAGGATTAAGCCAACTTCTAAATACAGTTCGATTAGTTCAAAAACACTTGAATCATGAGCTTGCCATCGAAGGTGTATTATTAACTATGCTAGATGCAAGAACAAATTTAGGGCTGCAAGTTATTGAAGAAGTAAAAAAATATTTCCGAGATAAAGTATATAAAACCATTATCCCAAGAAATATCAGATTAAGTGAAGCTCCTAGCCATGGAGAACCTATCATCATATATGATCCAAAATCGCGTGGTGCTGAAGTTTATTTAGATTTGGCAAAGGAAGTGGTAACAAGTGGCTAAAGGACTAGGGAAGGGCCTTGATGCTTTTTTTTCAATTGAAAAGATAGAACTAGAAAAGGAAGAAGTTATAAGAGAATTGAGTATAAAAGAACTTCGACCAAACCCTTATCAGCCTAGGCAAGTTTTCGAGAAAGAGGCAATTGAAGAATTAAAGAATTCTATAGTAGAGCATGGTATACTACAGCCAATCATTGTTCGCAAAAGCATTAAGGGATATGAAATTGTTGTAGGTGAGCGGAGATTTCGTGCAGCTAAAGAAGCTAACCTCGATGTAATTCCTGCTGTTGTACGTGAATTATCGGAGCAGCAAATGATGGAATTAGCCATGTTGGAAAACTTGCAACGAGAAGATTTGACACCTATTGAAGAAGCTCGTGCCTATCAATTGCTAATGAAAAAACTGAAACTTACTCAGGAAGAATTAGCAAAAAGATTAGGGAAAAGCAGACCACATGTTGCAAACCATGTACGATTATTAACATTGCCAGTTGAAATTCAAGATCTTATGAGCAATGGAAAAATATCTATGGGGCATGGAAGAGCGTTGTTAGGTTTAAAAAATAAAGATAATCTGCCGCTGCTTGTAGATAAAATCATTAATGATGGAATAAATGTTCGCCAATTGGAACAGATGATTCAAAGATTAAATGACAATGTTCCACGTGAAACAAAAGAGGAAAAAAAGGAAATAAAGAATGTTTTTATAAAGGAACAAGAATCTTATTTACGAGAAAGATTTGGAACCACTGTTCATATTAAGCAGTCAAAAAATAAGGGGAAAATTGAAATAGAGTTTTTCTCAGAGGATGATCTAGAAAGACTATTGCAGCTATTTTCCTTAGAGAATAACTGACAGTACAAGATGACTATTTTGCTGCAAATAATAGAAGAATAAATGTGAAAAAAAGAAACCTAGAAATAATATGGTTTCTTTTTTTATCTAACGATAAGCAAGTGGTTAAATAGGACGTTCTTTTAAGGTATAATCCTTTATTTCTGAAGTGTGCATATAACGTAAACTAGTATGGTAGATGCCTTTTGAAATTATTTTTGCCATATTTAATACTAAACTTAGTCTAGTATTTTGTAATACTAAAAATTCCATAAAGCCACTGATATTCACAATACCTGTAATATGAATATGGCCTACTGGAGGAAGTTCTTTATTTACTCCACTTCCAGGTTTAACTGGACCCTCTCCTATTTGAATGGCACCAACACTTTTCATTCGCCCTAGACAAGCATCTATTCCAATAATAAATGGATTTTCATGAGAAGTTTTTATTTCTTCTAATCTTTCTTCTAAGTTAAGAGCATGTATAGGATCATCTAAAGTTCCATATACACTAAATGGAGCAATATTTTTTTCATTTAGCAAGGTTCCAATAAGTGGACCTAGTGAGTCACCGGTAGATCGATCTGTGCCAATACAAATGAAAACGATTGAATGATTAGAATGGACAGAAGGTAAAAAATTGGCTAAAGAATCTGCTATTCTATAAGAAGCTAGTTGCTCATCATACATAATTCTTGTTGGAAGGTCCTTTTTTTCAAATAGAGAGGAATATATGGTCATTAAATCAACTCCTTTATCTCAGTAGGCATTCTAAAAAATTCGATATGCGAATGAAAAACAATAGTAGCGAGTAGATCCTATTAATTGGTAAAAAAATTAATTTGTAATATTCATAGTAATAACAGTATACGGAAATATTATGTAATCTATACATACACAATAATAATAATTTTTAAACAGGGAAAAGGCTGGAACTGTTTAGAAGCAAATAAAGAGATAAGGAAAAGATTATCAAATTACTACAAAGATGAGAAATAACCTGATAAAATGAAATTGTTTTATAAAAAAGCTGTGACGATGTGGTAGACTAAATGTTAAAAAAGGACCTGATAGCAATAATCAGGGTACTCTAATGATACAATGGTACAAAGGATGTGAAAAAGTGGATTCAGTTGAAGAACAAGTTACCGAAAGTGTAGATACATTAACAAATCAAGATATGTGGATCAATTTAGGACAGATTTCTTTAAAAGTCGTCGTTATATTAGTAGTTAGTACTCTGTTAATTAAACTAGGGAAATTAGCGATTAATAATATATTTAAAGTGAGACCTCATGCAGCATTGCGCATATCAGAAAGACGAGAAGCTACTTTAGTAAAATTATTAGAAAATGCGATTACTTATGTTATTTATTTTATTGCAGCAATGACACTTTTATCTATTTTTGGCATTGATGTTAAAGCGTTATTAGCTGGTGCTGGTATCGTTGGATTAGCTGTAGGTTTTGGTGCTCAAAGTTTAGTGAAAGACATTATTACCGGATTTTTTATTATTTTTGAAGATCAATTTTCAGTCGGCGATTTTGTTCGGATTGGCGTATTTGAAGGAGTAGTAGAAGAAATAGGCCTGCGAACAACAAAAATAAAAAGCTATACTGGAGAAATTAATATTATACCAAATGGTAGTATAGTAGAGGTAACAAACTTCTCCCTTAATAATAGTCGTGCAGTAGTGGATGTTAGTATTGCTTATCAAGGGGATATCAATCGAGCAGAACAGATTATCCAAGATCTTATTGAAAAAATGCCAGAACAGTATGAAGAGATGGTTGGTCCACCTGAGCTATTAGGTGTTCAAAACATTTTAGCTACTGAGGTAGTAATTAGAGTAGTGGCAGAAACATTACCTATGCAGCAGCATTATATAGCAAGGATATTAAGGAAAGAAATAAAAAATGTTTTAGATGAAAATGGAATAGAAAGTCCATACCCGAAATTAGTGATGTATTCTAAACCTGAATAATAACCAATAGGAGGAAATATGGAGCCAAAAGAGTTTTCAATAAATGATGTAGTAGAAATGAAAAAAGCACATCCGTGTGGGACCAATCGTTGGAAGGTCATTCGAATGGGCATGGATATCAGAATTAAATGCGAAGGATGCGGCCATAGTGTTTTAATACCAAGAAGAGATTTTTCAAGGAAAATAAAAAAAATTCTTGTGAAACATGAGGAGTAATTTTAAATAGTTATAAATTATGATAATATATTTTAGGCAAACAGAAATAAAGTAAAAAAACTTTATTTCTGTTTGCCTTTTTTATGTAAAGTGCTGCATTAGGATGTCTACTTGTCTTTTTTTGTAGATAAAACTATAATTGTTAGAGGTTTAGAAACAATAACTTAATACTTTTATTGTACGTAAATTAAAAGGTTTATATAGGAGAGTGACAATATGGCATTAACTGCTGGAATAGTGGGTTTACCTAATGTTGGGAAATCAACGTTATTTAATGCAATTACACAAGCGGGTGCTGAATCAGCAAACTATCCGTTTTGTACAATAGATCCAAATGTTGGAATTGTGGAAGTTCCAGATCAACGTTTAACAAAATTAACTGAATTAGTTCAACCGAAAAAAACAGTACCAACAACTTTTGAATTTACAGATATTGCAGGTATTGTTAAAGGTGCAAGCAAGGGAGAAGGATTAGGGAATAAATTTTTATCCCATATTCGAGAAGTAGATGCAATTTGCCAAGTTGTCCGTTGCTTTGCAGATGATAATATTACCCATGTATCAGGAAAAGTAGATCCTATTTCGGATATAGAAACAATAAATCTAGAGTTAATTCTGGCAGACTTAGAATCTGTTGAAAAAAGAATTGGCCGTGTCGGTAAAATGGCTAAACAAAAAGATAAAGATGCAATGGCAGAGTTGGAAGTTTTAGAAATGCTAAAAGCAGCATTTGAGGAAGAAAAACCTGCAAGAACAGTAGAATTTACAGAGGAACAAGCAAAACTAGCGAAAAGTTTACATTTATTAACAATTAAACCAGTGCTGTATGTAGCAAACGTTGGAGAAGATGAAATTTCTGATGTTGAAAACAATGAATATGTAAAACGTGTAAAAGAATTTGCGGCAAATGAAAATGCTGAGGTTATTGTTATCTGTGCAAAAATTGAAGAGGAAATTGCAGAACTTGAAGGAGAAGAAAAGGAAATGTTCCTTCAAGAATTAGGAATTGAAGAATCAGGATTAGACCAATTGATCCGTGCTGCATATCATCTACTTGGATTAGCTACTTATTTCACAGCAGGGGTACAAGAAGTTCGTGCATGGACTTTTGTTCAAGGAATGAAGGCTCCTCAATGTGCTGGGATTATCCATTCTGACTTTGAAAGAGGATTCATTCGTGCTGAAACAGTATTTTATGATGATTTATTAGCTAGTGGAAATATGGTAGCAGCCAAAGAGGCTGGAAAAGTAAGATTGGAAGGGAAAGAATATATCGTAAAAGATGGAGATATTATTCACTTCCGCTTTAATGTTTAAGATATAAATAAGATGAAATTTATTTTAGCACCCTTATCATGATAAGGGTGCTAAAATGTTTAGCTGTTTTTTATAAAATATGGATTAAGCTAAAAAGATGTAAAAAAAATTTTTAATAAGTTTAAGAACAACAAATCTAGGAAGAATGATAAGAGGAAAATTATACTTGATTGTTTCTGATATAAAAATTTATATTGGAAACTAAATGACTGTATATTTATCTGCGTTGCAAGCAAACATTAAAATCCCCTATTTTAGCTGTTTTTTATATATGGTTAAGCAGTTTAAAGGAATAAGTCGCTTTTTTATCATTAATTTATTTTATTGCTTCATTGCTAATTGTATCTTTCTATGCTATAATTTAGTCTTGTGAGTAATGTTAATTGCTCCTTGCCCAAATTGGGCCGTTTAGACCAAAAGGAGGTGAAAGAGATGAAAAAGTACGAAATTATGTACATCATCCGTCCAAATATTGAAGACGAAGCTAAAAAGGCTCTAGTTGAGCGTTTTAACGGTATTCTTACTGATAATGGCGCGGAAGTAGCTGAAGCAAAAGAGTGGGGTAAACGTCGCCTTGCATACGAAATCAATGATTTCCGCGATGGTTACTATCAATTAGTAAAAGTTAACGCTGCACCGACAGCAGTTGAAGAATTTTCTCGTTTAGCAAAAATCAGCGAAGATATCATTCGCCACATTGTTGTTAAAGACGAAGCTAAATAATTAATATAAATTTATTGTGTTTCACGTGAAACATATTTGACTAGAAGGGAGTTGATACTGATGATGAATCGTGTCGTTCTTGTTGGCCGTTTGACAAAAGATCCGGAATTGCGTTATACACCGAATGGAGTTGCTGTGGCATCTTTTACACTAGCAGTTAATCGTGCTTTTACGAACCAGCAAGGAGAAAGAGAAGCAGATTTCATTAATTGTGTTATTTGGAGAAAACCAGCTGAAAATGTTGCTAATTTCTTGAAAAAAGGAAGTTTAGCAGGCGTAGATGGGAGAATTCAAACACGCAGTTATGAAGGACAAGATGGAAAACGCGTTTATGTAACAGAAGTTCTAGCTGAAAGTGTTCAATTTCTTGAACCTAGGAACAGTTCTGGCAACAATAGAAATGACAACACGAATTATGGTGCTCCAAGAGAACAAGATAATCCTTTTGGATCTAATAATTATCAGAATCAGCGACCTCAAAATAATCGCAGTAACCAGGACTATACAAGAATGGATGAAGACCCATTTGCAAATAGCGGTCAAATCGATATTTCAGATGATGACTTACCATTCTAAATAGAACTTATTAATTAATAAAAAGGGAGGGAAATCACATGGCAATGGGAGCACGCAGAGGCGGACGTGCAAAACGTCGTAAAGTTTGTTTTTTTACAGCTAACGGCATTACGCACATCGACTATAAAGATGTAGATCTTCTTAAAAAATTCATCTCAGAACGCGGTAAAATTTTACCTCGTCGTGTAACTGGTACAAGCGCTAAATATCAACGTAAATTAACGATTGCTATTAAACGTTCACGTACTATGGCTTTACTACCATACGTAACTGGTGAATAATAAAGCTTAAAGCACTCATTTTAATAATGAGTGCTTTTTTATGTTAGATCTTAAAGTTTATTTTTTAGCACTGCAATGAGCTTACTCTTCTTGTTTTTTCAATAGTAATTCATCTCTTTAAACCTTCTTTGAAAACTATGTAATAATGGATGCTGCTATTCCTCATAATATCTAAGAGTATGGGGAACAGATATAAGTAATTATTGAAATCAATATAGCTTTATTAGGCATCAATCATTAATTAAGACATAGTCAAGAATATATCTCCAAAAACTAAATGAAACCTGAATGAGCATCAATTGCTAGGGGGAAATACCTTTGAAAAATCAATAATAGTAATTCTTTATTATTCTATAAGAAAGGAATGATTGAACGAGTTGTAATTAGATAGTAGAATGTGTATATACAGAGGGGAAGGTGGAAATGAGAAAAACAAGAATAATTACAGAAGGTGCCGTACTTTTAGCTATTTATGCTGTATTGCTACTAATTACACTCTATATACCAATTCTCAATAATGTAACTACCTTTTTTTTAGTGCTTCCATTTATTTTGTTTCGTGGAAGGTTTGACAGAAAAGCAAGCGGTTTATTTTTTATAGCTGCTATTTTTATTTCGTTTATAGTCGGTTCGTTGCATGCACTGCCATTGACTTTCATGTATGGGGTAACAGGAATAGTTCTTGGGGATTATATCATTAGGAATAAAAGCCGGGTTCAGATACTGTTAGCAGCCTCTTTTGCATTTTTTATCACTATTGCACTTTCTTATTGGTTATCCGTATTTTTCCTGCAAATAGATTACATAAAAGAGTTATTTAAAATGATGGAAGAAGGATTAAAGCAAAGCAAGCCGATAATTAAAGCAATAGATCCCAAAAAAGGTGAAGAAGCTTTAGAACAATTCCAGACTGCAGTGGAATTAATGAAAAAAATGGTCCCGAGTATAGCCATTATAGGATCTATTGTAAATATATTTGTTATACAGGCTATTTCTATTCCCATTATCAAAAGATTTGGGATAAAGGCAGAATCTTGGCAGCCAATTAGAATGTGGAGATTGCCTCGTGCTATTTTATGGATTTTTCTTGGATTAATTGTGTTATCATTTGTTTCAATAGAAAAAGATACACTTATCTATACGGTATTTCTTAACGCCTTTTACATACTGCAGCTGTTGATTATGATACAAGGAATATCTTTTCTCTTTTTTATTTTCTTTCAATATAATTTACCAAAAGGAATTGCTATTGTATTAACTATTTTTATGTTAATTAATCCAACCTTTTCTTTTTTGCTTAGGGTGCTAGGAGTAATTGATATAGGGACAAATTGGAGAGAATTCTTTAGAAAAGCAACTGATTAAGGGTATGGGTATTAAAACAGACAATATTAGGAGTTGAAGAAATTGCCTACGTTTTTAGAAAAAGGGTCTATTAGATCTCCGTTAATTGGCTTAATGGGAATTACGATGATCTTTCTTGGTCTCCTCTCCTATTATAATTGGATCTTTTCTCTATTAGGCCTGCTATTTTCTGTTATTCCTTTTTATCTCATTTTAAGGATAGATATTAAAAAGAGAAAAGAAACAGAAAAATATATAACGACTCTTTCTTATCGAGTAAAAAAGGTTGGAGAAGAAGCGCTAATGGAAATGCCAATAGGGATAATGCTTATCAATGATGAGTATTATATCGAGTGGACAAATCCTTTTTTAGCTTCATGCTTTACAGAGGATACATTAGTTGGAAGATCATTATATGATGTGGCATCATCCGTCATACCATTAATCAAACAAGAAGTAGAGACGGAAATTATTACATTGCATGAACGAAAATTTCGAGTGATTCATAAAAGAGAGGAAAGACTTCTTTATTTTTTTGATGTAACAGAACAAACAGAAATAGAGAAGCTGTACGAGGATGAACGGACAGCTATAGCTATTATATTCTTAGATAATTATGATGACCTAACACAAGGCATGGATGATCAGACAAGAAGCAGTTTAAACAATAGTGTGACGTCTATTTTAAATAAATGGGCAACAGATAGTGGCGTCTTGCTAAAAAGGATTTCTTCTGATCGATTTATTGCTATATTTAATGAACATATTCTCCAGCAATTAGAAAAAGGAAAATTCACGATTTTAGACGATGTAAGAGAATTGACATCCAAACAGAATGTGCCCCTTACTCTAAGCATTGGAGTCGGTTCAGGCGTTTCCTCTTTACCGGAACTTGGAACTATTGCCCAATCTAGTCTTGACTTGGCATTAGGACGCGGAGGAGATCAAGTTGCCATTAAACAAACAAATGGTAAAGTAAAATTCTACGGTGGAAAAACAAATCCAGTTGAAAAAAGAACAAGGGTTAGAGCGAGAGTTATTTCGCATGCTTTAAAAGAGTTAATTCTTGAAAGTGATAAGGTAATCATTATGGGTCACAAAAATCCTGATATGGATGCAATAGGGGCTTCTATAGGGATTCAGAAAGTGGCACAAATGAATCAAAAACAAGGGTATATTGTTGTTAATTTTCAGGAAATAGATATTGGTGTGCGAAGATTGGTTGATGAAATAAAAAAACAAGGAAATCTATTCGAACGATTTATTACACCAGATCAAGCTTTAGAGATGGCAACAGAAGATACTTTGTTAGTGATTGTAGATACACATAAACCTTCTCTTGTAATTGATGACAGACTGCTTCATAAAATTGAAGACGTTGTTGTAATAGATCATCACAGAAGAGCAGAAGAATTTGTGGAGAATCCATTACTTGTTTATATGGAACCATATGCTTCCTCTACTGCTGAACTTGTTACTGAATTACTAGAATATCAGCCGAAAAATGTTAAAATTGAGATGTTAGAGGCAACAGCACTGCTTGCAGGCATTATTGTAGATACCAAAAGTTTCACGCTAAGAACAGGTGCAAGAACTTTCGACGCAGCTTCCTATCTCCGTGGTCAAGGAGCAGACACTGTACTTGTACAAAAATTCTTAAAAGAGGACATTGAGAATTATGTAAAAAGGGCAAAGTTAATTGAAAATGTGAAATTTTACAAGCCTGGTATTGCTATAGCCTCAGCAATAAATAACGATATCTATGATGGCGTGCTAATTGCTCAAACTGCCGATACACTTTTAACAATGGATGGAGTTATAGCAAGTTTTGTCATTTCACATAGAGGTGAGGGGATCATCAGTATAAGCGCCCGTTCTCTCGGTGATATAAATGTCCAGCTCATTATGGAAAGCCTAGAAGGTGGCGGTCATCTAACAAATGCTGCGACACAGATTGCTAATGCATCCATAGAAGAAGTAAAGATAAGGCTGCAAAACGCTATTGATGAATATTTTGAAGGGAGAAATAAAGAATGAAAGTAATTTTTCTAAAAGATGTTAAAGGTAAAGGGAAAAAAGGGGAAGTAAAAAATGTAGCAGATGGATACGCTAATAATTTCCTTTTAAAACAAGGTTTGGCTGTAGAAGCAAATACGAGTGCAGTCAGCACATTAAATGCACAAAAGAAAAAAGAAGAAAAACAAGCAATCGAAGAGCTAAATGAAGCAAAAAAACTAAAAGAAGTAATAGAGAAAATTAATGTGGAGCTGAATGCTAAGTCTGGAGAAGGCGGCCGATTGTTTGGATCTATTACTAGTAAACAGATTGCAGAAGAGTTAAATAAAAAGCATCAAATTAAAATAGATAAACGTAAAATTGAACTGAACGATGCAATCCGTTCATTAGGCTACACAAAGGTTCCAGTAAAGCTTCATCAAGAAGTAATTGCAACACTAAATGTACATGTAAAAGAATTAAGCTAATATTGGAAGTTCCATTTATAAAAAAAAGTGTTAAAATAGGATAAGTCCGATAAAATGTGATACAGTTCTTAGCTGATCACATTTTTTTGTTTCGGTTTATAATTATAATTCTTTTAAAATAACAATTTATTAAATTTATTATATATGAATAATAATGAACCTTTTCCTACTTAAAAGGAGGTTTCTAGATGAGTGAAATAATGACAGATAGAGTCCCGCCACAAAATATTGAAGCAGAACAAGCTGTTCTAGGAGCTATTTTTCTTGAGCCGCAAAGCTTAACGTTAGCATCAGAAATTCTCATTCCAGAGGATTTTTATCGTGGTGCACATCAACGCATCTATTCTGTAATGCTGAAACTAAGCGATCAGGGAAAAGCCGTTGACTTAATAACAGTTACCGAAGAACTAGCAGTAGGCAATAACTTAGAAGATACGGGTGGTGTCAGCTACTTAAGCGAGCTTGCAGGATCTGTTCCTACTGCTGCTAATATAGAATACTATGCAAAAATTGTAGAAGAGAAATCGTTGCTCCGCCGATTAATTCGAACAGCAACAGATATCGCTCAAGATGGATTCACACGTGAAGATGAAGTAGAAGTATTGCTTAGCGAAGCAGAAAAAAGCATCTTGGAAGTTGCCCAAAGAAAAAACGCCGGCGCTTTTCATAATATTAAAGATGTATTAGTGCGCACCTATGATAATATTGAAGAAATGCATAATCGTAGTGGAGATATATCCGGTATTGCCACAGGGTTTGAAGAACTAGATAAAATGACTGCTGGATTTCAGCGCAACGATTTAATCATTGTTGGAGCACGTCCCTCTGTTGGTAAAACAGCATTTGCCTTGAATATTGCACAAAATGTTGCGGTAAAAACACAAGAAAATGTAGCGATATTCAGTCTAGAGATGGGAGCTGAGCAGCTTGTCATGCGTATGCTTTGTGCAGAAGGCAATATTGATGCGCAACGTCTTCGTACAGGTTCATTAACAGATGAAGATTGGGGTAAGCTTACGATGGCAATGGGGAGCTTATCTAATGCAGGTATCTTTATTGATGATACACCAGGTGTTAAGATTACAGAGATTCGTTCAAAATGCCGTCGTTTAAAACAAGAGCATGGGCTTGGGATGATTTTAATTGACTATCTGCAATTAATCTTAGGAAGCGGAAGATCTGGGGAAAATAGACAGCAAGAAGTTTCCGAAATCTCTCGTTCATTAAAAGCCCTAGCTAGAGAATTGCAAGTTCCTGTTATTGCACTTTCCCAGCTTTCTCGTGGTGTTGAACAACGCCAAGATAAGCGTCCAATGATGTCTGATATTCGTGAATCAGGAAGTATTGAGCAGGATGCCGATATTGTGGCATTCTTATATCGTGATGATTATTATGACAAAGAGTCAGAAAGCAAAAATATTATTGAAATAATTATTGCCAAACAACGTAATGGTCCAACAGGAACAGTACAACTCGCCTTTGTAAAAGAGTACAATAAATTCGTGAATTTAGAGCGGCGTTTTGATGATTCTGGAATGCCGCCTGGTGCATAAGAGTGATAATAACACAAAAAGAATAGAATTTTGAGAAGGGTGTGCTATAAGTTGATGTTTTAACTTATAGCGCACCCTTTCTCTATGTATTAAGGATGCTATGTTTTATCACATATTAACGGGCTTTAAGGGAATGATAAGAGAGAACGAGAAATCTAGGTGGGTATAAACTTGTCTGTAAAAGTCTGATTAGTTATCAGTAGGGGACATGAAGCCTCCAGTGATTGAAGTTTCCCTTTATTTTTTACTAGTTTACTAAAGTTTCACGAACATAAAATATATTATTTATTTTCATTGTTCGTGTTTTATTGACTTTTACTACATTAAATTGATAAAATAGGAATGTTTGATTGATTAATAATATAAAAAATGTATAGTAACCTTTGGAGGTGCTCAGGGATATGTCATCAGTAGTGGTGGTTGGAACACAATGGGGAGACGAAGGAAAAGGAAAGATTACAGACTTTTTATCTGAAAATGCTGAAGTAATTGCACGTTACCAAGGCGGAAATAACGCGGGACATACTATTAAGTTTAATGGTGAAACCTATAAGTTGCACTTAATTCCTTCCGGGATTTTTTATAGTGACAAAGTCTCTGTTATAGGTAATGGAATGGTTGTTGATCCTAAAGCACTTATAACAGAATTAAAATATTTACATGATCGTGGTGTGACTACAGATAATCTTAGAATCAGCAATCGCGCGCATGTTATTCTTCCATATCATTTGAAATTAGATGAAGTGGAAGAAAACAGTAAGGGTGCTAACAAAATTGGCACAACAAAAAAAGGCATTGGTCCTGCATATATGGACAAGGCTGCTCGTATTGGCATTCGTATGGCTGATTTATTAGATAAAGAAGCATTTGAAGAAAAACTAGCACGCAACTTAGAAGAAAAAAATCGTTTATTAGAACGTATATATGAGACAGATGGATTTAAAATAGAAGATATTCTTGATGAATATTATGAGTATGGCCAGCAAATTAAGCATTATGTTTGTGATACATCTGTTGTGTTAAATGATGCTTTAGATGAAGGACGCCGTGTTTTATTTGAAGGTGCACAAGGTGTTATGCTGGATATCGACCAAGGTACATATCCATTTGTTACCTCTTCTAACCCAGTTGCTGGTGGAGTAACGATCGGCAGTGGTGTAGGTCCATCTAAAATCAAGCATGTTGTCGGTGTATCAAAAGCTTATACAACTAGAGTTGGTGATGGCCCATTCCCAACAGAACTAGATAATGAAATTGGTCATCAAATACGAGAAGTAGGACGTGAATACGGAACTACTACTGGAAGACCTAGACGTGTTGGCTGGTTTGATAGTGTCGTAGTACGCCATGCACGCCGTGTTAGTGGTATAACTGACCTTTCATTAAACTCTATTGATGTGTTAACAGGAATTGAAACACTAAAAATTTGTGTAGCATATAACTATAAAGGAAAAACTATGGAAGAATTCCCAGCAAGTTTAAAAACTTTAGCTGATTGCGAGCCTGTATATGAGGAACTTCCAGGTTGGACAGAGGATATTACTGGATGTAAATCATTAAGTGAACTTCCAGCAAATGCGAGACATTATTTAGAAAGAGTATCTCAACTTACTGGTATTCCACTTTCTATTTTCTCTGTAGGTCCAGATCGTACACAAACAAATGTAATTCATAGTCCTTGGAGACAAAACTAATTTAAAGAGATGCCTGAATAGAGTATACTTTCTACTTTATTTAGGCATTTGAAATTATTTTAATTTTTTTTATAAAAAGTATTGCTTTTTAAATTGAAACTGTGCTATTATAAAAAGCGTCGCAAATGACATGAAAAAACTTTTAATAAGAGCCATTAGCTCAGTTGGTAGAGCATCTGACTTTTAATCAGAGGGTCGGAGGTTCGAATCCTCCATGGCTCACCATTTCTTTATTATGGCCCATTGGTCAAGCGGTTAAGACACCGCCCTTTCACGGCGGTAACACGGGTTCGAATCCCGTATGGGTCATTTTAATATATTTTTTGGTCCGGTAGTTCAGTTGGTTAGAATGCCTGCCTGTCACGCAGGAGGTCGCGGGTTCGAGTCCCGTCCGGACCGCCATATTTTTTCTATATGCACCTAGCATATTTTACATATATATTTTTTTAATCTGTATATACGAATGGATACTATAACAGCCATAGTCGTAAGCTAAGAATTAATAAAGTGAATTTTATTATCTTAATACATAAATTAAAAAATAGATAAAAGTAAGATAATAGAATAAAGAAGCAGATAATATTATGGCTCAGTAGCTCAGTCGGTAGAGCAAAGGACTGAAAATCCTTGTGTCGGCGGTTCGATTCCGTCCTGAGCCACTCTAAAAAACGGTTATGAATTTTATTCGTAACCGTTTTTTTCTGTAATCCCTTATCCTTGTTTAAAGTTTTTTGATCTTAATCACGAGATTATAGGGAGAAACATTTCGAGTGAAAGCTCTATATAAAAGAACATAGACTTATTATAGTATCCAGGTCTTATAGCAGTTTCTTTGTGCCCTAGATCTTATCTTGTTTAGGCTGCGATCAGTGGAAGATATGGGAAATTTCATTATTTGAAATTTTGCTTTATTTAAAATAAAGGAAGTTTTGTTAATAGGTAGGAGAGGAACCTCTCTATTTTGTTTTTCACTGCAATTTACAATTTGATTACAAAATAAAGATGTTCATTCCAACAGCAGAAATATATGATAGAGTGAAGAAGGATATTTGGAAGTCCTAAATAGCTCCTATTTAAATTAGATGAAAATAAAACTAGAACAAAAAGATAAAGAGTGTCTTTAGATTTAATAATAGATTTACGCATATACTCTAAATTACTGATTATTTAGGAACTTCTCTGTATTTTGGCACCCCTATATATTCTTTGCACTAGTAAAAAGAATTTTTTATTTATAATGTGTACTAGCCTAATTCAGGTAAGTTGAATGATTAAAAAACCCTCTATTGGAGGGTTTTTTAATCATTCGTTTTTATTAAGAATGTATAAAAAAGTGAATAAATTCTTATAAAATGGTAAATTAGAAGTAGAAGATGTAAATAATACACATACTACTATAGATACTCTGACTGAAGGGGGACAACTGGTTTGAATAAGAAAATACTCGTTGTTGATGATGAGAAACCAATTGCAGATATACTACAATTTAATTTAAAAAAAGAAGGCTTTGAAGTTCATTGCGCTTATGATGGAAATGCAGCCTTAGAAAAAGTGGAAGAAATACAACCTGATTTAGTACTTCTTGATATCATGCTTCCACAGCGAGATGGTATGGAAGTTTGCCGGGAAATTAGAAAAAAGTATGAAATGCCAATTATTATGTTAACGGCAAAGGATTCTGAAATAGATAAAGTGCTTGGCCTTGAGCTTGGGGCAGATGATTATGTAACAAAACCTTTTAGCACAAGAGAATTAATCGCACGTGTCAAAGCCAATTTACGTAGACATCAACAGACTCCTTCTGCATTAGAAGAAGAGAATGAAACAAATGAGATTGAAATAGGCTCATTAACGATTCATCCAGATGCATATATCGTATCAAAACGTGGTGAAATGATTGAATTAACACATAGGGAGTTTGAATTGCTTCATTATCTGGCAAAACATATTGGGCAGGTTATGACAAGGGAGCACTTGCTGCAAACAGTATGGGGATATGATTATTATGGGGATGTCCGTACAGTAGATGTAACGGTAAGAAGATTAAGAGAAAAAATTGAGGATAATCCTAGTCATCCAACATGGATTGTAACAAGAAGAGGTGTTGGTTACTATTTAAGAAACCCTGAACAGGAGTAATCATAATTGATGAAAAAAGTTAGTTTCTTCCGATCTATTCATTTAAAGCTAGTATTGATTATTGTACTGCTTATTCTTATCTCTATTCAAATCATTGGTGTTTACTTTGTACAAACACTGCAGCGAACGTTAAAAGATAACTTTGAAACATCTATTCAGGATAAAGTAAATATTTTATCTATCTATTTAGAAGAACAGCTAACAAAGGAACGTTCGATTGAAAATGGCGATTCTACGTTAGAAGAGGATGTAAAAAGGCTTTTGAGTGAGGATAATAATTCAAACATTATCCAGGAAATTAGAGTGATTGACAGCAATTCTATTATTATTGGTACATCAGACCCTGAAAACCAAAACTTGGTAGGTCAAAAAATGGTCGATAATGTAGTGAGAAGAACGTTGGTAAACTCTTCAGCACCTGTAGAGGATTATTCCATTGATTCAAAAACAGGCAATCGAATATATGTTTTAATAGCTCCTATTAGACCTCAAGGGGGAGAATCAATAGGAGCTATCTATCTGGTTGGGAAAATTGAGAATGTTTATAAGCAGATGGATGAAATAAATCAAATCTTTCAAAAAGGTACACTTATTACATTAGTAGTAACAGCTGTTTTAGGAGTGCTGCTGGCAAGAACGATAACAAGGCCTATTTCCGATATGCAAAAACATGCTTTTGCTTTGTCAAAGGGGAATTTTTCAAGAAAAGTTAAGGTATATGGCTTTGATGAAATTGGTCAACTCGCGATTACGTTTAATAATCTAACAAAAAAACTGCAAGAATCACAAGCAACAACAGAAAGTGAACGAAGGAAGCTGTCTTCTGTTCTTTCTTATATGACAGATGGGGTAATTGCAACAGATAGAAGAGGTCGTATAATATTAATTAATGAACCTGCAGCAAAAATGCTAGATGTTTCACGTGAAACAGTCTTATCAGAACCTATTATTAATCTTTTAGGTTTAAAGGGAACATATACGTTTGAAGAACTTCTTGAAGAGAGAGAATCAGTTATTCTCGACTATAGTACGAATTATGAACCCTATGTACTAAGAGCGAACTTTTCAGTTATTCAAAAAGAAACAGGATTTGTAAATGGCCTTATAACTGTCCTTCATGATATAACGGAGCAGGAGAAAATCGATATGGAACGTAAAGAATTTGTAGCGAATGTCTCTCATGAATTACGTACTCCTCTTACGACTATGAGAAGTTATGTGGAGGCATTAGCAGAAGGTGCTTGGCAAGATGATGAACTGGCTCCTAAATTTTTAGAAGTGACACAAAATGAAACAGAACGAATGATTCGTTTAGTGAATGATTTGCTTCAATTATCTAAACTGGATAATAGAGACATTAAATTGGATAAAGAGTTAGTAGATTTCATTGTTTTCTATAATCGTATTATTGATCGTTTTGAGTTGACTAAAGAGCAGAATGTTATATTTGAGCGTAAATTGCCAAAGCATGCTGCTTTTGTAGAAGTAGATGAAGATAAATTAACCCAAGTAATGGATAACATTATTTCAAATGCATTAAAATATTCTCCTGAAGGCGGAAAAATCACATTCTCTTTAAAGGAACAAGAGAAACAAATTATTGTCAGCATTTCTGATAATGGTGTTGGTATTCCAAAAGAAAACTTAGAAAAGGTATTTGACCGATTCTATCGTGTTGATAAGGCCCGCACACGCAAGCTTGGAGGCACAGGATTAGGTCTTGCCATTGCAAAAGAAATGGTAGAAGCGCATGGGGGGAAAATTTGGGCAACAAGTAAAGAAGGGAAAGGAACAAAAGTATCTTTTACTCTTCCTTATATTCAATCAGAAGAGGATGATGATTGGGTATGACTTATGAAAAAATAAAAACAGTTATATTAGTTATTCTTGTATTATTAAGTGTCTTTTTATACTATGTTTTATGGACGCATCAAGGAAATTATGAAACATTAAAAAAAATTCCAACAGTTGAACCAGAAATGTTTGGAAAAAGCAAAGAAGTTGGCGAGGTAGTTAAGCCTGATAGAATTTATCAACACTTAAATGGCCAACATTATGGAACAATGGATAGTATTGAAATAAGTGACGTGATTAATACTTTAAAAAAATGGGACTATAATAATATTAAAAATATTTCCCCGGAAATAAAAAATGTTTCTTCTTTTATTCAAAAACAGAATCATAGTATGGAAATAAGGTTTCCAGGTGATGTTCCATTTTATTTATATAAAACCTTGCTGAATAGTACAGAAAGCAATAATTTTGATTTTGATACTATTTTAATTTCTTATGATATTTCTAAAGATAAAGAGGGATTGGTTTATTTTATTTCTAGAAATAACAGTAAAGTGTATGAAAGCAATGTTTCTGCGTCATTTATTGATTCTTTTAAAGATTTTACTAATCATGTGGCGATGGAAGGATCTATTTATACAGCGCATTTTAGTTATGAGTTGACAAAAAATAATCTAATTTATTTGCCAGAAAATGATAGTAGTATGAAAAAATATAATTATTTGTATAAAACGATTGATTCTGCCAAGTTAAAAAGAGCGTTATTTGGCGATCCTAGCTTAGTGCAGAAAAGTATCATCGCTAATCGAGAAGAATACACGGATGATACTGGACTTTTAAGAATTGATAAAGATACCCATGTTGTTTCTTTTCTAAAACCATCTGAAGTAATTACAGATGGTACAGAAAAAAATAAAATGATTCAAAATAGTATTGAGTTTGTAAACCAGCATGGGGGATGGACAAACCAATATAGATATGTAGGCAAAAATGATAATTACGATAAATCAACTTTTCGTCTATATAATTCAGCGGGATATCCAATATTTGATATGGAACATAAAATATCGGATATTCAGGTAATGTGGGAAAATAATGATGTGAAAACATTTATTACAAGCAATCTTAGTACCTTTGGGACGGATTTTGATACTACTACCACTACAGTGATGTCTGGGCAAAAAGTGCTTGAATATTTAAAAGAACAAAAGAATATTGATATGGAAAAAATACAGGATATTGTGATGGGCTATGATATGCAGGTAGACTCGCAAAGCATTGTAAGGATACAGCCGAGCTGGTTCTATGAATATGATGAAAAATGGTATCAGATAGAAACCTCACATACAGGAGGCAAGAATAATGGATTGGAATAAGATTAAGACAATATTTATTCTTGCCTTTTTAGTCCTTGATATTTATTTGATATATGAATATATGCGCCTTAAAGAGTCATCTCAACAATTTGAGTACAAACAAGGCCCTTCAGCTGAAAATATATTATCATCATATGGGATAACATATCCAAAAGACTTGCCTAAGAATGCAAAGGATCAATATTTGTCGGCGAAATCTAAAACCTTTAGTAAAGAAGAATTAACAAAATGGGAAAAAGGACTTTTAAAAGGACAAGAGGTTACTATTATTGACAGCAATATTCTCCAGTCTATTTTAGAAAAGCCGATAAGCATAGGACAACCATTTAAAGAAACAGATTTAACCACATATATAGAAGGCCATATATTAAATGGTAATCAATATCGTTTCTGGGAAAAAAAAGATAAGACTATTACCTACTATCAGCAATATAATGGAAAAACCTTTTATCAAAATTTAAATGGAAAATTGACTTTTTATTTAAATGAAGAAAATAAAATAGTTTCCTATGAACAGACATTTCTTGAAAATATTAAAGAAATTGAGGAAGAAGAAAATATTAGTCGGCCATTAGATGCTATTTATACACTGTTTACAAACAGCTATATTGATAATGACAGCAAGATAAAAAAGGTGGAATTAGGTTACTACTCCCAACAATATTCCACAACACAGGTGCTTTCACCAACTTGGTCTATTCTATTAGATAACGGGGAAAATCTATTTGTAAATGCGTTAGATAATCAAATAATAAAAACAAAAAGTGAACAGATTAAATTGGAGTGAGAAAAAAATGCAGTTTAGTGTTCTCGCAAGCGGGAGTACTGGCAATGCCATTTATGTAGAAAGTGAGGAATATTCATTTTTGGTTGATGCAGGATTAAGCGGAAAACAAATGGAAGCATTGTTTGAGCAAGTCAACCGGAAAATGAATAAGCTCACTGGCATTTTAGTAACCCATGAGCACAGCGACCATATTAAAGGGGTCGGAATTATTGCTCGCAAATATAAATTGCCTATTTATGCAAATGAAAAAACTTGGAATGCTATGAGCTCACATATTGGGGAAATCCCCTTAGAGCAAAGATTTCATTTTGGTATGGAAACAGTAAAAACTTTTGGAAACTTGTCCATCGAGTCTTTTGGTGTTTCTCATGATGCTGCGGAGCCGATGTTTTATATCTTTCATGAAGGCGATAAAAAGCTTGTATTGATTACAGATACAGGTTATGTCAGCGATCGAATGAAAGGTATAATAAGCAATGCTGATTCCTATGTATTTGAAAGCAATCATGATGTGCAAATGCTTAGGATGGGCAGGTATCCTTGGAATACTAAGAGAAGAATACTAAGCGATGTAGGCCATGTTTCAAATGAAGATGCTGCAATTGCTATGAGTGAAGTGATCGGCAACCGTACCAAACATATATATTTAGCCCATTTAAGTCAGGATAATAATATGAAAGAACTGGCAAGAATGTCTGTTGCACAAACATTAGAAAGCAAAGGCATTGTGCTGAATGAACAAGTAAGTTTAAAAGATACAGACCCAAAAATGCCAACAATTTTAACAACTATTTAAGTATAAAAAGACGGCCAGAAAATTTATTCTAGGTCGTTTTTTATTTTTCTCTATAAAAGAAAGCAGTTATTTTGTTTGTTTTTAAAAAAATAAGGAAAAATAAATAAAGAACTTATGTAATGACTTTTTATTTACATAATAAAGCATATGTTTTAGCTCTTTAAAAGGAAGGAATGGTGTAGGTGGCAAATGAAGAGGATTTTGAATACCGAAATCAAAGAGAAAAGCCAGTACGAAAAAAAGGTTATTTCTTTTCGGGATTTATAGGTGCCATTATAGGTGCGTTGCTTGTTTTATTAATAGTAACCCGTTTTTCCGATAATGGAATTTTATCGACTGAAAAGCAAACTGATGATGATATTACCATAACAGAGGATAAGGACTTAAATACGAAGAATGTTTCTTTAAATGTAGAAACCAATGTAACAAAAGCAGTTGATAAGGCAGCTGATGCAGTAGTTGGCATCAGTAATCTTCAAGCCTCTAATTTTTGGGAAGATACCTCTGCACAGGAAGCAGGTACAGGATCTGGCGTTATTTACAAAAAAAATGGGGATAAAGCATATATTGTTACAAACAATCACGTAGTGGTAGGTGCAAGCGAACTTGAGGTAACCTTATCGGATGGAAAAAAGATTAGTGCAAAGCTAGTGGGTGCTGATGTATGGACAGATCTTGCTGTTGTAGAAGTAGATGCAAAAGAAGTCAGTAAAATTGCTGAGTTTGGAAATTCCGACACGCTAAAGGCCGGTGAACCTGTTATCGCCATCGGTAACCCACTTGGCATGACATTCTCCGGTTCTGTCACGCAAGGAATTGTATCAGGACTACAGCGGACGATACCAGTAGATATTAACGAAGATGGGGTAACTGATTGGCAGTCAGAAGTTATTCAGACAGATGCTGCCATTAATCCTGGCAATAGTGGAGGGGCATTAATTAATATTGCAGGTCAATTAATTGGCATTAACAGTATGAAAATTTCCGAATCCTCTGTAGAAGGAATTGGTCTTGCTATTCCAATTAACTCAGCAGAACCAATCATTCAAGATTTAGAAAAGTACGGTGAAGTGAAACGACCATATATGGGAGTAGAGCTTCAATCTGTCAGCGATATTCCAGGATATTATCAAGAAGAGGCATTAAAGCTTCCAGAAAACGTGACAGATGGTGTAGCAATTAAAGATGTTAGTCCAAATTCTCCAGCATCAAAAGCTGGATTAAAGGAATTAGATGTTATTGTTGAGCTTGATGGAGAAAAAGTCAGCGATTTAATTGATTTACGAAAACATTTGTATACCGAGAAAAAAATAGGCGATAAATTGAAAGTAAAATATTATCGTGAAGGAAAACAGATGACAGCGGAATTAACGTTATCTGAAGATAATCGATAATCAAAAACAGGAAGAATTTGTTCTTCCTGTTTTCTATTTAGAAGGAAGTATAAAATAAATGTACAAAAAATTTTATAAAAAAAGTATTAAAAGGAAAAATAAATAAGAGAATATGGACTTAGTAGAGAATTTTAAAAGGAATGGTTGCAGTTTTGAGATAGAATGATAAGATGAGATGTGGATAACTAAAAAAAGTTAAAAACAGGGTTATCCACAGGAATATTTTGAAAAATTAGATTTATAGGTAAAAAAGGAGAAGAAAAAATGATTTATAGTTGTGCTGAACATATTGATATAGCAATAGATACGATAGTAAATGAGCATGAGACATTTCCTATTTTGGAAAACATTTCAGAAGAGGAAAAGTTATCAACAACCTGTGAATATTGCAAGAATATCGCCATATATATGGTAGCGAACAAATGATTTCATACTATATGTGGATTTAAAATGTGGATATGTGGATAAGTTATGTGGATAAGTTGTTTGTAAAGTGAGGAATACATGTGAATATCTCCATTATTACAGTTGGAAAACTAAAAGAAAAATACTTAAAGCAAGGAATCGATGAATATACAAAACGATTATCAAGCTATTCTAAAATCGAAATCATCGAAGTTCCCGATGAAAAGGCGCCAGAAATACTAAGCAATGCAGAAATGGAACAAGTGAAAAATAAGGAGGGTGAACGAATCCTCGCAAAAATTTCTCAAGATGCCCATGTTATCGCGCTGGCCATTGAAGGCAAACAAAAATCCTCCGAAGAACTAGCAGAAACACTAGATAAACTCGCCACATATGGAAAAAGCAAAGTAGCTTTTATTATAGGCGGTTCTTTAGGATTAAGCAATGATGTTTTAAAAAGAGCAGACGATAAGCTCTCCTTCAGCAAAATGACATTCCCCCATCAGTTGATGCGGCTTGTTTTGGTGGAACAGGTTTACCGGGCGTTTCGGATTAATCGGGGTGAACCGTACCATAAGTAAATGCGAAATTTTCTGAGTTTAAAAACTGTATCTGGAGATAGGTACAGTTTTTTTTTGAAATTACCATAAGCTTATAGTGTAAAAATTAGGTAAAATCATGGTGGTTATTTCTTACAACACCACTATTTTCAATAATATGGTAATATAAATTATATTAGCTATCAAAGGAGATTACCAATGTCACAATTAGAAAATATAGAAGCAATAGAAAAGAGACTGTGGGGAGCTGCCGACACCCTTCGCTCTAACTCTAATTATGCAAGTAATGAGTATTTTATGCCTGTTATGGGATTGATCTTTTTACGCCATGCTTATAGTAGATTTCTTAATGTAAGAGACGAAGTAATAGCATCTTTACCAAAACGTGGAGGTAAGACACGCGAACTAACTAAAGAGGATTTTTCACAAAATGGGTCAATCTTCCTACAAGAAAAAGCACAATTTGATAACCTCGTATCACTTACAGATGCAGACGATCGAGCCAAGGCAATTATTGATGCGATGGAGTCTATAGAAGAGGATTACGAGCAATTAAAGGGTCAACTACCGAAATCGGAATATCAGGATTTAGATAACGCAGTACTAGGGCAACTTCTTCGTACCCTTAACCCTGATGAATTAAAAAATGCATCAGGAGATATATTTGGACGTATTTATGAATACTTTCTTACTCAATTTGCCAACCAGGGAGCACATGATGGGGGAGAATTTTTTACACCAGTATCATTGGTTTCTTTTATTGCAAATGCATTAGAGCCAGATAATGGAGTTATCCTCGACCCTGCCTGTGGATCTGGCGGAATGTTTGTACAAAGTGCCCATTTTTTAGAGCGACTTCATGCCAATCCTACCGAGAGGCTTACATTTTATGGGTTGGAAAAAAACCCTACCACTATTCGATTGGCAAAAATGAATTTGGCCGTTCACGGGCTAGAGGGGGACATCCAAAAGGCAATAACTTATTACGATGATCCACATCAACTTGTCGGAAAAGCTGATTATGTAATGGCAAATCCCCCATTCAATGTTGATGAAGTAGACGCAGAAAAAATAAAGTCTGATATGCGTCTACCTTTTGGATTACCGGGAGTAAATAAAAACGATAAAGTTACTAATGGTAACTATCTTTGGATTAGCTATTTTTACAGTTATCTAAATGAAACTGGACGCGCTGGTTTTGTTATGTCTTCGCAGGCTTCAAGTGCAGGGAGGGACGAAGCAAAGGTTCGTCAAAAGCTTATTGAAACGGGTTCAGTAGATATAATGGTTGCTGTTAGATCAAACTTTTTTTACACTAGAACAGTTCCTTGTGAATTATGGTTTCTGAACCGAGCAAAGCCGGAGGAATATAAAGATAAAGTACTAATGATTGATGCAAAGAATATCTACAGAAAGATAACTCGTAAAATTTTCGATTTTAGCCCAGAGCAACTTCAAAATCTTCTTTCTATTATTTGGCTTTATAGAGGAGAAAAGGACAGATTTCTTAATCTCATTAATAACTATATAGAATCTACCATTTCTGAAGGTTGGAAATGCTTCAATTATAAGGATGAAGATGACCAGACAATAGATATTCTTTCAATATACGCAAAATTAATTAAAGATCTCACTGAAATGATGTCGCCTTTCCATAAAGCATTGAATAAGGATTCAATCCACTTTGAATTAATAAATGAACTAGAAAGAGAGCTACAAGTATTTGAAAAGGAAAAAAATGTATTTTTCTCAAAAATTACAAATGAACAATTTAAGTGGAAAAATTGTGAAATTAATAATGAATCATTAAACGAAAAAACTGTTGAACTCACTTCTTTATCGAAGGATAGTAAAAACCTTATTAAACATGTAGAAAATCTCTACAAATTACTATGCCGTCTTATCGATATAAGCGAAAAAGAATTACAAGCGAAAGAGAATGATCTTTGGAACACACGTGAAATCTCAAAAACTCGAAAAGAGTTAGAAAGTTATTGGAAGAAAGTTGTAGATCAATTAAAATTAGTTCGCTACTTCCATAAGCAGGCATTTTGGCTGACAACCCACTTTCCTGATGGGGAATTGTGTGATATAGACGGATTGGTCAAACTAGTTAACAGAACAGAAATTGAAGCTAATGATTGGAGTTTGAATCCAGGGAGATATGTAGGGGTAGCACCACAGAAAGAAGATGATGACTTTGATTTTGATGAGGAGATTAATAATATTCACATTGAAATAGAAGGTCTTAATGAAGAAGCAACAGAATTAGCAGCAATGATTAAAAAAAACTTTGAGAGGTTAGGTTTATGAGTTGGAAAGTCATTACTTTAGGTGATTTGGTAGTAGATTCAAAAATTGATCTTCAAACAGGACCATTTGGTACTCAATTAAAAGCATCCGATTACACTGAAGAGGGAACTCCGGTCATAAACGTAAGAAATATTGGATATGGTAGTTTACGTAAAGATAGATTAGAGTTCGTACCTGACCATGTAGTTAATCGTCTAAAGAAGCACATTCTTCAAAGGAATGATATAGTTTTCGGTAGAAAGGGAGCTGTGGATCGTCACTTAATTGTGACAGAAAACGAATATGGCTGGATGCAGGGGTCTGACTGTATACGATTGCGTTTTCTGACAGATGAAATAAATCCTCAGTATTTTTCATATTTCATTATGACTGAAAATCACAAGCAATGGATGATTAATCAATGTTCAAATAAGGCGACTATGGCATCTTTAAATCAAGATGTTATTAAGCGAATCTCATTCCAATTACCTGATTTGCCAACGCAAGAAAAAATTGTTGATCTTCTTTCGAAATACGATGATCTTATTGAAAATAATACAAAGAGAATAACACTTCTTGATAATGCAGCCCGTCTTCTATACAAAGAGTGGTTTGTTCACTTAAGGTTCCCAGGTAATGAAAATACCCAATTTATTAATGAATTACCAGGTGGATGGAGAAATTTGCACTTATCTGAATTAGTTACAACCCAATATGGATTCACTGAAACTGCACAAACTGATCCTGTTGGACCGAAGTTTTTAAGAGGAACTGACATTAATAAGGTGAATTACATTGATTGGAGTTCTGTTCCATATTGTAAGATAAATAGTACGGACTATGATAAATACAAACTAGATATCGGTGATATTGTTGTTATTCGTATGGCTGATCCCGGCAAAGTAGGTATTGTTGAAAAGGAAATACCCTCTGTTTTTGCTTCTTATCTAGTTCGAATGAAAATTAAAGACAAGGAACTAATGAGTAGCTATTATTTGTTTTATACACTTTTAGATTCTGCCTACCAAGGATTTGTAACTGGAGTCAGCACAGGTTCTACACGCAAAAGTGCTAGTGCTAAACTATTAGTTGATTTTAATCTAAATGTACCACCACGTTCGCTTTTAAACTTATTTGATGAATATATCATTCCTTTAAGAAAGGAGATATCAACACTTTTAGATCAAAATAAAGCGCTATATAAAGCTCAAAGCTTATTACTTCCAAGGTTAATGAAAGGAGAAATATCTGTATGAGTATCTTTAATGAAGATACTCTCGTCCAACAGACAACGGCAGATTACTTACAAGATGAACTTGGGTGGGAGTCAGTTTTCGCCTATAATTCTGAATTATTTGGAACTGACGGCACATTAGGTCGTGGGTCCGATAGGGATGTTGTATTAACACGATACTTAAGGATTAAATTAAAGGAATTTAATCCGGGTTTCCCCGAAGTTGCTTATAACGAGGCTGTAAGACAGATTGTAGAATACAGCACAAGTCAAACAACGCTTCTTACTAATCTTGAAAAGCACAATTTACTAAGGGATGGGGTTCAAGTTTCTTTTCGTAATGAAAACGGTGAGTTAAAAAGGGAAAGATTAAAAGTATTTAATTTCAAGGAACCTTTAAAGAATCATTTCCTTTGTGTTCGGGAACTATGGGTTCAAGGCGAAATCTATCGTCGAAGAGCTGACATTGTAGGTTTTGTTAATGGTATTCCTCTAGTATTTATGGAGTTAAAAATAATTAGCCGGGATATACGACATGCATATGAGGAGAATCTTTCTGATTATAAGGATACAATTCCTCACTTATTTAATCATAATGCATTTATTATCCTAGCAAACGGTAATGATGCGAAAATTGGTACTTTTTCGAGTCGTTTTGAACACTTTCATGAGTGGAAACGCCTTGAAGAAGAAGATCCAGGCGTTGTAGATATGGAGACTCTTCTTAAAGGAACTTGTAACAAGGAAAATTTAATTGATCTATTCGAGAATTTCATATTATTTGATGAATCCAAAGGTTCACCTGTAAAAATCTTGGCTCAGAATCACCAGTTTCTAGGGGTCAATCGAGCAGTTAAGGCAGTAGAAAAACGAGATGAATTACAGCGGAAATTAGGAGTTTTCTGGCATACTCAAGGGTCGGGTAAAAGTTACTCAATGGTCTTTTTTACACGAAAGGTTCATAGAAAACTGGGCGGTAATTTTACCTTCTTAATAAGTACCGATCGGGAAGACCTTGACTCTCAAATTTATAAAACCTTCTCAGGCTGTGGCCTTGTAGACAACGATCGAGATCCATGCCGTGCATCTGATGGGGATCACTTAAAGGAATTGCTGGGACAGCATAAAGCGTATATTTTTACCTTGATTCAGAAGTTTAACCAAGATGTTGATCCAGATGAAGGCTACTCCAAACGTGAAGATATTATTGTGATAAGCGATGAAGCTCACCGTACCCAATATGGTCGCCTTGCTTTAAATATGCGTAATGCACTTCCTAATGCAAGTTATATTGGTTTTACTGGTACTCCCCTTTTTAAGAATGATGAGTTAACTCGCCAGGTATTTGGGGATTACATCTCAACCTACGATTTCCAACGTGCTGTTGAGGATAAGGCAACTGTACCACTCTATTATGATGCTCGTGGAGACAAACTAGGAATTGCTACAAATGAATTAAATGAAAAGATTGCTCAAAAACTAGAGGAATTGGAAGCAGAGAATATTGATGTTGAATTAAGATTAGAGAAAGAACTTAAACGAGACTATCACATCATTACTGCAGAAAAAAGGTTAGATCAAGTGGCACGTGATTTTGTTATTCATTATTCAACAGCTTGGGAAACAGGAAAAGCTATGTTAGTGTGCATAGACAAAATCACTTGTGTTCGTATGTTCAATTTAATTCAGAAGTATTGGAAGGAATATATTTTAGAACTTCAATCAAAAGTTTCTGAAGCCGCAGACCAACAAGAAGATATGTATCGAAGCCGACAGATTGAATGGATGAAAGAAATCCAGATGGCGGTTGTTGTTAGTGAAGAACAAGGTGAAGTAGCAAAATTTCAAAAGTGGGATTTAGATATTACTCCACATCGAAAATTGATAAAATCAGGCTTTGAAAGCAATGATGGTGAACGGATTGATATAGAATCTGCTTTCAAGAAAGAGGAACATCCTTTTCGTATAGCTATTGTATGTGCAATGTGGCTTACCGGTTTTGATGTACCAAGTCTGTCAACGCTATATCTCGATAAACCACTCAAGGCTCATACTTTAATGCAGACTATCGCTAGAGCGAATAGAGTACATGAAGGTAAAAATAATGGAATGATAGTAGATTATTGTGGGATCTTAAAGAATTTACGTGCTGCATTGGCTACTTATGCTGGCCATGGGGATAGTGGCCGTGGAGATGAAGGTGGTGACACTGATCCAGCTAAACCTGATGAGGAGCTCTTGGCAGATTTAGCTGAATCCATAGCATTTGTCCGGACCTTTCTAATAGATAGAAATGCATCACTAGATAATATTATTGAAAAAAATGGATTTGAACGAAATGCTGCTATACTTGCTTCAAAAGAAGCTGCAAATGAAAATGATGAAACACGTAAGCGTTTTGAAGTAATGTGTAGAGAGGTATTTAAGAAATTCAAATCTTGCCTTAATATCAAGGGTGTTAATGATCACCGTAAAGAGTATGACGCTATTAATATTATTTACCGTAGCCTACAAAAAGATAGAGATCAAGCAGACATAACAGATATTATTCGTCAACTGCATCAAGTTGTTGATGAAGCTATAACAACAACTATAAATATTCAAGAGGATTCAACTCCTTATAACATAGCAGATATTGATTTTGACCGTCTTCGGAAAGAATTTGAACAAAGCCCTGCTAAGAAGACAACTGTTCAGAACTTAAAGCAAGCAATTGAACTACGTCTTAGTCGATTACTTTCACAAAATCTCGATCGTACTGATTTTCAAAGGCACTATGAAAAAATTGTATCAGATTATAATAAAGAAAAAGATAGACTAACAATTGAAAAGACTTTTGAAGTTCTATTAAAATTTGCACAGGATCTTGGTACTGAGGAAAATAGAGCTGTACGAGAAGGCCTGAACGAAGAGGAACTTGCAATCTTTGATCTGTTGAAGAAAACAAAACTATCCAAAGAAGAGATAACAAATATTAAGAAGGTTGCAATTGAGTTGCTTAAGACTCTTAAAGAAGAGAAATTAAAAATTGACCATTGGAAAGAAAAAGAAGCAACAAGGGATGCTGTCCGTACTGCTATTCATGATTTTCTTTGGAGTGAAGACACAGGTTTACCTGTAGAAAGCTTTACAGAAGAGGATGTAAAAACTAAGGCAGAGATAGTGTTTCAACATGTTTTTAGAGTTTATCCAAAGCTTCCATCACCTATGTATGGGAATGCTTTGTAATTTCAGTAATGTAATAAGCGACCCTTTAAATATATATTATAATTGTAGAATGTATGTTCTGTAATTAAAAGCTCTAACTCTCATTGAGTTAGGGCTAATTTTATTTTGAGGAGGTTATCCATGAAGGGATATGAAACAAATAACCAATTGCAATTAGAAATATTAGGAGGTAGTAATGTGGTAAAAATAAAGTCAGCAAAAAGAGTCAATATCGTCAGTTTAAAAGTTGTAAAGGAAACCAGCTTTCTGTACTCAGAAAGGAATGTAAAATCTCCAGAAGATGCTTACAAGCTACTAAAACAGTTGATAGTGGAAGCTGACCGAGAGTACTTTTTAGTTGTATGTTTAGATACTAAAAACCAACCAACAGCCATTAATGTGTGTCATATGGGAAGTTTAAACGCTAGTATCGTTCATCCTAGGGAGGTTCTAAAGCCTGCTATTCTATCAAATTCAGCATCGATAATTGTTGCTCATAATCATCCAAGTAATGATCCAACACCAAGTAAGGAAGACATTGAAGTGACAAAAAGGCTAGTTGAGGCTGGCAAGATTATAGGGATTGAGGTGTTGGATCATTTGATTGTATGTGCAGATAAATTTGTATCACTAAAAGAAAAAGGATATTGCTGAAGGAGTGATAGAAGTATGGAGAGTATTAAACTTTTTAAAAAATTTATGATCCAACATAGCGATATTGTATTGGAAGAAAGTAAAATCAGCTTTGAATCAACGGAACTATATCAAGATGAGATTGATGAAAAGCTTATATCAATTAAGCACTTAAAACAGTTACCCAATCCAATCTTATTTGATACTCTGCTTTATGAAGATGATAAGGGTAATGATTGGATTGCTGGTATAGCGGTAAATCCAGAAACTAGAGAACGGGAATATATTGTGTTAATTCTTAATGGGGAGCCAATTACTCATCGGTTTTTGAAGAGGTGTAAGTGAAAATAATAACAATATGAGACTGAGGAGACGAGCTAATATAAGTATGTATCACCACATTATTATTAATCGGAAAAATTACCTTATTGAACACAATTGGGGAATTGAAAGTAGATATAGGTATTAATTTAATTTTTTATTAAGCATCGCTTTAAAAAGAGGTGAAGTCGTATGTGGGAGAAAGCAGTTATAACAATACTTGTTGCAGTAGCAACAGAGGTTGCTAAAGAAATAATAAATAATAATACAAAGTAAACCAATAGAAAGGGTTGACCCAATGAAGATTTATCCATGTACATGTTATGTTCCATGTACTACTTGTACAATTAAGAAAATCATCAATATTATTAAAAAGTAAGAGCCATGAATACTTAATAAGTGTTCATGGCTCTTTTTAAATTAGGATTAATTATTATGTAAGGGATTAGAGGGAGCCCGGATAACTATGAGGGATCTCTCTTTTTAAATTTATAGAAAAAGATTAAGAGGATCACATAAAAGACCACATTTTCAACGAGAAAGGAGTAATAATTAATGAAAATTATCAAAACTCTTTCGGATATAGAGGAATTGAAAGCAAGAGGAAATATAGACTTCAATTATTTAAAGGCATTGGAAGAAGAATTTATCAATTGGTTTGAGGCAGAAGGGAACGGTGAATTATTAAAATCATTCCGATTACCAAACTGGTCATGTATTTATCATTTAGAAGAGAAGGATGATGCTAATTTCATTGCCTCACAAATGCTACATCTTGAATATGTAGAGAAAGAGTCAAAGGACAATTGTATGTACTTTCGAATAGGGATTATGAATGATCATCAAATGATCTTACTTTACTTTTTAGAAGGAACATTTGATTCACATTTTGAACAGTGGCTTCAGCGATAAGGAGGGGATAAACAATGTTTGAACCACATAAGTCAATTTACATGACAAGAGCTGTTTCTGAGAAATTAAGCATTGAGCATAAGCAATCCATCATTCAATATTTACAAGAGCATCAGAGCCAATTAACCGATTATCTGCAAGTATTTGATTTCTATATAGAAGATAATGAGCAATGGCTTATACAGAGACAGGAGGTACCAAATCGAGAAACAAAAATTTTCGTGATGCTAGATGACTCTGACCCTATTGAACGAACGATATGGGTAATGGATCAGGATAGCGAAGGAATCATTATTTTATTCCCAGATGACTATTAATAAATAGACTACTCTTTTTTTATTTTATTTTTCTACAAAGGAATAAAAACAATAAAATAATGGGATGACGTAGACATACATGTGTACATAAACCTCTATGTAGATAAATTATTCTTTAAGGAGTTGTGGATACAAATGGATGATGTTTATTATGGTATGAGAAGAAAGCGGAATATTGATTTAAGTAGATTCCGTGAGCAAGAGGTAAAACTTGAAGAAGGCTATGAGGAATATGAAGAAGAATTGGAAGATGAAGACTCCGAGATAGAATGTACTTATGCTAGCACTAGAGATGAATCAGAAGAAATGCTCTTGTTAAATGGAAAGCCCTTTATTCCTAAAATAAAGCCTAAGAAGCAATCTTTCTCGGATACACATGTCCGAATTACTACTTATTTAGAAAAAAATGTACAACAAATCATACGAATACTGCAGCAACAAGGCCAAATCGAGTCGATCACTAAGTTTGTTAATGATAGCATTAAAGAGCATCTTATGAACAAATATAACGATAATACTAATGAATAATAGTTTATATTTATCAATATTAATTTAATAGAGAAATAGTTTTAAATATTACAAAAAAATTAAGGCTATTACATAGGACCTTAATTTTTTTACGTTTCATGTAAATCTTTGCTTTTAATGTAATAAGGTAAAAATGTCTCCTAGAAGTTTCACGTGAAACTATTTTAATCCAAAAGAGAAACAATATTTATTTTAATATTTAGGAGAGAATATCAATTAAATAACTATAGTGAATCTATGCTTCTGCTTGGGCAAAGCAAAAGCCCCTTCCGAATTTCTATCGGAAGGGGAACAACTTAAAAAATGATTCACATTATTCTCGTCAAATGCTAGTACGATCGTATCAATTTTGCGTTCTTTTACAGTAATTTGTTTAATGGCTAAATGAAGTAAAGCTTTAATTTTATCAGCTGATGCAGACTGTAATAGTTTATCAATTTGCGAGAGGATATTTTTTACAAAAGAATAGTCGAGTGTTTGACTATTATCCTCTTGTAATTGCCATTCAATTTCAGATTTTCTAGTACTAATTAGGTCTGCCTCTTTTTTTAGTTCATCTAGTCTTTCTACTAGCAGCTCTTTATCGATAGAATCTTCTTCATATAGACCAAAATACTTCTTACGCTTTGCCTCATATTGCTCTAATTTTTTATCGATTTGCTGGAGCTCTTTTCTTAGTGGTTGTACATTCAATTTTTTGTCATTATTAATTTGAGATACAATGTCCTTTAAAATTTTTGGATGGATAATAACCTCCTTTATACGTTGGTAGACGTATTGTTCAGATTCATCAGCACGAACACTATTAGCACTACAAACTGAGCTTCCTTTACTACGGAATGCCCCACATGAATAATAGCGACGAACTATTTTTTCACCGTCCTTAGAACGGTTAATGGTTCTACTTGAAACCATAGACGCCCCACATTGGGGACAGCGTAATAGCCCTGTTAAAGTATAGTTTCCTTCAAAGTGTCGGGGATGTACCTTTGATTTTTTACGTTGTAGATGTTGAACTTTTTCCCAAAGTTCTGGTGAAATAATTGCTTCATGCTCACCATCCACAATAATGGGATTATCGCTTTTTCCTTTTCGGCGTTGTTCATTCCAATTTTCATATCGATTGAATCGTATTTTACCGATATAAATAGGGTTAAGAAGAATTTCCTTGATAGCTGATGTGCTAAAGGAATTACCACGTTTAGTAACTAGTTCTTCATGATTAAGTTGATTAGCGATAGCCTTTAAACCTTTTCCAGATGCATAAAGACCAAATATTTTACGGACAATAGCTGCTTCTGATGGAACGGTTTCAAGTTTAGAATTATTTCTTTTTCGATCACCATATGATTTAGTACTATGATAGCCAAGTACAATACCACCGTTCCACTGTCCTGTGCGGGCACGTTCCTTCATGCCCATCTTTACATTATCCACGATGGTGTTACGTTCAAGTTCACCTACAGCACCTAACATTTGTAATGCAAATCTTCCCATAGGGGTTTCAGTCTCAAAGTTTTCTGAGAAGCTACGAAATGTAATACCATATCGATTAAGATCATCAACTATCTTAAGTAAGTCAATGGTACGACGACTAATGCGATTAATTTTCCAAACGATTACTTCATCGAATTCTTTATTTTTAGCATCTAGGAGTAAACGTTGTAATTCGTAGCGTCCCTCCATCGATTTACCACTAATCCCACGATCAACATATTCTTTATACACAATCTTTTGATGCATCTTGCAATAAGTTTGTAAAGTATCAAGCTGAGCATCGATGGAATATCCATGTTCTGCTTGTTCTTCTGTAGAAACGCGACCATAAATGGCTACTCGGGTTGGTTGATTCATATTGAGTGTCCTCCTTCCAATGATAAGTTAGTATCCATAACTCCCTCTATGATGTATGGAAGTACATCCCTATTGAAGTGGATATTAACCGACTTTGAATTATCTACTTTCTGCAAGATGATTTTATTGATTAGAGCTGATAGCAATTGTTTTTGCTTATCCGGAGAAGCTAAGTGCCATAACTTTTCAAAATGTTTTATAGTGGATTCAACTTTATGAAAATCAATTTGTTTAGATAGTGCTTTTGATATTTCATTCTCAAGCTGATCTCTTATATCGCTGAAAGACTTTACTTGTGATTTAATGGAATCTATACGTTCAACAAAGGTACTTTTATCGATAAACTCTTCTTCGAACAGCTGGAAATAATTCTTACGATTCCGGTCTAAACCTTTTAGCTTTTTGTCTATTTGGCTGATCTTCTTTTGAAGGGATGACACCTCATTTATAGCTTTCATATTAATTTTATCTACAATATCTTCGAGTAATTTCGGATAGGTAATGAACTGTTGTATGCGATCAATTACAAGCCTTTCAATTCTATCAGCAGGGACAGAGTTTGGCTTACAAGCCTTGATGCCCTTGTTTTGGTACTGATTACAAATGTAGTAATGGTAAGTTACAGAATCCTTGTCTTTTCGATATCCTTTTGTATGAAAAGGGATCATACTAGATTGACAATCTGGACATCGTAAAAGAGCTGTCAGGGGAAAGGCACGTTGCTCGATCTTTACAACTCTTTGTTTCGAACATAATCGATTTTGGACTTTATCCCAAAGTTGACTTTCAATAACCGGTTCATGTTGACCATCAAGGATTTGTTCCTGTTGTACTTTGGGATCAAAGTAACGGATTTTTCCTAGATATACGACGTTATTTAAGATAGTTCTAATGGTATTAGTAGAAAAATGCTTATTATACTTGCTTCTAAAACCATTTTTGTTTAAATCATTTGTTATAGCTTTGTACCCAAAACCATCAGCATACATTTTGAAAATATGCTTAACTATCCTTGCTTCGCTTGGAACTATCTTTATCTCAGTTGTTCCTCGTCTCTTGGAATGGACATTGGTAGTAACTGTTTCATAACCAAGAATTTTTGAACCGCAGTAGATTCCTTGCCTGTTCCTTTGTTGTCGGCCAAGTTGCATATTTTCTGCAATGGTTTTCCTTTCAAGTTCACCCACAGCTGCCATCATTTGTAGAGTGAATTCTCCTAGTGGAGTACTCAAGTCAAACTGTTCTGTGATACTTTGAAGGGATACTTGATGTTTTTTTAGAAAATCGGCGATTTCCAATAGATCAATGATATTTCGAGCAAGGCGATTAATTTTCCATACTAGTACCATTTCAAATTTTCCCTGTTTAACTTCATTTAATAACTTCTGAAGAGCAGGACGATTGTTAGTAGCTTTACCAGAAATTCCAGAATCAATAAAAGTATCATAAATGGTCCAACTGTTTTGCTCTGCATATTCCTTCAGAAGCTTTGTTTGGGCAGATATGCTATAACCAAAGTTTGCTTGATCAATAGTACTTACTCGAATATAAAGAGCGACATTATTAATTTTCTTCATATACATCACCTTTCTGATGGGGGAAGATGATAAAGTAAAGGCCCAACAATAGTTGAGCCTAGAATATAGGAAAAGTTATTCCTTACTACTATCTTCTTGTTTACTTTCTTTGTCATAGGAGTTAGCAGCTTCTTTTACAAGGTCTGCTAATATATCAATAATAAGAGAGTAATTTGATTTATTTGATGTAGCTGTAGTATTCATTCAGGATTCCCCCATTTAATTTATTCCAAAGTAATAATATATATTTCTGAATATTATAAAAACAGTTAGGGGCATAGGTGGTAAATAGATTTTAAAATTAGTATTTTATTTGAGAAGCTTACAAGAAATTCCTCAGTAGTTTTTAAAATGCTTTACCACTTAACCCCCCTCTTTAAGGGAAGGTAACAATGTTAGGGTTCGGTTGGTAACCTTCCCTTAATCGAATACCATTAATGTAGATGGTACCTTGAATCTTTTTTGTATCTAAATCAATACCATTCTCTTTCATAACGGGCCTCAATAAATCCCAGAAACGCTGGGAGCTAAGGTTCCACCATCTATCGTAACCGTGACTTCTAGCCCACTCAATGAAGGTTTTGTGGACATCAGGTTGTTTAATAGAGCCGTCTTCGGTTACTTCAATGCAATCATCAAAGAATTCAATAGTCGGATTTTGTCCTAGTTGATATTGACTTAACGCAGCCATAGATACACTTGAAGAAGTAAGTTGATAGTTATTGTTGATTAAACGCTTTAATCCTTCTAAAGCAAACATAAAGATACCATCAAGCTCTTCTAAGAGTTCATGCTCAAGGTTTGTATTTCTTTCATTTCTAGAAAAGCTTACGTTGAAAGGGATTAGGCAGATTCTGCGAAAGTAGGCATAACTAAAATCTTTCGTATCTGGTAGTGTATTAAATAGTAAATAAAGAGTACAAAATAGTTTAGCCGTATATGAATCCTTATGTTTTCTTTCTATTTCAACTGAATCATTGCCTGTGATAGCCTTAAAATTTTGAGTATTAATAGATGTTAATTCATTTTCAGTCGAGAAATTAGCTATCTTATTCGGGAGGTTTTGAAACCCGAATCGCCCACATAAGCTACTTAAAGAGACAGAGGCTATGTTTTCCTTTCCAAATAAATGAGTAATGACATTAATTAAAGTACTCTTTCCGTTTGATCCTGTGCCATAGAAGAAAAAGGCTTCTTGAAGTTTATTCTCTAGGGACATACCAACCCCAATAGCTTCTTGGGTCAGATCAATGCATTCTTGGTCGCCCTCGAATATATCTGATAGGAACTTCATGAATTTTGGACAAGTCGCATTCACATTGTAATTAATAGGAAGACGAATTGTTGAGAAATAATCAGGGTTGTGTTCTTTTAAAGTAAAGGACCTTATATCATACATTCCATTATTGATGTTGATATAGTTATGGTGAGAATTTAGTTCCTCAATATAATTTGTTTCTAGTTTAATAGCTGCAAGATATTCAGTTTGGTATTTCTTTTTCCAAATATTTGGGTCAGCTTCATGTAAGATATCACGAAGTAATTTTCCTAGCTGCTCTTCTCGAATATTCTTCCATACACCTGATTGGTGGTAGATATAATATTCACCTGTTGCATATAGAATTACTAGTCTCATCCTAGTAAGTGCGTACCTTACAAAGATATTAGCATTAAAAACAAACTTACCTTGATCATTCAAACTGAAACCACGAAGTTTAAGATCATACAGTTTTTTACAATGGATAACTTCATTAGCTGGACTATGATCATCAATAGCCTCTGAGCCATTAAATCCAAATCTGACTAGTTGTGAATACCCAGTTGCCCATCCATTGTTTTCGATAAATCCTTCTGTTTCATCAAAAATTCGATTGGCTTTTTCTGTTGAGTAACCTACACATGTATTTGTAAAGCGATGGAAAAGCTGGCGTCCGACTCTACTAAACACTGAAAAATTCGAAGCAATGGCATTCATCAATTCCTCATTATCAAAATTTCCATTCGTAGGCACCCACAAATAGAATTCATTCTTTAACATAAATTGTTCAATTGAATGGTCTACTGGTGAAGGCGTTAGTATGCCCTTAAAAGGGTCTTGCATTAATGATGGTATCATGGCTAATTCATCCTTCCTTTAAAAAAGGGAGAGGGGAAAAAGCTCTCCCTTTTTAACTAGATTAATAGATAATTCAATTAGAACTGACCGTGAGTAAGGTCAGTTTTGTAACGAATGACTTCTTCAACATTATCGAATATATCGCCAGCTTCATTAGTATTGTGGGCAATCTTAACAAAGCACTCTTTACCTACAAGTTCACTTACATCTACTGAATTGCCCAAAGTTTTACCAGTTAATTCTTTATATAACTCACCAAATTTTGACTTTGGATAATTGGATAATATATAACGTTGTTTTAGTTTGTTTATTTCAGTCGTTCCTGACTGGTTTGATTGATGGATATCATACGTTAAAACTAAGCAATGTCTTAAACCATAAGGAGTAGGTACATTCCATTCAACAATCGCATCACTTGAAATTGCATAATAGCGTATTGGATTAAACCTTGCTTTCTTAGGCTCAAATGTTACCACTGTTCCAGATTGTTGTTCAGTTGAGATGATAATTTGATTTTCAATATTATTCATGAAAAATACCTCCATTTGTTAGTTGGTTTTTACTTTTTCCAAAATTCACTAATATCGATATCTACTTCTATAGGAACATCCGTAATAAAATAACTCATTCCTAGTTTCATGGCTTTTATTAGTCGATCCTTTGCCACTAGTACATCTTCTTTAGGGACTTCAACTACGATTTCATCATGAATTGCAGCAATGATCCGCCAATTAGGATCTTTCTTGTCATAAAAGATTGCTAATGCTTCTTTTAATCCTTCAGCAGAAGTACCTTGAATAGGGTAATTTAATCGACGAATATCTCCTTTGGGGATATTCGTCCACACTCTACCTCCCATTGTTTCAATGAGATCGGCTTTAAGAGCAGCATCTTGAAAGGATCTAACCTGTTTATATAAATTGAAATAACCATTTCGATAGAGATTAGCTGTTTCATACGAAACATCAAGTCCAAAAGCTGCATTAATACGCTTTTGGAGACCATAGACTGTCATTCCATATAACAATCCGAAATTTGTTGTTTTTGCTATTTTTCTTTCATCAGAGCTTACAAGAATAATAGGTTTGCCCATTATTTCGGACGCTGTATTTAAATGAAGATCCACACCATTTTGAAAGCTTTCCATCATGACTTTATCCTGAGCCATCTGTGCCATAACTCGCAATTCAATTTGAGAGTAGTCTGCAATGAGTAAAAGATGATCCTTAGACGCTTTTACATAAGTTTTAGCAAGAGAAGGTAGTCCTTGCAGATTGGGTTTAACACATGACATTCTCCCAGTATTGGTTCCAATTACATTCCAGCTACCACGTATCCTTCCTTCAGAGCCCATACGTTCTTTTAGTTTCTCACCAAAGGAAGACAAACGCTTTTGGAGTTTTTTGTACTTTCTAAGTAGAACAATGACTTGATGTTGATCTTCAAGAGAAGCTAGAGCTCCTTCACTTGTACTTTCAACAGTAATTCCTATAGTGCTTAAGGCTTCTTTTACTTGCAATGGTGATTGGAGATTTAAGGTTGGGTGCTCAAAAATCGATCGAATTTCTTCCTCGATAGCATTTTTTTCATTCTTCATTTTTTTGAGCTCCTTTTTCCAACCCGTGTAATCGAAAAGCATCCCATAAAGTTGCATTTCAATAACCGCTGGAAGAGCACTTATTTCTCGTAACATTACTTCTTCTAAAGAGCTTTCTTCAATGATTTGTAAAAGCCTAAAGTAAAGTTTGTATGTTACCTCAGCATCTCTTTTGGCGTATTCTTTATGTTCATTGGTGATCTTTCCATTCCAGTTGTTCTCTGATTGAAGGGACTTATCCAATAGAATACCGAAATGTTTGAGAGATAGAATTTCTAATGAGTTGTCCTTGCTTATACGGTTATTGATAATTTGAGATAAAACTTTTGTATCTGTATAAGTCTGGACATTTATTCCTTTAGCAAGCAGCCAGGTTACATCAAAAAGGGCATTGTGAAATACCTTTAGTACCTCTGGATTCTCCAATAGCTCTTTAATGTCATCAATGGATTCACTGACATAACATCCATTCTGATCGGCCCAAGAAATTAGTCGAATCATACCATCCGTATAGTGACCGTATGTTTCTATATCTACAGCTACAACCGCTTTAGGGAGGGACCTTTTGCTTGAGCAAAAATTTATACACCCGATGTTTCTGCTGCTTTAGATGAACCAATTTATTTCTAAACGAATCAGCATTTAAAGGGTTTAATCTATTTGGATTTTGATAACTAACATTTCCTCCATCAATAATGAATTTGTAACCAGCTTTTTGAAGTTCTCGTAGTTCTTTCATTTTTTTCTTCCTTTCATGTTATGATTTGCCCCTTGCCCCCCCAAAAAAAGGATGATCAAGGGGCAGACCAAATTACTTTTGCAAATTAAGTTTCTTTATTAATTGAGAATTGAAGACTCACCCATTCTTTTTTCCATGAGGATGGAAATGGACAATTGTACAATCCTGGAACTTAATTTAATTCCTCCTTAATAAAGTTGGATTGACTATCCCTTTAATCCCTGTTAATCAATAGTGAATATTAATTATTTATTAATTGACTGAGAGGGGATTAAAAAGCACTGTATATATTGAAATTAATAATTTCTTTTACAATATACCAAATTGGAATTTTGAATATTTTTATGAATAAAGTTAAAATAAAGTCAATAATATTCATTTTTTATTCAATCTAGATGATTTTAAATTGAAATCGGGAGGAGTTGCTTTCGGATATGGGAAATTGCTAAAAAAGTCATTCAATTTAAGGAAGTAGCCTGTCAAGAAGAAATTATAAAAAGATAAAAAATTAAGGGAGCATTTTATGACTAAAAATAAATCAATGAGATTAAATGCTATGAAGAAGATCATTGAGAATAGAAACGTTTTAACACAAGAGGAGTTAAAAGAAGAACTTGAAAATTTGGGGTACTATGTATCACAACCCACTTTATCAAGGGATATAAAAGAGATAGGGGGTATAAGGGAAAAGTATAGTAAAAAATACAGGTTTAATCTAGATGTACAAAATAAAATTAATAAGGGAAAAATAGAGAAAATTATTAATGAAACTAACGTATCTATGAATGTGCCCCTACATGCTATTTGGTTTCGTATTAGTTCAGAGCATGCGGTGATATTTGCAAATTATATAGAAAAATATTTGTCTGATAAGGGGTTTCACGTAATGGCTGTGGTTGGCCTGACCGGTAATATAATGCTTGGATTCGCCAAAGAAGAAGCAAATGAGATAGTAAGAGCACTTAACGAGGTAGGGTTAACAAGAAGGTCAAAATCTAAAAATAAATAAAATCTTGCAAGTCTATGCTTTAGAACCTATCTCTCTAGATGAAGTAATAACAATTACTTTGAGATGGGAGGAAAAGAAAATGGTAATCTATGATTCCGTTATATGGGAGATCAAAAACATTTCCACAGCATCCAATCTGATTGGAATATAGAAGAAACACTTGTCAACTATTTAATTTCAAGATGAACGAAAAAAAACGATTCTTACTAATAGGAGGATCATTTTTTTATGGGATTAATAGGATAGAGATGAAATGGAAGATAAATCACAAAAGTATTTATGGTAAAATATAACTATATTTTTGTTGTAATAAATATAAGAAGTTTAATTCTGAGTAAATAATTAGAAAATACAATATTTAAAATAAATATTATTGAGGGTGAATTTTTTTGGGAACATATCGTGTACCTGATTCTGTTTGGCTAGCAACAGCAATGATGGCTTATGAAGTATTTCATAACTCAATTAATCCATCATCTAATATGATGTATTTTAAGCAAGGTGATATACAGAGGAAAGCTCAAGAACTATGTAAACAGAATGTGGATAATGCAAGGATTTCACAATGGTGTAATGCCGATCATGCTAATAATACATACAATTACCTTCGTACTGGAGAGAGTTCTTCAAGACGTCTATCATTTAGAGGCGAATTTGATGGACATAAAGAGGTTCCAGAATTAAATCCTGAAGATGAAGTACATACCACTCTAGGTCCTAAAACTATTAAAGAAATTAAAGAGTTTATTGCTAACGAATATACCCTTTTGTTTACTAATGATAATGGCCAAATTTCAACAGAGGATATCAAATGTATTTCAATCTTGGATTATCTTGATAAGTATGGAGGACAACCATACGAAAAACCTGAAAAAGCTGATCCATCTATGAAGTCGTACTACTTAGAAACAGGGGATGCGGCTAGATGTGCTCTTGATGAGCTTGAAAAAATGGCTCAATTATGTGAGCGCCAATTTGGGTTGAAAATGGATAGTTCTAGAAAATGGGTAGAAGCAAAAATCAATTCAGAAGTTCGAAAGTATTTGTGGAAGCAACTTAAGTTTGAGAAATATAAAAAATGCCCAACAAGTATTTCTTTATTTGCGGAAATAATAGAAGGAAAGGCACGTTTTAAATTTTCTGTTGAATTAAGTGAAAGGTTAAGTAAAAAAGAGGATTACACAAGACATCACAGGATTTTAAACAAAGACATACTAGAATCTACAGATGAATTATTTTATATATCAAATGGTAATAATCCGGAAGATGGAATGATAGAACTTAATTTTCCAACAAGAGAAGTTAAGAAGCGAGTTGAAGATGGAGTATATAAGAAAATTCAAATTGCGCGGGTTATAACAAGACAAGATATAATTAATAAATTTAAAGATAATAAAGGGATTATAAAAGGTATGCTTACAGCGGTTGAATCCCTATTACCATATTATAAATTAGTGATCAGTGAAGAGGAAGGAATTTTAAATATGTTTAATGATAATAAAAATATTATTTTATATGGTCCTCCTGGTACTGGAAAAACCTACAATACAGTAAACTACGCGGTTGCGATAGTTGAAAATAAAACTTTTAATGAAGTAAAAGATGAGAAATATATTTCCGTTTATAAGAGGTACAAGGAGTATAAAGAGGAAGGTAAAATAGAATTTACTACTTTTCACCAGTCTTATGGGTATGAAGAGTTTATTGAGGGAATAAAACCAAAGCTAGTTGGAGACGAAAGCGCTGAGGAATTGGAATATAAAATTGAACCTGGTATATTCAAGCAGTTTTGTGATAATGCGAAAAATATTAAGATCAAAAATGGTGATATAGAAGTTAGTGCAAATCCTACCTTATGGAAGGTTTCTTTAAAAGGTAGTGGTAGCAATGAAATTAAAGATGATTGTTTTAAAAATAACAGGATACGTATTGGATGGGCAAATAGAGATAAAGAAATAACAGATGAATCTGAATTTAGCACAAAAAAGGAAAAACGAATTTTGTTAGATTTTCATGAAGAAATGAAAATTGGAGATATTGTCCTATCGTTGTATGATCGAGAAAATATTGATGGGATTGGAGTTATTACAGGTGACGCAAAATGGCTTGATGATGGGGGCCATTACCCAAGAAGTAGAGATGTACAATGGCTAGTAACTGGAATTAGAGAGTATATAGTTAAAATAAATCAAGGTACAACGCTGACAAGCTCAACAGTTTATCGACTTAACAAAATTGATAGGGAAGCAATTAATAAAATGATCGAGAAATATTCTATTAATAAAGAGATATTAGTGGAGGAAAATAATAGCAATTATGTATTTGTTATTGACGAGATTAATAGAGGTAATATATCCAAGATTTTTGGAGAGTTGATTACGTTAATTGAAACAACAAAACGACTGGGGAAAGTTGAGGAAACCACCGTAAAGTTACCATATAGTAAAACCCCTTTTGGCGTACCTAGTAACGTATATATAATTGGAACCATGAACTCCGCTGATAGATCCATTGCTTTAATGGATACAGCCCTTAGAAGAAGATTTAGTTTTGTTGAAATGATGCCACATGAAGAAAGTCTTTCTGGCATCAAAATTGGTAACATTGATATAGTTAAGATGCTAAAAACTATTAATTCAAGAATTGAAGTTTTATTTGATAGAGAGCACACCATAGGTCATGCTTATTTTAAACCTATTTCATCTATAAATAATCCAACAATTGATGATCTTGCCAATATCTTTATAAACTCTATCATCCCTTTAATGCAGGAGTATTTTTATGAAGATTATAGTAGAATTCAATATGTTTTAGGTGATAACGCAAAGAAAGATGATCTTAAGTTCATTAAAGATGAGCAAATAAATAAGAAGCTTTTTAAAGGTAATCCAGATATTGAATTACCTGATAGAAAGTACAGTATACAGACAAATGCCTTTTATAATGAGGAAAGTTACATTCAAATTTATGAATAAAGTGTGGGTAGAGAATGAGAAAGTTATTGGAAGTTAAAGAATTTGATTCAATTACTTGCAATACAGACTTTATTAATGATGGACACTATAAGTTTTTAGATGAGGTGTCTTTTTCCTATTTAGAAGAATTAATACTGAATATTAGAACTGAAGAAGAAGCGGATGCTTTAGACTTCTTTACGTTAACTTCAAAGCGTAGTGTAGGTAAAGTTATTCGTGCAAAGAACTATGTGGGAATTGTTCAATTAAAAAATGGTACACAAATCCAAATACTCCCTAAAGTTGATTCTAGTGATTCAGCTGATACAAAACGGATATTTTTACGTATGTTAAAGAGTATGAAGGATTTCCCCAGTAAGATATTTAGCGATACTCACGTAAACATAGATAAAATGAGTATTTATGAGGTCTTTATTAATTTATATATCCAAGAGGTTCGTAACTTAGTCAAGAAGGGAATTAAGTCTAAATACTATTCATTGGAAAATAATAGCCGGTTCTATAAAGGGAAATTAGTTTTAAACGAACATATTAAAAGAAACTTTGTACATAAGGAACAATTTTATGTAAGTTATGATGAATATGGGCTTAATAGACCAGAGAATAGGTTAATTAAGGCTACACTAATAAAACTATTAAAATTATCGTCAAACTATGAGAACATCAGGGAAATTGGAAAGTTATTACCTAACTTTGAAACGATTGAAACATCAAAAAATTATGATAAGGATTTTTCTAAAGTGATCAATGACAGAACCACCAAAGATTATGATATTTTGATATGTTGGTCAAAAGTTTTTCTAAGGAATAAGAGTTTCACTACGTTTTCAGGAAATACATCTGCCCGAGCCTTGCTATTTCCTATGGAAAAGGTGTTTGAAGCTTATGTTGGAAGAAATTTGAAGAGGGCTTTAGTAGGAACGGATTGGAATATTTCATTGCAAGATAAAGGATACTATTTATTTGAAAGACAATTTGCATTAAGACCTGACATTTTAATAGAAAAAGAGAATAGAAGAATTATATTAGACACCAAATGGAAAAGACTTAGAAATGAGCCTAGATACAATTATGGAATATCACAAACTGATATGTATCAGATGTATGCCTATGCTAAAAAATATAATACAAACGAAATTTGGCTCTTATACCCGATAAACGATGAAATGATTAATGCAGAAAGTATAGAGTTCACTAGTGATGATAGTGTTGTTGTTAAAGTATTTTTTGTAGATGTAAGTAATATTAATGAGAGCATAAATGAACTAATAGGTTTTTGGGATTAGAGTGAGGAGCATGATTAATTAATATGGGGGGGGGATAATCATATGAGGAGTAATATTATAACTCTTACGACCAGGGAATTAAATCGAAAGGCTAAAGAAGTGGTAAAAGAGAAGTTCCAAGAATACGGTGTTAATATTATTGAAAAAGATAGAACCTTTTCAGTAAAGACAAAAGAAGGAAAAGAGATAGAAGTCTTAGTAAAGTCTATTAGACGACCAACGGAATATGTATTAATACTAAAGAAGCATATGGATGCAAACCAGAGTAATTATTATATAGCCTTAGTGATCTTCTCAGGAGATAATACACCTGAATTATTTTTAATTCCTGCTATAGCTTTCTTACAACCAAACGATTTATTAAGGGATAGACCTAACTATAAGAATCCTGAATATGGCATGAATGTGTCAAACAAAAATATGCCTTTACTAATTATTTATAAGTTTGAGACTTATATCGGAAAGATAGGATTGGAATAGGATATGAGTATATTAGTTTAGATGACTAGTAATGTTTAATGGGATCGCAATAATTTCAAATAAAAGGGAGTGGATGGTAATAGATATTAGTATTCCGGCAATTACCTCTTGGGGAAAGTTTGAATCACTTTGCTTAGATATATACAAAAGAGAGTGGAATGATGATAATGCTCAAATGAATGGTCGTTCAGGTCAATCACAATGTGGGGTAGACGTATTTGGAAGTACAAATAATATAGGAGTACAGTGTAAAAAAAAGACCTTCTTGCGGATAGTAGACTTACAACAAGTGAAATCGAGGAAGAGGTCGAGAAAGCAAAAAATTTTAAACCTTCTCTTAAAGAATTCATAATTGCCTATACAGGTCCAAGGGATGCTAAACTTCAAGAAAAGGCTAGAGAAATAACCGAAGCACATAAGGAAAAGGGACTATTTTCTGCACATGTAGTATCGTGGAGTGATTTGGAAAAAATGGTATTAGAAAATTATACTGATTTGTTAGAAGTATATTATCCATTAATTTATAGAGCATTTAAAGGTGAGGATATAACAAAAGATGGTGATCTATACATTGTGGAGGAAATCCTTTCAAAAGTAAGTAGAATCGAACTTGTGGAAATTGTAGGAAAAATGACTGGAATTAATAATCCATCTTATATGTATTGCCCCAAAGATAAATTTCCTGTTTTTATTGGATTTAATGACTAGCTTAATGCAAGTAATAGAGTTGAAGGCAACTTTGAGAAATTAGCTACTTTTGATCTACATAAAAAATTTGTCGATGCCTATAAAAATTTATTTAATTACCTCCATGAATATGGAGAAGTAAATGATGGCTATCATGACGAGGATTTTATTCTGGGTTATAATTCAAATCCTAAGTGGTGCGAATACGGAGATCGACAAAATTATAAAGCTAGACTAACTAAAGCTGAAAAATTGGGTAAAGAATTAGAAGGAGCCTATGATGCTTGAAAATTGAAATGGAGAGAGTTAAAAGGGTAGTCTATGAGGGCATCTTTAAGGATGTCCTTTTAAATCTTTAGGTTAAGTGTTCATTATAAATTATTTAATACCAAAATTTTTGAAGGAGCAGAAGTATGGATATAAAATATAAAATTTTTGGTCCGAAGTTACTTGACCGTCTTGAAACCTCATTTGATAACCAATTTGAACGTTATGTTCAATTAATCTTATTAACTGGACTTGGTGGATATAAGGAAGTTTGCCCCGTTTTCACCTTAAAAAGTTACAAAGATACTCGGGCTGAAAAAGATAAAGGCTTAGATGGTTTTATCCGACATGGAGAAAACAAGTATGAATGCTTCTCAATAACTGGACCAAAGCATACAAGCAAATGGGAAAGTAAATTTAATAAAATTAAAAAGGATTATCAAGCTGCTAAGAAATACTGTGAAGATAGAAAATATAAAATGGTAAAGTGGAACATGGTCATTAACTTTTACACGATTGAGGAGCAAGAGAGAGCGATTATTGAACTAGCAGAGAAAGATGGGGTTGACGTTGAGGTTTATAACCCTCGAAGGTTGTTCCAATTATTAAGAACAGAAGAAGATTATTATAAGGTTGCACAAGGTATGGGGGAAGCATTTCCTATTGGTGCATCTATTGAACAACTCGCTCACCATGAATTTGCATTTGTTGCCCTAAAATCATTTATCTTATATGAGAACAACGGGAGCTTCGATGAAAAGCTAAAGTTACTTCATGATATAAGGAAATATATTTATTACCGTACATTCTTCAATTTAACAGAAGATGAAGTGGAATCTGGTAAAGGTGCAAGAAGGCCGGCTTTACTTATTGGAAAGAACACTAAAATTCATACGAAATATCAGGAAACTTATCAGTATATGAAAGATAATCAGGGACAAGGGATAATTTATCCAACAGGTTTGAAACCAAAAGATGCGATTAGAAAAAATGATGAAGGTTATTTGATCCCAATTAAGAATTTGTCAGGTATTCACAGTGTGATAATTTATCTAGAAAAGTTATTACTTGAAAAAGGTAATTATAAAATAGAAAAGGCATTTGAAGCTATTATAAAAGACAGAGATAAAGTTATAAAACAAAGAAAATCAGTTTAGTTTAGTTTAAATCCTATTACTGCAATAGAAAAAATTTTATACAGAGGAGAAATCAATGCTAACAAACGGGGTATTTTCTAATTTAACGATTGAGACAATAAGAAATAAAAAAAATTTTATCTTTGATAAGCATCATTTTGCTCTACCAGTTTGGGCTTTAGGAATCGATACTAATAAAAGACCTATTAATCTAATTAGTTTCGACTATCATACAGACACCGTTGCACCTTTTTAACAAGTATGCTTTTAGGTTAAGTAGTTTCTCAAAGGATGTATTCGAACTAGCGCATGAGATTCAAATGCATCGGTTAAATCAGATTAATTCTTCTGATCTTAATTCACTTCTAAATGCAGTGGAGGTTTTGGAGCATGATGAACATATCACAACAGCTCATAATATCGGTATTATAAATCAATATCATGTAGTAAATAAATCAGATGAAACACCAATGTTTAATGACGAATACTTATATAAAAATCAGTTGTATGATTATGAATTAAATGAAATAGAGCAAATATCATGTTTGGACGATGAGTACATTAATCAAACTGGTTTTAAAAAACCAAGTGGTCCTTTCATTCTAGATTTCGATTTAGATTTTTTCCCTAATAGAGGATCATTTAACCCGATAAATACTTCTATCATAGATGAATTAATAGAGGAGGCAGAAATTATAACTATAACTAGAGAGAAAGAGTGCTTTGATGACCTAAAGCATGAGGATATAGATGTACAGGAAGCAGAAAGGTTATTATTAGAATTAATCACTCGAACTTTATTTAAAGTATAAAAAAATATAAATAATTAGTAATTTCGCCGAAAGTATCGTTACGGTGAACCGTATCATAAGTAAATGAGGTTTTTGAAAATAAAAAGGTGCCTGACCGAATGGCATTTATGCATAGGGGGCAGGTACCTTTCAAATTTATATACAAGTTTTATATTCACTCATAATATTGTTGATAATTGTTTTAACTGGTAGGATTTCTTTGATTTCATGTACTCTTGATCCGGCAAAAACAAGACCATTCTCGCAATCTCCATTCAGGGAGGTTATCAAAGAATCAAGCGTACAAAATCGATAAGAACAATTTTTTAGGCAATCTCGGCACTTTTTAATTTTTACCTTTTTATTATCAGAAATAAGTTCAGTAAACTGGTTCTTAATTGCACGACCCTGGAGACCAACAGTTGTTTTTACCAAACTGGTATCTTCCTGTTGTGCATATACATATTTTTCTTTAAATGATAAAGGTGCGTCACACTCTTCACTAGCAACGAACCTAGTTCCCATCTGTACCCCAGACGCCCCTGCACGTAAAGCTCTCGCAAGATCTTCCCCAGTCATTATTCCTCCAGCAGCAATAACTGGAATCTTAACAGCTTCAACCACTTCAGGCAAAATATCAAACAAAGGTCTTTCCGTACCAAGGTGACCGCCGGCCTCAAAACCTTCTACAACAACTGCTGAAGCACCAAGACGTTCTGACAACCTAGCCAGCTTCGCGGAAGAAACAATCGATATGACGGGTATGCCGGATTCCTTGCCCCAAGCATACATATCTCTTGAAATTCCAGCACCTGATATGATGAAATCTACCTTTTCATCAATGGCTGCTTTCATTTTTTCGGCAAAATCATTCATAGCGAAAAGAACGTTTACTCCAATATATCCGGAATCCTTTATACTGTCCTTCGCCTTCCTTATATTTGATCTCATTTCATCGACTGTAATCCCAGTACCTGATATGATCCCAATTCCCCCAGCATTCGCAACGGCAGAAGCGAGTCCACTTAAAGAAATTCCTACACCCATACCACCTTGCATGATTGGAACCTTTGGCAACATATGATCTATTTTCAATTGTGGAAATTTCAAAAAACAACCCCATTTCATTACGTTTATTAGTGAACTTTAATATCCACTAATTGTAACAATAGGGTTTTTAAATAATAGTGACGTATGTAATGGTTAATCCTAAAAATCAAAAATAAATCTCCTTTTGCCACAGAATGTTCAAATATAATTAAATGAGGTTTTTATCCAATTAAAATCTTAAATTCTTATAATTATTGATTTTAATGAAAAAGCAGTGTTTAGAAAATAGAAAAACCTTATTTAGATACATTACAGTGAATCGTAAAAAGGACACTTGGAAATGTTTGTCATTAAAGCTATTTGAACCAGGAGAGTGTTATTTTCTATTTAAAAAGGTGAGATACCAATGTTATTTTATGTAGATAGCAACTCATTCTCGAAGTTTTTCTAATCCTTTATAAAGGATCTTTGTGAAAAAAAGCGAGAGAATGGAACCCACTAATAAAAGTGCCATATCCCACTGGGCATCCCATATGTCTCCTTGCATGCCTAAAAAATCGTTTGTGGCTTTCCCTTCTTTCCCAATTTTTGTACTTGCCCACTCAATAATCTCGTAGAAAGCCCCGATTGCTAGTGTTATACAAAGAGCAATAAAATTTGTCGTTTTACTTTTCAATAAAACTGTTTTCCTTAATAATATCTCTATTATTACTATGACCATAAGCCCCTTAAGAAAATGACCAAACCGATCATAGTGGTTTCTTTGTAAATCAAAATAATCTTTGATCCATGTAAAGAGAGGAACTTTGGAATAAGAATAATGCCCTCCTATAAACGTTAAAATGACAAGAAGGGTAATAATAACATAGGAAACAGTGGTAAGGCGAAAATGATTGTATCTTGATATCAAGAATATTAAAACTAATACTGAAGGTAAAATTTCCATCAACCAAACAATATAACCTTCCTCAGGTTTAATCAGGGACCAAATAAGAGCAAGCATAACAACAAATAATATAAAAAAATGTATCGAACTACCTTTTTTACGTGACATTCAAATCACTCCAGCAGGAAACAAGATGTATTTAGTATTTGCAAAAAAATTAATAAATATAGAAAGAGGTATGGGGTGCTGGTTCCGTAAAAGGGCAAATTTCCGTCATAGCTAACTTAATCGCTGATTTTACTCCCTCGATGCGTATCGTGTATTTCAAGCAAGTAGGATAAAGGCGAATTTTATTCGTACAGACTCTTTTGGGGTGAAATGGTCATAGTCTGTAAGGACAAATAAACAATCGAAATGATTGTTTGTATCAGGAGAGAAAAGTCGATAAATAAAAAAGGGGCTATTACGCCCTTAAATCGTTTAAAAATGACTAACACAATATAATGATTTTATAGGGAGTAGTTTGGGCTGGAATACTAAATGTAGTAGGACCATATACAGCAAGTAGATTTCGGTTTGCTGGATTCAATGTGAATGGTTGATCGTTTTGTAATAAAATCGGAGTATAACTCGAAATATTCAATTGTAACTGACCATCACTACTCACCAGCTGGCTGTTAAAATAGTCTACCTTTACATTTTGATAAGTGTTATCTTTTACGATAATGAGGGCTTGATATTGTGGTGGGTAAATAAGAATGACAGGTACATTGACATCATAAAAACCAGTTACACGGTCTCCAACTGAAACCATAGCACGGTCTAGAAAATAGGTGGTTGGACTAATAACGAAATTTACTATTGAACCATCTCCTCTTAATAAGGACATTAATTTAAAACAGCCTTTTAATTCCTCATCTGAACCTACTAAATAATCTTGAATCATGGTAACCGTACCAGAAAAAGAACTGAATTTCTTCATTTTTCCCCCTCCATTTTGATGAATCATTAACGAAATTCAAACCTCCGGAAACTTCGAGAGCTGGGAGCGTATAATATTTTAATTAAAATTCTATTGTTCTTCTAAATTTTATGAAGCAAGTGATTAGATATTACTTAAAGAAGGCTTGATATTGGGCCGTTAGAAAATAATGATGATAGTCCTCATGAAAAGGAGTTTATTATGTATAACTATAATTCTAGGACAACTATGAATCAGCCAAGTATTGTTTCGTTTGCTCGTGGTGATGTAACTGGAGATCAAGTACCTGATAATGTCTATTTAACCGGAATAAAGACTCCAGCTAGTCCATTTACTCAAAATATTACCCTGCTCGTTCAAGATGGAAGAACTGGCGAGGTAAAAAGTGTTCCACTTCGTGAAAATGCAGGCTACAATCCTACTATATTCTTGGGGGATTTTACTGGGAATAGAGTAGATGATATTTTAATAAGTATTGCTACAGGTGGCAGTGGTGGAATCATGTACCATACTATTTATTCCTTTGTGGAAAATACAGAACAATTACTATTTGATTTCAATGTATATAATGAGCAATACCAATATGAGGTTACTTATCAAGACAATTATAAAGTGGAAGTTGTCAGCAAGATCAATAATAAAAAGTACATGATAGACATTTCAACAAAAGGTGCTGAGTATTTAAATGAGATATATGATGAAAAAGGTAAACTGAAAAGTCCTATTACTGGTTTTGTAAATCCTCTAAGTGGCTTATATCCTGTAGATTTTGATTCAAATAAAGTGTATGAGCTATTGGCGTATCAAAAAATTGCTGGAAGATACAATGCAGATTCTTTAGGATATGTTTTAAACACTTTAGCATGGTTAGATAATAGGTTTGTTTTGCAAAATCAGTATGTAGCTATTTTCGGATATTAGGATAGCAAGAAATAAATTTCGGATAGGTAGAACTTTCTAAATAAGTAATGATTATACAAAATATATAATCCTCATTTTGATACAACACGGTGAACCGTATCATAAATAGAGGCGGTTTATTATTATTAACATTAATCAGGTTGAACCGTGTGATAAGTAGGTGAGGTTTACCAATAGGATGAACTAATGGCTTGGTATACTTTCCAAGCCATTTTTTAATGCTTTATTCAACGTAAGCAACAAATTCAAAAGTCTCGCTATACTGTAATTTCAAGAAAAAACTTAGAGAAACAGAAGAAAACTAAGTAGTGAATCACTATAAGTTTGTATGTTATCTTGTATAATTTTTTACATGAATACTGAATTATCTTCCTTGTAAATTTACTATTAATAACAAATCCATATTATTTTGAATAATAATGTTTTAAATGTCAACTATATTTAAAACTAGGTTGACAATTAATTTGAGATTCATTATTATCATAGTTGTTAATAGTACATATTGATTATTAGGAGAGATAAGAATGAAAATTAAAGAAATTACCTTTGTGGCAGTGTTTGCCGCTGTAATGGGTGCTCTAGGAGTAGTTCCGCCTATTATACTTTCTTTTACACCAGTACCCATTACATTACAAACTCTAGGTGTCCTTCTTGCAGGAGGGGTATTGGGAGCAAGATTAGGGGCGATGAGCCAAACAATCTTTTTATTACTTCTCGCTGCTGGAATGCCTCTTCTATCTGGAGGAAGAGGTGGACTAAGTGTATTTGTCGGACCAAGTGTTGGTTATATAATTGCGTGGCCTATTACGGCTTTCTGTATTGGTTATCTACTATCACGTTTTCAAACTTTAAAAATACAACATATTTTATTTATTAATCTGACAGTTGGAATTCTATTAATCTATTTAATTGGAATTCCTGTCCAAGCATTTATGATGGACATTCCTCTTTTAAAAGCTGCTCAGTTAAGTTTAATTTATATCCCAGGGGATGTCTTAAAATCCATACTAGCTTCTATTTTAGTTTACAGACTAAGAAAACACCCAGTTTTTTCGCGCTCATTAGCAACAAGTTAATCTAATTATTTATCTAAAAATATCTAAATCTTAAGAGGTGCCAGAAGGTGTCTCTTTTTATAGAGGAGATATATCATGGGCAATATTACAGAATCATATAAGACTTTCGCAAAATTATCCCCAAACAAAATCGCAATCCATACGAATCATCAACAAATCAGTTATCAAGAATGGGATGAATTAATCAATCAAACAGCGAACTGGCTTCATTCTCTTCATTCAGAAAATAAAACAATAGGAATCCTTTTGCCAAGCGGTATCCCTTTCCTACAGCTCTTTGCAGGAGCCTCTAAGGCAGGTTGGATTGCTGTTCCATATGATTTGAAATGGAAGATAACCGAATTGGAAAAAAGAGTGATGCTTTCACATCCCTCTATCATTGTCACAACTAGAGAAATTTACTCTCAAATCAAACAAAGTATTCCTAATGTAATGATTTTGGATGATAGTTTACAGGAAATCTCTCAGTTTGATCCTACAACTGTATTGAAAATGGAAGGAAATCTGCCTTTTTACATTGGATTTACATCTGGTACGACCGGAAAACCAAAAGCATTTGTTCGCTCCCAAGATTCGTGGGTGGCTAGCTTTGATTGCAATCGTTTTGATTTCGGGTTAGATGAAACCGATCATGTTCTTATTTTTGGAGCCTTAACCCATTCTCATTTTCTGTATGGAGCCATTAGTATTTTGTATTTAGGTGGAACCGTCTTTCTATTAGAAAAGTTCTCTCCTATTGAAGGACTATCATGGATACATTCCTTTCCAATTACAACGATATATGTAGTTCCGACAATGGTAGAAGCATTCTTGAAAGAAGGAATTCAAGTTGATAAGTCTATAAAAATTATTTCATCTGGTGCCAAATGGTCGGATAGATCGAAAATAGAAATCCGTAATATGATTCCTAACATGACTATGTACGAGTTTTATGGAGCTAGTGAATTGAGTTTCATTACTGTAATTCCTGATAGTGAAGGTATTCAGAAGGCTACAACTGTCGGAAAGCCTTGTTATGGTGTAGAGGTACAAATACGGCGTCCAGATCAGGAATTAGCAAAGCCAAATGAGAACGGAAAAATATATGTAAGAAGTAAATTGATGATAAATGGGTACTTGGATGATGCCGGAAGGTCTATTCATTCTATTCAAGATGAAGGGGGTTGGGCCACAGTCCATGATATGGGATATTTTGATGAAGATGGCTTTTTATATATTGTAGGTCGTGAACAAAATATGATTTTATATGGAGGAATAAATATTTTTCCTGAAGAAATAGAAAAAGTGCTTTCCTTACATCCCGATGTCGAAGAAATTGCTGTAATAGGCCTATCAGATTCGTATTGGGGCCAAGTTGTTGCTGCGGTAGTGAAAGGAAAGAGTAGCCAATTAGAGTTAAAAAGATTTTGTAAGACTCATTTATCTTCTTATAAAATTCCACGTAAGTGGTTTTTTCTATCTGAAATGCCATATACAACGAGTGGCAAGATAGCTCGTGCTGAGCTAATAAAACGAATGGAAAAAAAGGTGGTCAATGATTAAAAGAGCGGTAATTGTCGAAGCGAAACGAACACCAATTGGAAAAATGGGTGGAATCTTACGAGATATTCAGCCACATGAGCTAGCAGCTCCTATCCTCCAACATTTAGCGAATGGATTGGAAGAAAAAATACAAGACATCATTTTGGGAAATGTAGTTGGACCAGGTGGAAACGTAGCTCGAGTTGCTACGTTAGAAGCAGGACTTCCTCTTTCTGTACCAGGAATCACAATTGACCGTCAATGTAGTGCAGGGTTAGAAGCGATTCGAACGGCATGTTACTTCGTCCAAGGCGGAGCTGGCCGTTGTTATATTGCTGGTGGTGTAGAAAGTACGAGTACCTCTCCGTTTCCATCTAGAGCAAGATTTTCTCCTGAAAAAATTGGCGATCCAGATATGGGCGTTGCAGCAGAATATGTGGCTGAAAAATATGCTATTTCAAAGGAAATGCAGGATCAATATGCTCTATTAAGCTATAAACGCAGCTGGGAAGCTTACGAAAAAGGATATTTTAATCAAGAGATCATTCAAATTGGAGATATCCACCAAGATGAAGAATTTTTTAGGAAAAGAAAGATGGAAGTACTTTTAAATAGGATGAAGCCAATATTTAAAAAGAACGGTACGGTTACTGCAGCGAACAGTTGTGGGATAAATGACGGGGCTTCAGCTGTACTTGTCATGGAAGAAAACATGGCATTAAATAATGGATTCCAGCCTATTTTACGATTTTTGGATAGTGAAGTCTCAGGTGTACTTCCGAATCATCCAGGAGAAGCCCCCATTCCGGCTATTCAAGCCTTAATAAAAAGAAACCAGTTAACCATTGAGGATATTGACTTAATTGAAATAAACGAAGCTTTCTCCTCTAAGATTGTTGCCTGTACAAAAGTGCTTTCTATTTCTTATGACAAATTAAATGTTGGCGGAGGTGCTTTAACGCTAGGACATCCTTATGGAGCTTCGGGAAGTATCATGATCACGAGGCTTTTCTACGAAGTACAAAGACGAAAGGATATTAAATATGTACTAGCCGCGATTGGGAGTGGTGGAGGAGTTGGAGTAGCGGTCCTATTCGAGGTGGTAACATGAAAACTAAGGAACATGAGATTATATTTAATAAAGAAGATGTGCAACAAATTGTCCAATTGATTGGTGATCGAAATCCTATCTATCAGAGTTCGGAGAGGGCAAAAGACTATGGTTTCGAAACGATTCCTCTTCATCCAACTATGCCAATGATGGCTTATAAATGGCTTGCTTCCCCAAGGGAGCTGCAACATCCTATTATTCATCGCAAACAGAAATGTATCCAGCATCAGAGAATGTATATTGATGAGGTCTATAGAGCTATAGTTGAGGTTAAAGATCAATTTCAACGTCAAAACCTTACTTTTATTAAGCAAACTCTATATTTATATAATAGGGATGGAAAACTTTGTTTTGAAGGAATATCTGATTTGATTTTGGATAGTTTGTCATGAATATGATTACCTTTCAAATTACCGAAAGGGACGTTGAACAATATGCTGTCATTTCCGGTGATTACAATCCAATTCATTTAGATATGGAGGCGGCGAAACAACAAGGATTCACTAATAAAATTGCCCATGGAATGTTAACAGTGTCCAAAGTGTTAAGTGTACTTTCGAATGAATCTCTCATTCCTCAAGTGTTGTTGAGTCAGTATGAATTTACCTTTATCTCCCCTGTTTATGTGGGAGATCTAGTAACACTGACTATCAAACAAGCGGAGAATAAAATAAGAGTAGAAGGAAAATGTGGAGAAAAGAGAGTCATAAAAGGATGTTTGATAGTAGTTAGAGGAAATCCCTGATGATTTATACTGGACAGATGTGTAATTTTAAGAGGAGTTTTCTGGTAAGAGAGAATTAAAAAGATATATATGGAAGTTGGATAACATTTCAAAATGAAGCAGATAAAAAAAGAGACTTTTAATCTTTCTTTTAATTAAAAATCGTCACTTAAGTTGTTACACTGAACCGTACCATAAGTAAATGAGGTTTTTTCATTATAAAAATATAGGAAGCTTGGCTATAAAGGGCTGTCTAAAAAGTTATTCTATGACTGGTATACAGCCCTTTTTGCCCCTGCACTTATAAACAAAAGTCTTGAAAAGTATTCCCTTTAAAAATTTTAGGAAATTATTCTTCCTTTAGATGGTATTTTTTATACCAATCTACAAAATGACCTAATCCTATTTCTAATGGTGTAGCAGGATAGAAGCCTACATCCTTCTGCAGACTTGTAATATCTGCATAGGTCTCTTTAACATCTCCTGGCTGCATAGGTAATAATTCTACTATTGCTTTTTTTCCAAGTAGCTTTTCTAATATCTGAATAAATGCCATTAAATTTACAGGAGTATTGTTGCCAATATTATAAATCCTGTAGGGGGCATAGCTTGAGCTCGGGTCAGGGTTTTTTCTATCCCAATTATTATTGTATTTGGGTGGATGATCTAGTAATTTAATGATCCCTTCCACAATATCATCAATAAAAGTGAAGTCTCTGCTCATATCGCCATTATTAAATACTTTTAAAGTATTCCCCTCTATAATATCTTTAGTAAAAGAATAATAAGCCATATCGGGTCTTCCCCAAGGGCCATACACTGTAAAGAAACGAAGGCCTGTGGTTGGAATATTAAATAAATGGCTATACGTATGAGCCATTAACTCATTTGCCTTTTTTGTAGCAGCGTAGATACTTACCGGGTGATTAACAGAGTCTTTTGTAGAGAATGGAATGTTTGAATTTGCTCCATAAACGGAACTTGAAGATGCATATATTAAGTGCTCTACTTGATAGTGCCTGCAAGCTTCTAAAATATTCATAAATCCAAATAAGTTTGAATGAACGTAAGAATGAGGATTGTAAAGACTATAACGGACTCCAGCTTGAGCAGCCAAGTTGATTACAATATTGATTGATCTATTTTTAAATATTTGTATTAGTGATTCTTGATTTGCTAAATCTATTTTATAGAATTCGAAATTAGCGCTTTTTTTCAGTATATTTAACCGATCTTTCTTTAACCGAGCATCGTAATATTCATTAAGATTATCTACACCGATAACATGATAATTTTCATCTAATAAACGTTTAGAAAGATGAAACCCAATAAAACCAGCCGCTCCTGTCACTAAAACATTCATTGTCTTCTATTTGCTCCTTTTTTACGATCATGAACATTTTTTCGGCCATGAAGGTTTTGAAATAACTCAAGTGGCCATTCTTGTACTCGAAGTATAGATTGTTTCTTTAGAAACGTATTTAAATCGGGTTCTAGTAGATATTCCATTAAGAGATGGGTGGATGATGGCAATTAAGTCGTCTCCTTTCGACAAATTGTCCGGATTTTTTAGAGGAGTAGCTAAATCGATTGAATTATTAATATGATTAGTCGGTTTTTTTATGCTTCTTATCTTTTTTGCCTTTTAGTTCACTGCTCTTAGATTCTTTATCCTTATCATTCTTTTTGTGTTTATCTTTTTTGTCTTTATCTTTGTACTGCTTTTGCTCCTTCTTTTTCTCTTTTTCATCATTCGATTCATCTATGAATAGAGTGCTTGTTTGATTACTACCGAGTACCTTTCCATATTCGCTATTTGGAGGAGTGATATTTTGGGGAATTTCGACTTCTGGAGCTACATACCCATCTGGCAGCGGTGTAGGAAGAGGCATTTGCAGCGTAAATCCCCAAACTTCCATAATTTCATGTGCTACTCGAGACCAGTTATAATTGCTTACAGCGAGTTCTCTTCCTCTTTTCCCCATACTTTGCATTAATGCTTTATTTGATAATACTTCAGAAATCTTTTCTGCAAAATTTGCTGGGTCTTCTGGATTTTCGATTACAAAGCCATTTTCTCCTAAACTAATTACCTCTTGGTTTCCTCCTCTTGCCGTTGTCACAATAGGAAGGCCAGCAGCCATTGCTTCATAATGAACTCGTGCTAGTGGTTCTTGCCAAATGGAAGTACAAACAAATAAATCAGCAGCTGCAAACCAATTTTGAATATCAGCTGGTGATACAAAGCCTGTTGTCACAACAGGAACGGTCTGTTGTTTCGCTAAAGATCGAATATAGGCTACATAATCGGTTACTTTGTTCTGGCTAAACCAATTACCTCCTACTACAACCAAGGCTAAGTTTTTGAATTTTTTTGAAAGCAGCGGTAATGCTCGAATTAAACGATCTACTCCTTTATTTTCGGAAAGTCTTCCTGCAAATAGGATAACATTCTTATCTTCTAAGCCATGTTCTTTACGAAGTCGATTTCGAATAGATTCCATTTTGGAATGATTACCAGGTAAAAATCTTTCAGAATCAACGCCTGAATAAATAGTTCGGAGCTTTGATGATGCTTGAGGATATAGGTTGCGGATGACATTCCCCACATAGTCACTGATTGTAATGATCATAGAGACTTCATTTATTGCTGCATGAGCTTCATTTGGTTCAATTTTATCAAGATTAAACATATCATTATGCATGCTAAGGATAATTTTTGATTGAGGTGCAATACTTCGAATAGGCATAACAAGACGAGGACGATTAAAAATATGAATAATGTCAAAAGAATTGGAGGCTAAAAATTGAACGATTCCTTGTTGATAAAGTGCTAATAATTTTCCTGGTACCCGGACATATTTAATTCCATCTTTAATTTCTTCATTAGGAAGCGATGGGTCCGTTATTCCTAAAACAGTAATACTATACGACTTTGCTAGGTATGGTAGGCTTCCAGAAATATACGTTTGAATTGCCCCTCCCAGAACAGGCGGTACAGGAAGTTTTTCAGTAGCTATCATTAAAATATTCATGATTACTTATTCCTCCAATCGTTTTGAATTTCTTCTAATGCCGGCCACTTGGATTGGTCAGTATCGACAATTGTTCTAATTAGTTGAGAGGTTGTTTCATTTAAAAATATTTCTGGTTCATATAGTACCTCTTTAACATTTTTATAAAATTCATTAGGAAGTGACATATCAATCATTAAGATGTCATATAGTTCTAGACTGATTGGATTTGCCTCATGATAAGCTTGAATCATTTCACGCATCCACGTTACATCCCATCTAAATAAATCTGCCATGGTACCTGTAATCAATTTCCTTAAGTCACGTATGGGAAGATCATATGCTACACCATCAAGGTCAATAATCCACATTCCATTCTGCCCCATTTGACCATTTGACCAGCCGTAATCCTGATGAACTAGCCCCCAATTTGTATTGCCGAGTTTTACTAGTTCCAAGTATTTTGACTGATTTAGTGCTTCGATACTTCTCTTTGCTTGTTCTTCAAATAGATCGATAACATTTAATAGCTCCTGACTAGCAGGCATTGAACTATATGCTATGGCTATATTTCGAAACCAATCCATTTTTGTTAAGATTTTTTCGTAGCTTTTTGGCCATTTATACAATCTTGAGGCAATTTCTGCCCCAGCAGGAGGGACATACCCCTGACTTAAGCGGTGAAATTCACCGAGTGCATAGCAAAGCTGTTTTGCGCCTTCTAAGTCTTTTGTTACAGGCGTTAGTGGTTCAATCCATTCTGCAACAAACCATAACTTTCCTCCGGCCTGAATATAATCCTCTCCCGATTTGGTTGTGATAATTCCCGGTACCCTTGCATTTTTTATGTCTACCAAATATCTTTGGGCACCAAGACTAAATATACTTCTTGTAGGTCTTCGATGGAGAAGCTTAAAACTTTTGGGTCCATCATCGGTCTCCAGTTTCCAAATAGCCCCACCCTTATCAGGCTTTGTTGTGATCACTTGCATGCTATTAACTTTTAAATCGTACTGTGTAAGAACTTCTAATCCTATATCATTGATATAATCTGGAACATAAAATTCTCCATGAGTTAGTTCATCGACTTCCCACGGTATAATAATTTGATTCTCCAATGTATCATTTCTCCTTTTCCGAGCAACTTATACCTTTACAGATCATGAATAAAAGGCTATTTGAAAAATATCAAACTCATTTAAACAAGCTCTAGATACTTTTTATTAATATGCTTAATGTACAAGAATGTACAGGTTATAAGCGGATTCAAGTTGAAAAATTCAAGAAAAAAATGATTTTATTAGAATGGAAATACGCTATTTTAACAAAGAGTTTGGTCCGATATAAGCGCTAATTACTTGTAGATTTATTTGATTTGCTTCGGAGAACCATTCATAAGTAAGGGAGTTATTGTAATTTTGGAGATTTTACTTAAATGAAAGAATATCAAAAATGTCAAAGCTGTGTCATGTGGTTAAAGAAAATTGAAGATCGCGGTACGGAAAGGAATTTAGATAAAAGTTCTATGTATTAATAAGCATTGTTATCAAGAAGGAGAATTTATTCAAAGGGATATTTCTGTAGATGATAGGAAACAATTTGTAAAAGATAAATGCATCGAAATGGAGTTTCCGATGTTTTTGGCAGGAATGTTTGTTAAAAACCTTCATAAATTGGAGGGATAAATAGACATTTAATCCAAACTAAAAGAGTATTATGTTAGGCTAGCTCCTTTTGATATATCACGGAGAACCGTACCATAAATAAATGAGTTTTTTAAAGATTTATATTAAGACTTTATTTTCCTCATCATTATATGTTAAAAAAATTGATTTAGAGGAGATGGAATAAAAAAACAGGTTGACGGATTTCGCTATAATGCTGTAGTATAAAAAAATAATTGAATAAAACCTCACTTTTTACTGTGAGGTAGAGGCGCGATATTTAACAGTCTATAGCGGAGCTTGAGAAGCAATGATGCTGTGGAGAAGGAAATATCGCCGAAGTTTGTAATATTCTCAGTATTACTTGCTGGGTCTGTAGTTAAGAGCTACAGGACTGTCTCAATAAACCCCTAGTTTATTGAGTTGTGCTATCTCATTTTGGATAAAAGAGAGGACTTTAGGACTACTACATATATTGCGACCTGAGTTTATCTCAGGTCGTTTTTTTGTTTTAGTAATTCATAGGAAAACAGGAGGAGAGACAGCATGAGAAACAAGTTATCATTATTTATGGTTTTGTTGGTTTTAACAATGATTCTATTAGCTGGGTGTGGGACAAGTAACGATTCAAATTCTGGATCGTCAGAAGATAATACATTTAAAGTAGGGCTTGAAGCAGGATATGCTCCGTTTAACTGGACGCAAAACGATGATACTAATGGTGCTGTTAAAATTGATGGCTCTGCAGAATATGCTGGCGGATATGATGTGGAAATCGCTAAAAAAGTGGCTGAAGGTTTAGGGAAAAAATTAGTGATTGTAAAAACAGAGTGGGACGGCCTAGTTCCAGCATTAGCTTCGGGTAAAATTGATGCGATAATCGCAGGTATGTCACCAACTGCAGAACGTAAAGAAACAATCGACTTTTCAGATAACTACTATAAATCAAATTTAATTATGGTGGTGAAAAAAGGCAGCAAGTATGAAGGAGCTACTTCAATCCAAGATTTTAAAGGAGCTAAAATTACAGCTCAGTTAAATACATTTCACTATTCAGTTATTGACCAAATTGAAGGTGTAGAAAAAAAGACGGCAATGGACAACTTCCCAGCGATGAGGGTAGCTCTTGAATCAGGAATTATTGATGGATATGTTTCAGAACGTCCTGAAGGAGTAAGTGCATCAACTGCAAATGATAAATTTGCTATGGTTGAATTTAAAGATGGATTTGAAACTTCCGAAGAGGATACATCCATTGCTGTTGGACTTCAAAAGGGCAGTGACTTAACAGATAAGATTAATAAAATCTTAGCAGATATCCCAGAAGAAGAACGTACAAGCATTATGGATAGTGCTATTAAGAATCAACCAGCAGCAGAATAAAAAAATGGTGAAACCGGCTGTATATCTTGAGACAGTCGGTTTTATACAGTAAGTGAGGAAAAAAGATGAGTCTTGAGTGGATCATTAAAATAATTTCAGAGAACTGGCCTATGTTCCTTCGCGGTGCTGCGTTAACACTTTTGATTGCTTTGATAGGGACAATATTTGGGGCGATTATTGGATTAGTAGCAGGGATTATTCGTACCATTCCAGTACCTGAACGTGGAGTAAAAAAACTACTTTTAAAAGTGGTTAATATAATTCTATCTATCTATATTGAATTCTTCCGTGGAACACCGATGATTGTACAAGCGATGGTTATTTATTATGGATCTGCGCTAGCATTTGGTATAGACATGAATGTGTTTGCTGCAGCTATTATTGTTGTATCAATCAATACAGGAGCATATATGGCGGAAATTGTTCGAGGTGGGGTTGTTTCTATTGATAAAGGTCAGTTTGAAGCAGCTCATGCGATAGGAATGAACCATTTACAAACAATGTGGAATGTTGTATTACCACAGGTTATTCGAAATATTCTACCTGCAACTGGGAATCAGTTTGTTATTAATATTAAAGATACATCCGTATTAAATGTCATTTCAGTTACAGAATTATATTTCGTTACAAAATCGATTTCGGGAAATAACTTTAGATACTTTGAATCATTCTTCGTAGCTTGTATGATTTATTTCGTGATGACCTTCATTGTAACAAGAATATTGCTATATATTGAGAAAAAATTAGATGGATCTGATAACTATACGATCATCGGAAATAGTTCACAATTAAGAGGTAAATAAAAAATAATGGAAGAAGGTGAAGAGAGTATGGAAAAGATCATTGATATTCAGCATCTTAACAAATCCTATGGAACTCATGAAGTGTTAAGGGACATTAATTTTTCCGTGAATAAAGGAGAAGTAGTCTCTATCATTGGTTCCTCTGGATCTGGTAAATCAACTCTTCTTCGTTGTATTAATCTTTTAGAAAAAGCAAGCGGCGGGCAAATCCTCTATCATGGCGAAAATATATTGGATGGCCAGCATGATGTAGCTGCTTACCGAAAACATTTAGGCATGGTATTCCAACAATTTAATTTGTTTAACAACCATAACGTTCTTAACAATTGTGTAGTAGGACAAGTAAAAGTATTAAAACGATCAAAAGCAGAAGCAGAAAAAGTAGCGATGAATTACTTAAAAGTTGTTGGAATGGATAGGTATATTAATGCGAAGCCAAAACAATTATCAGGTGGACAAAAGCAGCGCGTAGCCATAGCAAGAGCACTTTCTATGGAACCAGATGTGATGTTATTTGATGAACCTACATCAGCTCTTGATCCAGAAATGGTAGGAGAAGTATTAAAAATCATGAAAGACCTTGCACATTCTGGTCTTACGATGATAATCGTAACGCATGAAATGGAATTCGCAAAAGAAGTATCTGATCGAATAGTGTTTATGGATAAAGGTGTTATTGCAGAAGAAGGAAGTCCAGACCAAATTTTTAATAATCCAACACAAGATCGTACTAGGGAATTCCTAAAGCGTACTTTAAAACAAGTACAATAAATATTCAGTTAGGCATACTTTTAAAACGTTTTTATTGACGTAATGTAAAGGAAGCATATTAGTAGTATAGTACAGCCTAAGAGTTAAGGTTGTACACATGTAAAAGTTATAATACTCCAAAGGGGAGTAGCTGACAGTTATGCCGACAGTACGTGATAGTTTTATCACCGGCTTAACTGGCAACGTGATGTTGTTTGTGAGACCTTTGCCAGTTGGTAAAGGTCTTTTGGTTTTTAGGAGGAGAAAGCTTTCGGCTAATTACGAGTTCATTTAATCTTTTTTTAATTTACTAAAGGGAGAGAACATTTTAGTCGGATAGTGATTTGCATAGGAAATTCTTTATTTTATTAACGTTATTCATGACCATTAAATCATTTGCTGTAGCTATTGTTATTTTAGAGATGCATAATCCGCCAAGAAGCATTGCTATACAGTATTCATCGGTTACTGTGCAAAATCAAAATTCAGGGAATAATAGTTAATTTATTAATCAGGGGGAAGAATTTTATTGTTAACATACGTTAAGGAATTATTGAGAGCAGGTGCGCCAAAGGTAGATTTAATGATTAATACAAACGAAGCAATGTATCAAGAAGTCGTTTCTGGCAGCTTTCACATTAAAGGTGGAAGAAAAAAGCTCAAATTAAAGAGATTAGAGTGCTCCTTAATTAAGGAATATCAAGATGGTTATGAAGAGAAAGTAGAAACAGTTACTACCATCTTAATGTCCAAATTCTTACATGAAAAGGAAGATTTGATAGTGCCGTTTACTTTTCAATTATCTACAAAAATAGAGCCCTCAACACCGGGATTTACCTATAAGTTCCATACAAACCTCTTTTTTGCAGATAATAAAGTTAGGGAAGATTATGATGAATTAATTATTAAAGAATAAAGGTAATGTTTAGCTCTTACGATTAAAAAAGTAAAAAAGTTCGATTTGCTTGTTCGAACTTTTTTTATTTTTTCGGCGCTTTTGGCTGATAAAAGATAATGGTTGATGCAGAGCTAGTTTCTGCGATTAAACTAGCAATGATTTCACCTGATTTTTCATTTTACTATCAATCTTCTATTTATAAATGCTTCTATCTTGCCTAAAGCTTTATATGTATATGGATACAAGCTGGATAGCTGAAATAAAAAGCCTAAGATTGAGGCTGAAATCAATTCAATGAAATAGGAAATGGCAATTAAATAATACATCCATAAAAACCAGAATACTATGATTGGATGGAGCATAGCGGCAAACTAAAAATAAGCCATATAGAACGGAGAAGTATAACAAGTAGGACGATGCTTTAAATGACAGTATTTTTTTTACTGTGACGGTCAGATAGGAGGTTCCAATCATAAGTAGAAATCCCGCAAAGGTGAAAAATATCCAAAGCATGTTTCCCTTTTAAGTAGACAGATTTTATGATGTAATCTGTCTACTTGAAAGAGGAAATTTGTGGAATATTGTAGTTTTTTGTTTTTTAAGATATTAATTTAGGCGCTCTCATTTTTTGTTTCAAGATGGCTATTAGATGTTTTGATAATCTTGTCAAAACTTCCGTATTTCTCTTGTACTAATAAAAGGGCAATTACCCCGAGAATACTTGGAACGGCAAATGCCATAAATGCATTTTGTGGTGCTAAATTAGTCGCTAGCAAAAGACCTATTATCAGAGGTGCCAGTATTGCCCCTATTCGGCCAATCCCAACAGTTACACTAAGACCTGTTGTGCGGATTTCCTGGGGATAAAATTCAGATATATATGGATTCACTAAGTTTTGTGTTCCCCCTGTGCATGCACCGCCAATGGCGATTAATACATATAACAGAAGTGTATTAGACGTTAAGCTAAGGGAAACAAAGCAAATAGCTCCTAATAAAAACATATAGATAAGTACTTTTCGATGACCTAATCGTTCCACTAAATAACCGCCTAATAAAGATCCTCCAATTTGGCCAACTCCTAATGATAGGCTGAATGAGATACTGGAAGTGATTCCATATCCAGCTCCTTGCATAATTTTAGGAAGCCATGTATTTAGGCCATAAATCATAAGAAGGCAACTAAATACTGCAGTCCAAAAGGCTAAGGTACTAACAAATCGATTGTCTGAAAATAGCTTTTTCGCTGGGAATCCTTTTGCCCGTTCTTTAATAGATGCATATTCAAAATCGTCTGTTGCTTGATACTTTCCTTTAGAATCTATTCTATTGAGAATATTGGCTATTTTTCCCCCTTGATTGCGAAGAATATAATAGGATAGCGATTCAGGAAACTGTTTAAGGAACAATGGCAGGGTAATAAGAGGAATAATCCCTAGCCAATATAAAAATCTCCATCCTATACTTTCCATTAAATACATGCCTATTAGTGAAGCTAAAATAGCCCCTATGGAATAACCGCAATACATTGTCGCCACAATCAGCGCTCGGTTTTTTTTAGGTGAGTATTCTGTCATCATGGCAATTACAGCTGGCATTAATCCACCCATCCCAAGAGCAGCAATAAAGCGCATAATCGTAAAGGTTAGGGAGTTTGGAGCTAAACCAGCCAAAAGGGAAAATACACTGAATAAAAGCATACAAATCGCTAATATTTTTTTTCGGCCGATAATATCGGAAAGGGAACCAAGCAAAAAGGAACCAAGCATCATACCAACTAGAGTATAGCTGCCGATTGCTCCTGCCTCTACAAGCGTTAGCTCATAGTCCTTCATCATTAATGGCAACCCAATCCCGTATAAAGCAATATCAAAACCATCAAAAGCAATGGCATAAAAACACCAAAGAAAAACCAATAAATGAAATTTATTAAACTTACTTTCAGCAATTACCTGAGAAGTCTGAATAACACGCATATTATTCCTCCTTTTTTTTCTTTTTTCTTTTTCTCAAAAATTCGTTTATTTCCAAACTTCTTTGGAGATGTCCACGACATGTTGAAGTTTTGACCATTGTTGTTCCTCAGTTAATAAGTTGCCTTCTTCCGTAGATGCAAACCCACATTGAGGACTCAAGCATAGCTGGTTTAAATCAACAAATTGTGATGCTTCTTCAATTCGTTTTATAATGGTATCTTTACTCTCTAATTCACCAAATTTGGAAGTAATTAAGCCTAAAACAATATTTAAATCAGATTTATTTACAAAACGAAGTGGCTCAAACCCGCCTGAACGGTCATTGTCATATTCTAAGAAGAAACCATCGATATTTAAATGGCCAAATAATTGTTCTGCCACCGGTTCATATCCACCAGAGGAAATCCATGTGGAACGGAAATTTCCACGACAAATATGCATCGTTATTTTTAAATCATCTGGTCGATCCGCTACTGCTTTATTTAACGTATCCAGATACATTTTAATTAAATAATCAGGATTCAATCCTTTTGCACGAAGCTGTTCTTTTTGCTCTTTTGAACATAAATAAGCCCATGATGTATCATCAAGCTGCAGGTAGCGGCAACCAGCATCATAAAAAGCTTGCAAGCCTTTTTTATATGTTTTGGCTAAATCATCAAAGAATTCTTCCTCATCTGGATAAATGGATTTATCAATCTCTCCACGAAAGTGCAGCATACTTGGACTCGGAATTGTAAATTTTGCTGTATGGTCCCCAGCTGCTTGATGAAGATACTTATAATCTTCTAACATAGGATGATTTTCAAAGTCTAATTTGCTGGTTACTTTAATCGCACGAGATTTTGTTTGTTTTTGATGAAATTGGATACCATTTCCTTCCCAAAAACCATTAACTCCAACCAATTTTTCTAAGAAGTCAAAATGCCACCAAGCTCTGCGAAATTCTCCGTCGGTAATAGCCTGAAGACCTACTTCTTTTTGTTTTTGTACAATTCTTGCAATTTCTTTATCTTCGATTTTGCGTAATTGTTCTAAGGAAATTTCTCCATTAGTGTTCTGTAAGCGGGCTTTTTTTATTGCATCTGATCGCAATAAACTACCAACTTGATCAGCACGAAAAATAGTCGCATTGTTGTTGGATGTATTTAGTGTTTTCATAAAATTTCCTCTTTTCTTTTTCTAACTCGGATGTTTGTATCCTAACATGATTAAAGGGCTATAGTGTAACTGATAAAAGTAATTAGTCGTTATAACTAAAAGCTATAACGACTAATTACTTTTATATTCTAGTGGACATTTGATTTTCTACTATTCTATCCTTACCATGCATTAACGGGCTTTTGACCATCACCTAAGGGATGATAAGAGAGAATGAGACATCTAGACGGGTAGAAAATTGCTGAGTAAAAGCTTCATTGAAGTCTTACTTTATTAGAAGCATAGTTCTACTTGTATTGTTACCTATTATGTAAAAAGTCTTAAAAAGCAAAGGAAGATTTTCAAAAGTTTAACCGTTCTCTATTCATTTGTGTTTATTTGGGATAAGGTTAGAATAGCGGAATAAAATTTTTATAATATAATGAGAATATTTTTAAAAAAATGAGGGATTAAAGATGAAATTGCATCAATTAAGATATGTTATTGAAGTTGTCATGTGTGGCTCTATTAATGAGGCTGCACGCAGATTATATATATCACAACCTAGTTTATCAAAGGCAATAAAAGAACTTGAAAAAGAAATAGGCATTACTATTTTTACTCGTACATCCACTGGCATTACCCTTTCACCAGACGGGGCTGAGTTTCTTGGATATGCTAGGCAGGTAGTAGAACAAGTTGAACTATTAGAGCGGAGGTATTTTGATACTGTTCCCTCTCAGCAATTATTTTCCATTTCTACACAGCATTATGCATTTGCTGTAAATGCATTTGTAGAAATGATAAAAAAGCATGGGGGAGATAAATATCAATTTACGATGAGGGAAACTAGAACCTATGAAATTATTGAAGACGTCAAGAATTTACGTAGTGAAATCGGTATTTTGTATGTTAGCTCTTTTAATGAAAAAGTAATGATGCAGCTGCTAAAGGAGGAAGGGTTAGATTTTCACGTACTTTTTAAAGCAGCGCCTCATATCTTTGTAAGTTCTCAGAATCCACTTGCAAATAAGTCATCTGTTACTTTAGAAGATTTAGAAGAATATCCCCGGCTTAATTTTGAACAAGGAGAGTTTAATTCGTTTTATTATTCGGAAGAGATTTTTAGCACGATTCCTAGTAAAAAAAGCATTCAAGTCAGTGACCGGGCAACCCTTTTTAATTTATTAATTGGATTGAATGGGTATACCATCTCCACTGGTATTGTAAGTGCAGATTTAAATGGCCCTAATATTGTATCTGTTCCACTTGAAGAAGGAGAAATTATTACAGTTGGCTGGGTAGTACATAAAAAAACACAACTGAGCAGAATGGCTAAACTGTATTTGGAAGAGCTCGAGCAAATTATACATTTCTATGTATCGTGATATAGATTATGAACTATGAAACTAATATAGTATTTTCAGATTATAAATATATTATAGAGGACTATTTTAATAAGTAAGAAAATAGTTCTGTTTAAAAATAATTAAGCAATATTCTCTATTTATAGGAAGACTCTTTTTCGAAGGATCTTAATTTGGAAGAAGTAATGATTGTCCATATCCAGAAGACATTAGATGGATTCTCTATCATATAATTTGTTTTGTAGAATATAAATTATACTATTATCAATAGATGCTATTTTATTATGCGTTTTTATAAATGAGGGATACATAACTAGATAAAAATATATAAAAAGAAAGTGAATATCAAAATTTTATTATCTGGCCTTTTAATTTTATCCTTCTGTAGTTTTTCTGCAGTTTGGAAAAGATCTCGTAATTGTATGTAGCTGAAATAACGAAGATATAAATATGTATTTTTTATGAATAAAAATACAATAAGAGTATAGGAAGGGAAATTATATTTATATATTAAAAAAATATTTCATACTATTTTTAATGAGCTGTTTTAAAGTTTCTTATAATGGAAAATATTACTTATCTTATAAAGGAGAGAAGAACTAAACAAAAGATGGTAGAATAAGAATAATTAAAAGATAGATATAAATCGAGTATAAGAGGGGCGATTGAACGTGAATATACATCATCCACCTGATTATTCATCTGTTCCACAAGATAATGTAATCTTAGAATATTATGGGATCAATGAACTGAATTTCGATTCTATTAAAAAATATCGAGGGGAATTTTCATCAATTAATCCTAATCATCCTTGGAATGGATTAGAAATAAAAGAGTTTTTATATAAAATTGGTGCATGGGGAAAGGTAAGAAACACCAATCAGGAAGGTTTAACTCTTGCTGGTTTATTGATGTTTAGTGAAGAAAGGATTATTACGGAGGTATTGCCGCAATTTTTTCTTGAATATAGAGAAATCTTAGGAGAAAAGATAGCGGATAACTGGTCCAAACGTTTTACTTCACAGGATGGAACTTGGTCAGGGAATGTATTTGATTTTTATTTCAAAGCTCATGTAGAGTTAAAGGCTAATTTTAATAATTTGTATCAGAATGCTTATTTTACCCCCGCTGAGGAAACAAGCGCTCTATTTTGCCTGCAGGAACCATTAATCAATGCATTAGTTCATGCTGATTATTATGGAGAAGGCGGCGTTGTGATTGAAAAAAAACCAGATTTATTTCAATTTTCCAATCCAGGCCTTCTGCGTATACCTTTAGAGCAAGCATTAGAAGGCAATGTAAGTAATCTACGTAACCCTAACCTTTTTAAAATGTTCATTTTAATTGGTCTTTGTAAAAGAACAGGTTCTAGCTTAAAAAGTACTAAAGGATTATGGGAACGTTATGGTGGGGACGGCTCTTTTGATTTTATAAAAGAGTCAGGGCTCGAGCGTACTATTCTTAGGCTGCATGTAAAGCAAAAGGGAATCAGCGAAGAAGAAACAAGAGAAAAGGAAAATAATCTTTTTTTATTTTCTAGTGAAGAGGAGCTAATAATGTTGAATTTTGACGACAAAGGCAACTCCTATAATAACGAACACAACTCCTTTAGTAGTGAATTAGACTCCTATAATAACATGGTTAACTCCTTTAGTAGCGACAATAGCTCCTATAGTAAAGAGTCAGACTCCTATAATAACGAACACAACTCCTTTAATAGTGGATTCAACTCCTATAATAAAAAGTTGAACTCCTGTAATAGTGAAAATGAGTTAGATGATAGTACAATGTCACCTTTTGACGACATGGCGAACTCCTATAATAGTGAAGACGAGAGTGATGTTCATGAAAAGGTAGATATAGTAGCGAGTCATTCAACAAAGGATCTTCTAGAAGAGGAGATAAACGAATCTTCCTCAGAAGAAATGGATAAAAAATTATGGGAAATATCAGAGCTTGCTAGAAGGAAAAAACGATTGTCTCCAAGTGTGATGGAGGATATTATAGTAAATCTTTGTAGTCAGAAGCCTCTCATGTTAAGAGAATTAGCGCACTTATTAGCAAGAACTCCTGATGGATTAAGAAATAATTATTTGGCCAAGTTATTAGATAAAAGGAAAATCAGGCTCAAATATCCTAATCAGCCAAACCATCCAAAACAGGCTTATATTATTATTAAGAAGTAAGGAAAGGTACAGAAAAACTGTATCTTTTTTTATTAGTAAAAAATTAATAATTAGTAGGAGAAATGTGTTGTATAACAGCTTCTTGTTAAGAGTTATAAAATAGGAGAAGGAAAAGAGGTTATTTTTAATAATGGCTGTTTTCTAAAAGATTGTTACTTTTAAACACGCAGACGTAATACACTTCGCTTTCCGTGAGCGAGCATTCCACGGGAGTCTACGTGTATTACATTTCCTAAAAACTATTCCTTCTATTTTTTTCTGTTAAAAACAACAAAGTTTACGAGAACGGCCTTAATAATAGAGTAGCTGGTATAGTAAAATATAGGTAAAAAACTTAATTTAGCTGATGAAGCATTATATAAAGTGAAACGAACAGGAAAGAATCGATTACATTTATTTCATGTAAAGGATTATGAAAAGGAATTGGTGTATAAAGGTTAGGAATCAAGCAGTCTACAGTCTGAAAGCCGCTTTATTAAAAGCGGCTTTCTTTTTTTGTTCCAATCATTATTTAATTTCTAATTAGATAATCGAAAGCACCTAAAGATGCATTGGCGCCTGATCCCATTGAAATAATAATCTGTTTATATGGACTATTTGTACAGTCTCCTGCAGCAAACACTCCAGGTACATTTGTTGCACCGTGGTTATTTACTACAATCTCACCCATTCTAGTTCGTTCAACTGTGTCGCCTAACCAATCAGTATTCGGTACAAGACCAATCTGAACAAACACACCTTCTAGTTCAATATGTTTTATTTCCTCTGTCTCACGATCCATATAGGAAATACCGTTTACCTTATCGGTTCCAGTAATTTCTTTTGTTTGAGCATTTTTAAGAACTGTTACATTTGGCAGACTATGAAGACGCTCTTGCAATACAGAATCAGCTTTCAGTTCTGATGAAAACTCAAGAACCGTTACATGTTTCACAATGCCAGCTAAATCAATTGCTGCTTCAACACCCGAATTACCGCCGCCAATAACAGCTACGCGTTTTCCAGCAAATAATGGACCATCGCAATGTGGGCAGTAGGCAACCCCTTTATTTTTGAATTCTGCTTCACCAGGTACGCCAACATTGCGCCAGCGAGCACCTGTTGAAAGGATTACAGCTTTACTCTTCAGAACAGCACCGTTTTCTAGTTCAATCTCGATAAGATCTTTCTTTTCTAGGCGTTTGGCACGCTGTAAATTCATTACATCAATATCATATTCTTTCACATGTTCTTCAAGACTTGCTGCGAGTTTAGGACCTTCTGTATATTTCATACTGATAAAGTTCTCAATGCTCATAGTATCCATGATTTGACCGCCAAAACGTTCAGCTACAATTCCTGTACGAATACCTTTACGCGCTGCGTAGATAGCTGCACTTGCACCAGCAGGTCCGCCGCCGACAACAAGCACATCGAATGGATCTTTATCAGAAAATTCCGATGCGTCTGGAGCATTGCCTATCTTAGCAAGGATTTCCTCTACTGACATGCGGCCGCTTCCAAATGATTCTCCGTTTAGGAATACTGTTGGTACTGCCATGATATTTTTGCTTTCTACTTCTTCTTTAAAAGCTGCACCATCAATCATGGTATGTGTAATGCCAGGGCTAAGAATGCTCATTAAATTTAATGCTTGTACAACATCAGGACAGTTGTGGCAACTTAAACTAATGTAGGATTCAAAATGATAATCGCCCTTAATATTTTTGATTTGATCAATTACTTTTTGATCAACCTTCGGAGGTCTGCCGCTTACTTGCAGCAGAGCCAATACTAATGAAGTGAATTCATGTCCAAGAGGAATACCAGCAAATGTTACACCAGTGTCTTCGCCAATGCGATTTACACTAAAGCTTGGTGTTCTTTGCAGCTGTGTATTCTCCACTTTAATTTTGGAGGACATAGTGGCTAATTCATCTACTAGAGCCTGCATGTCACGAGAAACCTCGTCGGAACCTGCGCTCACCTTAAGTACTGTATCGCCTTCCATTAGTTGAAGATATTGGTTTAATTGTGCTTTTATCTCTGTATCCAGTAGCATTTATCGCGCTCCTTAAATTTTTCCTACAAGATCTAGGCTAGGTTTAAGTGTTGCAGAACCTTCTTGCCATTTTGCTGGACAAACTTCCCCTGGATTGTTGCGAACATATTGTGCTGCTTTAACTTTATTAACAAGAGTGCTTGCGTCACGGCCGATACCGCCAGCATTGATTTCAACTGTTTGAATAACGCCATCTGGATCAATAATGAATGTACCACGATCAGCAAGACCTTCTTCTTCGTCTAGTACATCAAAGTTGCGAGAGATTTTTTGTGAAGGGTCACCAATCATAATATATTCGATTTTGCCAATAGCTTCTGAGTGATCATGCCATGCTTTATGTGTAAAATGAGTATCTGTTGAAACAGAATATACCTCTACTCCAAGTTCTTTAAGAGCTGCATATTGGTTTTGAAGATCCTCAAGTTCTGTAGGGCAAACAAATGTAAAATCTGCTGGATAGAAGCAGAAAATGCTCCATTGTCCTTTTAAGCTTTCTTCTGTAACGTCAATAAATTCACCGTTGCGGTAAGCTGATGCTTTGAATGGTTGTACTTCTTTTCCAATTAGAGACATAATTAATTCCTCCTAAGTATGTTTTGAAATTTATAAATAGAGAGTTTTGGCATATTAGTCAAAACTCTAATTAACCAATAATAATTCTAATTTCAAATTTATTATTATATAAACCTTATTATTTTGTCAAGAAATAACACTCAACTTTTTGTAAATTATTTTATTAGACATTGTAAATGAAATTCAGTAATTGTTTTCCCCATTGAAAACTTGGCAATCGTAAAAGAGATTGAAACGAATTTTGATTGTGAAAGCTTGATTTTCAATTACTATATGCCTTTCTCAATTAACTAGTATTTTTGATATATGTAATGTTCATGGAACTAAAATATAGTTTAGGGCTGAAACAGAAATTCTATTCATGTACATCTTTCTTTCGACAATAAAAAGAAGCCTATGTCGGATTTGCAAGATATTTAACTAATGATACTAATTGATTGTTCATTTAAGGAGGGTATACCATTAAATTACATCTATTAGGCTTTTTTACAAAAAATTAGAAAGGAAAAAAGACTGGGGGAAGATTTAATGAAAAGTAAACTTCTAAAGGGATTATTATCATTTTTTTTAGTGTTAGGGATATTTATTCCCTTCAGCGAGGTAAAAGCTGAAGCTGCTGCAAAAAAAGGAGAAGTCGATATAAAAAGTGGTGTTCTAAACATGCGAAGCGGGCCAGGAACAAAATATAAGATAGTTGAAACATTAAAGGATAATACAATTGTCTCTGTTTATAGTTCCAAAAATGGCTGGATTCAAATTAAGTACAAGAATAAGAATGGATATGTATCAGATGATTATTTAAAAATTTATAGCAGTATGTCTGTCAGTAATGCAAGGAAGCTTGTGCAAGAAGCGGATAAAACACAAAGAATTACATGGGAGAAGAATTATACAAAGGTACAAATCAATTCTATAATGGCTTCTAAGTTTAAAAAATCATATATAGACAAATATATAAAACAGCAGTTTAGAAAAGCAGGAAAGAATAAAAATGGAACACAATTATATCATATCATGGAAACGGAAATTTGGGGATTGGCCCTCTATCCAATTGATTGGGATTTAAAATACGAACCAAAGAAGCCTGTCATTTCTAGTTATAAAAAGAATGGCCAGGAATATTTGCTTGTCTCTCAATACCATTTAAATGAAATGGATGGAAATAAGACAACCACTATTTACTTCCAAAAAGATGGATCTAAATGGAAAGTGTATGATCATCGCGTCAAATATGAATAATGCTAGGAATAGATAAACCACTAAATTATTAGAAATCCTTCCATTTAGGATATAAAGTGAAATTTCCTCAAAAATAGAAAAGGCTTTGGCTCTATAGTATAAAACTAAAGCCTTTTTTATTCCCATATTGTTTATGTTCTATGATACACGCTGTTGGTATTTCTAATTTTTATATCTACTATTCACGTTTAAATTATTTTTCCCCTTTTGCTCTAGAAGTGTTTTTTAACGTTTAGTCTCTCGAGAAACGGTATAATAAAAATTTAAGAAGCAGATATTAAAAAGGAAACGTATTTAAAAAAACGTTCATTTTAAAGAACAAAAAGGATAAGGAGACAATATGACGACAAGTGAAAAAAAAGGATGGAATTTAGAGAATAGCTACGCAGAACTTCCCCCATTATTTTTTTCGAACATACTGCCAACTCCTGTGAGCGAACCAAAACTGGTTATATTTAATGATCAATTAGCAGCATCCATTGGATTGGATAGAGAACAGCTGCAAAGTGAGGAGGGTGCGGCAATATTTGCGGGGAATAAAACTCCAAAAGGGGCTGCTCCTCTTGCACAAGCTTATGCGGGGCATCAATTTGGCTATTTTAATCGGTTGGGTGACGGTCGAGCAATCCTTTTAGGGGAACAGATTACACCAAAAGGTAAGCGGATTGATGTTCAGTTGAAAGGACCAGGAAGAACTCCCTATTCTCGAGGCGGCGATGGTCGAGCATCACTTGGACCGATGCTTAGGGAATATATTATTAGTGAAGCGATGTATGCCCTTGGTATTCCGACAACTCGCAGCTTAGCCGTAGTAACAACTGGAGAGTCAATTATTCGTGAAAAAGAACTTCCGGGTGCCATTTTGACTCGTGTAGCTTCTAGTCATTTGCGGGTCGGGACCTTTCAGTATGCGGCAAACTGGGGGACAGTGGATGAAATTCGCAGTTTGGCTGATTATACAATAACAAGGCATTATCCTGAATTAAAAACAAAAGAGAATCCTTACCTTTGTTTGCTTCAGGAAGTTATTAAACAACAGGCATCGCTTATTGCGAAATGGCAGCTGGTTGGTTTTATTCATGGGGTAATGAATACTGATAATATGACAATAAGCGGAGAAACCATTGACTATGGCCCTTGCGCCTTTATGGATGTTTATGATCCAGAAACAGTATTCAGTTCAATAGATAGAGAAGGACGCTATAGCTATAGTAATCAGCCATCGATAGGCGGCTGGAATCTTGCTCGCTTTGCAGAGAGCCTCTTGTCATTATTGGCTGATGATGAAAAAAAAGCACTTGAACTAGCGCAGACTGAAATATCTGCATATGGTCCAATATACTATGCTAATTGGCTTAATGGGATGAGAAGAAAACTAGGTTTATTTAATGCAGAAACAGAAGATGAGGAGCTCATCAGCAACCTTCTTAAAATAATGGAAAAATATCGTGCAGACTATACAAATGTTTTTGTTGCACTGACTTTTGCTGAACAGGAAGATACACCTATGTTTAAAAGTCTAGAATTTACTCAATGGCATAAGCTTTGGCAGGAAAGGCTTGGTAGACAAAAAGAGTCAAAGGAGGAGAGAACTCAGTTGATGAAAAACAACAATCCTGCTGTAATTCCACGGAATCACCGAGTAGAAGAAGCGTTAGAAGCTGCGGTGGAGCAGGGCGACTATAGCATAATGAAACGATTGCTGGACGCACTATCCAAACCATACGAACATACGGATAAGCAGATAGAGTATGCTCAACCTTCTAAGGAAACTGCGCCATATAGAACTTATTGCGGCACTTAATAACTCCATCATAAAAGATTCCGTCCTTTAAACAGGGGCGGTTTTTTATTATGTAACATAAGGAAATTCTGTTTTAATTTTAATGTTAAAAATTATCATTAAATAACAAATGCCAGCCTGTTCTATGGCCAATATTTCATTAATTTATCAAATAAAGTACATAATATAAATAATAATATGATGAAAATTTTAATGTTTTCTTAATGTTTTCTGTTTGTAATGTTACTTATTTATTGTTAACATTAAGTTATGTAACTTATCTAGGAGGATAATCGATGGAATATGTCGACCCTATAAAAGATATTGAAAGTATTAATGCAATTAAAGAGGTCCTAAAAAAACAATCACAAAGAGACTTATTACTGTTTGTTTTTGGCATTAATACGGGAATAAGAGTCAGTGATTTACTTTCGCTAAAAGTTGGTGATATACGAGATCAGGATGGAATAAAGGAATTTTTATATTTGCAGGATTCTAATGATCAAAAAGCTTACTATATAAATAACCGGATCTATATAGAATTGGAAGAATATTTAAAAGACCATGATTTTAAAGAGGAAGATTTTCTTTTTAAATCAAAGAAAAATGATCAAGCGATTACTCGTCAGCAGGCGTATCGAATTATTCATAATGCGGCAAAGGAAGTTGGAATTCCAGGGAAAATTGGCATGCATACATTGAGAAAAACGTTTGGCTATCATGCTTATAGAAAAGGAATTGCTATTTCTATTTTAATGGAGACCTATCATCATCACTCGCCCTCTGAAACGTTAAGATATATAGGAATAAATAAGGAAGAGAAGCGTTTGGTGAAGGTGGATGTAAATCTATAAGCGAGTTAATTAGCTTTTGATTATAAAAAAACTCCACCCGTCATTAGGTGGAGAAATCATTATTATAAATAATCATCATTAGAGTCTAAAGTTGTATCAATCTCAACATTTGTTAATTCCTTGACTATATCCTCATGCACTTCAACTTGTAATGTTTCCTTGTCTTTCATAAATTTAAAAATGCCGTTATTAAAGTCTGTCCCACATTCTTTAAAGAATATGCCTTCAAATTCTACAGATTTTGTATGATTAAAGATTAGACGATAATTTTCGTGTTCTTTTATAAGATAGGCGCGAATGCCTTTTTCAAAATGGCCTTCTGGATTTTTTAGATAACGGGCAACAGAAATGATGTGAAGATCAACAAAAGGAATTTCACGTAATAAAGAGTTAATGATAGAGCCTTTTGCAATTTGTTCCCAACGACTTTGAGCTGTTTGGCCTAAAATAATTTGTGTAATATTTTTTTCTCTCGCAACCTCAGCAATTACTTTAGAAATTGGTTTTTTTTCATTATCTCGAATAATAAAGGTATTAGAATTATGTTTATCTGCTAACTCTTTCCATCTTTCAATATAACCTGACTTTTCAGCATCCAAATCATCAAGGGGCTTTGGGTCGACAGTTAGTATATAAAGTGGACAATTAAGCATTTTTGCGATTTTACAGCCTCTTTGTATGAGACGTTCACCATTTGGACCATAATAAACGCAGACGAGAATACTTTCGTCCATATGTTCTTTTCCTTTTTCCATTGTTTTTCACCTCAAAATCGATGTGAATTTTTACACCACTATTAATAAACTATGTATGACTATAACGTATGCTACAAAATCAGTCAATCAATTTAATAAATTTTCCAATTTAATCAATATTAAAGATATAAGCTGATTTTATTTATAGAAAAATGTTTTTAAAACAATTATAAGGAGGGAGATTTTATGTCTTGGCTGCACATGATTATATTATTCCCATTTCTCTTTGCCATCATTGTGCCTTTTATATATAAAAAGTTTACGCCGCGCATACACACAGGCTGGTTTGTTCTGCTTGTACCGTTCATCATTTTTATTTACCTTTTTACATTAATCCCCAAAATATCGAAAGGACATACATTGTATGCGGTAGCTCGCTGGCTGCCTTCATACGATATTAACTTTACTGCATATGTAGATGGATTAAGTCTTTTGTTTGGTTTATTAATTGTTGGGATTGGTACGTTAGTAATTATATATTCGATTTATTACCTTTCAAAAAATCGTGAAGCACTGCACAATTTTTATGTTTACTTGCTTCTATTTATGGGTGCGATGCTTGGACTTGTCTTCTCAGATAATATTTTTGTTCTATATGTTTTTTGGGAAATTACAAGTGTGTCCTCCTTTTTATTAATATCGTACTGGTATACGCGGGAAAGATCTCGTTACGGCGCGCAAAAATCTATGTTAATTACCGTATTTGGCGGCCTTTCGATGCTTGCAGGATTTATTATGCTTTCTATGATCACCGATACGAATAGCATTCGAGGAATATTTGAAGTTGTAGAGAACATCCATACAGATGCTTTGTTTATCCCCGCTATGGTGTTGGTATTGATTGGTGCGTTTACCAAGTCAGCACAGTTTCCATTTAGTATCTGGCTTCCTGATGCGATGGAAGCACCTACTCCTATTAGTGCTTATTTGCACTCTGCAACAATGGTCAAGGCAGGCATCTATTTAGTTGCACGACTAACACCTGTTTTTGGGGGAACGTATGAATGGTTTTGGCTTGTGTCAGGCATAGGAATTGTCACGTTGTTGTATGGATCATTAAATGCTGTAAAACAAACAGATTTAAAGGCATTATTAGCCTACTCTACAATTAGTCAATTAGGGTTAATCATGAGTCTTTTTGGATTAGGGTCTGCTTCTATGTATTATGGAAATAGTAGTGCCGAAACCTCCCTTTATGCCGCAGCAATATTTGCAGCTATCTTCCACCTAGTGAATCATTCTACATTTAAAGGATGCCTATTTATGGTGGTAGGAATTATTGACCATGAGACAGGAACTCGTGATATTAGGAGACTAGGCGGTTTGATGAGTATTATGCCTGTTTCTTTTACGCTTACTGTAATTGGAAGCTTCTCTATGGCAGGGCTTCCGCCGTTTAATGGGTTTTTAAGTAAGGAAATGTTTTTTACGGCAGTAAAAAATGCTGCTGCTATGAATATATTCAGCATGCAAAATATCGGTATAGTAATTCCGATTATAGCGTGGATAGCTAGTGTATTTACATTTGTGTACTGTATGATTCTTGTATTTAAAACATTTAGAGGGAAGAACAAGCAGGAAAAACTCGATAAGAATATACACGAGGGATCTATTGGGCTGTTAATATCTCCTATTATATTAGGTTCACTTGTCATTATCTTTTTCTTTTTTCCAAACACGGTTGCAAAATATTTGCTCAAGCCGGCATTTGCCGCAGTATTACCAACCCTTGCCGATACAATCAAAGTAAAAGAAATAAGTGCATGGCATGGGTGGAATGCAGAATTATTTATGACGATAGGCGTAGCGGTTCTTGGAACACTGTTGTATGTGTATTTAAAGAAATGGTACCGGGTGTATCGATTATACCCACAAGCCATGACTTTAAATAATTTATATAATTTTGGTTTGGACTATATGGAGAATAATTCTAAGAAAATAACAGATTTTTATATGACAGGATCTATTCGTCATTATTTAGTATATATTTTTTCTTTTATTATTCTTGTAGTGGGAGGATCTTTATGGATGTTTGGCGGATTTACAATCGACACGTCCCGAGATTCGCCTATCAGTATATATGATATTGGTATTGTCACAGCAGTAGTTATTTCTGCCTTTGCAGTATTATTTTCAAAAACTAGATTGACTGCAATTGTTGCTGTTGGAGCATTAGGATTTTTAGTTTCCTTTTTCTTTGTATTATTTAGGGCCCCTGATTTAGCGCTGACACAATTGGTTGTAGAAACAGTGACAACTGCATTATTTTTATTATGCTTCTATCACTTGCCTGCATTAAAGAAGGAAGTTAGTCACATACCGTTTAAGCTAGTTAATGCTGTCATCTCGATTGGGGTTGGTACAGTAATAACATTTATTGCGCTTTCAGCTAATGGAACTCGTATGTTTTACTCTATTTCTAGTTTTTATGAAAATTCGTATAAGCTGGCTGGTGCTCAAAATATCGTCAATGCCATTCTCGTTGATTTTAGAGGGATTGATACAATGTTAGAAATCCTTGTGCTGAGCATTGCAGGTTTAGGGGTATATACATTAATAAAATTAAAGATAGCTGGGAGGGATAAGAATGAAGGAGCCGAATGATTTGCTGATAAGAAGTGTGACAAAAGTAGCGGTCGTCATTATTTTTACTTTTGCCATTAACCTGTTTGTTTCAGGCCATCATTACCCTGGCGGCGGATTTATTGGAGGACTTACCTTTGCTTCCGCTTTAATCCTTTTATTCCTAACATTTGATATTGAATCAGTCCGCAAAAATATCCCTGTTGATTTTAAAGTACTTGCCGCTGTTGGTGTATTAATTGCTGTTTTGACAGGGGTAGGTGGAATGGTTTTAAATCAACCATTTTTAACACAGGCATTTAATTATTTTAATCTCCCTATATTCGGTAAAACGGAGCTTGCAACAGCTGTTATTTTTGATATAGGGGTAGCGTTAGCGGTTATTGGAACGGCTATAACGATTATTATGAGTATAGGTGATGATCGATAATGGAAACAATGATGTCTATTCTTGTTGGTGTGCTATTTGCCATTGGTATTTATCTGATTTTGACAAAAACATTACTGCGGATTATTTTAGGAACTTCCATACTCGGCCATGGTGTTAACTTGCTTATTATTACAATGGGAGGCTTAAAAAAAGGTGGTCCTCCTTTGCTTGGGATAAAAGATCTTTCCTATGCGGATTCCTTGCCGCAAGCTCTTTTACTAACAGCAATTGTTATAAATTTTGCAACAACGGCGCTTTTTTTAGTGCTGAGTTACCGTGCCTATAAAGTGTTGGGTACGGATAATACAGAGCAACTGAGAGGTAATGAAAATGAATAATTTAATTATACTGCCAATCATTATCCCTATATTGCTGGGTATGGTGATGGTGATTTTCAGAAAAAACATCATGCTGCATAGGGTTCTCAGCATGGTTTCAACTATTGCAGTTGGTGCTGTATCTTTTGTCTTGATGATGCAAATAAAAACAAAAGGGATTCAAACACTTCAGTTGGGCGGATGGGAAGCTCCTTTTGGGGTAAGCATGGTTGGGGATATGCTTTCGATGCTTCTTATCCTAGTAACAAGCATTGTTTCTTTATGTTGTTTGCTCTATGCCTTTCATTCTATTGGCAAGGAAAGAGAACTGCACTATTTTTATCCTTTATTTCTTTTTCTTATTACAGGAGTGAATGGATCATTCCTTACAGGGGATATCTTTAACTTATTTGTTTGTTTTGAAGTAATGCTTGTTGCTTCCTATGTGCTGATTGCATTAGGAGGTACCAGAGTTCAATTAAGAGAATCAATTAAGTATATTTTAATAAATATTATATCCTCGTTTCTTTTTCTTGTAGCAATAGCGTATCTTTATGCAATGGTGGGAACTTTGAATTTTGCCCATTTATCTGTTCTGATAGCAAGCGTAGGACAAGATGGATTGATGACTACGGTAGCAATATTATTTTTAATTGTATTCAGCTTAAAAGCAGGATTATTTTTATTTTATTGGCTTCCTGGGTCTTATAGTGCACCTCCCCCTGCTATTGCAGCAATATTTGCTGCGCTATTAACGAAGGTCGGAATTTACGCTATTATGAGGATTTTTACGCTGGTTTTCTATCATAACCCAGAAAATACACATTTATTTATTGGGATTTTGGCAGCTGCAACAATGATTCTAGGGGCAATTGGTGCTGTTGCTTACAATGACATACAAAGGATTATGACGTATAACGTAGTGGTAGGAGTAGGGCTTATTCTGGCAGGAGTTGCTTCGTTTAGTACAGTTGGGATGACAGGTGCTTTATATTATTTAATTCACGATATGATTGTAAAAGCGCTTATTTTTCTTTTAGGTGGAACGATTATTCATCTGACAGGAACAAGTAAATTAAATGAAATAAGCGGACTAATTAGGCTGCATCCTCAATTTGGATGGATGTTCTTTATTGCTGCATTATCTTTATCGGGTATTCCTCCTTTAAGTGGATTTATTGGGAAGATATTCATTATAGAAGGAACATTTGGTGCTGGTTACTTTTGGCTAGGTGGAATAGGGTTGATAACTAGTCTTATGGTGCTGTTTTCTATTATGAAAGTGTTTATGAAAGTTTTTTGGGGATATACAGATTTAACTTTGGAAAAAGAGAAAGGAACGACAAAGGGGCTATTGCTGCCGATTGGCATTCTTACCTTTTTGACTATCGCTTTAGGGCTAGGCACGGAAGGAATCCATGAATTTGTAGATATTGCAATTGAAGGCTTGATGAATCCTAAAATATATATTGACGCAGTATTGGGCAGCCATTAAAAACTATTAAAATTCTTTTCTTTATAAGGATAAAATTCAATGTTTAATAATGATGGAAAGGGGTGGTATCGATGCCCATGCAAGTTTTAATTAATTTATTAATTGGTGTAGTATGGATGTTCCTTCAAGATAATTGGGGTGTTTTAACTTTCTTTAGTGGCTATTTATTTGGCTTGTTGGTCCTTTTCCTTTTACGCCGTTATCTTCCTACTAAATTTTATATAGTAACATTATTTGCGGTGATTAAACTGTTTTTTGTTTTTATTTATGAATTGTTTACTTCGAGTATTGTTGTCATTCAGCAGGTTACGAGGCCTAAACTGAATATTTCCCCAGGAATATTTACGCTGGATACTGATTTGGAAGGGGAATTGGAAGTTTCATTATTGGCCTTATTATTAAATTTAACCCCTGGTTCTGTAGTAGTAGAAGTATCTCCAAATAGTAAGCAATTTTATATACACGCAATGGATATTCCTGTATCAAGAGATTCTGTTTTTCGGTCAAAGGAGAAATTCGAGCATGCTATAAAGAAGGTGACACGTGGATGATTAATGGAATATTATTTTGTTCTTTAATACTTCTTAATTTGTCGATTCTAGCAACTATTTATCGATTGATAAAAGGTCCTTCTGCTCCTGATAGAATACAAGCACTTGATGTCTTAGGCATTCATTTAATTTCAGGTGTGGCCATCTTTTCTGTTTTGCTGAGGAATACTGCATTTTTTGAAGTGATTTTATTGATAGGAATCCTTTCATTTATCGGAACAATCGCATATGCAAGGTATATTGAAAGAGGTGTTGTTATTGAACGTAAACAATCAGATTGAATTAGTGGCCGTTCTTTTAATATTGCTTGGAACCATTTTTAGTTTTCTTAGTGCAGTCGGACTCATTAGATTGCCAGATGTTTATACTCGTTCCCATGCCGCTTCAAAAAGTGCAACAATGGGGGTTTTGTTTACATTGGTAGGCACCTTTGTATTTTTCATTATAGAAGGAATCTTTAGCATCCGATTATTCCTTGGCATTTTCTTTGTATTTTTGACTGCACCTGTTGCATCACATGTTATTGTCCGGTCCGCTTACCGTTCGAAAGTAGCATTAACAAAAGAAAGTGTTCAAGATGATTTGAAAGAAATTCTGGAAAAGGAAAAGCGTAAGCAATAGTTATTTATTTAAAAAGCATAAATAGAGTAATCCATTAGAGATTAGTATCTCTGATGGATTTTTTTGTTATTATTTTTGAGCCATGTTAGAAGCCTGAGATGTATTATATATCACAATTTTAACAATATAGTAAATTATATCCTGTTTTTAGTGCAATTAGGATATTGGCTGACGATATACTTATTGGAGTGTTGAAAAAATAGAAAGAAGGGTTAGGGATGAAAAGAACTAGGCTATTAAAAGCTATAATTTTATTGATGATATTGCTATCTTTTTCAGTAGAAAATAAGGTGAAAGCTGCCAATAAGCAATCATTAAACACAGGTACATATAAGGTAGGAAAAGAGCTTTCGGCTGGATTAATGAAATTTACTCTTTCAAAGGGAGAGGCACTTATTTATTTAACCAAAAATGGAACAAATGAGACTTTATATGAAGAACTAAGCGATGATAAAGAATATGGTCCTAATCAATTTACAGCAAGACTAAACAATGGAGATGAAATAGAAGTATCATTGTATGAAGATACGACTCCTTTAGCAGTACAAAAACTAGCAAAAATAGACGCAAATAAAGTAGGAGCAGGCTATTATGAAGTTGGTGCCGATATTCCAGTCGGAACGTATAATTTACATATTGACCGGCCATATGATGAGTATGATACAGCATATATTAGTATTTTTGACAGCAAATATAACGAAAAAGACGCATTTGATTTTTATCAGGAAAGTGAGTCTTTTGCTTATAAATTTTCTAAAGGGGATAAAATTTATATTACTTCTTTAGGGGGAACGATGAGTTTTAAAGAAAAGGTTCTTATCCCCGAGAGCATTACACTAAGCAAAACTAGTTTATCTTTAATGGTAAATAAGACGGCAAAGGTTACAGCAACTGTTAATCCATCTACTGCCACAAATAAAAATGTCAGCTGGTCAAGCAGCAATCCGACTATTGCAACAGTGGATGCTAGCGGCAATATTAAAGCACGTAAAGCTGGAAGTACGAAGATTACAGCAAAAGCAAAAGGCAATCTATCTGTAACAAAAAGTTTAAATCTGACAGTCACCGATATTGTGCCAACTGGACTAGAGGTAAGCAAAACTTCATTAGATATATCAAATAATCAAACGGTAAAGATAAAGGCAACTGTAACCCCAAATGAGGCTGCAGATAAAACCGTTCTATGGAAAAGTTCCAATACGAAAGTGGCAACAGTAGATGCCAAAGGAAATATTAAAGGAAAAGCAAATGGATCTGCTACCATTACAGCAATAGCAAAAGCCAACAGGAACGTTTCTAAAAAAATAGCAGTAAAGGTTTCTGCTAAGACGGTAAAAGTAAATAAAAAAAGTTTATCTATAATAGCAGGAAAAACAGGGATGCTGTCAGCAACTGTAACTCCTTCTGATAGTACAGATAAAACTGTAAAATGGAGATCTGCCAATACAAAAATTGCAACAGTAGACAGCAGAGGAAAAGTAACGGGCAAGACAAAAGGCAAAACAACTATTATTGCTTCCGTTAAAGGTGCAAAGGAAGTAAAGGTGAAAATAACGGTTACAGCACCAATTACAGCAAAATCAATAAAAATAAATAAAAAGTCGGCTACCTTAATTAAAGGGAAGACATTAACCTTATCAGCAACAGTAAGTCCAAGCAATACAACAAATAAAACAGTAACATGGAAGTCTTCCAATACAAAGGTGGCAAAAGTAGATAAAAAAGGAAAAGTAACAGCTATAGGCGCGGGTACAGCGAAGATTACAGCTAAAACTGTTAATGGCAAAACTAGCAGTATGACCATTAATATACCTTATACGAAAAGTTTAAGCGCAGGTACATGGAAGGCAGGAAAACATCTTCCAGCAGGTCGCTATAAAATTACAACAAATTCAGGAAACGGCAATTTGTTTATTGCTTCAGGAACTGATCATTTTGTAAATGAAATTCTTTCAAGTGAAGATGATGGCTTTGGTGTAACGGTTGTTACAACAGATATTAAGTCAGGGGACAGCATTGAAATTTTAGGATTAAATAGTGTACAATTTACTCGTGTTTCACATGTTAAATCCAATACATTGCACGCTGGATATTGGACGGTCGGAAAAGATATTTCTTCTGGAAGATATAAAATAACAACACCAAAAGGATCAGGAAATCTAATTATTTACAGACGAGATAATTTACTTGTAAATGAAATTCTTTCAAGTACAACAGATGATTATACGGTTAGAAGTGTAACGACAACATTAAAATCTGGAGATCAAATTGAAATTTCGAGTTTAAATAAAGTAATTTTTACAAAAAAATAAGATAGCAATAGATTTTGAGCTGGTTTTTCTTCTTAGGAGATTAACTGGCTTTTTTACTAGTAGATAGTTCAAACTTTTTATGGATATTAATATTTGAGAATAATAAAAATGGGTGGTTTTTGGACTTATAAAGATATAATACAAAGGAAGGCAAAATGACTAATTTGCCTTCCTTTGCAATTTAGGTTATCTTAAGCAAGGTTTATCAGGCATTAATGGGCTTTTGTCCTCCACCTAAGGAGACGAGAAATCTAGGTGAGTAGAAAATTGCTGAGTAAAAGCCTGATTAAAGTTTCACTTTATGGCAAGATATTGCCTGCTGTGCGATAAATGCTATACCATTCCTCTCGTGAAAGAGTAATTTCGCTTGCCTGGCAGCATTCTTTTAATCGATTAATATTCATTGTACCGATAACAGGCTGCATGTTTGCAGGATGGCGCAATAGCCAAGCGATAGCAACAGTTGTATCACTTACATTATATTTGTTAGCGATTTCATTTATCTTTTGATTTAATTCTGGGAACTTGTCGCTGCCAAGGAATACCCCTTCAAAAAATCCGTATTGGAAAGGAGACCAGGGTTGAATCGTGATATCCTTTAACCGGCAATAATCAAGAATGCTTCCATCACGGTTTATCGCTGATTCATTTTCCATATTTACATTAATTCCATTAGATATCATATTGGCATTTGTAATGCTTAATTGTAATTGGTTTGCAACTAATGGCTGCTTTACATATTTTTTAAGCAATTCAATTTGCATTGGATTTTGATTGGATACACCAAAGTATTTTACTTTTCCTGAGCTTGCAAGAATATCAAAAGCCTCTGCTACTTCTTCCGGCTCCACTAATGCATCTGGACGATGAAGAAGCAATGTATCTAAGTAATCCGTTTTTAATCGTTTTAATATGCCATCAACAGATTCTAAAATATATTCTTTTGAAAAATCGAACATCCCTTTGCGAATGCCGCATTTTGATTGCAAAATGATTTTTTCGCGAATATCTGCATTCATGTTAATAGCATCTGCAAAGATTTCCTCACATTCACCACTACCATAAATGTCTGCATGATCAAAAAAGTTTGCACCCTCTTCTAAAGCCGTTTGCACAAAACGTTCTGCTTCTGCTTTTTCTAGTGAGTTAATGCGCATGCAGCCAACCGCAACAACAGGCACTTCTAATGTACTGCTTCCAAGTCTTATTTTTCTCATTATCTATTTCCCTCCGGTTTCTAAGATTGGCTAATAATTATAGGCATGGTCGATAGAAAATTAGTGTAATCACCCTTTTTTCTAAACTTATTATCCAGTTTAGTCTTTCTATTTATGGATTTTATTACCTATAACTTTACAAGTCTATTTTGACACAAAAAGTATAGCCAGTTCAACTTTTAAGTAGAGACTTAATAATATATAAAAGGCTATATAAAAATGAAATTTATGCGATCTTATTAGTAAGGATCCATACATCGAGACTAGTCGGTAAAGGTCAAAAAAGCATTACGCTAACTTTAAAAAAGCAGGTAAGTAAACAAGAAAAAGTGTATCTAACTATTATAAGCAGGGGTGCAGAGGAAAGCTTGAATATATAAGAAGAAGCTAATGGAAATTTTCCATTAGCTTCTTCTAGTACACAGATGTATTTATTGGAGCCTAAAAGATAATCTTTATATTCCAACAAATTTTTTTAATGCATTATCACGATTTAGCCAGCCCTCAAGAAATGTTTTTTGACTAGGATTTTGTTTTACTCGCACATAACGAAAGTCAATTCTTAATTGCATAACTTTACTAGCAAGTTGATTATGATTAGCTAATGGTTGTTTCTTAAAAGCAGCTTCTGTTTTAGGACCCCAGCTCCCATCTGCAGTTATTCCCATTGCTTGCTGAAGAAATTTGATGGCTCCGCCAGCCCCCGAATTATTCCCATTTGGCCCAACATTAACTGCTGTGTCAAACATAATCATGGCTAGTTTTTCATTCATGCTATTTAATTTTAAAGGTGTCCAGAACTTAGAATAATAGATATCTTTAACTTCAGCATCCGTAATGTATTTTACATTTTTATCTGCTAGTTTTTTCCCCTTTAGGTAATTAGTATAAACTCTTTGGGTAATTCCTTTATTTGTACGTCCACCCGGATCTAATTTATTATCAACGTACCCGCCTTCCCACTTTAATGTGAAAGAGAGGATATTTAGAAATGTATTATAACTGGCTAATTTATTAGGATCAGGAGGGGTAACAAGTGTTAAGCCGTTTTTTACTGCCATAATATACCCATAGCCATTTCCAAATTTAATTTTGTACCAATCTCCAGACTTAGCAACGATATTAACGGTGTTATTTTTATAAACACCGCCTAATCTAGTGGAACTAGCATTAGGTTTGCTTCTTACATTGAATCCAGAAGGTTCTGTAATTCTGCCTTGGGCAGTGAAAGGAGTTTCCCCAGGATCTTTTTTGATTAGTACCAATCCACTTTTTACTGCCATAATATACCCATAACCATTTCCAAATTTAATTTTGTACCAATCCCCAGATTTAGCAACAATATTAACGGTGTTATTTTTATAAACACCACCTAATCTAGTAGAACTAGCACTAGGTTTGCTTCTTACATTAAAGCCGGAGGGCTCTGTAATTGTTCCTTGAGAGATAAAAGTCGTTTCAGTAACAGCTGAAGCTGCTTCTGCATTTTCTTGAGGTGAGTAAAAAGGTAAAGCAACGATAATTAAACAGAAAATCATTATTTTTTTTATAGTTTTCATAATTTCCCCCTTGGTAATTTTCCACCTGTATATATTCGTTATATAGAAAGTTTTTCCTTCTCTTATTTGAATGAATTTACTAGAATTTAGAGGTTTTTAAAGTTTGAAAAGTTCTTATTTAAGTACAAATGGCAGCTTAGTAAGCTTAAGTCAACAAATTTCTTCTCTCGTCTAAAAACTTACTTTTTTGGGTATAACACAAATACTATTAATGGATATGCAAACTTAGGGGGAATGGCAATGAAATGGCGAGGCAGACAAAGAAGTTCCAATATAGAGGATCGCAGAGGAAAAAGTATTGGCGGGAAAGGCATCATTGGTGGTGGGATTGGATTAGTTATTGTTATCATCATAACATTAATGGGAGGAAATCCTGGCGAGCTATTAAACGATATGCCTTCGTCTGATTCAGGCAGCAATACTTCCTATGAAGAAACGGAGCAGGAAAAAGAACTTTCTGAATTTGTTTCAGTTGTTCTTGCAGATACGGAGAAAGTATGGACAGAAGAATTCCAGAAGGAAGGACTTCAGTATAAAGAGCCTGTCCTTGTTTTATATACAGGGAGCGTTCAATCAGCTTGCGGGACAGCTGGTTCAGCAGTAGGACCTTTCTATTGTCCAGGGGATCAGAAGCTTTACATTGATCTTAGCTTCTACCAAGAGTTGCAGGATAAATTTCAGGCACCAGGAGACTTCGCAATGGCGTATGTCATTGCTCATGAGGTAGGTCATCATGTACAGACACTTCTTGGTACATCAGATAAAATTATGCCTTTGCGCTCCAAGTTAAGTGAAGAAGAATTTAATAAATATCTTGTCCGTTTTGAGCTGCAGGCAGATTATTATGCTGGGGTTTGGGCAAATCATGCACAAGGAATGGAGTTGCTTGAAGAGGGAGACTTAGAGGAAGCATTAACAGCAGCAACGGCGGTTGGAGATGATACACTTCAGAAGAAAGCAAAAGGATATGTTGTGCCAGAAAGCTTTACACATGGAACCTCAGAACAAAGAAAACGTTGGTTTTATAAAGGATTTCAATCTGGAAAAATAGAAGATGGAGATACGTTTCAATCGAAAAATCTATAAGAATTTCATTATAAGTGGAGAACCCCAAAATATCTTGTGAGTTTTAGGGGTTCTTCTTTATATTATAATTTAAACTGTCGACAAATGCTCGCTTTCTCTGCTGTTCACCTTGTGCGGTTGCTCCCTCTTTACGATAACTCTTCTTCTCCCAAGGTTTTGCATATCAAAAGCCAAACATTTTCGCTTAGTCTGAAAGGTGAACAAACTGAAATTTGTCTACATTATAGAGTATAATTTATATCTATACATAATTTAATAAATGAAAATAGAGAGTGTGGCTGGATGTTTATGGAAAGAAAGTAATTTTAAGGTGGGACAATGCTAGTCGCTAGGAAAGGAATATATTTGTTAATAAAAATACATGAATTATGTAAGATGAAGGAAACTATGAATATTATCTTACTTTTTATAGGAGTTAGTACATGAATAATATCCTGAAACCCTATTATTTACAGGCAGTGGAGCGTACCAAAAAACTTATTTTAGAAGATGTTGATCGTTATTTGGAGAAAAAGGATATAATGCCTTCTTATAATCAATATATTTTGGATAGAGAAGAATATATTAGCCAAATATGGTTGAATACATGGATTAACACAGCGGCAAGCCATACTTCTAGCGATGAAAAAAAGAAGTATTTGGAGCAGAAGGGTATTTCTATAGACGGAATTCCTAAAAAAAAGCTAAATCAATTATTTCGTGCACAAATTAGAGAAGTAAAGCCATATGATTTTCAACAATGGCTGGATGAATTTATTTCGGATGAACCTTGCAGTTGGAAACAAATATATACGAACGCTAGAGAAGGTTATCTTGAGCGTAAGGAACAAGTAGAACAGAGAGAATTGCAGAAAAAATTAGAGAGTAAATTTGAATATTATATGGAAAAGCAAGTAGGAAAACAATATGAAGACATTTATCTTTATATACGTTATTTGGTTGGAAGCCACCTTGCAATTGAAATAGAAAGATACGGAATTGTTTTATCTTCTCAAGAAATAACATTTGAGGAATATTTATATAACGAAATGGAATTGCCATATAATAAATTTCATTTTATCGAGGACCGAAGTGAAGCATACGAAAGCCTAATACTGGGCTATTTAATAGACTTTTTGCCTAATTGGTTAAAAAAAGAATGGCCTTCTCATTTGCTGGATGAATATAAACAGGTTTACAAGCAGCATATGTCCAATTCTTATTTACAAGAAGTCGGGTATGACTTATTCACAGATATAACGTTTGAACTAATAGATGATTTGCTAGAAGAACAGCTGAAAGACCTTTTAAAATTAATTGATATTCCATTTGATATGGAAGTACATCGGGAAATCTATGAAAGAGATATCACTAGAAGAGAGCAGAAGGCTTTTGAGGATAGAGAAGAAAGAAGGCGGCGTAAAGAGGAAGAGGCAAGGATGATTGATGATATTTTCGGAAGAGAATATTATCCTCCAGCAAGCAGAAACATTCATTATATTCTTCATACAGGGGAAACAAATACAGGAAAAACATTTCAAGCGCTAACCAGAATGAAGAAAGCAAATAGTGGTTTATATTTAGCTCCTTTAAGGCTTTTGGCATTAGAAGTTTTTGAAAAATTAAATGAAGAACAGGTCCCATGCTCCTTAAAGACTGGAGAAGAGGAAAAGCCGGTGATGGGTGCCATGCATCAATCGAGTACAGTGGAGATGTTTCATGAGAAAGACTTTTATGAAGTAATTGTCATAGATGAGGCACAGATGATTGCCGATAAGGACCGTGGCTTTTCATGGTATCGAGCTATTACAAAAGCAAATGCGAAAGAAGTTCATATTATTTGCAGCCTTCATGCTAAAGCCATGATCTTGCAGCTTTTAGGAGATTCTCATGTTGAGGTGCATGAGTATAAAAGAGATATTCCATTAGAAGTGGAGGCGCAAGCCTTTCATTTAAACCATACTAGAAAAGGGGATGCGCTTGTTTGTTTTTCCAGAAGAGGGGTGCTTGAAACAGCCGCAGAACTTCAAAAAACAGGCCGTCAGGTGAGCATGATATATGGCAGTATGCCTCCAGAAACTAGGAAGAAGCAAATGGAGCGATTTATTAATGGTGAAACATCGGTTATTGTATCAACAGATGCAATTGGAATGGGACTAAATTTGCCAATTAGACGTATTGTTTTTCTGGAAAATGATAAATTTGATGGCATAAGACGAAGATTGCTTACCTCTCAAGAAGTAAAACAAATAGCAGGGAGAGCGGGCCGTAGAGGAATATACAATATTGGCAAAGTGGCTTTTGCAAGTGACCAAAGAAAAATGAAACAGCTGTTAGAAAAAGAAGATGAAAATATTGAAGGGTTTACTATTGCGCCAACACAGGCAGTTCTAGAAAGGTTTCAAAAATATTCAAATAAACTCAGCTTGTTTTTCTATTTATGGGATCATTTTAAAAGTCCTGAAGGAACAAAAAAAGCTTCTTTATCAGAAGAAAAATTATTGTATGAAAGTATTTTAGGAACAATGATAGAAGCGAGACTCTCTTTATATGACCTGTTTAGCTTTTTACGACTTCCATTTTCGACAAGTGAACCTACATTAAGAAGTCAATGGAAAAGGAATATGGAAGCTATTGTGGAAAATCAAGAGCTGCCAGAACCATATGTTAAAGGAACGAATCTTGAGGAATTGGAATTAGGCTATAAAGCAATTGGGCTTCACCTTTTATTTCTTTACAGATTAGAGAAACGGACTGAAGTCTATTATTGGGAAAGAGTACGAGAAGAAATAAGTGATAAAATTCACGAGTCATTAAAGTCAGGGATAAAAAGCCGAAAAAAAACTTGTAGAATTTGCGGGAAAGATCTTCCGGCAATGTTCAAATATTCTATTTGCAATGAGTGTTATTTTGTAAAGCGAAACTTTAATTAATGGAGATTTTATCCTTCAACTGCTAATTGTTCCTTAGGGAAAGATAGAATATAGGCCATAAAGACGTTGCTACAGAACATGGCAACGTTTTTATTCTTTTATCTTCACCTTTTATGGGCAAGTTTTTTGGGGTTACTGCTCATTAATGCAGGATAGAAAGTGATAAAGCAGCAGAGACCGAGTCCCTGCTGCCTTATTTTATCTCTATTTAACGGGCTTTTGTTCCCCACCTAAGGGATTAAAACGAGAAATCTAGGTGGGGATAAGATTACTGAGTAAAAGCCTGATTAAAGTTTCACTTTATAAAAATGAAGGGAATCGATTTTTCATGTATTAATATCGTTTTATTAAGAAGAAATTAAGAAAGCATTGTTAACATTTATTTATAAAAACTGAAAAAGATGTTTGATTGTTTTTTATCTAGGGTAATAAAAGATGGATTTATGTTCTCCATTCGCTAAAAAATTTATGCATGTTATTTAAAAAAATAACATGCATAAAAAGACATAAAGTATAGGTCCGAAAAAATTTGGCTAGGCTGTTAAAAAAGTAAAGTTTATTATTACTCAAGTACCCATTTCCCTAGCGTTAGAAACTAAAGCATAAAATTTTTATAAAGTCAGCTCAGCAAAACAGCATATGGGAATTCAGAAAGGAGCATTTTTTTTATGAAAAATATTATAATACGAGCAGGCATGTCACCATTTGATAAGTTTGATGCACCGCATATTCTTTTAAATAATTCAATTGGGGGCAATGTAGGAAATCTTGTTTATCAATACAGCGTTTTTCGCACATTAATGACAGAGGATACGACGATTACACCAGATTATTATGACTATGATCCAAAGTATGCGGATGAAATTAATGAAAAATATGATTGCTATATCATTCCGTTAGCAGATGCTTTTCGCAAGGAGTTTGTTCCATCATTGCGTAAGTATACGGCATTAATAAAAAAACTGAAGATTCCTGTAGTAGTTATTGGTGTAGGATTACGTGCACCATTTGAACCAAAATTAGACGAAGGTTTCCCTTTTGATCAAGATGTAAAAGATTTCGTCCGAGCAGTATTAGAGAAATCAGGCACTATTGGTCTGCGCGGAGAAATAACTTCCCAGTATCTAACTAGATTAGGATTTCGCGAAGGAATTGATCATACGGTAATTGGATGCCCTTCTATGTATACATTTGGAAGGGAATTAAAGATACGAGAAACAAATATAACAAAGGAATCAACAATTTGTGTAAACTCATCAAAACTCTCTCCTAAACATGTTTTAGATTTTATCACAAGAGGAATGGAAGAGTTTCCTAATCATTATTTTATTCCGCAATGGTTGAAAGAGCTAAAGCTTACATACTTGGGTGCGCCTCCTATTTCAAAACCGAGCAGTAATTACCCTGTGAAAATGTCTGATCCAACTTATATGAACAATAAAGTTCGATACCCTTTAAATGTCCCTGCATGGCTTGATTTAATGAAACAAGCCGATTTAAGTTTTGGGGCTAGATTACATGGTAATATCGCCGCAACGATTGCTGGAACGCCAAGCATTATCATACCAAAAGACGCCCGTATGCGTGAATTAGCTGATTATCATCAGCTGACATATGTGTGGGCAAATGATATTACAGAAAAAACAACACTATCTGAGCTGATTGAAAAAAGCGACTTTCAAAAACCAGCTAGAAGACAAGGCGAGAATTTTGATAACTTTATTAATTTCCTTAATAAAAATAATTTAAACCATATTTATAAAGATACACTTGTGCCAAGCTTTGTTCCATTGGATAAAAAAATAGCAGAAACTAAGCTGCAGCCAGTTGTTTCTCCAATAAGCGGCTGCAGTTTGGAAGAGATAATAGCACGGTGGGAAAAATATCATCCAGAAGAAGACAGCAAAGAAAAAACAATTAAAAACTTGCAAACTAAATTAGCAGAAAAAGAAAAATTAATTAAAAAACATCAAGGCACCATGAATAGAAAAGCAGTAAAATTAGCTTTAAAAACAGCTAATATGTTTAGTTTTAAATAAGTAAATGTATAAAAAAGAGCAGTTGTTATCTTAAAAGGTAACAGCTGCTTTTTACTTTTTTGAATTAATGTATAAAATAATACGTTCACATATTTCATGTGTGAGAAGCGAGTCGCCAATAGATGGGTTCGGCTGTTTATTATGTTGCACGCAATCGATAAAATGGTTGATTATTTGATAAAATCCTCGTTTATAAAAATGTGGCTCTCAGTCTCCAAATTTTTCGGTGCGGACTTGTTTACCCTTATTTAACGGGCTTTTGACCTCCACCTAAGAGATTATAAGTGAAACTGGACTGTAGTTCCTTTAGATAATAGGAGACAATGGCAGAAATACACTACATAATAGAGCGTTCAATGTTCTTTTTTAATTTCAATTGGTATACTATTAATATAATTATTAAATGATTACGAGAAGGCAGGAAGATAATGAAGAATAATAGGAAAGTAGGAATTCGTTCAAAGATTACCTTTGGCTATGTAGTTATAATTTGCTGCTTGCTTGCATCGGTTATTATTATTAATAGTCAAATTAAATCCCTGCAAGAGGAAAGAAATTATATTATTAACCATGATTCCAAAGTTCATGAGCTGACCAACAATATAGAAAAATATATGCTGGATATGGAAACAGGACAGCGTGGTTTTATTATAGCAGGAGATTCAAGTTATTTAGAACCCTATAACAAAGCCGAGGAAAATTGGAAACTGGATTATAGTAAGCTTATGAAACTATTAAAGGATAATCCAGATCAACAGAATAATTTAAAAGAAATTAGAACAACAATCGAACATTGGATAACAACTGCTGGCGAACCGACGATACAATTAAAAAGAGAAAATGATGAGCAAGGTCTTCAAGGATTTTTCCTAACAGACACTGGTCATAAAGATATGGAAATGATACGTAAGCAGTTTAATGCTTTTCGCTCTGAAGAAAAGGCGGCTACTGAGGCAAAGGCGGCTCAGTTAGACAAAAGAAATACTGTCATCACAATTGGTTTAATAGGAATTATTGTGATTGTGTCTGTCATAGCAATTATTGCCGCCAATGTCATATCTAAATCTATTGTTAACAAAATAATAGAAGTGACAACTGCAATTAAGAGTATTGCAGCATCAAGCGGGGATTTTAAAAGAAGAATTGATATAAAAACAAATGATGAAATAAAAGAACTTGGACAAGCAACGAATGAGTTATTGGATAGCTTTGAAAAACGGGAATGGCTGCAATCTAATCTTGCTGAAGTGGTGACAAAATATCAAGGTATATCCTCTATCCAGGGATTGGCAGATACATTTCTTAAAGAAATGGCAAAAATGACACAAGCATCATTTGGGGCATTTTATGTTCGTGAAAAGGACAATCAAAAGAACCTTTTTGTTAAAAGAGCGAGTTTTGCAGATTCAGATTATACATCAATTGGAAGGGAAAGTTTTGCTGTAGGTCAAGGAGTAATTGGGCAATGTGCAATGGAAAATCGGATGTTTTTATATAAGGAAATTCCCGATGATTACCGTTTTATTGAAACTGGTTTAGGACAAGTTGCGCCAAAAGGCATTTTAATGGCTCCAGTATTGTTTGAAGATGAGGTTATAGCGGTTATTGAACTTGCAACTATAAAAGAGTTTACAAAATTGCAGCAAGAACTAGTAGAAGAAATAATAAAAACCTTTGGATTAACAATCAATAGTATAATGGGTCGTATGGAAATTATTCGATTGTTGAATGAATCAAGGGCAATGACAGAGGAATTGCAGGCGCAGTCAGAGGAAATGCAGACCCAGTCAGAAGAGCTGCAGACTCAGTCAGAAGAATTGCAAGTGCAAAAAGAGGAATTGCTTGCTATTAATGAACAATTGGAAGAAAGAACAAAAGATGCAGAAGCAAAATCGAAAGAGCTGGAACAGGCAAAGGAAGAATTAGAAGAAAAGGCAGAGCAGTTGACATTAAATTCTAATTATAAATCAGAGTTTTTGGCGAATATGTCTCATGAATTGCGAACGCCTCTTAATAGTATTTTAATCTTATCTGAATTGTTGGGAGAAAATGATGGATTATCTACAGAAGAGACAGAATATGCAAAGGTAATACATTCTTCCGGCAAAGATTTGCTTTCATTGATTAATGATATATTAGATCTTTCTAAGGTAGAGGCTGGAAAATTAGATATTCAATTTGACGAAGTGAATATGGATGAGTTGCCGTTAGTGATGGAAAGAAACTTTCTGCCGATAGCAAAGCAAAAAAACCTAGAGTTTAAGGTTATAAAATCGGAAAATGTGGAAAATATTTTTTATAGTGATGAAAAGAGATTTTTACAAATAATTAAAAATTTGCTTTCAAATGCATTTAAATTTACAGAAAATGGTTCTGTATTATTAAATATTAAAAAAATGGGCAAAAGTGGAGTAACCAAAGGAATGCAACATATCAGCTCAAATTGGCTAGAGATTGCGGTGGTAGATACAGGTATTGGCATTCCGAAGGAAAAGCATAAACTGATCTTTGAATCTTTTCAGCAAGCTGATGGAGCAACGGTTCGCAAATATGGAGGAACTGGCCTAGGATTATCCATTTGCAGAGAGTTTGCTAAACTTCTAGGAGGCTGGATTTCTTTAGAGAGTCAGGAAGATAAAGGAAGCACTTTTACTCTTATAATCCCAAGCCTGCCAAATGGTCTTCCAAAGGAAAAAGAAATAGATGCTGCTTATCTAGAAGTAGGTGCATCTGAAGTAACAGTAGAAAATTTTAAAGCAGAGATTCATCCGCAAAAAGAGGAAACATGGCAATTATCTACAAATGAGTATGATGAGTTTGCAGGGAAAAAGGTTTTAATTGTGGATGATGATTATCGGAATATCTTCGCATTAAAAACGACTCTTGAAAAAAGAGGAATGAATATTCTAGTAGCCCGGAATGGAAATGAATCTCTAGATATTATTAAAGAGACAAAAGATATTGATGTAATTCTTATGGATATTATGATGCCAAATATGAATGGATATGAGGCAATGTCTAAAATAAGAACATCAATGGGATTGACCGATCTTCCAATTATTGCTTTAACTGCAAAAGCAATGAAAAATGACCGGGAAAAATGTATTGAGGCAGGAGCTTCTGATTATATTAGCAAGCCATTAGATTTAGACCAATTATTTTCTGTTCTAAGAGTATGGTTAGCAAATTAAGGAGAAATTGGATGGATAATGAAGAATACTTGAAGCGAGATCAGGATAACGAAAATACGAACATAGAGGTAGACTTGTTGCTTGAGGGAATTTACCGCTTATCAGGATTTGATTTTCGAGAGTATAACCGATCATCCATATCTCGTCGAATCTATTATCGAATGAAATTGGATAATATCCCAACCATTTCTCGATTATTAGAAAGGATTATTCATGAAAGAAGCTTTTTGGAACAAATTCTTAATGATTTTTCGATTAATGTAACGGAAATGTTTCGTAATCCTAGCTTTTTTAAAGTATTTCGAACAGAAGTAATTCCAAAATTGCGGGATCATAAAGAAATACGAATATGGCATGCTGGCTGCGCAACAGGTGAAGAGGTATATTCTATGGCAATTCTTCTTGAAGAAGAAGGATTGATGGAAAAAGCAGTTATTTATGCAACGGATATGAATGAGCATGTTTTGCAAAAAGCAAGTTTAGGGGCATTCCCTTTAAATAAAATGCAGGCATATACAAAAAACTATATTCTTGCAGGGGGAACAAATGCCTTTTCTGAGTATTATAAAACCGATCAACAATATGCATATTTTCATGAATCGTTATTAAAGAATATTATCTTTGCACAGCATAATTTGGTAACAGATCAGTCTTTTAATGAATTTCATGTGATAATCTGCCGTAATGTACTTATTTATTTTACACAGTCTTTGCAAAATAAAGTTCAAAAGCTTTTTTACGAAAGTCTAAGCACAGGTGGTTTTTTGGGTTTAGGAGATAAGGAAACATTACGGTTTGCAGATGTAATACATCATTATAGAGATATAGCAGAAAATGAACGCCTTTATCAAAAGCTATAGCAAAAAGGTCTGTCCCTTATAAGTGGAAGTTTTTCACTTATGGGGCAGACCTTTTTTTTTATTAAGTAAGTTGGTTTGCTTTTGCCTGTACGAGTAACACACACATGTCGTCAGATTGATCCTTCTGCTGTTCAGTAGTGAGTAAATTATCGATTACACAGGTTGTATGATTTAATTTTTTAGATGCAATGGAATGGATTCGTTTCTCTGATTCTATTTCGCAAGGCCCCATTGCCTCCAAAACGCCATCTGTATACAATACAATTTGGACATCCTTTGTAAAAGGAATAATGGATTTTTGAACAGGAATTTCATCGAAAAAGCCGACTGCGCAGCCTCCTTGATCTAGGGCAACAACTTCCTTTTCATCAATAAGAACAAATCCAGGAGGGTGACCTGCATTTACATATTCAATCGTTTTTTCTTCCGTATCGACCAATAAATAAATGGCGGTAAAATAATAGGATAGGTCTTGTTTTTCATTTTTTAATAAAGTCATATAGCGATTTAATTCAGTAATAACAAGCTCTGGATCAGCTAGCTGTTTAATGGATTCTCTTAAAACAGAAGAAATGAACATACAAACAAGGGATGCAGAAATCCCATGTCCCATCATATCAAGGAGTATAACAGCATAACGATGATCGTTTATTTTATGCCAATAGTACATGTCTCCTGCTAAATTAAAGGAAGGAAGATAGGATACATCGATTTGAATATTTTTTTCTTGTAAAGGTGTGCTCAGCAAACTTCTTTGAACATGTGTGGCTAAATCTAATTCATATTGAATTTTTTTCTCATGTTGAGTGTGCCAATCTAATTCAGCCTTTAAACGTAGGGCAACACGTATTCGTGCAAGAAGTTCCACTTTGTTAAGCGGTTTCGTTATGTAATCTACGCCACCAATATCTAGTGCCTCTGCTAGTTTATTTTTATCCTCAAGAGCTGTTACGAAAATGACTTGGGTATCTTTTAATCTGTCGTGCTCTTTAATGCGTTTGCATGCTTGGATTCCATCTACTTCAGGCATCATAATATCTAATAAAATTAAATCTACTGGAACATAGGAAGGTGTTTGCGCGTCAAGCTGCAAATAATCAAAAAGTTCGAATGCAGAATTAAGGGAAACACAATCAGTGTAGCCTGCGCTTTTTAGTATTTTTTCCATTACAAATAGATTGACAGGATTGTCATCTACAAGAAGAATAGTCATAATTATAATAACTCCTTATTCTTTCCTTAGTATTGACGAGTTTTAGCGAATGTTATAATTTTATGTATTGATACATAGAATGGTTTAAAAAATCTATTTATACTCTATTATACAAAAAATAGATGTATACTTGTAATTTAATGATTAGGATTGGAAGTAACTTTTGCTGAATGGCTATAAAAAAGGTCTGCAATAAAAATAGGGAAGTATTTTTTATGGAGATAAGCTCTACATTTTAAAGAGATGATGGGTAACGTATCTTTTATTTGCAAAAAAAGAAGAGCAGTAAAAAGGTCTGCTCTTCTTTGTGTTATTTTTCTGAAATTAATATACTTTATCTCCATTAAAGATAGAGTTTTTAACTACAACATAGTCCACATTACGGATAGACTCTAACTTGTTGCCTCCAGCATAAGAGATAGAAGATTGAAGATCTTGTTCCATCTCTGTTAATGTATCTTGAAGAGTCCCTTTATGCTCTACAAACATTTTTTTGCCTTCTACGTTTTTCTTTTCACCTTTTTGGAATTCAGACGCAGATCCGAAATACTCTTTGAAAAGTTTTCCATCTTTTTCAAAGGTTTCTCCTGGAGATTCTTCATGTCCAGCAAATAAAGACCCAATCATAACCATAGAAGCACCGAATCTTACAGATTTAGCTATATCTCCATTAGTACGAATACCGCCATCTGCAATAATTGGCTTGCTTGCTGCTTTTGCACACCAGCGAAGAGCTGCTAATTGCCAACCACCAGTACCAAAACCAGTTTTAATTTTTGTAATGCAGACTTTTCCTGGTCCAATTCCTACCTTTGTAGCATCCGCTCCAGCATTTTCTAGTTCTCTTACTGCTTCTGGAGTGCCCACATTACCTGCAATAACAAAACTTTCAGGCAAGTGTTTTTTTATATACTTAATCATATCGATAACTGCATTAGAATGTCCATGAGCAATATCAATTGTAATATAGTCTGGAACAAGTCCTTCCTCAGCTAATTGTTCAATAAATCCGTATTCTTCTTCTTTTACACCAACACTAATGGAAGAGTAAAGTTCACGCGCCTGCATATCTTTGATAAATGAGATTCTTTTTTCAGGCTGAAAACGATGCATAATATAAAAGTATCCATTTTCAGCTAAATAAACAGCAACCTTTTCATCAATAATTGTCTGCATATTTGCAGGTACTACTGGTAATTTAAATGTATGTTTTCCTAAAGTTACGCTTGTATCACATTCTGAACGGCTATTAACAATACATTTTGCCGGAATTAATTGAATATCTTCATAATCGAATACATTATCCATGATTTACACCTCTAAATACGAATGTTTTTTATTTGGTTTATTTTAAATGTTCGTCCCTATGGTAATTTACATCATTTTTAATAGGATGTCAAAGTTTTTACACTATTATGTAAGATAAAAAATCGTGCCTTCATTATATTGGCACGATTTATAGATATAGGGGTAATTTTTTCTCGTTTTGGATGTGTAAAAGCTGCCATTAGTGTATAACGTTTGGAAGCTGCTCCAATAAAGTGAAACTTCAATCAGTGTTTTTTTTACTTCGCCCACCTAGATTCTCGTTTCCTTTTATAATCTCTTAGATGGGGTTAAAAGCCAGTTAATACGTAATAAAATTAAAAGGATAACTTTGACTTCGATGTCATAACAATACAATTATTTTCATCCATAATTTTTCCTTATGTATGCAATAGAGAGGATTAAATCTTTTAAATATTCCGAATTATTATTATATACACAAAAAATTAATAGTGCTACAATTATGACGAAAAGTAGCACGAATAGTTAAGTAAGTGGAGAAATAGTTAATTTTCCAAAATAAACCCCTTTTAAAGAAGTGAGTTTATCGCTAAGTCCTCTTAATTCGCTGGTTCTTCCTTTTACAACAATAACCTCTAAGCAATTATGATGGTTAATATGCAGATGGGTTGTAGCTAATATATTATGGTGATAATCATGTTGGATATTCATCATCTCCGTTACTAGCTTATTCTGGTGATGATTATAAAATAATAAAATAGCACCGGCAACCAACTCTTTGTCGTCTGTCCATTGATGCTGAAGAATGGCATCTCTGACTAAATCTCGAACAGCTTCAGAGCGGTTTTGATATCCTTTCTCTGCGACGATTTGATCAAAATCCATAAGCAATCCTTCATCCATGGAAACACCAAATCTCGTTAATTTTTTATGATCCAAAAAAATCTACTCCTTCTAATCAAGGTTAACTATCAAAATTTGCAAAGCTAATCTAGAGATAATTATATACGATAAATGAAAATGAGAAAGCGGCTGAAAGGAAATGAATATATGTTCGACAAAACAAAACAGGTCATTGAAATGAAAAAAGGTGATGATAAAGATAAGGAGCGAAATATAGTCGCTATGATTTTCTTTTTAATCATAATAAGTGTGGGATCTCTTATTTTTTCTGTGGGCATTGGTCCTGTTTCCGTGCATCCATTAACGGTAGCAAAAATTTTGCTCAGTAAATTGCCAATTATAGAAGATTATATTCAGATAGACTGGACTCCATTAGAAGAAAATATTGTGTGGATTTTAAGGCTTCCAAGAGTCATTTTAGGAATGATTGTAGGAGCAAGTCTTGCAGCTGCTGGTGTTGCTATGCAGGCGTTAGTGCGAAATACATTAGCAGATCCCTTTATTTTAGGAGTTTCTGCAGGAGCTTCGGCCACTGCTACATTAAGCATGTTATTTGGTGTGTTTTCATTTTTAGGAAGTTATTCTCTTTCTATTAGCGCATTTATTGGTGCTGTAATGTCAACTACTTTAGTTTACTGTATAGCAAAGGTAAAGGGGAAAATTAATATAGCTCAATTGCTGTTAACTGGTGTAGCAGTATCTATGATTATGGATGCTGTTACTAAAATTATTACGTTAAGTGCGCCAAATGCTTTAGGTTTACATAATGCAGCCTTTTGGATGTCTGGCAGTTTGGCAGGATCAAAATGGGCTTATTTAAAACTTCCGTTGATCGTTATGGTTATCTGCATGATAATTTTAATAATTTATTATCGTGCATTAAATGCCTTGCTATTAGGAGAGGAAGCAGCTGGCACATTAGGAATCCATGTAGAAAGAACCCAAAAAATGCTCATAGTCGTCTGTTCGTTATTAGTGGGAGTAACTATCTCTGTCAGTGGATCAATAGGTTTTGTTGGTTTAATGGTTCCACATGTAACGAGATTATTAGTAGGATCTGATCATAAAAGGGTGCTTCCAATCAGCGCTTTATTAGGAGGGATTTTAGTTGTCTGGACGGATGTAGCAGCAAGAATGGTTATTGCTCCAGAAGAGTTGCCGATAGGGATTTTAACAGCACTGATTGGTGGTCCCTTTTTTATATGGCTATTAAGACAAAATGCTAAATCATGAAGGGGATCAAAAATGAAATTAATAGTAGAGCATCTCACATTTTCACATGGTACAAAAAAAATTGTCGATGATATTTCTCTTCATATAAAAAAGGGAGAATTTGTGGGTCTTATCGGACCAAATGGAAGTGGCAAATCCACTATTTTAAAAAATATATATCGAACACTTACGCCTGTTTCTGGACAATCTCTTTTGGATGGGGAAAATTTATATCAGATGAGCAGAAGAAAAACAGCTAAAAAAATAGGTGTATTAGGGCAGGAAAATCATATATCCTTTGATTTTAAGGTAGAGGAAATGGTGGCAATGGGAAGAAGTCCACATAAGGGATTGTTTACTATAGATACAAAGGAAGATCGGAACATTGTTTATAATGCTCTAAAAAAAACTGGAATAGAAAACATGGCAAAAATAAATTATATGAATCTTTCTGGCGGAGAAAAGCAGCGAGTGCTAATTGCTAGAGTACTAGCTCAGGAAACAGATTTTCTAATATTAGATGAGCCAACTAATCATTTGGATATTAACTATCAATTGCAGATGTTTGATTCTATTAGAGAATTAGGAGTCACTGTATTGGCCGCTATCCACGATTTAAATCTTGCAGCATTATACTGTGATCGGATTTATGTGATCCATAAAGGCCAAGTATATAAAGCAGGGAAACCAAAGGATATATTAACAGAAGAAACACTGTTGGAAGTTTTTGGAATTCATACAGATGTAGCTATTCATCCTATCACAAATAAAGTAGCTATTACTTATTTGCCTAGAAATTTAAATAGATAAAAGGAGAAGTAAAAATGACGAAACAGCGAATGTTCCCCGTAATTCTTTTGTTGATGTTAGTTATTTTGTTAGCTGGATGCAGTTCATCCTCACAAAAAACATCTGCTTTAAAGGAAAATGCAAAAACAGAAAAAGAGTATAAAGAAGTGACAATCGATAATTATGGAGAAAAACTGGTAATCAGCCAAAAACCACAAAAGGTGTTAACCCTGGGTCCTAATGCAACAGAGCTATTTATTGCTTTGGGCTTATCTGATTATGTAATTGGCAATAGCTTAAATAATCATAGTAGAGGAGCGCTGCCTGCATATAAAGAGCAATATGAAAAAATTCCAGAACTAACGCATGGCTCAGCAACAAGGGAAGCAGTTCTGACAAGTGGTGCTGATTTTATATATGGGATTGATTGGGAATTTGGAGAAGCAGGATTAGATAAAAAGGAATTGGCTAGCAGTGGGATTATTACGTATCAAAATAGTGCGTTAACCTTAGAGCAAATATATAAGGAAATAAATGATCTTGGAAAGATTTTTCAAATAGAAGATAAGGCGAAGGCCTTTATAGCAGATCAGCAGAGCAGAATAGCAAAAGTAAAAGAAAAACTTGAAAATAAAAAGACTGTTAATGTATTGGTTTATGATAGCGGTGGAGAAGGGGTATTTACTGCTGGAGGAACGAACTTTGAGTCATTGCTTATTGAACAAGCTGGCGGAAAAAATATTTTTTCTGATATAAAAGATAAACAATGGACAACGGTAAGCTTTGAAAAGGTGCTAGAAAAAAAGCCGGATTATATTGTCATTCATGATTATGATGCACCATCGGCGGAAAAGAAAATAGAAGAAATAAAAAATAATCCGGCTCTTTCTCAGTTAGATTGTGTAAAACAAGAGAAATTTGTTGTTATTACATTAGAAAGTGTATTGCCTGGTGATCGTATGGCATATACGGTGGAAGAATTGGCAAAAGGATTCCATCCAGATTTATTTAGATGATAAAGGAATCTTTCGGATTTGGAAAAATAGAATGCGCTACCCACTAGGGAGCGCTTTTTTATATTCATTGAGTATAATAATAAAATTTTGCCTCTACTTTTGCTTCTAACTGCAATTGTCCTGCTTCTATAGAAGTAGAAGTCCCAGCTATTACATTCGAATTTGCTAATGCTTTATAGGGTATAGGGGGAGAATGGTCTGTCAGTTGTTCCAAAATTTTAGCAGGCACTGAATCTAGATGGACCTTTAGATCACTAGCGATGGTTTTGGCTTTTTCTATTGCGTTGTTTAATGCCATTTTTAAAGCGGTATTATAGTGAATATCCTTATTTTTTATAGAAAAGTGAATATTTGATACACTGTTAGCGCCATTTTTTACTGCTGTATCTATTACACTTCCTGTTTTACTGATATCTTCTATTGTGATAGATAGCAAGTGTGTAACTTGATATCCTCGAAATTGCTGGATATTGTCAACATAATCATATTGAGGATAGATGGAATAATCAGCAGTTTGAATATGTTCTTTTGAAATGCCTTGATCTATTAAAGCTTGCGTAATTTGCTGAATTAAGCTAGCATTTTTTTGCTGTGCTTTAGTAAGCTCAGTATCTTCATTTATAACTCCTAATTGTATGTTCACTATGTTTGGCTCTAGCGTAACACGTGAACTTCCATAAACGATCATACTCCGCTTTTTTGCTTGGTTGGCATCTCTAATAAATGGATAATACATATCTTCTTCTCCTTTCGTATACAATTAGTCTATTATAAGGATGAAGAAGAAGTGTTTATCCTATTTTTTTCTTTGAGGCTGTTGAAAAGGCGCCCGCTTTCTTTGTTGCTCGCCTTGCTCGGATGCAAAAAAATGTTTTTCATCAGCCCAAACACACTTTGTCTATACTCTAAAAACCCCTAATTTAGATTGACATTTTTATTGTTATTTACGATCCCAGAAACGGCTTTCTGCAATGCCTTTAATAAAGTCTGTTATATCTTTGGTGGAAAGATTAAAGACGCCAGGATCATTTAAATCGATGCGGATATTATCTAAAGACTTTTTATTCTGAACAAAAAAAGCAAGGGGCTTAAAATGTTTAAAGGACATTTCAATAAATTCTAAAGGCTTTTTATCTAATTTGTTATCACTGCTAATAAGCAAAGCTGCATCAAACAGGCTGCTGTCTGCTGTGTCATAAGTATCTGTAACTTTTACATTTTCATTTAGGGAATGAACTTTTTTATCTACAATACTAAAGTTTATTTTAGAAGATGCGAGTACTTTAACCCATTCGGTAATCTTATTTGAATCTGGTGCGCCATTTAAAAGTATGGCAACATTTTTTGTATCTGGTTTTTTAATAGTATTTGCCATGCTGAGGGCTGGTGATTTTTTATCAGACTTTACTTCATTATTTTCTTGTGGAAGCAAAGCGCCGATATTTTCAGAAACTTCTTCTGCTACTTGTCTATCAATATGATTTAACACAGCAATGGCATTGTCCTTCACTTGCTGAGACTTACATTTTCCTAGTTCAAAGCTAAGCGCATCTTTAAGATGTTGTTGTTCATAAGATGCAAGGCTATTATAGAATAATTTTGCTTGCGAATAAAAATCTAAAAAACTTTCACTTCGTTCACGTACCTTACGTCCATCCACCTTTTCTTGATAATGTTCATAACCACCTTGGCTTTCAGGTACTGGTTCTGGCTGATTATTATTTAAACTATTGCGATGGTAGCTTGTTTGTCCATGATGAATAGCCATTTGGTGCATACCATCACGCTGATTATTATGGAACGGGCAAACCGGTCTATTAATTGGGATTTGATGAAAGTTTGGACCACCTAAACGAGAAAGCTGTGTATCAGTATAGGAAAATAATCTTCCTTGTAATAAAGGGTCATTCGAAAAGTCAATACCTGGAACTACATGGCCTGGATGAAAGGCAATTTGTTCTGTTTCTGCAAAAAAATTATCAACATTCCGATTTAACGTCATTTTGCCAACAAGTTTTACGGGCACTTCTTCCTCAGGCCAAAGCTTTGTTGGATCTAATATATCAAAATCGAACTTGAACTCATCCTCTTCCGGAATTAGTTGAAGTCCTAGCTCCCATTCTGGAAAGTCTCCTTTACTGATTGCTTCATATAAATCTATCCGATGGAAATCTGGGTTTTTTCCGGCAGCTTTTTGTGCTTCATCCCAAACTTGTGAGTGAACGCCGAGTGCAGGCTTCCAATGAAATTTAACAAAATGTGCTTTCCCCTCTTTATTAACCAAGCGGAATGTATGGACACCAAAACCTTCCATCATCCGTAAGCTGCGAGGAATAGCACGGTCACTCATTGCCCACATAATCATATGCGCAGATTCTGGATTTTGCCCGAAAAAATCCCAAAATGTATCATGAGCGCTAGCTCCTTGGGGCACTTCTGTATCTGGTTCCGGCTTAACAGCATGAACAAAATCAGGGAATTTAATGGCATCCTGAATAAAGAAAACAGGCATATTATTGCCTACTAAATCATAGTTGCCTTCATCTGTATAGAACTTTGTTGCAAAGCCGCGTACATCTCTGACTGTATCACTTGATCCTCTTGAACCCTGGACAGTGGAAAAGCGCACAAAAACAGGCGTAATTTTAGAAGAATCATTAAGGAAGTTAGCTTTTGTGTATTTTTCTAAAGATTCATATACTTGAAAAACCCCATGTGCTCCTACTCCCCGAGCATGTACAATTCGTTCAGGAATGCGCTCGTGGTCAAAGTGGGTCATTTTTTCTCTAAAATGGAAATCTTCTAAAAGTGTTGGGCCTCTTAATCCAGCTTTTAAAGAAAATTCATCCTCTGCCATTTTGAGGCCTTGGTTCGTTGTTAATCCAGCTTTTTGCTCATTATCAATTTTAAAATTTTTTAACTGCTTTGTCTTTTTGTTTTCCACAAGAAGGCCTCCTCTAATTAGTTATGTAGTACAGTGCAAGTCTTTTCTTTCAATTCCCCTATTTTTTCTATGTAAAACATAAAGATATTTTACATTTCATTTATTTGAAAAGTAGGTAATTGGTAACGAAATGTATAAATGTGTTAAATTCAGGAATCTATCTGTCGATGTAAAGGTGATAATTATTTTTTTCTGTAAAAATAAAAAAGTTATTCTTTATAAAGTGAAACTTCAATCAGTAGGGGTTTGCTCTATCCCTACTGATTGTTGGTTGAACCAATTAGACTTTTACGGGCAGTTATACTCACCTAGATTTCGCGTTTCCTCTTATAACTTGAGGTGGGGAGATTACTGCCTGTTAATGCGTGATAAAGCGTTAACATTCAATACATTACTGCATTTTTTAAGAATTATTCTGTTTGAAGAGTAATGGCAGGGGAAAGAAAAGGAGAATTAGATTATGGGGTTGCAGGAATTTTTTAAGTGGAACAAAGGAACAGAACAAATAAGTTTAATAGAACAAGCAAAATCTTTAAATGGGAATATTTCTATTTCTAGTAAGAATGAGTTGCACTGGCAACTTCAGATTATTAATTTAACAGAAAAAGATTTAAGAATGGTTAAAGTAATCAAACCAATTGTGGAGAAAAATATTGATTGGGTGACAGAGGAGTTTTATGGGAATATTACAAAGCAACCTAATTTGTTAGCCATAATCGAAAAGCATAGTAGTGTAGATAGATTAAAAAAAACATTAAAAGTGCACATTATTGAATTGTTTAATGGTGACATCAATGAAGAATTTCTGGAAAAGAGAAAAAGAATTGCTCAAGTGCATGTAAGAATAGGCTTGGAAACAAAGTGGTATATGTCAGCATTCCAAGATTTATTTAATTCTTTAATAAAACTGGTGGAGAACATATTCGCTGACCGAAATGATGTAGTAATGGCGATTATGGTTATAGGAAAGTTAATTAACTTTGAGGAGCAAATAGTCTTAGAAGCCTATGAGGAAGAGAATAAAAAGATTCATGCAGTCTATGAAAGACAAAAAGATGATTTTATAAAAGAAGTAAGTATAACAGCAGAGGGTCTAGCAGCAATAGCTAATGCTACAAGTTTATCAATCAACCAATTAAATGTTCAATCAGATAATATGGTGTCCTTAGCTCAAGTGAGTTTAGATCTGGCTAATCAATCTGAACAGTATTCCGAAGAAGGAAAGCTGCAGCTAGATGCACAAAGCAGAAATATGGAGGATATCGATGAAAGCATGTCTGCTATTAAAAGAGACTCTCAAAACCTTCAGCAAATATCGGAGCAGATTATTGAAGTGATACAGATTGTAAGTAATATTGCTAGCCAAACTAATCTTTTGTCTCTTAATGCATCTATTGAAGCTGCCAGAGCAGGAGAGCATGGCAAGGGTTTTGCTGTGGTAGCAAATGAAATTCGAAAATTATCAGATCAAACGAAACAGTCTACGGAGAATGTGGCAAAGTTAATTGGAGAAACAAATCAGCAAGTTATGAATGTGGCTGTTTCCCTTGATAAGGTAAATACTTTGGTTGCACAAGGAATGAAGGGGATGTGTGATACAGATAAGTACTTTGCTGAGATCCTGAGAGCAATGGTTGAAACAAAAGATCAAAATAAAAGAATGGAAAAAGAAATACAAAATATAGCTATAGGGATAAAAGATATAGATGATATGTCAACAAAAGTAGCATTGTCTACAGAGGAGTTAAATCAAGTATCGGAGCGTTTTCAACAACGATTAAATTAAGAAACAATATAAGCATGTTGTTTAACGTCAGAATTTGCTTGTTTAAATGATTTTCAACTAAATATTCTTTCTTTACTAGATTTAGATTATAAATAGAGGAATGCTTATATATTCTAGGTCATTCCTCTGTTTATAATCTTGTAATTTAATGAAAAAGATAGAATTTAATCTTAGGAAATGGTCTGTGTATTAGACGGAGAGGCTGCATCTTCAGCCGTCTTTTTTGGCGGCCATTCTCCTATAAACTCTTCTACATCATAAGTAAGGAATTCCTGTAAACTTTCATTTTTATGTTCAAGGAAAAGCTCATCTGCAACAGCAGATACAATTCTTGGAATGCCATAGCGCATTCCTGAAAGAGCAGATGCTGATAAACCACAACTAATCAAGGCAGAATAATTGAAGGCAAAAAGACCATACAATAGTTTTTCTCCTTCTTTACCACGGCTTAAAAATGCAAAGCCAGGGCTTAAATATGGATGTGCATCAAGCAGTGGGCTAGCAACATCTTCTGATGCTTGGTAACGATCGCTCCAACGCGCAATATGCTTTTCAACACGTTTTAATTCAGGACGCAAGCCAGGGTCTGTCAATAAACCTGTACTAATGATAAGAAAATCAAAAGTGAACTTTCCTTGTGGTGTAGTTACTACCGCACCATCTACTGTTGCTTCTACATCTAGCCATGGAGCACCTAAATGAAGATTAAATCCAGGCCAAGATGTTGCACGGCTAAACGTATCATTTGTTGGCGGCTGGTTATGTTTGAAAAAATGGGAAATTGCCGTATATTTTTCGCTGTCGGATAGCGCAGGAAATCTTTCAATTAAACCAGATATTTCCATTTGACGAATTGGGTTGATACGAGGCATTTCTTTTCGGCGAACAAATACATGCACTTCTCCTACCCCTTCAGATAATGCAAAATTTGCGTTATCGTATGCTGATGCACCACCGCCTAAAATAGCAATCTTTTTCCCTTTTAGTTTTTCAAAATCGATATCTTTTGAAGTATGTGCATAAAGAGTTTTTGGAAGTTTATCTGATATAAATGATGGGACATGCCATTCTCCGCCGCCTTGAATACCGGTCGCGAGAATCACTTTACGGGCAAGAAGTTTGTCGCTGGGTGCTCCTGCTCCTCCAATATGAAGTTTGTGGACGCCTGTTTCATCGGGCTCAATATCATTTAGTGTTACTTCATTGATGACAGGCAATTGAAGTACTTTACGATACCACCGCAAATAATTCATCCAGTCTCCTTTAGGAATTTTATCTACTTTTTCCCATCCTTCTATACCAGTCTGTGCTTCCCAAAAAGATCGGAATGTTAAGGAAGGAACACCAAGATCGATGGATGTCAAATGTTTAGGTGTGCGCAGCGTAACCATACGGGCATAAGTTTCCCAAGGGCCTTCTAACCCTTCTTTATTTTCATCAATTATAAGAATATTAGAGATTCGCTCACGTAAAAGACCAAAAGCTATGCCTAATCCACTTTGTCCGCCTCCAACGATAACTACATCATAAACATGACCTTCAGGATGTTGGATAGGACGAACCCAATCTGGACCTCCAAAGTTAAGATAGGCTAAATCTGTCTTTACTCTTTTATTTAATGCGTCTAAGCTCATATGCTAATCATCCTTTCTTTTTTTACCGCGAAATAAATTTCCATCTCAAAAGTTCTATAATGTGGTTAATGATAACGATATTATTTAATTATATGTTCTTTTTGATAACGCCGTAATGTTAGTTTTGATAACAAACTTATACCTTGTTCATATCTTATCATTTCTATAATTTAATTGTATGTTTAATATATCTAAATTTTCTATAAATTTTTAGTTATTTAAACTAGTCTTGTTTTATAAGAATTAAATTTATTTTGAAAAATGTTTATTTTTAGATATTTTTATTTCGCATTGACCGTTTTTTAAATACCTTGATAAAATAACACATAGAAGTATCAATAAGAATTCGCAAACTCGTTTTGTAAAGCGAGTGGTGAAATTTTGTAGAGTCTGACTCTGTTTCGTTCACCCATTATCCTACCTAATTAGGATGATGGGTTTTTTTGCGTAAAAAGGAGCGAGGGAGAATAAATTAACTGAATGGAGGAATCTTTTTTATTATGAAGAAGTTAAAGTACTCGTTCTTCGTACTCGCTGGAGCGATTAGTTATGGTTTGCTTTCAACAGCTATTAAACTTGGAATGGAAAGTGGTTTTACTGTCAATGAATTAGTAGGAGGGCAATATCTATTTGGCTGGTTAGGGCTATTTTTAGTAGTGTTGGTTTCTTCGAAGTTCCGTTTATCGAAAAAATTAATTTTTTCCTTATTGCTGGCAGGTATTCCAATGAGTTTAACAGGCATTACTTACGGTTTTGCTGTAAAGGAATTATCGGCCTCCGTTGCAATTGTTTTTTTATTTCAATTCACATGGATTGGCGTCATTATTGAAGCTATTGCCAATAAAAAATTCCCAGGAAAAGATAAATGGCTGTCTATTTCTATACTATTTATCGGGACTCTTTTTGCAGGAGGAATTTTTAACGGCAGCTCCCTATATTATTCGGGAAGTGGTATAATCTTTGGTTTATTGGCAGCTTGTTTTTTTGCTTTAAATATCTTTTTTAATAGTCGTATTGCGACAAGAGTTCCGGCTTACACAAAAAGTTTTTATATGACAACAGGGGCGACTATTATAATCTGTAGTGTATTTCCTCCGACATTTCTCTCGAGCGGTGCTCTATTAGAGGGCTTATGGAAGTATGGATTTTTTCTTGGTTTATTCGGTGTTGTTCTTCCAGTAATCTGTTTTTCAATAGGAGCTCCTAAAGTGGGTGCCGGACTTGGGACTATTTTAAGCAGTGTAGAGCTGCCAGTAGTGGCCATTGCTTCTATTACATTCTTGCATGAAACAGTATCAGGGCTCCAATGGATTGGCATTTTTCTTATTTTGGTTGGAATTATTGTTCCAAATGTGTACTTTATAAAGAAAAAAAGACAACAGCAAGCAACCCATGTAGCATAAGGGTATTTCCATGTATCAAAACACATTATGTGAAAAATGGCTTTTACTTGACGGGTAAATTTCTTTATACTAAAATAAAGTTAACAATAAAATACTCCAAAGGGGAGTAGCTAACAGTTATGTCGTCAATACGTGATTTTTTTTAATCACCGGCCTAGCTGGCAACGATACGTTGTTTGCGAGACCTTTGCCTATACGGTAAAGGGATAAATATGTCTAATATAAACCTTTACCAATTATATGGTGAAGGTTTTTTGTTTTTTAGGAAAAACAGCAGATCGTTTCTTTTGTAGGGGGGGAGAAAAATCTAATTTTTAAGGGAAAGATAAAAAATAGGCAATAGATAATACTAAATTAATGGAGGAATTTCGATATGAAAAAATTATTTGCAGCATTGCTTACCTTTACTATTATGTTTTCACCACTAGGAAGTGTGATAGTTCAAGACCAAATAAAAACTGTTGAGGCAAAGTCCTATAAATCAGGAAAAAGGAGCTTTAATCAATCTAATAGCAATACAAATAATTCGAATACAAATTCTTTTTTTCAAAAGAAAAAGTCGAATGATACTACAACTGCAACTAAATCAAACAAAGGTTTCTTTTCTGGCGGCTTAATGAAAGGTTTAATGGTTGGTGGACTAGCAGGGTTATTATTTGGAAGTTTATTTGCGAATATGGGGGTATTAGGATCTATTCTAGGATTTATGATTAATGTATTCGCAATTGTTTTGTTAATTGGCATCCTTCGTAAAATATTTATGTACTTTAAAAATAAAAAGAAAGAAGAAGCAAATTCATGGAGAAACTAATTATATCTGAACAAGATATTATTAATGCTTTATGTGTATATACTTCTCGCAAAAAGCAAGTAAAACCAGAAGAGGTAGAAGTAGAATTAATGTATGATGACGATTATGGATTTTCCGCAGAAACATATGTCGGTGGGCGCAAGCAGATATTGATTACACAGAATATAATAGAAGCATTGCGTTTATGGATGGATGAGTATATGCATATTGACCCTTATATCGGAATAAAGCTAGAGCTCGATGATGAGATGGGAATTATTGCTGTGACTCAATAAAAAAATAACCAAAGTGCACCATGCACTTTGGCTGTTTTTTTTATTTGCTTTCTAAAAAGAATTTTTCAAATGTTTTTAATTGATCATCGAGTGTATAAGGATCTGTGAAAGAAGAAGACTCTCCATCTATTTCAAGCACGCGATTATTTTTTACTGCAGGAATATTTTTATACGTTTCAGATTCTTGGAAGGAGTTATCTGCACTAGAATATTTGCTGAATATAATATAGTCGCCTGCATACTCTGGAATTACTTCAGCAGATATTGTATAGTAGCCAGCTTTTAATGCATCTTTTTTAACTTTTTCAGGCATTTTCAATTGCATTCCCTGATACAATATCTCAGTTCCACGTGCCCAATTATTTCCGAATATATAAAGGTCTTTATCATAACCTTCCATTACTGTAACAGTAGCATCTTCGCCGATTTTCGCTTTTACTTTTTCTCCAGCTTCCTGTGCACGCTGTTTAAAATCATCTACCCAAGCAGTTGCCTCTTTTTCTTTATTTAAAAGTTTCCCTAATTCAATATGTTGACTTAAATAGTCTAATTTGCCCCAAGTATAGGTAACAGTTGGTGCGATTTCTTTTAATTTATCAATATTTTTAATATTAGATAAACCAATAATTAAATCTGGATCTAATTCGATAATTTTTTCTAAGTTTTCATCGGACACTTCTTCTGCATCTTTTAATTCGTTTTCGAAGCGAGGATTGGATTTAGACCAAACGTCTACGCCGGCAATATTTACACCTAATTTTAAAACATTTCCTGTAAAACCAGATAAAAGAATAACACGTTTTGGATCTGTTGGGACCTCAACAGGACCTGTTTCTGATTCATATGTAAAAAATTCTTCTTTTTCTTCTTTTTTATTAGTGCTTTCCTTTTTTTCTGAACTGCTACTTCCGCATGCGCTTAAAGCTAGAATTAACAGCAGAATAATTGAAAATAAAACCTTTTTCATGATGGTTCCCCCATAGTATATATATTTTTAGTAGTTTGACTATCGATAATAACAATGGTAAATCATTAGTAAAAATGATAATGATTATCAATATTATTTACGTTTTAAATATAAAGTCAGTTCAATAGATTGTCAATATATTTTCTGATTTTTTTGCTTTTAAACTAGCATGAAAGAATATAATATATTAGAATAAAGCTAATTGTTGATGTGAGCTTTTCTACCATATGTGTATTTTGTGAAAAGTGGAAAACGAAGCATTTTTTCATTAGAAAATAAAAAGAGGTCCTATTAATAGAACCTCCCAGATAAAGAAATAAAATAAACTATTCTCTAGTTAATGCTGGTTTTTCATTTTCTAAGTTTACAGATGGCCCAAAAAATTCATAGTGAATAGAAGCATCATTCACACCGATTTCTTTTAAACTTGCTATCACATTGTGCAAAAATGGAACAGGTCCACATACATAATAATCAGCATTTTTATCAGCAATATTGTTTTTTAGCCATTCAGTATCAATAACTCCCGTTTTGCGGAAATGGATATCTTTTTGATCTTCCTCTGAAGGATTGTCGTATAGATAAGATAAATGGAAATTGGCTATTTTATTTTTTAATTCTTGCAATTCCGTTTTAAATGCTTGAACCTTCCCGTTTCTAGCAGCATGAATAAAGTCTATTTCAAGATTTAATTGTTTGTCAGCTATGTCATTTACCATACTCATAAATGGAGTAATTCCAACGCCTCCGCTTAGGAAAACAAGCTTTTTGTTTTCGGAAAGGTTGTTTAAAGTAAACTCCCCTGCAGGTGCTGTAGCTTCTATTATATCTCCAATATCTATCTGATCATGAAGATAGTTGGATATCTTTCCTGCAGGTTTAGAGATTTCTGCTTCTCTTTTTACAGAAATACGATAGTGCTTTTTATTTGGGGAAGTGGATAAGCTATATTGACGATTAAATAAGAATTGCTCCCCAGGAATAGAAATACGGATAGAAATATATTGCCCTGGTATAAATGCTGGAAGAAAACTGCCATCTTCTGCTGCTAAATAAAAGGATGTAATGCATTCGCTTTCTACCACTTTATCAATTACTTTAAAGTTTTTATAATCAGACCAACCATCTTCTTGATTTTTTGCTTCTGCATACATTTCTTTTTCTATATTGATAAAGACATCTGCAATGACACCATAAGCTTCTGCCCATGCATTAATAATTTCATCTGTCGCAGCGTCTCCAAGAACCTCTTTAATAGATTGAAGAAGAAATTGTCCTACAATTGGATAATGTTCTGCCTTTACTGCTAGACTGCGGTGTTTATGAGCAATTTGCTTTACAACTGGGATAATAGTTTCGAGTTTATCGATATTTTTTGCTGCAGCTAGAACGGTATTTGCAAGAGCAGTCTGTTGTCTGCCTTGCTTTTGATTAGTATGGTTAAAAATATTTAGTAATTCCGGGTGAGCTTCAAACATATTTTTATAGAATACAGTAGTAATTTCTGTGCCGTGTACTTCTAAAACGGGAACGGTAGATTTAATGATTTCAATTGATTTTTGTGATAGCATACAAATAACTCCTTTAAAGTAGTATTTAAAATACATCTTTTATGTTTTTATACTAAGACTAAAAAAACTTAAAAGCAATATTTAAAATAAATCTTTTAAATCTTTATTTAGATAAGTTAACAAAATGTTCACATTTACACTATTTAAAACGTAAAAATATAATCAAGATAGGAGTAATAATCGTGAGGCTAACTAGTTATACCGATTACTCATTAAGAGTACTTATTTATTTAGGAACAAATACAGAGGAAAAGCTGGTTAATATAAAAGAAATAGCAGACACCTATAGTATTTCTAAAAATCATTTAATGAAAGTTACCTATAATTTGGGGAAAATGGGTTATATTGAAACGGTTAGAGGGAGAAATGGAGGCATGCGCTTAGCAATGGATCCAGTAGATATTAATATGGGAGAAGTTGTCCGTAAAACAGAAGAAGATTTTTATTTGGTCGAATGCTTTGAAAGTGGAAGCAAGTGCGTTATTACCCCTGTTTGTTCATTAAAACATATATTAAACGAAGCATTAAACCAATTTCTGAAGGTGCTGGATCAATATACTTTAGAAGATGTCATCGAAAATAATGTTTTGCTGAAACAGTATTTATCTGTTAAGTAGAATTCCGTATCTTTATTAAATAAGCAGTAAGACACCTACTAATTAATATTTACTTTATCAAAATGATATTTGGTGAGGCAATAAATAATGGAACTTAATAAAATCGATGTGGAAGAAAACCAAATTGTTCCACATGAAACAATTTGGTTCATAAAAGATCCATAGGGAGAATACCTTATTATTATAGATGATAAAATTATTGCTTATAAATTATCTAGTACTATATAAAGTACTAGATAATAAAAAAACCGAACAAAATTTTGTTCGGTTTTTTGCATCAATCAAAATGCAGTTTATAGTCTTCAGATTTAATCATCTTTAATTTTCTAGAGAATATATAAATAAGAACTGAATTTAAAACAATTGGAAGAACAAAGAAAATACTAATCATGATCGTTATATTTTGGGGAGTCCAGCCGCCATCTGCTAAGTGCATATAATTAAGTGGTCCTACTAGGCCAGACAATCCAAATCCAGCACTATAAGGAGTACCTTGAATATTTAATATTCCTGCCAAGGCACCTAAAACAGCTGCTGTAATCAGCATGGGAATAATAATTTTAGGTTTCATAAAAAAGTTGCGCATTTGTATTTTGGGAGATCCTAATACATGTGCTAATGCTGTTCCTAGTGCATTAGCTTTGTAGCTGGCAATTGCTAGACCAATGCCTGCAGCAACAATCCCTAAATTTGCAGCACCTGATCCAATTCCAGATAGTGAGATAACGGTAGCTACTCCAACTGTTGAAATAGGCGATAAAATGATAATACAGAAAACAACAGAAATAATGATACTCATTATAACTGGCTGCAATGATGTAGTTTTAGCAATAGCAACACCGATTAAACCAGTAGTTGATTTCATGTAAGGCAAAATCAAGTACCCTATCATACCAGGGATAAGAATGCTTAAGGTTGGAAGCAATAGAATAGAATATTCCTTTAGTCGATTTCCAACAAATTTCACAAATAAAACAGTTAATGCAGCAGTAATTCCTGTGTTGACAACAATGCCAATTCCATTTAGTGCAAATAAACCATCGGCGGTTTTTTGAATGGCGCCGCTGCCGACCATTGCAGCTATTCCAACACTTGCAGTTTGGATAGCTGTTAATTTAAACGATATCCCAATCATTACCCCAATCATAACTGGAAGAAGACTCATTATAATGGTTGTAATATCTAATATATGCTGTAAAAAAGGAAAGTTAGGAATCAGTAATTTTAAGATTTCCCCTAATAAGGCATTAGGGATTAAAGATACAACAATACCAATACTCATTCCTGTTAATAATTTATTGAAAAACTCTTTCATGCCAAATTACTCCAATCAGATTCATTATTTTGGAGTTAATTATAAAAAATATTCAGAAAAGCGTCAACAATTATTTTTTAACACTTCAACGCGAAAAAGGAATATTGTGTATAAAAGATATATCAGTATATTTTTAGCGTAAATATGTATTTTGCAAAAAATATACTAATTACTTTCTCTGTTTGTTACAATAAAGTGAAACTTCAAGCAGAGAAATTTTAATATTGCATTAACGAAAAAGAAGCCTAAATTGATTGAGGTTTCACTTTATTTATCATTAACCTATTAAGCTTTGACTGGTAAGTTTCTAATCATCTAGAAATGCCTATTTAAGCTTTTAGACAGGGATTTACTATTTATAAAATATGAATAGTTGTCGGAAATTTATCAGTAGAATAAAGGTGTTTATACAATGGAAAAATATAAGAACATTAATATAAAGCATTACTATAATTTCATACTAGCAATTATTGTACTTCTGATATTAGGAATTATATCAAGCTATGAGCATTTTACGGTGGAATACATGCTTTTATTAGCAATAGTCATGGTGATATCTATTTTATTGCTGATTTATCCTAAATATGAAACATTTTTAATGAGAGTAGGCATTATATTATCTGGTACTATATACTTTTATTCTTTGTTTTATATTTATCCGGAAACATGGTCAACTTTTATTTTTATTTGTTTTATACCTGCTTTATCCATTCTTTTTTTTGATGTAAAATTATTTTATTTCTCTAGCGTTTTAAACAGTCTATTATATGCTCTTATCTACAGCTATATTATTTTATTTGAAGGCAATCCAGCATTTAACTATATGAGGATAGATATCATTGGCAATATTACAAACTTTCTTGGGAGTCAAACAATCATATTTTTTATTTTTCAGCTTACTCATAATCGAATTAAGCAGCAGCAGCTATATTATGAACACTTGCAGCAATCAGAAAAACTAAAGACAACATGGCAGCTTGCTGCGGCAGTTGCCCATGAGATAAGAAATCCCCTGACTGTAGTAAAAGGTTTTTTACAATTGTATGAATCAGATGCTTCAACTCCTTCAGATAGAAAAAGTACCTATCGTTTAATGATGGATGAATTAAATATGGCTGAAAAAGTAATCTCGCAATTTTTGATGGTAGCAAAACCAGATACAGGAGAGAAAAATACAGAAATTATAGATGTGGGCCAAGAACTTCAGAATATAGTAGATTTAATGAAATCTTATAGTTTCTTAAATGATAGCGAATTTTTCTTAGAGTTAGAAAGTGACTGTCAAATTAATATGGACGCTATGGAATTTAAGCAGTTGTTTATTAATATAATTAAAAATGCAATTGAGGCATCTAGTCATGGCCAGACTATTAAAATCGTTAATGAGAAGGAAAATAATTATATCTATATAAATGTGATAGATAGTGGTCATGGAATGACAAAAGAAGAGCTGCAATCCTTAGGAACTCCTTTTTATTCTTTAAAGAGCAAAGGCACTGGTCTAGGGATGATGATTTGTTATAATATCGTTCTTAAATATCAAGGAACGATGGATATTAAGAGTGAAAAGGAGAAGGGTACTGCTGTAACAGTTAAATTTCCTGCATGTAGTATATAAGATTATGGATATGAAAATAAGGGGCAAAGCGACTTCGACAGTCTCTTTGCCCCTTATTTTTTCAATCCATGAGCCATTCCATAGAAAGCTAATTGGATATCAGAAAAGAAGAATCAGAAAAAATATTAAATAATTATTTTTTTAATAGCAAATAGATAAAATAGGGAGCTCCAATAAAAGCCACTACGATACCTGCTGGAATTCCATCTGGACCCACTATATTTCGACCAATGGTGTCTGCTAATAAAAGAAGCCAGCCTCCAATAAGTATAGCAACAGGAAGAAATAGTTGATTTCTAGGGCCTACTAGCGCCTTTGCAATATGTGGTGCCATTAAGCCGATAAAGAAGATGCTGCCTGCGACAGAAACAGCGGCAGAAGCCAAGGCGATTGCTGCAATAAGCAAGGTTACTCTTTCTTTATTGATGGATACACCAAGTCCAACTACAACAGGCTCGTTTAAACTTAAGAGATCTAATCGTTTTGCTTTATAAAAAACAAATGGAATAAGTATAATCAGCCATGGAAGGATAGAGTAAATAAAAATCCAATCAGATCCCCAAATATTACCAGAAAGCCATTTGGCAATAAAATCTACCTTTTCACGTTCTGCTGAAGAAATAAGAACAATCATTATTCCCGAAAGTGCCATGGAAAAGCCTACACCTACTAATACAAGTCTAATTGGCTGAAAACCAGTAGCCCGCTTATAAGAGAAAAAGTAAATAAGCACAGAAGTAAAAAAAGCACCAGCAAATGCAAATATAGGGATCAAATAGGTAAAGCTGCCCGCTTCTATAGGGAAAAATAAGAAAAATACTGCTACAGCGACACCAGCTCCAGAGTTAATACCGATGATACCAGGCTCAGCTAAGTCATTTCGGGTAATGCTCTGCAAAATAGCACCAGAAAGAGCAAGAGCCATACCAGCTAAAAAAGTAATAATAATTCTAGGCAAACGAATGGAAAAGAGCACAAATTCTTCTTTAAAAGTGCCATTTCCCAAAAAGGTAGGTAGCAAACGGTTATAAGATAAGGAAGAAGCACCAATGCCTAAACTAATAAAAATGGTAAAAATAGTTAATGCGGATAATATGATTAAGATTAATTGCTGTTTTTTTATAACACTTGGATGTATCATCAGTATCCTTTTCCCCCTTTGTTGACAATAAGCAGGAAGAAGGGCAATCCTAGCATGGCTACAATTGCGGCAATTGGTGTTTCATAAGGGGCATTAATTATTCTTCCTAATGTATCGGCAGCTAGCATAAATGTTCCTCCAAAAATAGCTGACATTGGAATAATATAGCGATAATCTGTTCCTACAATAGCACGTACAATATGTGGAATCATAAGTCCAATGAAAGCCATATTTCCAACAAGTGCTACGGAGGCGCCGGCTAGAATTGTAATAACTATAAACAGAATTATTTTGACATATTTTGTTTTTTGCCCTAAACCAACGGCTACTTCTTCGCTTAAACTTAAAATAGTCAGTTGGCGTGAAAGGAAACAGGATATAAATATCCCAATTAGAATAAATGGAATAATTAATTGCAGCTGTCCCCAAGTAGTTCCTATTAAACCGCCAGACGTCCACATAGAAATATTTTTGGACAATTTAAAAATAAGGCCAATTCCTTCAGCAACTGCTGTTAAAAAAGCAGAAATAGCAGATCCTGCAAGAATGAGTTTAAATGGAGATAAGCCCTGCTTTTTAACAGCTCCAATTCCAAAAACTAGCAAGGTGCCAAGAGCTGCTCCGATAAAACAAGCAATCATTATACTGAAATAATTGGCAGATGGAATAAATGCTAAAGTTAAAGCAAGGGCAAAGTTTCCTCCTGCGGTTAAGCCTAATAAGCCTGGGTCAGCTAAAGGGTTTCGTGTAATTCCCTGCATAATGGCTCCAGATACGGCAAGAGCTGCCCCTACGGTAATAGCGCCAACTTCTCTTGGCAGACGAATTTCACGAAGAAGAGTTATATTATCGCTTTTTATTTTAGTAGTAAGAGCCAGCCAAACATCTTTAATAGACGCATCTGCGGCTCCAAAAACCATCGCTACAAAAAATACGGCGATAAATAAAAGGATTGCTATTATAAATTTCCATGCAATGAACTGGGTAAAGGTCGTGTTTTTTGTCATTTATCATCTTTCTTTCTGTAGTTTAGAAGTATAATGAAGAAGTTTAAATTCTAAAAAGAAAGTAGCAATTCTTTTGTAGAAACTGCTACTTTTTGGTATGGTTTTGTTATTTTAATAGAATAATTATTTTCCTAAAAAGTGTTCTTTAAAGAAATCTAGTTGAAAATCAAGTGTCAGTGGATCATTAAAGTAGAACTCGCTTGCGTTTGCTTCAAAAACATGGTTATTCTTTACTGCTGGCATATCTTTATATGTTTGGGTATCTTGGAAGGAATTATCTTGATCATTATATTTGCTGATTACTAGATAATCTCCTACGTATTCAGGCAGAACTTCTGATGAAATAGCATAATAGCCATCTTTAAGTGCCATTTCTTCTACTTTTTTCGGCATTTTCAGTCCCATTTCTTGATAAAGAATCTCTGTTCCACGGCCCCAGTTATTTCCGAATACATACATTTGCTTATTAAAATTTTCAACGACAGTAACCGTTGCATCTTCGCCAATTTTTGCTTTGATCTCTTTTCCGGTACTCGCTGCACGTTCTTTAAAGTCATCAATCCAATCTTGTGCTTCTTTCTCTTTGTTTAATACTTTCCCAATTTCTAATTGTTGTGTAAGATAATCAACTTTTCCATAGGTAAAGGTTACAGTAGGTGCAATTTTCTTTAATTTATCCATATTTTTAACATTGTCTAAACCAATAATTAAATCTGGATTTAATTCAATTATTTTTTCTATATTCTCATCGGATATTTCTTGTGCACCTTTTAAACCTTCTGCGAAACGAGGATTTGCTTTTGACCAGGAATCCACTCCCACTATATTAACGCCTAATGACATAACACTCCCAGCAAATGATGATAATACTACAACACGCTGCGGGTTTTTTGGTACTTCAATTGGACCATCTTCCGACTGATAGGTAATGGTTCCAGATTTTTCTTTTTCATTTTCTTTGCCGTTTTTTTCATTTGTGTTGCCGCATGCACTAATAACTAACGCTAAGATTAGAATAAACGGGACTAAAAGCTTCTTCATAGTTGTTTTCTCCTTTAATTAAGTGATAAGTAAGGCACATAGGTTTTTTTGTTCTTGGATCCCGTCCTATTACAGCATCAATTTGGAAAACTTTTTCTAACACCTCATGTGTAATTACTTCTTCACAATTGCCTGCTTTTACGACTTCCCCTTCTTTTAAGGCGATAATATAGTCAGCAAAGCGTGCAGCTTGATTTAAATCATGCAGAACCATAATAATGGTGCGATCTTGCTCACGATTTAATTTTTGCAGGCATTCTAGTACTTCCAGTTGGTGAGCCATATCTAGATACGTTGTTGGTTCATCAAGGAAAATGATATCCGTTTCTTGGGCTAAGGCCATGGCTATCCATACGCGCTGTCTTTGTCCTCCAGAAAGTGCATCAACAGGTCGATATTTAAATTCAGAAGTACCAGTTGCATCTAATGCCCAATCAATAGCTTCGATATCCTTTTTGGTTAATTTGCCGAAACCTTTTTGATGCGGGAATCTGCCGTACGATACTAATTCTCCAACCGTTAATCCTGATACACTTTCTGGCGTTTGTGGAAGAATGGCCATTTTTTTTGCTAAAGTCTTTGTGTTTATTTTGGAAATTTCTTCTCCATCTAATAGAGCAGAGCCGGATTGGTGGGGGATAATCCTAGTAATTGCTTTTAAAAGAGTGGATTTTCCACATCCATTCGAGCCAATAATAGTAGTAATTTTTTTGTCCGGTATTTCTACACATAGGTTTTTTACAATTAAACGCTCACCATAGCCAATGCTGATATCTTCTGTATATAGACGAACCATAATAGCCTCCTTAACGAACCGTATTTACCATCTCAATGAGAATGATAATCAATAATGAATAGTTAAATAATATTATCGTTTAATATTTCTGTCAATACACCATTGTCAAAAAACAAAAAAGAAGGTAAAATTCTATTTAATGAGAATGATAATCAATATACTTGATTATGAGGAGTGGACATATTAATGAAAAATGCAGATATATTCGATGTGACGATCATAGGTGGAGGACCAGCAGGATTATATTCTGCTTTTTATAGTGGACTTAGAGAAATGAAAACGAAAATCATTGAATTTTTGCCAGAATTAGGCGGAAAGCTGCATTTATATCCAGAAAAAATGATATGGGATGTTGGTGGTGTAACTCCTTTGCCTGGAGCACGCTTAAGAGAGCAGCTTGTCGAGCAAGGGTTAACCTTTAAGCCAGAAGTTGTCCTAGATAAAAAAATTGTTTCTATCGCCAAAAATGAAGAAGGCTTTTTTGTATTAACAACAGAATCTGGGGCATTACATTATTCAAAAACAGTTATTGTTGCAGTTGGAAGTGGAATATTGACACCACAGAAGCTGAAAATTGAAGGTGCCGAAAGATTTGAGTTGACCAATCTAAATTATACTGTTAAATCTTTAATGCACTTTAAAGATAAAGTTGTCGTTATTTCAGGTGGGGGAAATTCAGCGATAGATTGGGCAATGGAATTAGAGCCGGTTGCTAAAAAAGTGTATATTATATGCAGGAAAGATGCTTTTGCAGGACATGAAGCCCATGCTAAACAGCTGATGGAAGGTTCTGTTGAATGCATTTTTCAAACCGCAATTACCAAGTTGATTGCGAAAGATAATCATGAGTTAATTGAATCTGTAGAGTTGACAAACAATCACACTGGTGAAGTAACCATATTAGATATAGATGAGATTGTCATCAATCATGGATATGAAATGGATTCTTCTTTGTTGAAAAATAGTGATTTGAGTATAGATATGATTGAAGATTTTTATATCGCAGGCAGTGCGGCGAGTGAAACTTCTGTAGCAGGTTTGTTTGCTGCTGGTGATATATTAAAACATGATGGAAAAGTAAATTTGATCTCAGGTGCATTTCAAGATGCGGCAAATGCTGTAAATAAAGCAAAACAATTTATTCAGCCAGATGCAAACTCTAGTGCAATGGTATCTTCGCATAATGATGTATTTAAAGAGAGAAATAGAGAAATAGTACAAAACATGATCCAATGCGATGATTGTACAAAGATGAAAGTTAAAATGTAGATATTTTCCAAAAAAACTGTCTGAACGAGTGTTCGGACAGTTTTTTTTGCTAAAAATTAACAGTTTTAGAAAGGTTAAAATTAACGAAATCTTAATACCTAGTAATTTTATAAGAATAATAGAAAAAAATTATTGACGTTCCTTTTTTCTGCTGTTATTATTACTCTCAAGAAGAAACCAAAAATATAAATACATAGAAGAATCGACTAGATAACTAGAGATTCAATGAAATGCAAAGCTTACCTCAGCATGCATTTCATTGAATCTCTTTTTGTTTATTTAGGATTTACAGCAAATTAGGAGTGATGGGAAGGATATCAGTTAATTAGATTTGCTTTAATGCCGATTAAACTTATAGGAAAAATATATATTGAGGAGTGGAAACAATGGGATTACCAACACTTTACCCAACAGGCGCAACAGTTTATTCACCAGATAAAGCATGGAGCGGATACACTATCTTTCAAGCACCAGATCTTGGAGCATTATTAATAGATATGAATGGAAAGGAAGTTCATTTATGGAAAGGATTACGCGGTTTTCCAAATAAGATTTTCCCAGGTGGATATGTGTTGGGACATACATTTAACAGAGATCCAGAGCATGGATTTCAAGATGAAGGGGATGTTGTCCAAGTAGATTTTAACGGAAACGTTGTATGGAAATTTGATAAACATGAGTTTATTACAGATCCAGGCTATGAGGGCAGATGGATTGCAAGGGCACACCATGATTATCAACGAGAGGGAAATCCTGTTGGATACTATGCACCAGGACAAGAGCCTAATGTTGATGGCGGCAATACATTAGTACTTGCCCATCGAAATGTAACAAATTCCAAGATTTCTAAATACGAACTTTTAGATGATGTAATCCTAGAAGTAGATTGGAACGGCAATATTGTTTGGGAATGGTCATTCAGCGATCACTTTGATGAATTGCAATTTGATGAGCAAGCTAAAAAAACAATATATGAGCAGCCAAACCGACGCTTCTTTGGAAATGAGTCTGGGGACTGGCTTCATATAAATTCTATTTCTACAATTGGACCAAATCGTCATTATGATAATGGAGATGAGAGATTTCATCCAGATAATATTATATGGGATGCAAGAGAAGCGAACATTATTGGCATAACAGACAAACGCTCAGGAAAAATTGTATGGCAAATTGGACCTGACTATTCTAGCGCTGAGCTAAAGCATATAGGCTGGATTATTGGACAGCACCATGCTCACATCATTCCACAAGGATTGCCTGGAGAAGGAAATCTATTAGTATTTGATAACGGAGGTTGGGGAGGATATGGAGCGCCAAATCCATCTTCTTCAGATGGAACTAAAAACGCACTGCGCGATTATTCACGAGTCTTGGAAATAGACCCAGCTACATTGGAGGTTGTTTGGCAATATACAGGGCAGGAAGCGAACTTCCAAGCACCAACTGATTCTTATCGTTTTTATAGTCCTTATATCAGCTCTGCGCAACGATTGGAAAATGGCAATACATTAATAACAGAGGGTGCAAATGGCCGCATTTTTGAAGTAACTGCAGCACATGAGATTGTGTGGGAATATATTTCTCCATTCAAAAATAAGCGTAATTCTAATATGGTATATCGTGCCTACAGAGTTCCATATGATTGGGTGCCTCAGCTTGATAAGCCAGAAGAAATAGCGATAGAGCTTTTGGAAATCGAATCATTCCGTGTGCCAAATGCTGCTCCAAGCGGAATCCATTCAACAGTGGAAGTAAGTGGAGCTCAAACGATCGGAGAAGGAGCATTATGCGTAGCTCGTTTTGATGAACAAGAGACAAACTGATAATAGGCAACTTTACGGGGGGATTCTTTATGAAACATAAATCTAAACTTGTTACTTTTGGACTTGTAGCATCCATTCTTTTAGCAGGATGCTCTAGCCAGTCTACAAGCACTAATAGCGAAAGCGGCAAGGAGTTAAAAGAAGTAAAGATAGGAATCGACACAGCTGCAGGGGGGTCCCTTCAAATTAGAGCAGCAAATTCAGAAGGATACTTTAATAAACAGAATATTAATCCAAAAATTTCAAATTTTGCATATGGAATTGATACGATCAATGCATTATTAACAGAACAAACAGATACTGGATTGGCAGCTGATTATGCACTATTAAATTCATTAAACCGGGGAGATTTAGTTGTACTTTCGTCTCTAACACATAGTACAGACGAAACAATCAAAAAATCAGAATTTTTAGCTGTTGATGGGATTACAAAGCCCTCTCAATTAAAGGGGAAACGAATTGGCGTAGCTAAAGGAACGGTTTTTGAGTACGATTGGGCGAAATATTTAGAGCATCTTGGAATAGATGAGAAAGATATCAAGTATGTTCCATATAGTACACCAGACGAAGCGCTTGTTGGTGTCAAAAAAGGAGATATTGATGCTATTTTAGCCAGCGGGGCTTTGCTTGAGAAATTTAAAGCAATAAAAGGCGTGCATAAAATTGATGATCTGTCTTCTGCCGGTGTCTCTGTGAGCAGCTATTTAGTAGCAAATAAAACATTTGTTGAAAAAAATCCTGAAACAGTTGTTAATCTTTTGAAGGCTATTAAAGAAGGCATAGCATATGTAAAAGAAAATCCTGATGGAACAGCAGAAATTGCCTATAAAGATCTAAAAATCAAAAAAGAAGATACTTTGCGTGATTTAAAAACTTCCAATTATACACTTGAATTCACTCAAGAGGATATCGATCATCTGATAGAGATGAAAAAGTGGCTTCTTGATCGAGGTTTATTGAAAAAAGATTATAACCTAGAAGATAAACTAGCATTAGATGCTTTGCAAAAGGCTTTTCCAGAAGCCGAAACATATGAAAAATAATTTTATTCATATAGAGTTGATTCGGATGAAATATGTATTTCATTCGAATCAACCATCTTTTTTTGATGAAATAAGCAACTATTATAAAAGAGAGGGGAGTTGTTAAAATGACAGTTATTCAAAAAAATGCTCCTTCTATTGTTTTAAAAGGATTATCAAAAACATTTTCAGAAGATATACGACAAGCCAACTATATTCTGGAAAATGTTGATCTAACGATAAAACAAGGTGAATTTTATATTTTATTAGGACCAAGTGGATGCGGGAAATCTACATTGCTTAATATTTTAGCAGGATTCATTGAAAAGTCAGATGGTGAGTTGACTATAAATGGTGAGAGTGAAGAAAGCAAGGCTAATCGAGGGTTTGTCTTTCAATCAGCTGATTCTGCATTATTCCCATGGTTGACGGTAGAGGAAAATGTCGAGTTTGGTCTGAAAATGAAGAAAGTGCCATTAGCAGAAAGAAAGGAAGTTGCTAATCATTTTATTGAGCTTGCAGGACTTTCAGGACATAATCATAAATTTCCAAGTGAAATATCAGGTGGTATGAAACAACGGGTACAGTTGGCGCGTGTATTGGCAAATGATCCGCAAATTTTATTGATGGATGAGCCATTTGGAGCATTGGACGCAATGACAAGGCGTACGATGCAAAAGGAGCTTATAAGAATATGGAAAGAAACAAATAAAACGATTATATTTGTAACCCATGATATTCAAGAGGCGCTAATGCTTGGTCAGCATATTGGTATTATGTCAATTGGGCCTTCTTCAAAAATTACTCATTCTTATGAAATTAACTTGCCATATCCTCGTGAAATTACGAGCCCTGATTTTAATCAGTATTATAAAGTCGTACAGTCGCATTTTGATTGAGGAGGGTGTAAATAAATGAAAACGATCGTACAGCAGGAAGTGGAAATAAAGCCGATAGCAAAAAAAATATCTGTAAAGGTTTATTGGAAAAAAATATTAAAAACTGGCATTTTAACATGGTTAGGTTTATTACTTATTTGGAGCATTGCAGCTCGTTTTTCAGATCCCCAATTTTTGCCCAGCCCTCTTGCAACTTTACAAGGAGCGATAGAGCTTAGTAAGGATGGTTCCTTATTCATTTATATGGCTTATAGTTTTGCTAGAGTGTTGGCTGGCTGGTTTTTAGGAAATTTAATTGCTATTCCATTAGGATTATTTATCGGCAGCAATAGAACAATCCGTGCACTTGTTGAGCCATTAATTAACTTTGTGCGTTTTATTCCGCCATTGGCTTTTATTACGTTATTTATGCTTTGGTTTGGAATAGGAGAGCAGTCTAAAATATTTTTAATTATGTATGCAACATTCTTCGTCGTCACTATTAATACGTTAACTGGTGTGCTGTCTATATCAGAGGATAAAATTCGTTCAGCCAAAAGTATGGGAGCAACTGATTTACAAGTACTGCGCTATGTGATTATTCCAGCAGCAATTCCGTTTATTTTTACAGGGGCGAAGCTTGCGATGGGTTCTTCCTTTATGGCGATTGTAGGGGCAGAAATGGTAGCAGCAAATGAAGGAATCGGCTTTATGATTTGGAATGCCAGATTATATTTCCAAACGGATTGGATTTTTGTAGGATTAGTTGTGCTGGGATTGATGGGATTTTTGATGGATAGATTATTTGCATGGGCAGGAAAGAAGTTTTTAAAGCGATATAATATCGTATCTTAAAGTCTAAAAAAGGGGAAGAGTGTCAAGTTGCTATTAACTAAATGAAAAAAACAAGTATTCTATTGCAGGTTATTAATAGAACACTTGTTTTTTTGCTTTTCAGAATTATGTAAGATCAAAATTGATAATTATAACTAATTTAATGTTGCCTTTTGTTATAAAAGTGAAGAAAAAATGGAAAAATGAAATGGGAGGGAGGATTAAAAATTGAAAGTAACCGTTGCTATTCCTGTTTATAATGCGGCAAATTATATAAAGGCAACATTGGATTCATTAATGAAACAAACAATGAATTTGCGAGAATTTGAAGTAATCTGTATAAATGACTGTTCAACTGATAAGAGTAAGGAAGTAATTGAATTGTTTAAAACAAGGATGGCAAACTTAGTGTTAATAGATCGGGAAACTAATTCAGGAGGTCCGATGGTTCCTAGGAATGATGCCATTCGTGCAGCTAGAGGAGAATATTTACTATTCCTTGATAACGATGATTTTTTAGGAGAAGAAGCATTAGAGAGATTATATAATGCAGCTCAAGAAAATCGGTCTGACGTGATATATGGAAAATACATTGGAGTAAATGGCAGAAATGTACCCCAGTCAATGTTTAAAAGGGGAAATATCGCAAATGCTGATGTTATAAGAGATAATCTAGTTTACTCATTGGCTCCTCATAAAATGTTTAATGTCTCTTTTTTGCGTAAACATCAATTTCTATTTAATCCGCAGGCTGTGGTGGGAGAAGATCAATTATTTGTGATGCAATGCTATGTAGAGGCAAAGGTGATTACTATTTTAGCTGACTATGATTATTATTTTGTTGTATCACGAGGAAATGAAAATTTGAGTTTGAAATACTTTCCAGCAAAGAAGTTTTTTTATTCTTTCCATCAATTAATAAAATATATCGATGAAAGTAATTTAAATCATTTATATAAGCGTGACTTGAAGATTGCTTATCTTAATCGCTTTTTTCATGCAAGCCGTTTAAGAAGGCAGCTGCTTTCCAAAAAAAGAACAAGGGAACAAAAAAGGGCATGGCTTGCGGAAACGAAAAAATTTATTGATTTGCATATTAATGATGAAATAATGCAAGGCATACAACCGAGATTTCATCCTATTATACGTATAGCGAAAAAACAAGATTTGAAGAAATTGCTTAAATTGGCTCGATAAATAAAGGAGACTATTCTTTGAAACAAATGAAAACAAAAAGAAAAAATACAAATACATATGAAAGACCTTCATTAAACGCCAATAAGGTGCACCTAGTTGAAAAGGCTGGAACAGAATTAGTTGTATACCGCTCTGCTGCAGGCTGGTATGAGCATCGTTATATTGGCTTAGATGGGTTTAAATATGCTGAGTTTATACAAAAAAAGGATTTGCGCTATCAACTAAGATATATATATTTTGCAGCAAAAATAAGAATGAAAGACCCGCATATCAAAATGAAAGTGATGAACCGCTTGAAGTTGAAGAAATATAAATATTAAGAGAATTCATTTTTTTATAAAAATTTAGCGGCATAATAATAACTGCCTCATCTGGTTGCTATTGTTTGCAATAAACGGTATTTTTTTTGCTTAATGAAAATAATTTAATAGAAAATATATTTATTAACATAATTTGTGTTAATAAATATAACAATATTGATTTAGCCCAAGTGAAGTTTGGTTTTTTAAAAAAACATACATAAATATATAAATACTTTTTAATGAGATAATAAGTAAATAATTTAATTGAAGAGTATAATTCTAAAAACTATAAAAACCTACAAATGTTGTTTTGGAATTCTTGATCTTTTGATAAATATGGAAGATGTTATGACAAGTATATTAGGGGAATGGTGCTTATTTTATAGCGGTCACTAATTTCGTGTAAGGAAATATAACGTTAATTTGGTACGTATAAGGTATTGATTATTTTTGTAGAAAAGAGGTATGATAATATTCACATAAAATTCATAATTGCAAAAAAATAAATAGACTTCCTTTATATTCTTTTATAACGATAGTGTTAAAAAAAGGAAAAAATTTTTTTAGTCTAGCAATTTAAAGGTTTATTAAATATGAAATTCTTTAATCTGCATTATTTTTTTATTTCTGTATAATTTTCAGATTAGTTAGATTAGTAAAAAATTGGACTAGACAAACCTGAAAACTTTGTACTAAAATAGCAATTGTGTTTAAAAATATTATACACTTTGTGTTCTGAAGGTTTTGTTTTTTTGGAATACTTAAAAATATAGAAAAAAGGGGAACTTAACATGAATAAAAAGTTAAAAGTGCTATTAATGTCTACTACATTGGCAGCAGGTATCCTTTCAGGATGTAGTGCGGGAGGATCTAAGTCCTCTGACGCGGATACAATCAAATTAGGTGTGAACTTAGAATTGTCTGGAGCAGTTGCATCATATGGACAATCTCTTGAATCCGGGATTGATTTAGCTGTAGATGAAATCAATAAAGATGGCGGAATCGACGGCAAAAAAATTGAAGCAGTAAAAGTTGACAATAAATCAGATTTAACAGAATCAACCAATGCAGCTCTTAAATTAATTACACAAGATAAAGTAACAGCAATTATCGGTGCTGCAACAAGCGGTGACACCGTTGCACAAGTTCAAATTGCAAATGATAAAAAGACTGTTTTATTAACACCATCAGGTACTGCGCCAAATGTTACGGTAAATGATGATGGATCTGTTAATGAGTATGCATTCCGCACATCTTTCATTGATCCATTCCAAGGAACAGTTGCAGCAAACTTTGCTACAAATGATTTGAAAATTAAAAAAGCAGCAATTTTTGCGGACAGCGCAAGCGATTATGCAAAAGGATTAGCAGCATCTTTCAAAGAAACTTTTAAAGCAAATGGCGGTTCTGTTGTTTCTGAAGAAGCATATGTAGCAAAAGATACTGATTTCAGTTCTACATTAACTCGCATTAAAGCAAAAAATCCTGATTTTATCTTTATCCCAGGATATTATGAAGAAGTTGGTTTAATTATTAAACAAGCTCGTGAAATGGGCATTACTGTTCCATTTATGGGAGCAGATGGCTGGGATTCTCCTAAATTAGTAGATCTTGCTGGCAAAGATGCATTAAACAACACGTATATTACAAACCATTATTCATCTCAAGATCCAGATGAAAGGATTCAAAAGTTTGTAACAGCGTATAAAAAAGAAAACAAAGATAAAAATCCAGATGCATTTAACGCTTTAGGATATGACTCTGTTTACTTATTAAAAGATGCTATTGAAAGAGCCGACAGCACAGATTCAGAAAAGATCAAAGATGCGTTAGCTGAAACAAAAGATTTATCGTTAATCACAGGGGTTGTTTCAATTGATAAAAACCATAACCCAATTAAATCAGCAACAGTTCTAGAATACAAAGATGGACAACAAGTATTTAAAACAAAAGTCAATCCTTAAATAGAAGAGTAAGAAAAATGGGGGGGATTATCCTCCCTATTTTCCATTTGAACAGGTAAATGGAATGATTTACTGTTTTATGTAATGAAAGGAAGTATCATTTTATACGTCTTTCAACTAGCCATCAGCCATAAAAAGCTGATGGAAGTTTTGTATTAAAGAAGTATTATTTTCTTCCTACACAAAAAACTTGAGTTTTAGCTAAAAAGGAGTGAATAAAATGGAGTGGCTACAGCAGCTTGTAAATGGTATATCATTAGGAAGCATTTATGCACTTATTGCATTAGGATATACAATGGTTTACGGAATTATAAAATTAATTAACTTTGCTCATGGCGATGTATTTATGGTTGGTGCATTTATTGGTTTCTATGCTATTACTGGATGGGGATTAGGCTTTTTTCCAGCACTTATTATATCAATGGCAGTTTGTGCTATATTTGGCGTATTAATTGAACGGATTGCCTATAAAAGATTGCGTAATGCAACAAGAATTGCAGCACTTATTACAGCAATAGGGGTTTCTCTTCTTATTGAATATGGGGTTATTTATGTTCGCGGGGCTCAGCTTGAAACATATCCAAGTGTATTGCCGACAAAAACTTTTGATGTATTCGGAGCGCAAATTAGCAGCAAATCATTGTTGATTTTAGGCGTTTCTGTAGGATTAATGTTGATATTACAATTTATCGTACACAAAACAAAAACAGGAAAAGCAATGAGAGCTGTTTCCCACGATATAGATGCGGCAAGATTAATGGGTATTAATGTGGATCGTACTATTTCCGCTACATTTGCAATTGGATCAGCATTAGCAGGTGCAGCAGGTGTTATTTTTGGTGCATATTATACAAAAATTGAGCCATTAATGGGGGTTATTCCAGGTTTAAAAGCATTTGTTGCTGCTGTATTAGGGGGAATTGGAATTATTCCTGGTGCAATGGTTGGCGGGTTATTGCTTGGGGTTGTGGAAACAATCGTAAGTGCAATGGGCTATTCTTTATGGCGTGATGCTGCGGCATTTATTATTTTAATTTTAATTCTTATCTTTAGACCTGCTGGTATATTTGGTAAGAATACAAAAGAGAAAGTGTAGGTGAAGAGATCATGAAAAAGTCTAAAAGTTTTTGGGTATTTTTAGCTCTCTCAGCCCTTGCTTTTGGTGTAATTCAATTTTTAATGAATACAGGAATTATTGATGATTTATACAGCAATATGATTATTTTAATGACTATTAACATTATGCTTGCTGTTAGTCTTCATTTAGTTATTGGGATAACAGGGCAGTTTTCTATTGGACATGCAGGCTTTTTGGCAGTAGGAGCTTATGTATCTGCGATTGTAACGATGAAGCTAGGATTGCCGTTTTTTGTCGCTATTTTAGCTGCAGGAATTGTTGCAGCATTAGCAGGGCTTTTAGTCGGAATTCCCACATTGCGTTTACGCGGAGACTATCTGGCTATTGCAACACTAGGATTTGCTGAAATTATTCGTATTATCTTTTTAAATATCGACTACGTTGGCGGCGCAGCAGGAATGCAGGTTTCTCGCTTAACTACTTGGACTTGGGCTTTCGTATGCTTATTCATTACGATTCTTGTTATTGTCAACTTTACTAATTCGCGGCATGGACGAGCTGCCATTTCCATAAGAGAAAACGAAATAGCAGCAGATGCGATGGGGATTAACACTACTTATTATAAAGTAGCAGCATTTGCATTAGGTTCTTTTTTTGCAGGGGTTGCGGGTGCATTGCAGGCACATAACTTCTATATTATCCAGCCGACAAACTTTGGATTTTTAAAATCATTTGATATTTTGATCTATGTGGTGTTAGGTGGATTAGGCAGCATATCCGGATCTGTTATTGCAGCAATATTTTTAACTATTATATCTACTTATTTGCAAGAGTATCCAGAAACACGAATGATTATTTACAGCTTAGTGCTAGTAATCGTAATGTTATATCGTCCAAAAGGATTAATGGGAACAAAGGAAATAACAGATTTATTTAAACGGAAAGGAGGCAATAATCATGACAAATAATCCGCTTTTACAAGTAAATAAAGCTGGTATTTCATTTGGAGGATTAAAAGCTGTTTCCGAAATAAATATGGAGCTGCATCAAGGAGAATTAATTGGATTAATTGGCCCTAACGGTGCTGGAAAAACGACTACTTTTAACTTATTAACGGGTGTTTATACACCGACAGAAGGGGATATTAAGTTTGCTGGCAAGCGTTTGAATGGTTTAAAGCCTTATCAAGTAACAAGAAGTGGAATAAGCCGAACGTTCCAAAATATTCGCTTATTTAACGAACTATCTGTATTGGATAATGTAAAGGTTGCCTACCATTCATTAGCTAAACATTCCATTTTAAGCAGTATTTTTCGTCTACCTTCTCATTTTACTGGAGAAAAGGAAATGGAAGAAAAATCTCTAGAGTTTTTAAAAATATTTGAGTTAGACAAATATAAAGATGAAAAGGCGAAAAATTTGCCATATGGGCAGCAGCGTCGCTTGGAAATTGCAAGAGCGCTTGCAGCTGGTCCAAAGTTGCTTTTATTAGACGAACCAGCAGCCGGGATGAATCCTCAGGAAACACATGAATTAATGGAGTTAATCGCATTTATTCGCAATAAATTTAATTTAACGATTCTATTAATTGAACATGATATGCCTTTAGTTATGGGGATTTGTGAAAGAATTTATGTGTTGGACCATGGGCAGCTGATAGCTGAAGGAACTCCTGATGTCATTCGCAACCATCCAAAAGTAATTGAAGCATATTTAGGAGAGGAGGTAGCAGAATAATGCTCAAAGTGGAAGGTATTAATGTTTACTACGGTAATATCCAGGCGTTAAAGGGTGTGACGTTAGAAGTAAATGAAGGGGAAATAGTTACACTAATTGGAGCAAATGGTGCTGGCAAAAGTACGCTTTTAAAAACACTATCTGGATTGTTAAAGCCTAAGACAGGCTCTATTACGTATTTAGGCAAGTCTATTTCAGGAAAAGCAGCACAAACGATTGTAAAAGCAGGCATTTCCCATGTTCCGGAAGGCAGAAGGGTATTTGCTAATATGACCGTAGAAGAAAATTTAGAACTTGGCGCTTACTTGCGGAAGGACGCTGCAGGAATTCGGGCAGATTTAGATCGAGTGTATGAAATATTCCCAAGATTATTAGAACGGAAAAAACAAGCATCTGGAACTCTTTCTGGCGGAGAACAACAAATGTTGGCAATGGGACGTGCTATTATGGCCAGACCAAAGCTGCTGCTGTTGGACGAACCATCTATGGGGCTTGCACCATTATTTGTAAAAACCATTTTTCAAGTAATTCAAGAGATTAATAACAATGGGACGACTATTTTGCTTGTAGAACAAAATGCAAATATGGCGCTATCTATTGCGGATAGAGCTTATGTCATTGAAACAGGTCGAGTAGTTCTGTCTGGAACGGCAAAAGAACTTCAGGCGAGCGAAGAATTAAAGCTTGCGTATTTGGGCGGACATTAAACAAAAGGGTTGTCACGATTAGTGGCAGCCTTTCTTATATTTTTGTTTTATCTGAAAAAATTCTATAATTTCTTATCACTAATGGATGTTTGATTTATCTTATTTATATCAATAGGAAAGATTGGAACCGATAAAGGTGGAAATAAATAATTATATTGCTAGAAGTCCTCTAATAAAATAGGAAATGGATCAATATTAACAGAATAGACTAATAATAAAAGAATAACCTATGATAAAATAATTTTTTCTTATCATAAGATTTTGTAATAGGAGCGAAATTTCAGCATTTTAAACAGACTAGATGAATATCTGGTCTGTTCTTGTATTAACAAGGGGCTAAAGTAAATAAAAAAGTTAGTTATATCTTGTTTAATTAAGTAAAAAGGAATAAAATTTAGAGGTTGTTGGTAAGTATTGTTAAAATAGAGTGTAAATAGAAAGAGATTTTTGAGAATATTTGAATATAAATTGAAATTCCTATATTTTATTAACTAGTGGGGGAAAATACATTTGGAAAAAAGAAGAGTAGGTTTTTTGCAAAGGCTAAGAAATAGATTATTCCATTTAAACTCATTAAAAGGGAAGGTAAATATAATGAAAATAAGTGTTATTGTACCTACATACAATACAGATCCTGAAGCATTAAAAAGATTAATTGGATCGATCGATGCGCAAACAATGAGCAAAGAAGAATATGAGTTAATTTTTATAGATGACGGCTCCACAACAAATATTTTTGAGGAATTAACGAATTTAGCCAATAAACGTTCTAATATGATCGTTAAACAAATCCCAAATTCCGGCTGGGGGAGCAGACCAAGAAATATTGCTACTAAAATGGCAAATGGCCACTATGTTTTATATTTAGATCATGATGATTATGTATACCCTGAAGCATTTGAGCGAGTTTATAATTATGGGATTTCACATGGAGCAGATGTAGTGAATGCCAAAGAGGTTAGAACGAATGGGTGGTCATGGGGGTGGGACCAATTTAAGGAAAATAACCCTGCAGCCGAGAAGCTTGGTATTCAATCATTGTTGCCGATGACTCCGCATAAATTTTATCGCAGGGAGTTTTTATTAGAAAATGAGATTGAATTCAATGAAGGGGCAAGAGTACTTTGGGAAGATGTCTATTTTAACACAAAAGTGTTTACTAGCGGGGCCAAAGTAGCTATATTAGCAGATTATCCAACTTATTACTGGATTGCAACAGGAGCCAATAATTCTAGTAGTTTTGGCAGGGACCCCCATGAAAAGTGGGCTCAAATCCGTAAACTTATCCAGTTTTTTGTTGATACGATATCCAATAAAGAGGACCTGGATTTTATGCTAAAGCATTGGTATCAATCACGTGTTTTAGGTATTTTGGGTGCATGGCTGTTAGATAAATCAGAAGAAAGAATAAAGATTGAGTTTGATTATGCAAAAAAGGTTGCAGAGAATTTGATTCCTGCCTATATAGATGAAAATTTAACAGGAATTAATAAGGTTCGTTCTTATTTGCTAAGAAATGGAAAGATTAATGAGTTAAAAAAACTTGCTAAATATGATCATAATGTTACGGCAAGAAGCTATGCAACAGATATAGAATGGAATGATGGCAAGCTTAAAATTGCAGCAAATGCAGAAATGACTTTTAATGAAAAATCACCATATATTATGGAAGAAAGAGATAGTAAAATTTATCGCTATATTCCGGAAGAGTTAAAAAGTATCATACCTGAGCAGTTATTGAATTTGACAGAGGATATGCAAAATAACAGGTTTGAAGCAAGTATAAAGGGAAGAAACTCGCGTGTTACATGGGAAACTCCGGCTGACTCATCAGAAATAAGGATTAAAACACTAGATAATTATAATATTACATTAGAAGGTAATATTGAATTTTTAATAGATATGGAAAATGCGGCAATGGGCGCACCGATGAATAAGCAGCCATGGGATATTGCTGCAAGATTCTCTGCAGTTGGTTTAACTTTCCATCGCGGCATTGTTGGGCCAGAAGGTTATATGCAGTCAGCGCTGGTTGAAGGAAAGACTGCTGTTGTATATCGAAATAAATCTGCTTTGCTTTCATTGGATCTAGGAAGTAAGGTGCATAGTGTGGTTTCTGCAAGTAAGCCAAAGCAATCTGACTTACTTATTACCAATGAAAATGACAAATTAAAAGTAGTAATTAAATTACCAAATACTTATGTGTATGGTAAAACTAAAATCAAGGGCTCTATTGAATTTAAGCCACTTGATGATATGAAAGTGTTAAATGATAATGCAGAAAAGCAAAAGGCTGTAAATTCAGATGCATACCTTATCGGCGATGAGAATGGGGCTAGGGTTACAACAGAAGTAGAATTACCTATTGGAAGATATTCTATCTCAACAAAATTTGAGGGACGAAAGGCAATTCCAGAATTGTATATAATTGATAGAATCCCAGAAGTTATTGAAAAAAAAATCTAAACATTATAATAATAAAAAAATGGAGGCTAACCAATGAAAGGCATCATACTTGCAGGCGGAAGCGGCACCCGTCTTTATCCTTTGACAAGAGCTATTTCTAAACAAATGCTGCCAATTTATGATAAACCGATGATTTATTATCCCTTATCTATTCTAATGCTTAGTGGTATTAAGGAAATATTGATTATTTCTACTCCTGAAGATACGCATCGTTTTGAACAGCTATTAGGGGATGGAAGCGATCTTGGCATCGTGCTTTCTTATGCGGTTCAAGTAAAACCAGAAGGGCTTGCACAAGCGTTTATTATTGGTGAAGAATTTATTGGCAATGACTCTGTTGCGCTTATTTTGGGCGACAATATTTATTATGGACAAGGCTTATCCAACATGCTGCAGCGCGCTGCTTCTAAAACAAAAGGAGCAACTGTTTTTGGCTATCATGTACACGACCCTGAGCGCTTTGGTGTGGTTGAATTTGATGAAAATATGAAAGCTATATCTATTGAGGAAAAACCGGAAAAACCAAAAAGCAACTATGCTGTAACTGGATTGTATTTTTATGATAATCGTGTAGTTGAGTTTGCGAAAAGTATAAAGCCATCTCCGCGTGGTGAGTTGGAAATTTCCGATTTAAATAGCCTTTATTTAGCAAGTGGAGATTTAGAAGTAGAAATAATGGGTCGTGGATATGCATGGTTGGATACAGGAACACATGAAACATTATTAGAAGCATCTACCTTTATTGAAACAGTAGAAAAAAGACAAAGACTAAAGATTGCATGTTTAGAAGAAGTTGCATATCGTATGGGGTATATTAGTGCAGATCAAGTGAAAAAGCTGGCAGAACCATTAAAGAAAAATGAATATGGGCAATATTTGCTTCGTTTAATTGCACAAGATGAGGAAGAGAAAGGAGAATAAGAATGAATGTAATAGAAAGTAAATTAAAAGGCGTTAAGCTAATTGAACCAAAAGCCTTTGGTGATCATCGAGGATTTTTTATGGAAAGCTACAATGAAAAAGTTTTTAAAGAAAACGGCATCTTAGAGAACTTTATTCAGGATAATCATTCTCTATCGAAAGAAGCGGGTGTGCTTCGCGGCATGCATTATCAGTTAGCGCCGAAAGCACAAACAAAATTAATTCGTGTGGCAACAGGAGCTATTTATGATGTAGTTGTAGATATGCGCCAAGGCTCTCCAACCTATGGTCAATGGGAAGGCTATATTTTAAGTGAGCATAATAAGCGACAATTATTGGTTCCAAAAGGTTTTGCGCATGGTTTTTGTACAATTACGGAAAATGTAAATGTTTTGTATAAAGTAGATGAACTTTATTCGCCAGAACATGATCGAGGAATTGCTTGGGATGATGAGGATTTAGCAATCACTTGGCCTGTTTCTAATCCAATTTTATCTGAAAAAGATGGAAAACATCCTCAGCTTAAAAATGCAGACAATAATTTTGAATGGGAGGAAAAATAAACAATGAATATTATTGTAACTGGGGGCGCAGGTTTTATTGGAAGCAATTTTGTGCGCCATATATTAAATACATACGCAGACTATAAAGTAGTAAATTTAGATCTATTAACATACGCAGGTAATATCCATAACTTAGATGATCTAAAAAACAACCCTAATCATGTTTTTGTGCAAGGAAATATCACCAATAGAGAATTAGTTGCCCATCTCATTAAAGAGCATGATATCAATGCGATCGTCAACTTTGCTGCAGAATCTCATGTAGATAGAAGCATTTTAGATCCAGGCATTTTTATTGAAACAAATGTACAAGGAACGCTAGCTCTTTTAGATGTTGCAAAAGAATATAAGATTGATAAATTCGTACATGTATCTACAGATGAAGTCTACGGAAGCTTAGGAGAAACAGGCTACTTTACAGAGGAAAGCCAAATAGCCCCAAATAGCCCATACTCTGCAAGCAAGGCATCTAGTGATATGCTAGTGCGCGCTTATCACGAAACATATGGAATGAACGTTAATATTACACGTTGTTCCAACAACTATGGGCCATATCATTTCCCGGAAAAGCTTATTCCATTAATGATTACTAATGGAATGGATGGAGAAGACTTGCCGATTTATGGAGATGGAAAAAATATTCGCGATTGGCTTCATGTAACAGATCATTGTGCAGCAATCGATTTAGTTCTGCATAAAGGAAAATCTGGAGAAGTGTATAACGTAGGCGGGCATAATGAACGGACAAATAATGAAATTGTCGAAATTATTATAGAAAAACTTAACTTGCCGAAAGAACGAATCAAATATGTGGAAGATAGATTAGGACATGACCGTCGTTATGCAATTGATCCAACAAAGCTTGAGAATGAACTTGGATGGAAACCAAAGTATACTTTTGATACAGGTATTGTTGAAACAATTGAATGGTATCTCAATAATGAAGCATGGTGGCGCCCATTAAAAGAAAGAGCAAAGTTAGGTAAATAATAATGAAAATTTTCATTACAGGTGCTAACGGTCAATTAGGTCAGGATGTTGTTGCACTAGCTAAAAAAAATAAAACGTATCAGGTACATTCATTTACTAAGAATGAATTAGATATTACAGATGAGCAGGCGGTACACTCAAAAGTAAAGGAAATTCAGCCAGATTGGATCCTGCATTGTGCAGCATATACAAATGTAGAAGCAGCAGAAGATGATGGCAAAGAATTGAACTGGAAAATTAACAAAGATGGTTCAGCTATCATTAGTAAGGCGGCAGCTTCTGTTCAAGCAAAACTTATATATATTAGCACAGATTATGTATTTGATGGGACAAAAAAAGAGTGGTATAAAACAACGGATACGACAAACCCATTAAATGAATATGGAAAAGCAAAGTTAGCCGGAGAACAAGAGATTCAGAAATATTTGCCTGACGCTCATATTATCAGAACATCATGGGTCTTTGGAGAACATGGTCATAATTTTGTTTATACGATGTTAAATCTTGCGAAAAAAATGGATACCTTAAAAGTTGTAAACGATCAATTTGGCCGTCCAACATACGCAAAAGATCTTGCGGCATTTATGCTGTATACAGTAGAAAAGAATATCGAAGGTGGTTTATATCATTTTTCAAATGATGAAACGGCTACATGGTTTGATTTTGCAAAAGAAATAGTAAAAGCAGAAGCTGTAGAAGTTGTACCAGTCGATTCATCCGCTTTTCCGCAAAAAGCAAAGAGGCCCCAATATTCTGTTATGTCGTTAGAAAAAGTAAAAGCAACTGGTTTTTCTATTCCAACATGGAAAAATGCACTTGAAAGATTTATGAAAAATAAATAAAAAAAAGAGGTCTCCTTTATGAT
>NZ_PISE01000014.1 GCF_002835805.1 Niallia nealsonii | reverse complement strand
ATTTATCAAAAACACTGAATTTAATATTTAGTTGTTGCACAGTAGTTTCCACCTCTATAATATATCCATAAATACTGATATATCAAACTTAATCTCAGAAATTTTTTTCCTACTTCTTATACGAAATAATTGATTTAGAAAACCAGTAAAAGTATCTGCAATCTCTAAATATTCCCATGTAATATCCTTTGTAACATAATTTTCAACTATATAAAGAACGGATGGATTTTCTTTCTATTTCGATAGTCTAATACCAACCAGTGATGATAACCATCACAAAGTATATAAACTCTTTAGAAAGGCCTGCATCTTCTAATCGCTCATATGAAAATAATTTAATTCCATCTCATACGCACCTTTAATGTTTACTTTAGCATGGATGACATCTCAACTAGAGAAAAAAGAAATTAAATTTCCCCCTTCTGGGATGATATAAGGATTTTGTACGTATTGAACACCTTCTACAACTGGATAACGACAAATTACTTCATCTTCATTCCATATAACAAGAATATTGTCGTAATGCTCTTTTGTTACTTCATATAAAGGAATTCTTGGCGCATGTAGGGTTACACCTGCTTTTAGATCGATTTCCAATTCTGAATAGTCTGTACTAACAGTCGATGCAATCGTGCCGTCTGATGCGTCTGTATATATTGCAAAATGAGCAAATCCATTAGCGTTAATCTCAATAGTTGTTAGTCCGTAACCTGTACCCATAGTAAAGCCCTTAATTGCTTTCTTTCCATATTTCAAACGCCCTTTCACGTTTTGGATTTCTAGCTCTTGCCATTTCACATCACACCATTCCTTTCTTTATGTTGTTTTTGACAAAAGAAAAAGCACCTTCAATACTAGAAGGCACTAATAAAACTACATAAAGTTATAATTAAGTCATACAGACAATAAATCATATCAAAAATTTTATAGTCTTTGCATATTATTTACTCTTATTTTATTTTTTCACAGAAAAACTTCCGATTCTTGATTTGCCATCATCACTTAAAACAGTACCGTTTATATAATTTCCTGAATAACTACCTTCTAAATCAACCATACCATAACCATTTTTTCGTATCCATTTTTATATAGCTAGTTGTTTTGTTATAAGTTTTTTTCATAAGGTAAGTCCCACTAGGTATATCTGGATTTTCAGAAGTTGATTCAAACTTGAATTCTACCATATTATTGCTCTTAAAGGTTAAATTTACTAAATTTATACATAAATATCAAAGGGATTTTTAATTATTAACAACAAAGATGTCCTAATCAATTAAGGAGAAAACAGCTTGTTAGTCTTCCTTCTGTTCCCTCCTCCTTCTTTCTCCAAAATAAAAGGGCATCCGTATTAACGAATACCTTAAACAATTATCCTCTAATTTTATGATGTAGCTCCAAATTCTTATCTCGCAATATTTTTCTTTGGATTTTTATTTTTTCAAGCTTTTTTGGTATTTCTTTATCAAGACTATTTGCATTCAATTTTTCGCTTAATAATAATTCTTGATTTGCCAAGTTGATATCTTCTTTAAATATTAGTTCTTCTTCTTTTAATAACAATAATTTTATTGTGGTATTCAATTAAATTCCCCTTCCCTTCCTCCTAATTATCAGCGAAAGGACATAAATGGACAAATATAATCGTTCAACAAGTTACGACAAAACCTTTTAAAAGAAAAATTGATATGCAAAATAGCCCACTACTGCAACTACTATAAGACAACCACACCCTAAACAACTCTGAAAACTATTTTTTCCAGGTTCATCCACACCACAATGAGGACAATTTTTGGCTGTATCCGCAACCGATTTTTTACAAACTCTACAATTAACTAATGATGCCATCGTAATAACCCCTCTATATATCTCTTTTTTTATAATAATATTTACCTAATTATAACAAAGGAATAGTATAAAGGGACTTATAATAAATCATTATCCAACAAAATTCTACGTTCTCTTCATAGCCACATCACGATCCCGCCTTAATGTTTTTATATTCTGATTCATTAGTTCCTCAATATCACGTCTGCTAGTTTTATATTTCTTTCTCATTTTCTCTAGCTACTTCATTTTTTCTGTCTTCAGATGGCTAATAGAACTACTTTAATAAGATTTTATGCAAATTATAATAAAAATCATAATCTAAGCTATTCAAAAAAAAGTTATGTACAATTATAATTCTCTTCCATTCATCATTTTCATCCTGTATTTGGCAATTAAGAAATGTCGTTTATGGCAGTATATTTTTTGAATTGAAGCTCCCGTTAATTTAAGTATATTTCTTCACAAACTAAAATACAGGGATACATACTATATAGGTATTTAAATTAATATGCAAGGGACCTAATCAGTCGTTAGTCAAGCTGAATTTTTATCCTTCTTTTCGTGGCACCCTTGTTTTGAAGTTTAATAATGGAAAAGTTGCCAATTTCAGTTGTGCTGTTGACATGGGTTCCACCACACGCTTGCTCGTCAATATTGTGAATTTGAACGATTCGAACTTCGCTAAGAGAAGCTGGAAGTAAGTTAACAATCGTTTTAATGGTCCCTTCTTTTTGTTCTGCTTCTCTTCTACTCATTGTTTTCGTGTGAACATTATAAGGCTGTGCTAGTAACTTCTTTAGCGATTGTTCTAACTGCTCAAATGGTATTTTTCCAATGATTTCAGGAGAGAAAGCTAGCTCTAATCTTGCATAGTCTTTTTCAATTTGACTACTTGTAGCTGAAGCATTGTAATGTTGATATAAATAACCTGAAATCACATGCAATAACGTGTGATAACGCATATTTTGAAAACGCCAAGACCAGTCGATTCGCATGATAACGGCTTGTTGTATGTCGTGAAGTGGACGGTCTATTTCATGAATAATTTCACCATCTATTTTTTTTACTTTTACTACTTTGTAGATTTCATCATCTTGTTTAATGGTCCCTTGGTCACAAGGTTGTCCACCGCCACCGGGATAAAAAATAGTTTGGTCAAATACAACAAACCTTTCATTTACTGAAATAATCTGTGCTGTACATTCTTTTATATAACTATTCTCTTTATATAATTCAATCGTCACTTTTTAAACATCTCCCTTTAACTTAAAAACGTAGTTATCCCGATAGTAACTGCAAAAACAATTAAAACAATGCCAAGTCCACGGTCAAACCAATGCATATACTGTTGATAGAGTTTTCTAAAATAGTTATTTGAAATAAGTATCGCCAGCAAGACAAACCAAAGACCAATAGCTAAAATGGTTTCTCCGCCATATATCCAACGCATCCAATTGGGAATGTCATGTCCAAGAAATTGAGAAAACACACTTAAAAAAAATAAAGGAGCCTTTGGATTTAAAAGGTTACATAAAAATCCTTCACGAAAGCCCTGTCCTATAGATGTTTGCAATTTCTGTTCGCCCTTTATCTCATTTGGATTTTCAGAATATGCTTTCGAACGAATACCTTTATACCCTAACCATAGTAAATAGATAGCCCCAGCAAGTTTAATTAGATTAAAAATAACGGGCGATTTTTCTAATATGATGCTAAAACCTAAAATGGTATAGGTTATATGAACAATCAATGCACTGGCAACACCCAGTGCTGTAACAACTCCATATTTTCTGCCTATACCTAAACTATTTTTCATAACTACTACAAAATCCGGTCCAGGCGATAAAGCAGCTAGAATACCAACCAAAAAAACTTCCATATACACAAAAACAACTCCTTATTTCTTCACGTTTTGGATAATATAAGTTAATAGGTCACTACCTTGCCATAATGAATTAAACGTGTCAGTTCCCAATTTGTCCGTAACAACTTTCATCATCATATCGTGTCGAATATATTCTTTAGCCAGCAGAACTAACATTGGTTCAGCAGTTTGAATAGCTTGAGGGATTTGACCATCAACAAAGCCTGCAACCAGTACCTCTTGATTGTCCTGAATAACAATCGTTAACCTTTGGCTCATTCTATGTTTTTCAACTGAAGCTGTGAATTGACGATGATAAAATGCATTTCCAAAAGATGAAGTTTCTTTATCTGTAAAGAGTAATGAATGCATTGTAATTCCTTTTTCACCTTGTTCCTCGGCAGCACTACGCAATTCCTCCAGTTCCTCTTCCCATGCAGAAAGCCAAATCTCCTCCTTTGATGCCTTCATTAATTTTTGCATGGCATGAATAATTTGTGTTCGCCCTTCAATATGCTTAATCACATTCACTTCTATAGGCTTCTCAATAGCTAGCAATTCTTCTTCTAAAGACGTAAGTGTCTCCTCTGTTTGCCTTTTTCGATTCATGACCAGTTCCTTTACCGGCACTGGAATATAGGTTGGCGGTTCGGTTCGGAGCTCTGTGATTGCTTCTTTCGCTACTAATTTTGCGATGATTGTATAAACCATCGAGCGTGGCACACCACTTTTTTTACTGATTTCATACCCATTTATTGCCGGCTCCTTCAGCAATGTTGTATAAGCCTTTGCTTCGTTTTTTGAAAAACCAATCTCTTCAAACTGCTCAATTAAATGTTCCATAGCAGCCTCCTTTATAGTGGTAATATGTATTACTACTATAATTCGAACAGTAATCCGTGTCAATAAAATAAAGTGAAACTTCAATCAGTGGGGGTCTTACTGCCCGTTAATGCGTGAGAAAAAAAGTGAGAAAATTTCCTCACTCCTAAAACAAAATTCTTTATATACTCTTGTTGAGCTAACCTACTTGATAGTACAATAAGCACAGTTACACAAATATGTATAAATATTAAGATCTATACGATTTCCTTTTGAGTAACCATTCATAAGGATTAATAAACATACTGCCAAAACATACATCAATTAATTGCCAAAAACATTTTATCCTGAAGAGAATTATAAAATAATAACATTAATCCATCTGATGAAAGTTGGTCTCTAAGTATTCCCAAATAAACTTCTTTTTCTTTATCATTAAATATTGATTCATCAATAAGTTTAATAATTCTAGTTAGATTTCTATAATAATGTCCCATTGTACTTTTGTATTCATTAAGATAGAATCCAAGCTGATTGAGTTTACTAAATCATAAGGAAGACTAATCATATTAAAAAACACACTATCGAATTGTTGTTTTTTCATCTTTTCGTTAGTTATTTTATATTCTTCTGTTGTTTTTTTAGCTCATCTTTTTGCAAAGCAAGTTCTTCTTTTTGCATTATAATTACTGCAACAACAAAGAGTATGCTAGCTAATGATAGTAATCCTACAGAAGTTCCTCCTAGATAATCACCGACTGTTCCCATTTCACTCATACTTGCAATTGTGATGTTTTCTTAGCAAGAATCATAATTCCAAATGGAGAAAACACAGCAAACTCTACTACAATAAAACCTCCAACTATCCATTTATTCTCTTTTTTCACCCTTTTCCCCTTATTCAAAAATCTTCCCCCTCATAAAACTTAACCTGTTTCACCTTCCCTCGATGAGTGATAATCTTTGTTTCTCCATGTTCCGGCAGCTGAGTTAACTTGGCCTTCCCATTACAAACCACAATAGCCAATCTTCCTTTTTGTTCTATTTCATCCATTCTAGTCGCATATTACTAGGATTAATTGTTAAATATTTCAAGCGCATTTTGTATCACTCCTGTGTTATAATTTAAGTACCGATAACTAAGAAGGTCAGGAGCAATCCTGGCTTTTTTATTTGTTCTCTTGCTCCTCGGCATCCATATACTTACCGCATTTTCCGCATAATAATTTAGGAAGAATCCTATAATCAATTATTTCCTTGTCACAATCTGGACAGCTGTAAATAGTCACTACTAAACACTTCCTACCTTGTATTCCTTCTACTGAGTTTAAAATTGATAAATATTTATTCGTCCACCTTAATTAAACTACTAAAGTTTTTTTCCTTCTTAACAAGCAATTAAAAGGTGAATAATTCACAAAATTTAAATAATTAAGTACTATTGTCCTATTCTCTCACCTTTATATATACTGTAATATCTTACTTAACTTCTACATTAAAGGCGTGATTTTTATGAACAGAACAAGGGTCCTGTATCAGGAGAAAGAATATATACTAATTCATAAATATAAAACAGGATATTGTGAGTTAAAAACTTTAAATGCTATCGAGTATGAACTAGTACATGAATCTGAATTAACATTTTTAGATTAGAGAACTATGATACATAATCACTTCTTTAATTTATTCCAACGAAAATTTGACTATTGTTCCCAGTAGCCTTTTCCTCCTTTACGATTGGATACTGGGCTTTTTATTGCACATTTTTTTCGAAATCCGTAATAAAAATAATTTTAGAATGATGCATAGAGAATGTCCCTATTGTTAAAAATAATTTTATTAAACTCTCTAGGTGATGTAATGATCCTTTCAATATTTATTTTCATTTTAGTTTTTCTGTTGATTCTCTTTTGTACCTATAGGAAACGACTTCACCTTTTTGAAATCTTTTTTATTTGGATGACAGTTTGGCTTATAACACATTCGGTATCATCTATACTAATAGTTAATTTCGAAATGCTAAGCCTATCCGAAAACCAAGGCGATTTTTGGACTCATTTTTTTCAAAGACTACTTTTATACCCTCTAATTATTATTATCTTTTTCGATGTTTACCTTAGAATCAAGAACCGTATTGGAAAGATAGTACTTTTAATTTTTAATATTTGCGTTATTTCTTCATTTGAATTTTTATTTATTTTTTTAGGTGTCTTAAAAAACAAAAAATTTACTATTACAGACTCACTAACAGAATGGACATTTACAATTTCACTTGCCTTCATCTTGTGGCAATGGTATAGAAAAAAACGTCTTATGAGGTATTAATATGTTCCTTTACTTCCCAGAAAAATTTGATGAAAATGAATGGACAATCATCGTTACAGTTATAATAAATGTACTCATATTTTCTTTTTTACCTAAAAAAATTCCAAAGGAAATAACTCCACTCATTGTTTTGCTGAGTATTTCATTTCCAAAAGTTATGGATCACTCAATGGCTGTGAAACCATTCGAGTTATATGACTTAACCGATACTTCTAAATATGAATTATTTGATTTAGTTTTATATGGTGCCTATCCAGCTTTTGGATACCTTTTTGTTTATTTTTCAGATTATTTTAAGGGGCTCAAATTGGTATTATATTTTATCTTTTGGAATATGATCGCAATTGGCATTGAGTTTTTGTTAGTGAAATTACATGTATTCGTATACACTGGTTGGAAATTAATTTACTCTCTTCCTGTTTATACTGTAGTTATTTCAATAACATATTTGTTCTACAGGTTTGCAACTTATTACAATAATAAAAATTCTTTTAGAATACCATCAAACAAATAAAAGATTAGTCAATTAAATCCACATTCACCAGGTTTCTCAATTTATCCTGCATTCCTGCACAATGAATGTATTTTCGTTTTATTTATTTATTTTATTTCGTTCAACATTCACTTCTTTTACATAAGATGATACATAAGGAGTTGAATATTATGAAAAAGACACAGGAACAATTTGAGATCGAAACGCTTAAGCTAATTAAAAATAAACTTGATTATATTTACTCCATTTCTAAGAGTTACAACAATGATATTCCTGAATTAATGGACACTATTGAAAGTTTAGCTTCAGTTGCAAACATGTTTGCAACGATTAAATTAGAAGAACTAAATGGTAATGTAGAAACATCTAGTCCTCAAGGCTTCATTGTAAGTAAACTAGGAAACTCATACTCAAATATGAAAGAGTATGAAAAACAAAAGGAAGACATAGATTTTCCTGCTTGGAAGCTCTAATATTTGCTTTTTAATTTTCAACTGAGGTTCAAAGTATAAAAATTGGAATAATCATCATAATTGGCGCCTAATCAGCGCTTTTTTTTTCAAGCATAATTATTATTCAGCTTTTTCGTACTTTGACACTATTTAAGAACACTACGGGATTCTTGCTCATCATCTAAACTTACCTGTCATACCAGAACTTCCATGACTGCATGAAAACTGCTATAGCAACTGTTGTAGAAATTTATCGGAATATTTCCATTTAAAATACTAAAAAATTAAAGTATTATTAACCTGTGCTTGATTTATTTACAAATAAAAGAAAACTCCTCAAAAGAGTAAGACGCAAAGTTACAGGTCTAAGGTTTAACACTAAGATGGCTGGGCTGCCTGAAATATTGTATATTTTAGGAGGACATATGTTAAACTCTACAAACGACAACACCGATTTAGACAAAAAATGGTTAGAGTTAATTTCATCTGCTAAAGAAATTGGAATATCACTTGAGGGAATTAGGAATTTTCTCAATCAATCACTTAAATCTGCATAAAGTCTTTTTTATTTATTCTTTAAAAATTTTGTTGTATTACATAACAACTACTATCACCTATCTACTTAGGTGATAACAGTATTACCTTAAGTGTTTGTATTACAGTTGTTGTCTACTATTCTATAAAACGCTCAGCAAATCTTAATTTCTACAACAACGACAATCCGCGTATCCACATTCACGACAACATCTACATGGATAACTATCGCAATCTGAGCAGCATCTGCATTGCGATTCCGGTTCTCCGCATCCTCTACATCTTATTTCTTATTTATCATCCTCATAATTCCGTTCAAATTGGGATCTTCCTAAGTCGTCATCGGCTGCATCAACTTTCCAACGCGGTCCGCCGTTTCTACGATAATAATAGGCATCGTCCTCTTTTCTTTTTCTTTCCCAATATTCATCGTCTTCTGCTTTTTTACGATCTCGAAGCTCTTCTTCATGTTGATTATTATCATAATTATAATATTCAGTTGAATAGTCATTTCTACTTTCTTCAGAATTAAAAGAATAGGAACTCCTTTTAGTAGGTTCTTCGCTCCTGTAATATTCTTCATCCCTTCCAATGTTGTTCTTTTTTTTATTTGCCTTGTATTGTTTTGTAGCTGCTGTTTCTCTTCCAGTGATAGCAGATTTTCCTTTTTTCTTTATACGAGTAATCAACATGAAAATAAGTGTAATAGCTACAATCCATACCCCCGCCGAGTTTCCTTGTACATAAAAGTAAATACCCAATGCTACCAAATGCCATTTTCCAAACAGTAAGAAAGGAATGGTATAATAAAAGTAATTTAATGCACTCGACATATCTAAGCCAAAATATAAAATAACATTAATAAGAACTGGTAAAAACCTAAACCACATTACTAAAAATCTCCCTTTCCTTTTAACAATTATAATTTCTCCTTATCTAGTTTCTTGCCGCTTTATAGACCTTGTTGCAAGGTTATTACCGCTATGAATATCCCCTTCAAATATAGCAATATAATATTTCACTATATATAATTATCCTATCAAGATATTTTTTCCAAAAACTTAATCTTATCCTAAATTAGTAGGTTGTATTAGCAATAGATTAATAAAATTGACCTTTTCTTTAGTTTTTTCAGTAATCCAACCTACTCTGTTAGTTAACGTAAACATAGCCCTCCTCATACGAGTTGGGCTTTTACTAGTTTCTTATTAAAAGAAATGGATGACTTTAACTTTTGCTTTATATTCTGTTGCTGGAAAACATTCTGGATATTTTCCGAAGATTTCTCTGAGTGTTCCGGAGTCTTTAATATCTAATTGGCTGTAACAATGAGGATGAGTCAATGTATTCAAGATATCTAATTTTAACATTATCATGTAGAAGAAAATACTCGCGGCAGTGTGGACAGCTTATTAATCCATCATAATCTTTTCAATAATTTAACCAATAGCATCTAATCCCTCCTTTCTTACTAGGAAGGATTCTTTTTATTAGGTCCATATTACTGTTATTTCACCAAAAACACAAAATAATATTCAATTAAAAATCTCTTATATTTTTGTTTTCAAATCTTTGTAATTCATTATAGAAAAATAATAAAAATAATGATATATTTCTCCTAGACATAAGGAGGAAAATACAGATGAGAAAAATTAAATTACTATTAACAGCTTTTATTCTGCTGTTATCTGTTTTACTTGTAACACCTGCTTCAGCTGCAAGTAAGAAACTTACGATCCACTTTATTGATGTTGGCCAAGGTGATAGCATTTATATCCAGACTCCAAATGGTGATAACATTATTATTGATGGTGGAAATAAAGACGGTAGTGATGTTGTATCCTATTTAAAAAAGCAAAAAGTGAAGAATATTGCAGTACTGATTTCTACTCATCCTGATGCCGATCATGTGGGAGGTCTAGATGAAGTACTTGAATCATTTAACGTAAAGTCAGTATATGCCCCAAAGGTCAGCCATACCACACAAGCCTATAAGGACTTTTTAAATGCAGTAAAAAAAGAAGGACTTAAAATTAAGACTGCACAAAAAGGAGTTAAACTATCATTGAAAGGTGTAACAGCAACATTCGTTGCTCCTGTTAAAACTTACAGTAAAAGTGATTTGAATGACTGGAGTGCTGTTTTACGCCTGGTATATAATAAGAAATCTTTCTTATTTACTGGGGATGCTGAATTCAAGTCAGAAACTGATATGATTAAATCGAAAGAAACCTTGAAAGCTGATGTTATTAAAGTAGGTCATCATGGGGCTAAAACTTCCACTAGCGCTGAATTCTTAAAAGCAGTAAAGCCAACATACAGTGTTATTTCTGTAGGTAAGAAAAATAGTTACGGCCACCCTACTTCCGATACATTAAAACGATTAAAAAATAGTAAGGTTAAAGTTTTCAGAACAGATAAACAAGGAACGATTATTGCTACGAGTGATGGAAAAACTATTACCTTTAATAAAAAGCCAACACAATAATAGGAAATAAGGTGGAATCGCATGAAAGGCATAATCGATCGTTTTGAAGGAGCAATAGCTGTAGTTGAAATCGATGGAAAAACAAAGGATTATGACAAATCCCTTTTTCCAAAAAATGCTGCAGTTGGTGACGTAGTTGAAATTAATGGAGATAAAATAAAAATACTAAAAGATAAAACAGACAAATTTCGAAAAGAGATTGAAGACTTAATGGAAGAAGTTTGGGAAGATTAAAAATCAAAGCCCCTCTCATTAGGCAGTGACCTAAAAAAAAGGAGACAAATAAAAAACACCTTTCGTTGAAAAAAGAGTATTAATCCAAATAAATCAACGTGGAGGTGTTTTCTTACTGTCTCAAAAAGGACAGTCACTGCCCTTTTTTTATTTATCAGTTCTATTAATAACATAGAATGTTACAGTTTTTTTCTTCTTGTCTATTTTGTTTACTTGGAGAGTTGTTTCTAAGCTGTACTTAGTGGAATTTGTGGTGAAATAACCATAAGCAACGGGTGTAAATAATTTCTCATTCTTGCCTTTTAAATATAAACTTTTAGTCCCTTTTTCTTTAACGGTGTAGGGCCACTTTGCTGATGATTTTTGTGAAACTTTCGAAATTTTTGCTCCATAATCATTTACATTAAAATATGTAGTTACTGTCAATGGAGCACGTTTGAAAGTTCCAGATTGGTATGTATAGGTAACAGAAGCATCCCCATATTTCAAGGTCTTATAAGTTCCTGAGGCATCTACGTACTTAGCACTAACAGAGGAGGCAAATCCGTTTGATAAGACCAACGTTACAACAAAAATAACTAAAACACCAAAAAATTTTTTCATTTTTTTCCACCTTTCTTTTTCTTAAGTTTACAAAAAAAATTTGGATTTGGATAGAATGTTACCTTTTTTTCATAAATTGTGCCGTTTATCTAGTTTGACTTATAACTCATCAATGAGTATCCAAACTTAAATTTTAAGACTAATAATTCTAAAATTTAATATTTATATATTTTATTGTAACATTACCTTCAACCACAAAAAGAAAGTAAATGGAAATAAAGGAAATTATTGAGTATTCTGTTAATTTTTACATTTGTAATCATGCTTTTTAATGAATTTTCGTCTTCAGCTAGAGCTTATGGTGATTTTACATGAAGATTCCTAAATTGAGAGCAAGCATGACCACTACAGATTACCGTTTGCAGACTTATATCACTGCAACAAAAATTGATAAAGCCAAAAAAAAAGTAACAATTAAACTTACACGTATAATTGAAAAATAATCAAAAACAAACTAATCCCTTTTAAACTTTATAGGTGGTTAGTTTGTTTTTTTATAATTATAGATTCAAACTTTTTGAAAAAATTAGTCTTTTCTTTTATAACTTACTATAAAGGAATTGCATTTACTGGAAGAAACAATGCCCCACTAGGAGAAGGACTTCCTTTTTACCAACCTGGTGGAGGGTCTATACTTATATCCTCCTCTTGGGAAATTGAACAAAGGCGAACCACCAGTTCCTCCTGGATCTTTCATATACATTCCTCCTTTTCTTTAGAATACGTTTTCTACAATTCGTAAGAAATATCCTTTTTATACAAAGGTTCTATTAATGAATGTTGGTAAGAATGAATTTATCTTACACTTTCTGTGATGAGGCATGGCTTCATGGATGGCCAACAGGGCAGGGAGTGGAAGAAGAGATTTGACTCATTAATATGTGCGCTTTTTACTTTTCTAAAAAAACAGGGGCTAATTATCGGAATCTAAGAAATAATTAGTTATTTACAAGATAAGTATAAATATATATAATCCTATATAAATACTTAGGATTTATGGAGCGTACAATATGGATATCTGGATTACATTGATGGGTTTACTTGTAGGTTTTTTGGTAGGGCTTACTGGAGTAGGAGGAGCAGCACTCCTAACTCCTGTATTAATTTTAATAGGAGTTAATCCTTCAATTGCTGTTGGTACAGACCTTGTTTATAATTCAATTACGAAACTATTCGGAGTTTCTCAACATTGGAGACAAAAAACAGTTAATGTTCAGATGGTTAAGTATTTAGCGATAGGAAGTATTCCGAGTGCGGTGGTAGCGATAGGTTCCCTTCATTATTTTGAATCTTATTACCATAATCAAGAACAGATTATTAGGCATTCCCTCGGATATATACTGGTATTTGTTTCACTAGCTATCATTATCAAAACTTTTGTGGAAAAAAAATTAAGACCTAATCGTTGGCAATTGAAACCTTTGAAAGAAAAGAAGATGCTAACGATTTTAATTGGTTGCATTTTTGGATTTATTGTCGGACTCACTTCTTTAGGTTCAGGTTCTTTATTCGCTGTGGCAATGATCTATCTCTATCAAATGAAGACATCAGAGATGGTTGGTACTGATATTGCGCATGCTTTTCTTTTAGTTTCGGTCGCAGGATTGCTTCATATTGGTTATGGAAATGTTAACTATATGCTAGTGGGTAACTTACTCATGGGCTCAATTCCAGGAGTATTGATAGGTAGTAGCATTTCTGCAAAGGTCCCGACAAGACCGTTACGAACAGTTGTTGCTGTATTGATCTTTGTAAGTGGACTAAAGCTACTCTAAGATTTGCAAGAGAAAGTCAATATATTTTATGTTGACTTTCTTCAATATCTACAAATTAATAAATTAACTATATCAATACTAATAATAGCTCTACAAGACTCAAGGTGTCCCTAATTGTAAACGAGATCTGCATTTGAAGTTATTTTTATGAGGATTGCAGCAGAGTATTTTTCACTATAAAGTTTTTGTTTGGTGCAAAATTAGAACAAAAAAGTGAGGGATTTGTTCAACTAACAGGGACTTAATTGAATAAGATGCCTATAAAAGAACTCTTAAATGAGTTCTTTTTTTTTTAACAAATCCTGTATCAAAAAGACCCCTCTCACTAAGAGAAGGGTTCGTGAAGATTAATCATGATGTACTATTAGTTTTATCCATCCCGTTTATTTTATGCAAAAAACTTAACGAATGTATTTAGTCCTACAATACCATCAGCAGTTAACCCATGCTCTTTTTGGAATTTCTTAATGGCTGCTAACATTCCGGTACCGAATATGCCATCAAATCCTTTTGGATCATAGCCATGAAGATACAACATGCCTTGAACAAATTTATTCCATGTAGCAAAAAATTTTCCTTTTTCAATAGAAGGTGCAATCTTTTTGGATGGAGGGACGAAATCTACATCCATTTTTACACCCACACTAATTTATTTTTTCCTGAAGGCTATTGACTTTTCTTATAAAAATTCGTGAAAAACTTCGTCAATCCATAGGCAATCATTGTAATGGCAATATCTAATAAAAATATATGAAAAATCGTAAAACCCTTTAACGTGGAAAGAAATCCTAATAGCTTCTCAATGGGTGCAAAAACAAAGGCCATTACAGCTGATAGTCCCGCAGTCCATACAAGAAAATTCTTATTATTTTTGATACAAAATTGATATAATAGCATAAATGAAACAGGAAGAAAGGATGCTGTTATTCCTAAAGCCTGTGGTAAGAATGGTATTATAAAGTAGTGATGGTCGATATAACCTTTTCTTATGAGCGAGTTTTCTGTATATGTCCATAGCATATGAACTGTAAATCCAAAGAAAAGAATTTCAAAAGTTCTCCTCCTATCAAGCTTTATCAAAAGCACAACAAGTGGAATAAGTAAGAATATTAGTAAGACCCAGAACTGCCAATTCCCCCAGTCAGAATGCTCATGCCAATAAGAATTTATTAAAGATGATACCTTCTCACTCGCGTTATTTATTTCTTTCCAATACTGTTGAACGGACATTCTATTACCTCCTACGAATAGGATTAAAACCTGTGCTATATTAAATTTTCCTAGCATCTTATTTTTATACCAATAATAGGTAAAAACCCGATTGTTATTTCAATTCTCATCTGGATACCGCCTAATTAGATTATAAATATTTTATATAAAAATAAACCCTACTCCGAAGAATAGGGCTTTGGGTAAGGCTAATCACTATATAGTTTGTACCATCCCGTTTATTTTATGACAACTTGATTTGAATCGCTTCAATTCCTTTTTTCAGGCCAGTAGTACCCGCAATTTCTCCGTTTTTCTTCCAAGCTGTCCATCCGTCTTTTTCTACATGTACTCTGTATTGAATGGTTAATCCAGATGCTTTTAGTTTAATTGCTTCTAAACGCAGACTCTCTCCAATGGTGCCAATAACTTCTCCGTTTGTTCTGACAGTTGTCCATCCGATACCTTGGACATGTCCTTGCATTTCTAATTCCGCATTAGAGTTTTCCAATTTCACCGTTAACGCTTCTAATCTTTGGGATTTTCCAGTTGTTCCAGCTGTTTGGCCGTCTTTTTTCTTCCCTTGCCACCCAATGCCTTGCACGTGAGCTTCATACACAACAGAAGGGTTTTTGGATTTTTCAGTGACTGTTTTAGTAGTAATCGTACTTTTTTCAACGGTTAAAGAAATAGCATCACCTTTTGTTTTAAAAGTATCTGTGCCATAACCTTTGTAATGATATTCAAGGTGTGGTTTATCGACTAAAGTAGTCCAATCTCCACCCCATTCAAACCCTAATGCTTTAGCTTTGGCAATAGCCTTTTTGGCTTCTGCAGAACCATATCCATTCCAAAGAGCATTCCCTTTGGTATCTACCATAACAAAATCTAATGCTTGCCCTATTCCCTCTAAATGATAGGATTTCATTGTTTGAGAAGCACCTTTTGCCACGTTTTCTCTTTGTGTTTCTACAGAACGAGTAGTTTCATAGATCAATACGTTTATTTCATTTTCGATTAAATATTTATACCATTCTATTGCCTTTTTCTTTGTATTATCTCCAAGTTGTGCAAGGTTTTTTAAATTTCTTTCATGATAATATGGTGTGAATGCCATTCAACACATCTCCTTTTAGTATTTTTCATCTAATAAAGTTTCTTGTTCAGTTGAATCTTCTTTGCGAAATAACAAGAAGAAATTCTTTAATCGCCTGAGCACGTAACTAGCTCCCCAAAAGAAAAAAAGAGCGTCTATTTAGGTGCTCTCTACTTTGCTTTTGTTAAATTATTTGCTTTTAGCACCTCTTTTTGTTTCTTTCCTTTTACAGTTATATAGTTGTTTTTAAACCATGCAATTGTAGCTGTAATAAAAGTAAATACATTAGTTAAAATCATTTCCCAATCATCTGATGTCCCTGGTATTTTATAAAATCCATAATAAACAAATATCTGGTTAACAAATGCCCAAGCGAATACGATAGTACAGATAACTGTACCTCTGTCCATTAACAACGCTCCCTATACTTTATGCTAATTTTCACCAATTCGCTTGTGCGCCTGTACTAACTACCTTATTTCTGAAGTAAGTTATTAAAAATAGCGACTGCTCCACCAATTAAGGCTGTGCATGTCGCTGTGATTATATCAAACTCTTCATTATAAAAATCGCTAATGGTTTCTCATTATTAAAGTACTTCTCTATCAATTTAAAAGAGAAATCATTTATATGATTTATGATTTCAATGTTGTTTTTTTCAATTAGTCTATCTAAATATATTTTATATTTATCCGTATAATCTTTTGGCTTTTTAATTTCATTAACAATTAGATTGCCAGAGTGTTTAGAAAACTCGGCATTTGCAGACTTCATATTCTTACTTATTGGAGATATAGTATCTTTATACTTTTTTAATATTTCCTTATAATTTGTATAAGTCAAATATAGCTTTATGTCTCCTCTCTGTGAGTACTTTAATAATTTTGCGTTATCTCGAGAATTAAATTGGAAATTAGCTACAAATAAATTGGTATCTAAAAAATATGATACACAAAAACTCTTCCCCCTCATCAAACTTAACCCGTTTTACCTTTCCTTGATGAGTGATGATTTTTGTCTCTCCATATTCCGGCAGCTGAGTTAACTTAGCTTAGCCTTTCCATTACAAACCACAATGGTAAAGCTTCCTTTTTGTTCCATTATATCAACTTCTAGTAGCATAAGTACTCGGATTAATTGTTAAATCTTTCAAGCGCATCTAGAATCACTCCCATGCTATAATTTACGTACCGATATCTAAGAGGGCTGGGAGAAATCCCGGCTTTTTTATTTATTGGTCTATTTATTTTATTCGAGTATAATTTTTTTAAAAGGGTTGGTTTTCATGAAATATTTACAGAAAAAATTAGATGTTTTGCATAGGAATGCCGATGTCTTTATCATAAAAACTGAAGATAATCGATTTATTGTGTCTATTCCACAAATTCATTGGTCTACAGAATTAAATGTTCTTGACGAGTTTGAACAAAAGGTGAATCATCTCATACATTCATTAAATTTCCACATGTATGATGGAGACTGTAAATCATTGGCACATACAATAAGTGAACTAACAATATCCAAAGAAATGTAGATTATGCTGGGAGCAATCCTGGCTTTTTTATTTTTATTCTTGCTCCTCGGCATCCATATACTTACCGCATTTTCCGCATAATAATTTAGGAAGAATCCTATAATCAATTATTTCCTCTTCACAATCTTGGCAGCTATAAATAATCATTATTTAACACTTCCTACCTTACTTAACAAATCACTAAAATAAATAGAAATTTACAAAATCTTAACTAATATTTACTTTTATCCTGTTGTTTCCTCCTTTATGCGTAAGGTACTATCTTATTAACTTCTACATTAAAGGCGGGTTATTATGAACGAAACAAAGGTCCTATACCAAGAAAAAGAATATCTACTAATTTATAAATATGAAACAGGATATTGTGAATTAAAAACTTTAAATGCTATCGAGTATGAACTAGTACATGAATCAGAATTATCATTTTTAGATTAGAGAACTCTGATACATAATTCGCTGTTTAACTACTTTCATTAAATATTCACAATCTACATAGTAACTTCCCCTTAAATCCCTATATACTTGTCTTAAGGAAGGATTGTACCCAGTATCCAAACTCACTCACCTATGGATACTGGGCTTTTTGTTGCATAGTTTTTTCGTACTGCGACATAATTAGCTACAATTTGGATAAATTAATAATATAAACATATCGTCGAAATCCGCCGAAAAGAGTGATTTTCTATTTTTCTACTTATATTATCAATTGTTTTGTTTAATTTAATTGCATTCTTTATGCCTAAAACTTTGACTAAGCTAGAAATTTATACAACTTCACTATTTTCCCTTATCCTTTCTGGAACAGCTGATCTATTTTTGGATGCCAAATTTAATCTATATCACTATTTTCATGAAGGGATTCAATTGATTGATTACATAGCTATGATTGGGATTTATCCTGCAATCAATATAATATTTTTAAATTTATATCCTCAGAAGAAGAATTATAAGATTAAAATATTCTATTTTATTATTCGGAGTCTTTTTGCAACAATTTATGAGTATACAGCAAAGGAAACAAGTTTTTTTTCACATCATGGTTGGAAAATTTGGTATTCTGCGTTAATTTATCCTATACTTTTCTTTATCCTTTTATTAAATCTCAAATTTGTCAGAAAACTAAAATAAATATACTCTAAGGTTTAAATAACTCGTTTCCAGAAAATTAGTTTGGGACTGAAGATGTATGTCGTTGTTGCCTTGCATTATCTAGCTATACAGCTAATACATAAATTCCAGCTTTTTAGTCAATGATAAAAATGATTAACTAAAAGGAGATTAAATATGTTTCCAAACTACAAAGAAAAACTTATAACAATTATGTGGATGGGTGTTGGTTCAGCAATACTCTCTAGTATCTTTAGCGCTTTGCTTATTAGTATTGCTATTAGTACCAACAAAAAAGTTAAAAATTTATCTAATCGCTAGGTACAATACCTAGCTTTTTTATTGCATAGTTGTTGTCTACTAATCTATTACTCTCCAATTTCATTCTTTTATAAAATTTCTCTTACCTCATCTTTGCTAAAAGTTACTTTCTCTTCTCCAAAACTAAGAGTAATACCTGTTGTATCCTCACATATGAAAATTCCAATCCTTCCTCCATATGAATGTTCTCTGTTCATAACTGTAAAAAGTGTCATTTATACCACTCCCTTTATAATTTGAGAATCAGACATTTGCTTTAATCAGTTTGATAAAAAATGGTCTTAAATATTTCGTCTTTCAACTTCTTTCCTAAACAATAGTTGTACTAAACATTCAACCTAGTCCTTTTCGCTTTCAACTCAAATTTTCTCTAAGTGACTCAATGATAATTACTCTGCCTTTTATATCTGTTCATGCATGTTTGTCCATTTCAACAACTGACGACCAGCATAAAATAGTATTAACTCAGAGTTAAAGGAGGTGACACGATTATGTCATGTAACGAAAATGGTGGAGGATACGGCATGAGCTTTGCTCTAATTGTTGTTTTATTTATTTTGCTAATCATCATAGGTGCATCTTATATGGGTGGAGGATACTAATATCTCCTACCATTAATTAAGCTTTATTGGAAAGCACTAACTAACTCAAAGTGCTTCCTCTTTATTCGGACATTCTCTCCCTTCCAGAAGGAAAGGAGAGTAAAACTATTTACTTAACTACTTAAATAATCTATACATAGCAGATTTATAATTCATCAGCCGAATACATCTTCTCCGCCATCGAGCATCCCTTTGAGTTGGATGAAATGAACCCAACTCTTTGGATCTTCTAGTGTAAAATTCAATGCGGCGAATATCCTTTGTCATTGTGCAGACCTCTCCTAAACTTAATTACTCTTTCATTCAACAAAAATAAGTAAAAAGACTCACTTTAAAATTAAGAATTTTTGAATATTCTTTGATATAATTACTTTTGTTTGTATTTTTCCCAAAAATCAGGAGTGATAATAGTGCTTAACACCTATAAAGAAAAAGATTATTCTCTCAATCAACTAGAAAATCATATTTATAGATTACGAAAAGAACTAATTGATATTGGCATGGAAAAAGGCTTTAATAGTTCAACTACAATTCAAATCAGTCAACAGCTTGATTATTTTATTTTTCAATATCAACGATTCAAAAGTTAAGACTTAAATCACATCATTAACCTATAATTCTTCATTGGCAAACTTTACGAAAGTAAAGGACGCAAAGCCACGGGCCTAATGCTTTTGCTATGACAGCCGGGTTGCAATACTTTTCTCCTTTCTATAAGATTTCATATTTTTTTACTTCTCTTGATTTTCACTGGTGAAATTCTGAAATGCTTGCATACTTTTCTTGTATTAACAAATACTAAAGAAAAAATTAGATTGGAGCTTATAAAATGCAAGGGATACTTACAATCATCATCCATATCATTACATCAGTTTTTACAATCACTATAAGTAGACAAAAGGAAAACAAACAAGATCGTAAATTGTATATAGCCTTAATGCTTGGTGGTTTTATTTGGTCACAGATCCAAACTGAATATCTTATTTTACGTATTAAAAAAAATACTGAAAAAACTGTACATAAACTTTAATAAATACCAAGAACAAGTTTATAATATATTTGATTTATTCTTAACCCCTTCGTAATTCTTAAATTTCCTGTTATGTTCATTTTTTTTGAAACACAATACACATTTTGTTACTTATACTCATATTTTCTACCAATTGTATAAAACACCTTATGTTGCTTGCTATATGAATTTTCTTTTCGTACTTATTGTTTTGACTTTCCTTCCTCAGAATACCGTTAGGACTTGCAACACTCCGCAATCTAGACTTACCGCCTTTCTTGCTACTAACCGCACCCTTTCTCAGTTTTTTTAATTTACTAGTTCTACAAATCCCAAGGTGTTATCATAGGTCAGAATGAATAAGGATTCGACGTATTTCCACTCAAACAATTTACGCTTGATAGAGAACTCCTTTGTCTACGCCCCCTTGATATCAACAATTTCAATTGATCCATCATTCTTAAATACTTTGAAATCTGCAACATACTCAATTTCCCTAAAAGTCTTGCCTTTTTTAACAAACTTATCTTGGAGCAAGAATCTTAGTTGCAACTCAAACTCTTTAATTTGGTTTTCCTGCAGCAGCCATTTCAACTGAACATAATATGGTACCTCTTCTTGATAATCAATAATAGTAGGATCATCTTGTAGATTTTCTTCTGTTTCATCGGTAATATCTTTAAGCTCGCGTTCCTGTTCATCTTCAGCAACAGCCTTTTGCATCTCTATCGATAGAATGCCCCATTTACTAAGCATATTTCTAAGAACCGTTTTCAATGCATAAAAAACAAAGGTATGTTAGATTCAGATAACATTTCTGGCCATGACCCTACTCCTTTAACAATTGATGAGCAGAAAGGAATTAACTCTATGGCAGTAATCCATCTTGATACATTAAATAATTTTATGAACATTTCACTAGAACCATGCTGTAATAGTATAACCATCCAGTTAAAAACTTCCTTTTTCGATGGAGATGAAATCTTAATTGTAGATAAATCCAATACAGCGATTGTAGGTGTTGCCACCTTAAAAAAAGACGGTAAGACTCTTTCGCTTAAACATCGGCATAAGGATTTTGAATTAGTCCTTCCCTTAGAGAATCTTAAATTCATGGCAGTTGTAAACATGTCATCCATGAATCCATATATTTAGGGATGCAAACATTCAATTACTATAACCTTTCTTCTAGGAAGATTACAGATCATTCTAAGGAGTTGGAAACCACATATATAAACAAATAATTTTGATGAAAATACTATTTATTTGGAGAGATCTCTTATGGGGAATTATAAACAAGTTAGACCAGGAACCTATGAATCCGATTAGAATTAGGATACGATTCTTCTGGGAAGCGTATCAGGAAATTTAAAAACTTACCTTACAAAAATGATAAAGAAACAAAAAAGATTTTAGCCCGCCTTGAAGTAGAACTGATGGATGGAAACTTTGTAGATAACAATAATATAAGCTTTGAAGTGCTATATAAAAAATAAAAAAAAGAGTTTGCCCCCTTTCACCTTGATCCAGCAACTCAAGAAACTTATCAATATACAATCGAAAAATCCATTCTTCCTGCATTTAAAAAAGCAAAGGTTCAAAAAATATTGGCAAGAGATCTTATTCGTTACTTTAACAATGAAGAAAAAAACGGTGTCGGGCAATATGCAGTAGAGAAAAGACACCGCTGCATTCGGAGTTTATTTCGTTATGCAACTACATTTGAGTACATACAAAAAGATATTTCTCTTGATGTACCAAAACCCAAGGTTAAACCCCGAAAAAAAGATTATTATGATGAAGAGGAAATTGCAAAAGTCTTTACTATCATAAAAGATGTACCTATTCATCAGAGATTAATTATCACATTAGCACTTACTGGATCCTTAAGACGTGGTGAAATCTTGGCTATTGATATGGATAAGGATATAGACTTTGAAAATAGTACGATTCATATTAGGCGCTCTTTACAAAAAACGAAAGACCATGGATTACGAATTAAAGGTACAAAAACGGAAGAAGATCGCACTATTACACTTGATCCTTTGACTATGAAAGAAATATATGAATATAGAAAAATAAGAAAAAGAGAGATCATGAAAATTAGAGATGAATACAAAGGTTTTGAATCCCATAACGGCGAACATTTAGACCTTTTGTTTGCTAATATAGATGGAACCCCCTATTCTCCTCATTCAGTGAGTCAATTTTGGAGCCGAATAGTCAAAAGGTTCAATCTAAAAAAGATTTCTTTTCATGATCTTCGGCACTCTTCTGCCTCTTATCTTTTATTACAGGGTTTGAGCATGAAAGCAATCCAAGAGCGATTGGGCCATAAAGATATCGCAACTACCATGAATTTGTTGTATACACACGTCAGTCCGAAGATAGATTCCGATGCAGGAAATGCATTTTTAAAGATCCGAAATTAATATTGAATTTACATTATTTATAAGAAAGAGAAATTGGAGTGATTTAGACTCCGGTTTCTCTCATTGAACTATAGTGGGTTAGTGTAAGTAGAAAATTAGAGAAATAAGATATAATTTAAAACATAAAACGAGGAATCTACTAGGAAAAATAAGATATGGAGGACTTATTGATGGGGGAATCTATGAAGAATTTTTATAAAGTATTTTATATAACTAGAAGTCCAGGTTATGGTGGCTATGGTTATGAAATCCTGTCACTTGAAGGCAAAAAGGAAGAATTTTTAGATGTGATTAATAAAATCATTATTACTAAATATGGATGTTATAAGATTAGAATTGTACATGATAAGAAAAAAAGTATGTATATTTTGGGTATTAAAAGACGAGGAAGAAAAAAAGAATTTAGAGTTTTTATAAAGGATACCTAATAAGTAATTACATTCCAAACAAAGAGATAGTGCTTATTCAAGTAACGGGTGCGTTAATTCTAGAAGGATTAATGCTGTTCTCTTAGGTCTTTTTATAAAACTATAATGGCAGCATTTCTGTAATAAATGTAGAGAACCTTCCTTATGTCATAATCTTGGCAGGTTAGTTAAAAAAGGAGTTTCATAAATAGAAATTGAATTTAAAATATATTGATCCAAAATTTAGGGGGAATGAAATGTGGAAAGAATATGTCAATTCTATTTCGAAGGAACATCACTTTAAAGACTCCGCAACAAAGTTTGAGATTAATGAAATTCAAAAAGAATTAAATGTTGTATTACTAGAAGAATTAGCTGCCTTATTTAATGAAACAAATGGTGTGTTCGATAACTGGAATTGTCCTTTGATTTGGTCAACTTCCCAAATTATTAAAGACAATCTATTTTTTAGAACTTTTGAAGATTATAGAGATATTTATATGCCATTTGATAATCTATTCTTTTTTTCAGACGCAGGTAATGGCGATTTATTTTGTTATGCAATATTAAAAAACGGGACCATTACAAAAAACGATATTTATGTTTGGAATCACGAAGATGATAGTCGAACCTGGGTAGCATCTTCATTAAAACATTTTATTGAGGGTTGGATTACTGGTAACATTGGTATTTAGTTAGTTTAAAAAAATAGAGTTTGTGAATAATTACACTTAAAGTAACGAGGGCTTTAGTTAAGTAAGATTAAAATGATCAAACTTTATTATAAAATTACATGCTTGCTTTCAAGAAAACACTCTATTTTTTAAAATGGTCAGTCATTTGGTCAGTTGTAAAATATTTTTAAATATAAAAGGGTTTCTCGAATGTCGAGAAACCCTTTTATATCAACGTTTTGCAGTGATGACCTGTGAGGGACTTGAACCCACGACCCCTTCCCTGTCAAGGAAGTGCTCTCCCACTGAGCTAACAAGTCGAAATATCTATAGGTTTTTCAAGAATTTTAGCTTACTTAATTCTCACTGACCACTAACCTTCTATTGATTATATTTAATATTGTAAAGTGGTCATCTAATATCGTCAAGTATATCCTTCCTCATCCTTATATCAAATATATTGCTTTTTTAAATATTTCATTAGATTGCAAAGTCATTCCCATAAATAAGAGCCTAGAAAGAAATTTATAAAATGTAAAGATAATTCTAGACTATGAATTCTCTTTACATAATACAGTATTAGAAATCCGCATGTAGCTTTTGAACAGTGAATCTATGCCTGAGATTATCAAATCCCAAGTAATGAATATAATGCACCCCATATTGAAGAAACCTACATGTCCGAAAGCGAAGAAAAAGAACAATTCGAAATAGTAATGGAAGTATGAGTAACCAGTCCAAAACGAGAACTCCAAGAACGTTTTACAACAGAGCAAGTCGTTGAAGTAACCGCCCGAATCATCGAGCATCCCCCACCCCAGATGCCGAGCTAAAAATGAAGCTCGACCATATATCGTGAGGGTTTATTGAGCGATTATGAAGCTGCCATTCATATGGCGAAAGTGAATGATAAGTATGTACCACTTGTGGAAGATACTATGATAAACCAATTTTCACATAAGAACTTACCTTTATTACTGTGAGTGATATTTGCTCCCTGTTCATGTCTTAGCTTTTTCGTTAAAGAGACTCCCCCTTATTTATCGCTTTTTAATTTATTTATATCTCTTCTCAACACTTGCAAGTTATCTAATTCCGTTAAACCACCTTTAGCCATCGGTACAATATGGTCTATTTGAAAATACAATCTACTCTTGTTCTTATACCCTGAAGTTGCACATATATAACATCCTTTTTCATCTTGCGCCTTTCCATACACTGCTTCTGTAATTTCTCTCCAATATTGCGGATTCTTTTTTTGTATTTCATAAAGAGTTAGCTTATTTATATTAATCATCTCTGGGGTTACAATTGTTTCTTTAGATGACGTAGCATAAATCTCTGGCTCTTCTAATTTTAAAATCTCATTATCTAAGCATTTTCGAAAATAAAGTTTACTGTAACCAAAGTAAACTTTTAAAAAATTATCCCTTTGCTCCCATACTTCATCTAAATATTCTTTCTTTCTCTTACCACCAAGTTCATTTTCATATATATATTGAGCAACAATTGAAATATCAAATTTTTCTCTGTCTTTAAACTGCAAAAATGAAGGCTCTACACCTTTCAAAGCAAAATAACGTAGAACGTCTTTTATATCTTCCTTATTATAACTTGGAATCATATCAAATCCTGTAAAATACATATCTTCTACTTTTTCCGCCAAAACATCCAGTTCTTCTTCTTGAATGAATTCAATATTATTTAAATTGTTCACTTTAAAGAAAACAGGTAATTCTTCAATGAATCTTTGATATGCCTTTAAAGTGCTATCATAAACCAGAACTTCACAATTTTTTATTCTGTCCTCGTCATACTCTGAAGGTATCATTAATGAAAACGTATAGATACCTAATGGAATCGTTTTAATAAAATCAATACTTTCTAATTTAGTGGTATCAATAGAATCATCTATGATTTTTACGAATTCCTCTATTTTCTGTATAGAAATCAATCTTGCTAATTTCTTTACATTTTCTTTCGTGTTGTCTTCCCATATTGCTGTTTCTTCTATGTATAATTTTTCTGGATTTATCCATGCAATTTTATTCTTCCATCCATCTATAAAGCTAACAATATACGCTTTGTCAGTACCTCCTGCTTTTTTCCCCCTTAAAGCCCTACCAATCATTTGTGTCATTAAAATGCTGGATATTGTCGGTCTTGTTAAAAATACAGTTTGCACATCGGGTAAATCGGTTCCCTCAGTCAGTATATTTACATTAATCAAAACGTCTATTTCATTATTTCTAAACTTTCTTATTCTTTCTCTGTTTGCCTCATTCGACAAATCAATCCCAGTTGCCATATGTTGCTCCGATGAAATAACATATTCGGATGCAATCCCTTTATCATTGAACAATTTATTCAATTCAATCGCATGGATTTTATTGACAGCAAATACAAGTAGTTTGCCATATTCCTCTTTATTATCTATGTACTCTTGGACAATTCTGTTATTTCGTATTTTGTTTTCAGCGATATGCTTAGCAATATCTTCTGGAATACTGTCAAAAGCCTGAATGCTTTTTATATCCTGTTCGCTTAATTCCTTTGTCATATCAATCTCTGTTTTTAGCTCTTTAAATATAGGCTCTGAAAGAATTCCTCTGCTAATTAAAGTTTTTAAATCCACTTTATATACAATGTCATTATCAAAAGTTTTCTTCAATAATCCTTTTTCTGCTTTTGCAGTTCTAAAAGGTGTTGCGGTTAATCCCAAAATTCCTAATGTTTTAGTCTTCTCATTTAGTAAATCTATTATCTTTCTATAAGTTTTTGCGGTGGCATGATGAGCTTCATCGACTACAAGAAATATGTCATCATTGAAATTTAACCAACTATTCGCTAAATGGTCTATGCCTCTATTTAGGCTATCCTTACTTGCGATAATAAAATCGTCATCTTTTTTTATATTAACAGGTCTGTCATGTTGCCCTGATATAATTCTATACTTGAATTCTTTTCTCTTATTAACCAAATTTGCATACGCATTTCTTTTAACTGCAGAAAGAGCCTGTTCTAATAATTCATGCCTATGGGCTACCCAAAGAACCTTTTTGTCATTATTTATGACATTTCTTAAAACCCACTGAACAGCAGTAAGGGTTTTTCCTCCTCCTGTCGGTATGACCAATAGCCCTGAAAATCTAGGGATATTATCATTTAATATCGCTTTATCCATTTCTTGTAATGCTTCTGTCTGATGTAAATAAAGCTCTATTGGATTTCTTTCTTCACTGACCCTTATCGTTCCTGCATACTTGCTTTCCACTAAACCTTTCATTTCCTTTCCCTCCCCTTCCCAAATTTCAAATGTTATTCTTTCGTCAATGTCTAATTGTGACCAATCTGTATCCTGCCTTCTTACAAGTACAGCAAGACTATTTTTTTCAAGACATTGATTTATCTTATCTATCAATAATGAGTTTCTTCTCTTATATCCTAATTTACCAAGAAAAGTCCTCAGTTTAATGTTCAGCTTCTTATTTTTTCTTTGGTTAATCTCGTTTTTCATTTCTAAAATAACTTCCTCAATATGTTCCACCCTTAAAACTCCTTCAATATGACAAATTCCATAGAGGTATATATATATATTAAGAATTAGGAAAAAATGATTTAAGTATACCTTTCGCTTTTCCAGCCGTTTTACCATCTTAGAACTCTAACCTTACTTAGAAAAATCTGTCTCCTAATATAACAATTAAGTATATAAAACCTAGACTCGCTAATACACTAACTACACGCTGCACCAAACCTCTAGGTAATCTTAACAAAAGTAACAATTTCCCCAAGATTAAAGCTATTATTAAAATAAAGACAAATGCCCCTCCTAAAACCAAAGCTATTTTATTTATAATGGAATTGTCTATTGCTGAAAAATCCATCATACCGTTAAACCTTTACCATTTTTCGCCATTATCTCTTTGAGTTCTTCAACTGTTAAAACTACATCCTTTTTCCTATGTATCATTCGATGACAATTGGAACAGAGAGGAATTAAATCTGTTTCTGGATTAACAATTGTTTCTTCCTCTAATGTGCTAAGTTGATTTAAATGATGTATCTCTATAAAATCTGCGCCCCTCTTTCCATAATTTTTTTCAAAATTAAATCCACATACTTTACAATCTAACCCATGTATCTCAATAGCTTTTCTTCTATTAACAGGATTTCTTTCATATCGTTTACCATGATAATATTTTATTGCTCCATCTTTATAATATCCATCCTCTTCTGATTGCTCTGCATCTATATCACTTGCTAGCTTACTTTCTATCTTCTTAGCTTGATTAACATAATCTAGATTTTCTATTAATAATTTAAAATCAGAGCTCTGTCTTTTAATCTCAACCAACGCATCATCTAAATTGCTCTTTTCAAAAAAACCTTTATGTTTACTTTTAAGCCCAATATAATGTAAAATCCCCATAGCCTGATATCCACGGCTTTCTGAAGGATTTAATCCTATTACATATTCGTCTATCCATCTATGACTTCTTCCATGAAAAAGATATTCGTAGACAACTTTACTTCTTAGTTCTGCAGTAGCATTATTATATTCTCTTGAACGTAGTACTGGTTCAAGTTCTGGTATACTCTTAACATCTGTATTTTCCTGTTCTCGCATTTCAATTTGATAGCCATACTCTGCCAATCTATCCCTTACAATGCACCTTTCTTCCTCAGTAAATAAAGACACATACTTAGGATTTAAAACTAATGCTTCTACTGTTAAATCAAGCCTTTTAAGTTCCCATAAACTTGTGAAACCATCTGTTGGAGATTTACTATAAATAAAACTCTTTGCTACTAAATATCCTTCTTTTCCCGCAAGCATCTGTCTAAATTTTGTTGCATTATAACCAATTGATTTGGCTTTGTTGTATATATTAAACATATCATTATGAAGTTCTCTTTTTAATGCTTTTGTTTCAGTCTCTGCCATCATTCTTTTCTCCTCAAATCTAACATGAAAAAATATAAAAATTTCTACTAAAACGTTCTTATTCCATATTCTAATAGTTTCTTAGGCAAAACATCATCTAAATTCTTTATATCGTTGTCATTGATTTCTACTAGATTGAACCCATACTTTTTATATAGCTTTATTTTCGCTTTCTTCCTTTTTCTGTATTTCACATCATTTTCTAGCTCCCAATACTCTATATATACTCTGCCTGATGGCAAATAAAAATCACAATACATTTCTTTTTCAATGGGTAACTTTCTTTCATACGCATGAATTACTCCGTACATATACAACCAATTGTCAATCAGTATCTCGGCTCTAGAACGAACATAATGTCCATCTGTAGTTCTTAATTTTGCTGTAAACTTATCTCTAAATGTTAAGAATTCATCACTATCATTAGATTGATAAATTTCTTTTATTGAAGACGCATTCCCATTTGCCTCTTTAATGGCTTCTTGAAGTGTTCTATTGGATAGTATAGATTCATCCCAATTAACAAATGGAATACCTGTTCTATCATATTTATATTGTCTTCCCCCATCTTCTCTCCCAATTTAGTAATAACCCAACCATTTTCTGATTTTTCTATAAAACCAATTTCAGCTAATATGGGATTAATTTTATTTCTAGATATACTAAAATGAGAACTTAGAGCTGTTGCATTAAGTAGCTTACTTATATCTTTGACCTCTACTAATACTTTTTCTATCCTATTCTCTTCCCAAGCAATATAATCACCAGCTTTAAAGTGTTTCTTTATCACCCCTCCATTTCTTTCTCCTTTATCCGTCAATCTCCAATCTTCCTCTATTCTTTCAATTAGCTGCATTTTCAACAATACATCAAACATCTCTTTTACTGGTTTCTTATACTTAGCTGCTAGCTTTGAAGTAGAAAGATATGCTACTTTCGTTTCCATAAAAACCTTCACTTAACACTTTTAAGTATATAGCACTAATACTAAGGTTGTATAATCAACACTATTCTGGAATCTATTTGTATAAAAGTGTAAATAAAAATGAAAGTTACCATTTGAGAGACGAAAAAGGAAAACGAGACGATTATCGTCTCATTTTCCTTTTTAAAAATTTTATGAAACAAGAGAAGATTGTACTTAAATTTAATTTAACTAAATATCTGTATCTAGTTCTTCTTTATTCCTTAGTATCTTACTAGCAATTCTATAGCTAACCAAAACATAATCTTTGAAGTATTGACTAGCAGATAAATATTCATCTAAGGTTACTAGATTATTTGTTATTGCCTTTATTAATTTGTCGTGTACACCGCTCGCAAAACCCTCTAGAATTTCAATTTCTATGATTTCTTCTGTTTCTTCAGTCTTAGAGTAAAGCATATCCATAAAATCATTAATTAACTTAGCTTTCACTATACTAAAGCCTAAATCTTTACTTATTTTAATTTTCTCCATTTTTCAACACCTCTATCTCATTAAATTAGCTGTTATAACCTTGCATTACAAAGTATTTACAACATTTTTCTTATTTCCTCTATATCATCACTCCTCATAACTAAAATCTCTATAAAAGATTGTTTTTAATAACAGTATAATATCGAAATATTATTCTGCTTACATTTAAACTCTCCTTGTCAATTCACTTTTATACCATTCTCAAGATTATTTTTTTCTAGTTTGTTAGTGTGTTAGTATGCTACTAACACACTAACTATGAGAAAATTATTTAAATAAAAAAATATATAAATATCAACTTTTCTTAGAGGATACTCACCGTCTAATTCTATTTCGCTTCTTCAAAGCCATTAAATTAATACTGATAATATTCAGAAATCTCTATCTTGAGCATCAGCTATCAATAACATATGAACACTAAATAAAAATATAAAAATGGACAATTTCTGCTAGATTAGCGTGAACACATTTCTTCCAGTAAACAGGTCCACTTTACATGGAGAAGCGTAAATGATAGGCTTGTGGAATTCTTTTGAATATTGATGTGGCAGCATTTATTGAAAGATGATATACGTAGAAGCTCTATATCAAGAGACAAACTGCACTCTATAATTTAAATAACGGAGAGCAGAATTATATCTGGCTCCTCTAGATATGTTACCTATATTCTTGTTAGCAATACCATCTAAAATGACCCCAATAGCATAACAAACACCGTATCATCCAATAAAATAGCTCCTTCAATTGCTGGTATCCCCTTAACAATACTGTCTTGAATTTGATTTTTTTTTTGTTAATTAACAAGCTTTAATTAATTATCTAATGATACATAATTCCGACCTATGCTCAATCATTAACTTTAGTCAGCAAAAAAGCATCCAAATAACTTGGATGCCTTCTTATTTCACCTGTATTTTGAACATTCATTTACATATATATTCTTCTGCTTGTCTAACTAATATTAAAATAAAGATATAGTTCATAAAAAGGTTCACTAACTGTGTTATACACCATGGAGGAAAAACACCAACCATACAATGCAATCGTATTAGGTTTATAGATGTTAAATCCGCCGCCCATCATGGATTGTTTGTAGATGCTGATATATCAAGGTTTATAGCTGTTTTTAGGGATTATGAATTGCAATCATGATTGTTAATTGCAAGCTTAAACGATTGTTAATGTCGATAACTGAATTATACCCATAGTTTCATTTTTAAACAAATATTAACCATCTATCAGTATCCTATCCCCTTATTATATCAGCTAATGCAGTGTGAATTTGTTCCTTTGTTACGATTAATAAATTTGTGGTATTAAATGTATTCTTATCTGCTTCTTTTAGATAATGTAAGTAACGAACTAATCTCACAAAAGCTTTTAACTTATCGTCAGTCCAGGGAATTACAACTCCCAATCTTCCAAGAGCAGATGCATTAATTGCACCACCCATTAAGTGCTTCCTACTTACTTCGTTCTCAATTTCTATTGCCATGAAACACCTTGCATTTAAATTTTGATAAATAGCGTTATCATATGTAGCTGCTTCTACAAAATCTCCATAAAGATACAAATTATCTCGGTTGTATGTAATTAAGCGTTCAACAAAATTTCGGATACTGTCTATTCTAAACATTTCGTTGTATTCAAACTCATGCCTTTGATGAGTTGCAAAAGGTCCAACTGCAACATCCACTCTTGGAGAGTAAATATTTAACGCTCTTTCATCTCTCATTGCATTCCACTCTGTTCTAACATCTGTGTTTGGAAACAATAATTTTAATTTCTCCTTAAGATACTCTTGATAACATTTTAATTTTACTTCACCTAAATCTTCCAAATTAATATCGGGAATTTGACACATAAACATACTCTCCTTGTTTAATATTAAGAAGTTTTACTATATATCTTTTGATTGATTGTTCAACGAAAGGTATCGCTCACCTTTTATTAAAATGAAACATTATCTATTCTATTATACCAATTACTACTAATACATAGCTATAGCATCCCTTCTCATTGCCTTTAACAAGTAAGCCGTTTCGACATAAGAGAAAAATAAATTTGAATATCCTACAGGTTTCTGGAAATTTTTGTCGAAATAAATTCTACAGGAATCTAAGGAGGAATACTATGAGAATAAAAGAGTTTACTATTAAAAATTTTAAGAACATTGGTCATGCTGAGCCATGTGCAATTACCTTCCCGAGAGTGAATGGAGAAGGGGCATCTGACTTCATAACAGTTATAGGAGAGAACAACATAGGAAAATCTTCTCTTCTTGAAGCATTAAAGTTGTTTCTTCCAGAAACAGATACACCCCATACACCTACCATTGACATGTTTCCTTTTAAGAGAGAACCCAATAACCCGTCTATGAATATGGAGATATTAGTTGTATTTGATGATTTCAATCATACAGATAGAAATAACCAGTTTATCAAACCTTACATCTTTGACAATGAGATGCGAGTACGGCGTATTTGGACTGCACCTAATCTTAAAGATAGTGACGTTCCCTTTGAAGTATATATTCCTAACCGTTACATACCAGAGCTAGACACAAATGTTTCATGGAATACTAGAACGTTCAGCACTGTATCAGGTGCTTTATACGAACACTATGAAAACTATTGTCGTGAACACCGCATTACAAGCGGGACTATTCCAAAAGCTAAGCAAGGCGATTTTATACAATATATCTACATAAATAATCCAACCCTTGTAAGTGAAGGAGAAGCTGACTGGATGAAAAACCCGAATGGTTTTGCATCTATCATACGGTCTGTCATGCCAAAAGTTATATATGTCCCAGCTGTAAAACTGATAAATGAAGAAGCTGACGCAAATAAGAATAAGTCTGCAGCTAATCAAATAACGGCTGCCTTATTTGAGCATCATCTGAACCAGACACAGGAAATCCAAGAGTTTAGAGCTTCCCTAGCATCACTTAAGAACATTTTCAATGAAGGAACTCGTCATACTGAAGTACTTAACCTCGAGGAAAGACTCAGTAAAAAGCTAAACCGCTTAATGGATGTTGAAGCCAATGTAGATTTTGATGTGCCAGAAGTAATGGAGAAACTACACTTGAATTCAAGCATCTATTTAAAACATAACAATCTAGTGACTTCTCCTAATCAACAGGGGAATGGCGTTCAGAGAATGCTTATACTATCCCTCTTAGAACTCATGGCAGAACAACTAACTCAAAATAACTTAGAAGAAGAGGCAGCAACAGCAACGACAGAGGTCTGGAAAAGAAGCTTCCTATTTTTAGTGGAAGAACCTGAGATATACCTTCATCCACATCTCCAACGCAAGATGCGTGATTCTTTAGTCCAAATCTCTAAACATCCTTTAGCGCAAGTTATTTGCACATCACATTCAGAAAACTTTATCGACTTAGCAAGTAGACACCAAGGAATAGTAGTTATGCAAAGAGAGGAGAACTTATCAACGAAGGTAACACAGGTTAGTAACGATATATATAGCGGGCAAAGTGCCATAGAAAAACGAAGCAGGATGAGAATGCTCTTAAACTTCAATACCACTACACTTGAGGCTTTTTTTGCTAAGAGAGTAATTCTTGTTGAAGGAGACTGCGAAACTGCTAGTATTATAGCCATTAAAGATAAACTGCAAGAACTTTATCCCGAGATAACCGAGGATTTGGAAAGGATGCTAAAAGAAATCTCCATAATCCCTTGTAATGGTAAATTAACTCAAAAGGCTTACTATGAAGTCTTGCATCATTTTGGCATACAATCTTATTTAATACACGACCTAGATAATGAAGCTTTAGATATAGGAAGCAACTTAAATATTTTGAACACTATTGGAAACGAAATGTTTCGCCTTACACATCAGCCAAATTTTGAAGGCGACATCTTCGGTCAGACATGGAATAATGATAAACCTTGGAAGGCTACTAAGCTTATCACTGACGATTTTAGCATTCATCAGGAAAAACTCCTAAGATTCTTTAAATTTGTTATTGGAGAGGAAAACTTTAGTGCCCTCCAACTAGACAACTTACTTCAAACAGTATAAGTTGGTAGTTAGTAGAGTCATCTCCCTTTTTAGCAAAGGAAGGCTCTACAATTTTTATACTCTTTTAGGACCTTACAAATCTTATCCTAAGTAATTCATACCATACTATCTGATTTCGTTTTTCTTCTTAAAATAAGTTAACAAACTATTACTTTATTAGATATGGAGGGAACTATTTGAAAGCATTTTCACCATTAAAGCCTTGGTTAAATAGAACTCAATCACTACCTAGCTTTAAATACCTTCAAGATACATCTCCCACTTTGGAACTTGGGGCTTCAGTAATATTTGATGATTATGTCCCTCTGTTCAAATTACATAGGCAGAGAGCTCAAAGTCTCCCAATTTCTTGGGAGCAGCAAAGAAACTATGTTGAACTTGCTTTAGATATAATAAACTCAGATGAAGGTGGTTGGTTAGATAGAGAGGAAGTTCAAATGATTCTCGATGAACTTGGAAATCCTCCAGACGCATGTTATCCAATTTACATGTTTACTGTAAAACGTGATACGTTTGAAGAGGTTTTATACATCGGTAAGACTTCTTCTAAGTTCTCTAGATTTTCTGGAGGACATACTGCAGCTGTAAAAATGCACCATCCTAAATATGATGGTTTTGAAAAAAGGGTGTACTTTGGGTGTATAACCTTCTTAAATGAAAATAACTCTCTACCACTAGAATGGATTCATCCTAAAAATTTCAGCTTAGAGTTATTAGACAGTATCGAATCGCAATTAATTCACTCTCTTAAACCGACACTGAATACACAAAAGAAGAAAAATTATTGCGCCCTACATCCCACGTCTATACATATCCAAAATACTACTTCAGACTCGATGTACCTGAATGACTATATGATATCACCTTACTAGAGTAACTGGGAGCATTCTCTACATTCCTATTTTATATTTTACAATTTTTCCTTTTCTAATTTTACCTTTCCTCTCCCGCTCATTCTTCCTACGAATGAGCGTTCTTTTGATAATACATGTTCTATCATGGTCTCAACTTCCATAAATGATAGCTCCCATAAAAAAACAAAAAGAAAAACGATACGATTATCGTCTCTAACTGATAGTGTAAGAAGAGAAGAATCTTAAGAAGAGAAGACGCAAGGGGAAAAGAGAAGAGATATTAAGCGCGCGGGGACGCACTCAAGAAATAGCTTCTCTCTTACTACTAAATTCAAGAATGCAGCTTTAAGATATAGACACATTATTATTAATCCATGCTGTGTGAATGAACCTACTATGGGTCTATCCCTTTCATGCACCAATGAAAATGTGGAAATATCCCCCCTCATCATACCAATCGCAAATGAAAAGAGACCCCCTTGGAGCCTCTATAAGTTAAAGTTATCTAGTTCATTATCTGTCTCTTCTTTGTTGCTACCAATATAGGTCAGTGTAATCTTTGGATGTGAATGATTGAGTATCTCTTGAAGCATAGCCACATTGTTAGCCTTCTTATAGAAGTGATATCCAAATGTCTTTCTCATGGTATGAGTGCCTATTGATTGGATGCCTGCGAAATCTCCTGCCTTTTGAAGCTGTCTATATGCTTGAATTTTACTTATAGGCTTATCACCTTTACGAGAAGGGAATAGCCAATCACTGTCGAGTTCTGAGGCATATGTAATCACTTCATTAAAGATAGGTGTAATATTAATCATTCTAGCCTTCTTAGTCTTCCCTTCTCTGATTTGGAACTCCTTACGTTTCTTTGATTTAAGCTTGAAGATGGAATCCCTTTTCAGATTCAATATATCACTGACACGCAATCCTGTATTGATTCCAATTAGGAATAGGATATAGTCTCGTTCTGAACAGTGCCTCTTTAACGCCCACTTCATATCCTCTATTTGAGCCTTGCTTCTGATTGGTTGAACATCGATTAAGTGTTCTTTCTTAGCCACACCAACAACTCCTTTACTATCAACAATTTGAATGTATACTTTTGTTATCCATCTATAGCATATCATCATAATCAGATAGATTCTAGTGTTATCAATAAAATGAATGTAAACTGTTATCTATTAGTTTACATTGGATACTTTCATAGCTTATTACATATCTACCGTCGAGGAGAGTTTTGTTCAACCTAGGACTTGTCTCGAGAATAGCATGATAAATCCTGCTCAATCTAATGAAGAATAGGGTCATTTGGATTAATCTAATCAGTCTCGAGTATCATTAGAAGTTCATTATCAAAACGATTCCCATAGTAGTTTCCAGCACGCTAGTCATTGGCTTCGTATCGAACAATTATCTAATACTTGTGTGCTGCTGAGCGTGGTCTCTTCACCTAACAGATAAGCCAATCTACTTTATAACACTTTGTTGTGACAGGCTTTAGAATGACTCAAACTCAATTCTGTCTTAAATGAAGACTAAAAGGGAAAGAAGAGCGAAACAAGGAAAGACACCTCTTTAAAACACTACCAAGAGCCATTCTGAGCGTCTCTGGTACTCACTATACATTCTCTGATTGGCAGCAAATAGACATAAAAATGGACTTGGAAATATCCAAGTCCACTGCCTAATTTCATTATATTCTTATACCTCTGATATGAAATGTCTCTTATATTTTTCATTTAACAGAGTATTTTTGTAATTATGAAACTTTTTCATAAAAGCTTTTAAAACATGACTTTCTATAGGGTCCTTTAAATTTTCTAAAAAGTGTACTAATAGTGCCTGATAAATTGAATTGCGCAGTAGTCTTTCATCATCATTATTTATATCGTTTCTTGATACATTTGGCTTAATTTCCTTATTAACTACATTAATAAGGAAATTTTTAATACTTACTCCTTGTATTGCATTCATTATTGAGAAGTTAAAATCTTTTACAAAAACCCCTCTAATAAAGAGTTTACTTTTCTCTGTGAACGGAGGATTACTTTGTAAGTAAGTATGACCATTTGAATATTGTATATGCTTATTCAATTCGTCTTTAGAAAAGAAAGATTTACTTACAAAACCAAAAAAAGTCCCTGAACTATTATCATGGCTGTACTCTTCCTCGAACCTTTCAAAGGTTAACCCATCTACTATTTCTTCTGTTTCTATCAAACCTCGAGGAGGAATTTCTATCAATTCAGGTACTGTGATTAAGGAAATATCTACTGGGTCATATTTTTCTCTATATAAATCTTCCACATCATCATCACTATCCATTATTGAAGATATTTCGTCTAAATCACTTGATGATTCAATTATAGCGAAATCTATAATACCTAACTTATCATCTCTCAAATAGTTAACTAACGGTATTAATTCATCATATTCATCTATTTGAACAAGTTCTTTACCATCAAAAAGAAAAGGTTCACCATAAAATTTTATATCATTTAGGTACTCTTGAAATACAGAACTACTTGACAACTCTATCTTCACTATAACTCCATTTAGGTAAGGTGATAAATCAATTAAACTACTATCAGTTAATAGATTATTAGGATTATAAATTTTTATAGATTCACCTTGTTTTTCCTTGTCTATAATTGCTATTTGAATCCCATCAGCCAGAAATTCTTTTTCTATAAATTCTTTTAGCTTCTCTTTATCTTCCCAAACTTCAAAAAATTGGTCATAATTAAGAATAATTTCAGTGCCAGCAAAATTAGGTTCTTGTACTTCCTTTATAGAAACAAAATCATCGTCTTTAGATATATCAACTTCGTATAGCATCTCAGCATTAAAGTGTTTTGTCCTAACCTTTACCTTATCAGAAAGCATAAAACTAGATAAGAAGCCGATTCCATAATTCCCTATCGGTATATATTTATAATTTGATAATACATATTCATCAGAGTTATAGTATGAAGCACCTACCTCTAAAAAATAATTTTTAATAATAGGCAGGTTCATTCCAATCCCATTATCTTTTATTATTACTACTTTATTTGCCTTATCTAGAACAATAAAAATTTTTGCATTATATTCTTCATAGATAGATAAATCTGCATTACCAACATACATCTCTTTTTTTACTTCACATGCATCAAGAGCATTTTGTAATAGTTCCCTTACCCCTAGTTCTTTATTTCCATATAATGCCTCACCCATTAGCAAGTTAATAATATTCTTATAATTAACTTGAAATTTCATATCTACAATTGAATATTTATCAGAATTTATAAAATTACTTACCTTATGATAAAAACTCAAGCGATGTTTATCATAAAAATTTTTAGTTAGTTCAGAAGCATATTCTATCTCTTTATTCACCCAATCTAAATACCCTAATATTTTTCTGTGTATTACAGAATCTGAACAACTACCATGAAATTCAATAACCTTTTCACCCGAACTACCTTGTACAATCTTATTTTGGTTACTAATTGAAAAATGCTGTAACCATTCTTCCTTACTATATCCACTAATAGCAAGTGCAGTATATAATTTAGGAGGTGTCCTCGAACTATCGAAATCCAAAATATCTGCCAACCTTAATACAAGTGCGCAAAATTGAGGGTTTATTTCAAAAGTCCCTTTAACATCTCTATCTTTTAAATTTCCTGTAACCCAAACTATTTCTTTAGTATGCGCTTCACATATCAATGCAAGAGTATCTCCAAATGAAACTAAAGGCATTTCAGGAATAACAAACCTTTTGCTTAAATTTTCTTTAATATAATTCGCAGAACGCTCTGCATGGACTATTCTTATATATTCTTGCATTGCCAGAATTCTATCTTGATTAAATTTATTTAAAATTGCATTAAAGTTTAATCCATTATAAATTAATGTACCATTTTCTATTTCAGTTATTTCCTCTTGATTTGCAGCCATACCAATATCATGCAACATTGCAGAATACACCAATATCGCTATCTCCAAATCATTTAAATTACTAATATCATTTACTATCTGGCTCATATGTTCAATAATTCTTATTGAGTGTCCAGAATCATGCTGAGTATATGTAGGGAAAACTTGTGCAATCCTCTGGTCTAAAAGTGGTCTAATTTCAGTATAGACACCCAGAATAGCACTATAAAAAAGTGAATCCCTCTCCTTCAATTCTTTCATTAACCTTGTATCTTCTAGAATCAAAATAATCCCTTCCCTTCTTATAAATTTAATTATAATAGAACAAGATTATTTTAAAACATATTTTGGTAAGAATTTTCCTTATGTATAATACAACGCAAAGAATACAAATAAAATTAAAAAACTTAAATATCATATATAAAGATTAATGGAATAAGCAAATATAGATTTTAACCACCTAATATTAATGGGATAAGTCTTTATAAATTCATTACATTTTCTTCTTTTTAGTTAATATGGACTTTCAAGATAAAACATAAAATTTACGGAGAGATGATTCTGCTTAATGAAATCACAGTTTTATTGGTTTATTAGGAAACTACATGCTGAATTTCGAACCATATCCAATTATTATCCACTTTGGCATACCCAAAAGAGAATCCAAGTAATCTATGGATTCTCCTAGTAATTCCTTATAAAAACACTTTACATTTAAAATCTAAACTATTTATAGTGTAACTTTGTAAAAATTATCAAAAGCTTTATCTAGCTCTTTCTGGGCTTGTAAAATCAACTTTTCAATTTCAACTTCTTTATTTCTAAGCTTTTGACTTTCTGCTTGTTGTTTCTCCAAGGATGGGAATTTGGGAAATATAATTTTATCCACATCAGGTGGTTGTATCTCGATTAAACCTGTTGAGCCTGTAAACAATCTTTGAATTTGAAATGCCCCAAACCCCTTTCTTAGATAATCACAAACATATTCTGGATAATATTTTTTTGAATCTATTCTAATTACAGTAACATGTCCATCTGGTATAGCTGGTTTACTATTCCCATGTTCATCATAGTTTCTGTATACACAACATTTACCTAGAGTTCCATCTCCTGTAGAAGCTAACAAAATATCACCATCTTTTATAACTAATTTGCCTTTATCAACATATTCTTTATAAATGTTCTCTTCAATATAATCTCCATTAATAAGTAGTAAACCACTTTTAGATATATTACTACCTGCTTTCACTACTAACGCATGCCCCTCTTCTTTTGAAACATAATCTGAAGATGCGGGACTACTACCTCGTCTAGTTTCGATTAAATTTAATTCTTTCAGTGTTAAGCTCCCTTTTGACTTTTCATTCGAAAGCTTGTCAATTGGGGATTTAATTTTAACATCCCAATATTTATAATCAAATCTCTTAGTATCATCTTCAGCAATATCTCTAGCATTTAAAATATTCCCTCTCCAATTATAACCAATAATTTCTTTTGTGTATGAATAATGTGCAGGATTTATCTTTTCAATTTCAGAAATAAGCTTTTCTAAATCAAACCCTCTAATTTCAGTTCCAGCTCCATCATACCCTAAGGAATCTACTTTCAATATTCTTATCCGATATTCATCTTCTAAAAACTCATCCAGCATATCGCTAGTTCGTTTTCTAAGCACTAACACACTTGTTTTGACATTGATTTTATTAGGTTTAAATGTCTCATCAGGCATACTCATAATATATTCAATTCTACAATTCTGCATGATATATTTTCGAAGCTCGCTATAAGATGCTGTATTTAGTACACCTTCATCAATTACTGTAACAAGTCTACTATTATCTGCAAGATTCATAATCATCTGCTGAATAAACAAACTTTGCCCTTTAGTTGATTTTACAGGATATTTTTTTAGGTCTTCAGAAGTTAAAGAATCCCCCTCAGATGTACCAAACGGCGGATTAGATAATATTAAATGAGCCTTACCATCAGTTACTTCTGTCACACTCTTTTTTTCTGAATTATAGTAGCTATAATTAGGAATTAATTTATCTAATTTTAAAGTATCAAGAGCTCTAATATTATTATGACCATCTCCAGCAATAATCATATTCATCTTTGCTGTACTAGCAACTCCCTCATGTGCATCGATACCATAAAAAGTTTCCTCTTTTAAACTAGTTTTAACTCTGCTAAACAAAGTATCATGAATAAGATTATCTTTTGACTCCTTCTGTAAGTCATTCATTGTTTGATTCAATGCATGCACCAAAAAACCGCCTGTACCACATGCTGGGTCAACAACTTTAAAAGGTTGACCAGATTTTAAATTAACAAGTAGCTGTTGATATCTTCCTAAGCGTAACATTAATTGAACTAGTGGTCTTGGAGTGAAATATTGTCCAAGTTTTTTTCCTTTTAAACTCGCTCTAACAAAATATTCAAATGCAGCACCTTTAGAGTCTAAATTACAATCATTCCAAGAGACAGAAGAAACTAGCTTAACAATGGATAAGTATGTTTGATTCTGCCTTAAATGAATTGGTTCAGCCAAAACTTCTCCATATTTCGGCATTGCTGCAATAGTATTTAACATACTTCTAATGGCTACCTGAACTTGGTCAGCATTCTCTTTAGTGGTTGCAGCTAGTTCATGGAACACATATGAATATGGAGGCGTAGTACCTTCTATATCCCATTTTTCTTCTAACAATTTTAGAAAGAGAATTTTACTAAAATCAGAAAAAGCATTTTCTTCATTTTTTTCTATTTTTCTTATTATATTATGGCACTGCTGTATCAATCTGTTTAATTTAGTTAGCGGTACACCTGGTTTAAATGGGATAGACTTATCTGTTGAAATAAATATATTTTCATTAGAAGGATTCTTTTTTAATTCAGGAATAACATTCTTTAATAACTCTGTTTTAGATGGAAGACGATTAAACGCACTACCATTTAATTTCAAACTTTTCCCTGTATTTACATTCAATAATTCAAACACCTGACCATTGGTCAAGGCTACAAAAAGACATTTTGTACTCTTTCCATATTCTACAGCTTGCTTGCGGTGCTTAGCTGTAAGTTTAGTTCCATCTCTTTTGGCTTCAATTAAAAATAAAGGCTGTTTCTTTCCACAATCAACCAGTATATCAATAAACCCCTGTCTATTTTCCGTATCTAGTTCCGTCGGGTCCTCAAAGCGTAAATCGCTTTCAATATCATATCCTCTTCTTTCAATATATGGTAAAATTTTCTTAATAACAGTTTCTGTTTCAGACATAAATCTCAAATTAATAACCTCCATAAAGCTTTCTCAATATATATAATACTAAACATTTGTTCGGTTTTATATAGTTCAACGATAGAAAAACTTTTAATTTAGATTTCAAAAATATCAAGATTACCTATAAATAATATTCAGTTAACTTCATTGATAATCTTATATACAATTGCTCTATCAATATCAGATTTCATATTAATATCCATACATAGTACTCTCTCCAGTTTTAAAAAGAGCCACTATATGCTTCTTGGTCTTTCATCCTTTAAATCAATATATGTTGTTGACATAGATACTTGAAGCTTCTGTTTTTGCAGTCGAAAATGCAGAGTTGTACAGAGAATTAGAACTTGACAAAGAGCCTCTGTAGACATAAATATTGGCAAATAACTATGCTGTAAAGCTTGGTAGACAAACTAGCTTATCATACCCTCTACTCCATATCAAGCTGTGAATATACAGAATCTATTACGTACTCTTAAATGTCAAACCTTACGTTTTCTGATTGCCATCAACACAATTTTCTAAAGAACAAAAAAGAGTATGTTGACCATACCCTGAGAAAACTCTTCAACCAAGCTGGAGACTAGCTATTAATTTTTCCATATCTTCTTTATCTTTAGCTTTTTTATATTCTTCTCTGCTATTAAATCCTTTAATTTTCCACTCCATAACATGTGGAGGGTATAATCTTTCTGATTCCAGTTGGGGTTGTCCTTTCTCCAATTCTTCCATTGCTTTATTTTGTGCATCTATATGTGTTCTCTGTTCTTTCGCACTTGCAATTATATTATTGGAGAAGTATCCAGCCCACTGACCTTCTGACATAGTATTTTTACACCTTGATTCTAGCTCCTTAACTACCTTAACAAATTGTTCAGAGCCACAAATTTGAATTGCCTGTTCTATCTTTTCTTTAGTTTTTTTATGCAATATTAAACCAGCATCTAAAAAACTATCTATAGCAATCATTACTTCTGGGGCAATATCGTTATTGTTGGCTTGTTGCTGAAAAGTATTATTTAAGGGTTTATGCTTTTTCTCAATAACACCTTCATTCTCTTTTTGCTTTCTCTTTTTTGAAATATGACCAGTTACTTTTGCCTCTTTCACAGCTTCTATCACATCATTCTGCTCATCCCAACGAGAATAGATGTTTTTATCTTTTCCATTTAAATGTACTGTTCCACAATAAATCAACTCATTCTCTTGAAAAATCTTATTGTATTTCATCACAGTCTTCTTGTTAAATCGAATTGCTTCTGCAATTTGCTCAATATTTTGCCATCCAATAAGTCTTTCTGCTTTACTTTCTTTAATTGTACCAATCATAAAAAGATATTGTAGTAGTAACATAGATTTATATTCTTTAGAATCTATTAACATTAGCTTAGTAAAATCTTTAATATAGAATTTAACAAACCCGCCTTCTGCACTTGGGATTTGAGCATAATAATGTTGTGAAGGTTTCATTTTTTCTACATCTACAGTTTTTTGCAATCGAAAATCTTTATAATATTTTACATCTAATGAACTTGATAGGTTAGATAGATATTTTTTAAGTTTACTTCTATTTTCAGTTCTATTGCTCATTCCTAGCAATTCTAAAAAATATGGCAAATTTATCATTGTAGCTCCATCAATTAAAGAGTTCTTACTTATAATAGAGTAGATAAATGTTTCCTCTGCTCCTAGTTCAAATACATTCTTTTTAACTTGTATAAAATGCTTATTTTCCAATATTTACATCCTTTACATTTAGTATGTCATAGAAAGCCTGACAGCGTAAGCAAGCAAATAACCAAAAAGCTCGCTTGCGAGCATCCCTTCTATTATTTATTTTTTATTTCTTATTTTAAATTTTTATTTTTTATTACAGTACCGTTATATGTATAAAATTATACATATGTATTTTCCCCAAAAGAATTACACGTGCATATTTCTACTCTCATTTCTTTTTTATAGAAGTTAAATGTATAATTTTATACTACTGATATTTGCAACTATTGCTTCAAATTAGACACTCGAAAGTACAAGCCCATTTAGCGATTTGGATATTCTACTATGTCAAACTTTCTTTTCTGCTTTTCTCCAAGCAATAATATTACTAATTCATCGATTTGTTCTTTATTCTCCTCAGCATTACTGAGTAACTTTACCATCGCTTCAAATAATTGATAATTTTTTACGCCTTGAGGATTATAATTGAGTTCTCCCCACCTACCTCCCCCTTGAAATAATTGCTCAATGCTAAGAAGCAACTTTTTATCCTCAATTTTTTTTGACAATGCATTTATTTCATCTTGATGTGACCAGTAGCGATATTGCTTATCCTCTTTAAGCTTGTTAATTGATTGATAATACTTTAGCTTAATTGTTAAGCGCTCCACTTCATTTAATTCTTCTTCAGTTTTAGCAAAACACTCCTTAGATAATCTAAATATATCTACTAATTGTTCTATCCTCTTTTGAGGTATTCTCCTTTTATTCTTTACCCAGTCATTAACTGTCTGGGGTGATACATCTATTTGTCTTCCAATTTCTGAAAGAGATACTTCGAACACTCTTGCAATGTAACCTAAACTATTCATCCTTCCTCCTATTGACTTGTATTTAAAGCGAATCTTCATTTAAATTATATAAAATCATATAATTTAAGTCAAACTTTACATAAAAATCTTAATTAATTGGGTAATATCAGATAATAGAAGATTATGTGTATGCTTTGATTTAAGATGCAGGGTTAGAAAGGACATAACAAAAATAGTAGAGAAAAATCTCTACCATTCAGTTTTCAATATTTTATTTTCCAAAAAGAAAGATATATCAAGCTCTCTCATAGCTTTATGCGTATAATAATTATGCTTTCCATCGATGGAGTATTTATCCATTATAGATAAGTACATATTTTTTACTATTTCTAATGGTTGACCAACCATCAAGAAGTAATGGGGATTCTTTTGAATAAACCAACAAAATCTAATAAAGCTAAAAAAGTCTACTTTCTCCTCAAACTTATACATCTTCCGCATATAAGTAATTAGATTATTCCAATTTTCATCACAGTCTCTCCTTCCAAACATTGTAAACCTATAGTAAAACTCAAAGGGAGACATATTTTTTTTATAGGAGTTAATCCCGCCTTTCATTGGAACAATATTTTCTTTACATGAGCCAACTATTTTCCAATCTAAAGGAATGAAATGGTCTGTTGTGAAATCTTCTGCATACAATTCTCTCTTTGTTACTGCGCATTTCCCTTCATATTGTACTAAGATATTAGTTAATTCCTCAACACTTAATGAAGCCGGTAATCCCATCTTTCTCGCTCGATAGTTGATATTCCACACTAACTTCTTTATTTTTTTAGTATCATTCAGTAAGATTTCATAATAAGGTATTTTCATACCTTCCTTTCCTCCTTTTACATCTTAGTCAAACTTAATTCCTTCTTTGACCAAAATAGATAGTCTTTTTTCCCTATAGAAAAAGAGTAGTTCAGCTACTCTTTAAAATGTATACAAACTCACTATTCAATTATCTCAGCTTCTATATACGGTAATGTAATTTGATGCCCTGCTTGTGACTCATAAGTATGAGAGCCTTTAACTGTCCCATATACAGTTATTATATCCTCTTCTACAAACTCTGTTGTCCCTGCATAAGTTATATAAACTACATCACTAATATCGTATCCATATGATTCCTTGGTCACTGCCAGCCTAATAACAGTAGAAGTTGAATCCTCCATAATTTGCAAAATTTCACCTTTGAACTTCACATACTCCTCAGCATGTTTGTTCGGATTTTTTTCTAATTCAGCAAATCGAAGTTCTTTAGCACTTGCCTTTTTTTGTTCAATTGCTTCTTGCTCCTGCTTCTTCAATTCTTTGTAGGATATAGAGTTAGTTATATTTAAGAATTGCTGACCTATGATGATAGAATATTCTCCTTTGTCTGCTGTTTCAGAAATAGTATTTTCTTTGAACCTGCTCTTAGCCTCTTCCATACTTCCCAACTCCGCAAAGAGCTGCTCATTTTTAAGGGAACCAACTTCAAAATCTAACCAAACACCATACTGCCCATTGATTAGCTTTGTTTCTTTATCTGAGCCATCATAATGAAGTTTGATTTTTCCCTCTTTAACCTCTGTTGCAGCCTTCTCCCAAGCTAACTGCTTAACGACAGGGTCATCTATGTCTTTTATTCCTTCTTCAATCACCATCATCTTGTTGAATCCAATATTGACTTCTGTGCCATTTGGTATATTAGTGGATAATTCAATATCGATAGAATTTTCATCCTTGTTATAGGAAAACTTCTCTACTTTATAGCTAAATTTATCAAAAGTAATATCTATATTCTCTTGCGATTCTTCTTTTGATACAGATTTTGAGTTTGTCTCTACAATCTTATCTATACCAAGACAAACCAATAATACTGCTAATGAAATGATAGAAGCTAAAAAGATTCGTTTCTTCCACTTTTTCTTTAACATCCATCCTATGATTGCAATGATTAACAAGATAACAAAAGCAAAGGCGCTTCCCACGCCTAATAGTGGTAATACCATGTCCATTCTTTTCCCCTCTTCTATAGCTGTGATTACTTGAAGTGTACAAAACATAACGCGGAGCCAGTTAATAGTTACTATCTTTTTACATTTTCTGTTACAAACCACCTCTTTTAGAACTTATAAGTATTATTTTATCACTTTTTTATAGTTTGTATATCTGTTTTTTATATATCATCTTCTCTAACCTTTAAATGAGGTGATACATTTTGTCTGATTTCCTAAAAATAGTAGGAGATAGTGTTCGTATATATAGAAAGGCAAAAGGATTAACACAAGAAGAATTAGCAGAACAAGCAGGGCTTCAGTCCACATATATTGGCGGAGTAGAGCGTGGAGAAAGAAATATATCTTTAGATACACTTGATAAAATACTTAGAGGCTTAGATATCAGCGCCTATCAATTGTTTAAAACCAACAAATCTACTGTAGACTTGAAGGAACTTGATAAGAAGAGAAAAATTGAAGTCATCAATGATTTACTTATTGATAGAGACGAAAAAGAAATTGTATTGGTATATGAGCTTATCAAAGATATCGTTAAGATAGTAGATAAGGATACAAAGTAAAAACCCATTCATAAGAATTGAATGGGTTTTTCGACTTTATTTAATGCGGACAGGCTTATATTACAGTTCGGAAATATTCACTCGCAAAAAATTATTAGAGAGCAACACTTCAACAATGACCACAGTATTCTCAACTTTGCTGCAACAGCTAACAAATCAAGTGAAAAAGATATTATTATTTTAATTCAAAAAATCAACCTAGCAAAGCAAGATTCAATTCTTACTTTACACGGCGAGAAGATAATAGGACATCGCACCGCTTTTACTATAAGCTGCTTTCTTCTCAGTAAGAAGCACATTCTCTACTGATTTCATTCGCCTAGCTTATATATCTAAAGTATTTAATGGATTATACTTTTCATTTTGCTCTCTTAATGCAGTTCCCCAAATAGCAAGATACTTCTCAGTCATCTTTAAATTACTATGCCGTAACATTTTTTGTAGAGTAAATACATCTCCACCATTCATTAAGAACCTATGAGCAAACGTGTGGCGGAACGTATGAGCCGATAATCGAACATCTTTAAAATTCATAATTGTCTTCAAACGCTTGAACATGTTTTTAACTGCATCTGTTGTCATAAGTTTATTATCTTTATTTACAAAGACATGTACAGAGGATTCATTAAAATATTGCTGACAAAAAACTTTGTACTCCGCAAGTTCCTTAATCAACTTATCTGTCAAAGGTATACTTGCTTGCATTCGATTCTTACCGAATACAGTAATAGTACCTTTAACCAAGTTGACCTCTTCCCATGTTAAATTGCACAATTCTCCTAAGCGTATTCCAGTGCCAAGCAATGTAAGAATGATTGTATGGTCACGATAAGCATAAAATGACTTTTCTCTTCCTTTTAATCTTCTGTAATAGCCTAACATCTGCTTGATATGGTTATCAGTAAAAACTTCAATTTTAGTATCTGTTTTTATCTTTTCAATCTTTAACATTGGATTTCGTTTATCCGTAATTACATCATTCATCACCATATAATTAAAAAAAGCTTTAAGATTTTTTATTTTCGTATTAATCGTTACAGGATTGTTCCCTTTAGTTTTTTTACAGTAGAGGAGATAGGATTTGACTATATTCGCTGTTATATCCTCTACATTCAGCACTTCTTTTTCAGCACTAAAGCTTTGGAACTCTCCTAAAATAATTTGATATGTTTTGATTGTTTGTTCAGATAAGTTCTGAAATTCCCTGTCATCCTTAAAATCTTGTATGGCAAATTTCAACAACATAAAAAGACCACTTCCTTCTTATTATTCTAAGAAGGTTAGTGGTCTCAGTTGTAAGAAAAGGGTCTAATAATGACCACTTTCCTACTAAGTTTGCAAAATCCTTGTAAAACCCTTGATACACCTGCGTTTAATGACCTGTGAGGGACTTGAACCCACGACCCCTTCCCTGTCAAGGAAGTGCTCTCCCACTGAGCTAACAAGTCGAAATATCTATAATTAAATTCTAAGCCATCTGTTCTTTTTTGTCAAGAAATCGTTTTCACTCCCTCTAAATAATTTAATTACTCTGCAACTTTATAATCCTATTATTTTGCAATTCTTCCATAAATAACGAAATTAAGAACAGACAATATTAAAATAATTTAAAAAATATGAAATTAAAGCATCCCCCTGGATAGATACCATCACCTAAGTAACCCCTAATCATTACATTTATCCCTGATACTACAATTCCTATACCAGAAAATATCCCATCCGTTATACCATTAAATTTTTATTTAATTTCCTAGAGATAGTAATATGTTCCCTGCTCAAAAACTATAACTCTAATTGCACGCTACCTATGTTAATGTTAGCTTTCACCCTAATTTACTCCATGATTCCAGACGCTTTCAGCCAATCTGCAAAATGATTGCATCCAGTTCTATAAGATAAATCTGTTTGTTGTATGGAAAAAATTTCATATCCAAAATACGGATGGAAATTGCAGGAAGATAATATATTTTTATTAAACTCGCATTTTTGATCATTTGGCCAAAATATTACCCACTTATCCTCACCGAGAACCTTATATGCAACTGCTTCTAAATCAAATCCGTTTTCATAATAGCCAATGTGTAAATGTTGATCTGGATCAAAGTGCATGATTTTTCACTTCTTTAAAGATTGTATTCATCTATACCAGCTCCATTTAGATAATATTAGTGTCTCATATTTATATATTAGCACCTATACACATTACTGCACAGCATCACCATTCTCCCGATACCCTCATCTATAAATCTACAGTTTTATATCATCTTTATGTTCCTTCATTTTTAAAGTTAAATGCTAATACAAACTCATTCATTTTACTAAAATTCTCCTTCACAAAAGCAGTTGATTGCAATAAAGTGAAACTTCAATCAGTAGGGGTTTTACTGCCCATTATGCCGGATAAAGATTTTTTCTCATCCCCATTGCCTTGATAACGGAAATCTGCAAAAAGGTTCTTAATAAAATCAAATAGTCATTTTTGGAATATGGTTTTATTTCTTCCATTCCTATGTATATTTGTTGACACCCTTCAATGTTATTAACCCTTTTTCTGTATTCCTTTATTTAAAAGTCGTTTACAAAAACATCCATTATCTGTAAAATCAGAGTGAAGGAGTTGATTTTGATGGAACTAGTTGGTGGTTTATTAAGATTTACTGGAGAAATAATTGCTGCTTTTGCCATGTCTGCATGGAGCAATTATCAAGAGAAAATCAGTAAAAATTAATCACTTCTTTTATTAGGCTACTCAAACATGAGTAGTCTTTTTTATCCCTTTGTTTTTTAGTCTAGTTGTTTCAATAATAGACATAGTTTCTATGAATCTGGATTTCTATTCGCTTTTTAATTAAACACCTACTTTTTTTAGTAAAATAAACAAATAATCCCTTATAAAATTAAGTTTTTTTTAAGTTTTTTTGGTATAATTACTTTTACTTATATTTTTTCCAAAAGATAGGAGGTATTATACTCATAGTCAACTTCTTAAGTATACAGGTGCCACATCGGAAGAAGGGAATAAAGGAAAAGTAGTTTTATATACCAGAGTTTCTCATGCTGGTCAGAAGGATGATTTAAACAATCAAGTAGAATTTTCAAGGAAATATGTCAATGCCAAAGGTATTATTGTAGATGAAATTACAGAAGATATTGGAAGTAGATTAACCTATAATCGGAAAAAGTGAAATAAATTATTGGATGATATACAAGGAAGAAAAGTTTCCAAGGTTTTTATCACGCATAAGGATAAATTTATTCGTTTTGGTTACGATTGGTTTGAACGATTTCTAAACAAATTAGACGTAGAATTAATCATAGGAAAAAATGAAAAACTATCTCCGCATGAAGAAATGATACAAAATTTAATTTCTATCATTCATGTGTTTTCTTGTAGAATCTATAGGTTAAGAAAATACAAAGAAAGGATAGAAGAGGATAAAGAGTTATGAAGGCTTACAAAACAGAAATTTATCTTTCAGCGAAGCAAAAACAAAAATTGATAAATACCATTGGTGTTTGTCGTTTTCTTTATAATTCTTTTCTTTCACATAATAGAGAATTGTATCAAAAGGAAGCGAAGTTTTGTGGTGGGATGGACTATGATAAATACGTCAATCATACATTATCCAAAGAATTTCCTTGGATAAAAGCTGTTTCTTCAAAAGCTAGAAAAAAAGCCATTATGAATGCAGATACCGCTTTTCGTAAGTTTTTCAAAGGAGAAGCTAAATTTCCGCGTTTTAAAAAGAAAAACAAGCAAGAAGTAAAAGCCTACTTTCCGAAGAACAATCCAACTGATTTATTGGTGGAAAGACATCGCATGAAGGTTCCTACGCTAGGCTGGGTGATTTTGAAAGAAAAAGGCTATATTCCAACGAATAGTATTGTGAGTAGTTGTATCGTAGGACAAAAAGCCGATAGATTCTATATTTCAGTGCTAGTGAAAGAAGAAGTTACCCTTCCAAAAGAAACGGTAAAGGATCATGGCATAGGAATAGACTTAGGGTTAAAAGAATTTGCTGTGACAAGCGATGGTCAATATTTTAAAAACATCAACCAATCCATACGAATTAAAAAAGCAGAAAAAAAGCTAAAAAGAGAACAACATTCCCTTTCTAGGAAATATGAATACTATAAAAAAATAAAAAAATCAGGAGGTGAATCTGCTGCTAATCAAAGGAAAAACCTACATAAAAACATTCAAAGAGTACAGAAACTTCATCTTCGCTTAACGAACATTCGAGCCGCTTATCAAGCCTATGTTATTCGAGAAGTGACGAAAACCAAGCCACTTTTTATTACAATGGAAGATTTGAATGTAAAAGGAATGATGAAGAGCAAACACTTGTCTAGAGCAGTTGCCAATCAAAAATTCTATCAATTCAAGTTAAATCTACTTAACAAATGTCGTAAATTAGGTATTGAACTAAGACAAGTTGATAGATTTTATCCGTCCAGTAAACTATGTTCCAAATGCCAAATGAAAAAAGTAAAACTATCCCTTTCGGAACGTACCTTTACTTGTGACACTTGTAGTCATACGATGAATAGAGATGAAAATGCAGCATTTAATCTAGTACAAGCAACTCGATATACCGTTCTCACCTAACGAGAGAGTATATATGTACCGATGGCTTATATGTCGGGAATTTACGCTTGTAGAGTGTTAGACCAACCATAGTAGCGAGCAACTGGCGAGGTGGGACACGTAGAAACAAGAATTATCTTTGAATGTGCACATTTGGGTATATTTTTAGTAGCAGTGCTGAAATGCTTGAGACCTATAAAGAAAAAGACTATTCTCTAAATCAACTAGAAAATCAGATTCAACAGTTACGAGAAGAATTGATTCATGTTGGTATGAAAAAAGGCTTTAATAACTCAACTACTCTGCAAATCAGTCAACAACTAGATTATTTTATTTTTCAGTATCAGCAATTTAAAAACTCAGACTTCCATTACATGATTCACGTATAATCTCTTATTGGCAAACTTTATGAAAATAAAGGACGCAAAGCCACGGGCCTAACGCATTTGCTATGGCAGCCGGGTTGCAAATCTTTTTTACCTTTTTCCTGCTGTATATAAAATTTTCCTCATACCGCTCACTACTTAGATACCACCCCTATGCTGCTGGATGGATTTTTCTTTTTCATATCCTATTGCTTTTATTACTTACAGCATCCTTTATCTTCCGTATTTTATCATCATAAAATAAACTCACTAGAGGAGCTCTCTACTCTTTCTTAAGCAAAAAATTCTGCTGTTTTTCTCCTGTACTAGAAATTGTTTAGCTATTCAATCTAATCCCACACTTAGAAAGATCTCCTATATTTCCCTTTTCCGTACCATTTCGGCGTTTCTGAAGAAAACATAATTAGCACTAAAAAATACAGGACATCTCCTCGAACAGTTCATTTTGTATTTCTCTATTTTTACTTATAATATAATCGCAGAAAATAAAGATATACAGCTGTGATAATTCAAAAAAAAAACGCCTCTGCCAAATAAAAAGGCAAAGGCCGCAAAGGGGAACACACTTTAGTTATAGCCCGTTTCATGAATGGATAAACACTATTTTTATTAATAAGCTAATCTTTCTTCTTTTTAGTTTTGGCATCATCTATGAATGAATACTTTGTCATTCCCTACCCTCTTTTTCGCCAAATTTCCTCAAGGTATCTTATTTTTCCCCTGTCAAAAGGAATATTCCTTCATATTTTGTCACATCCTGCGATTTCTCAGGAAATAACACTGATTTTCCTATCCCCTTATTTCCCCTTTTATAAAGCAAAAAAAGAAAGCATTTCTGCCTTCTTTTTTATTCTTATAGCTCTATATACAAACGGTGCAACCCGTCGATAAACTGTGTATCGTACACGTAAAAATCATTTTCTTCTAGCTTTTCTAGCAATGTTTGTTGAGTTGCTTCTGAAGTTGTTGTGATAAATCCTTCTTGTTTGTGCTTTTCGAGCTGTTCTTGAACTTCTGTTTCTGATTGAAGTACTTCTGTTAATACATCTTTTAATGTCATGTTGTTTCCTCCTAAACGTTACTCTTCACTATCATAGCATGGTTTTCTGAAAATTTGCGAAAATATTTTATCTTCTAGAAAAAAATTGTATGATGTTTTAGCAAAAAGCGCCTTAATTATTTCTCTGGCAATTGTTTCAGCAAATACTCAGCCAAAGAAACAGATTTCACTCTTGCAGCAATCGATGGCGGTTTGATTCTTTTAACGCCTTCTAATGGATGTCCCAGCCAAACGATTTTTTCATCAATGATCATCATTGGAAAGGTGGAGTCCTCCCAGTTTGTAAATCGATAATCTTTTGATGGAGACTTTTCTCCATAAATCGTTACAGGAACTTGTTTTTTTCGTTCGTTAAGCATGGTAATCCATTCGATGGAAAAGTGGGTTCCTTTTGTCAAAACAAACACAATTGAACTTCTTGCTCTTTTTATATCAGCTTGAATGATGTCTAATTTTTTGCCATGTGACCAATGCAAGTAGGCAAAAGCATGTTTAATCCATGCACCAATTTGTTTTGGCAAAATAACCAGATGACCTTCTTCTTGGTGGTCCATTAATTTGCGAATTGTTTTTTGTCTGCTGATGGTTTGTTTTACATAATCTCGATTCGCCACATGGATAAATTTCCCTTTCGTTCTAGTAATGGCAACATTGATTAACCGCTCGCTTTCTTTTCCCACTAAAAGCATGCCAGGCCGTTCTATCGGGAAGCCCTCTACATTGTCAAATATAACCATATCCTTTTCACTTCCTTGAAAACGATGTACGGTTGCAATGGTAAGGACTCCTTTTGCGACTTGTTCTGGCAATAACTCTTCGGCAAGCGCGCTCATTAATTCCGCTTGAGCACGGTAAGGGGTAACATAACCGATGCTTGTCATGCCATTTTTGATTCCTTCGTACATAAGCTGAAAAGACAATAATAGCTGCATCACATTAATTTTTGATTTGCTGCCTTTTTCATAAGTAGTGTATTCTCCAAATCCGCTTGTATCGAGCAAAATATTGGCCTCCTGTGGAAAAGGAGCTTTGCTTGCAATTTTTTGTCTTTTTTTTGCAACAGATGCGTGATCGCCGACTAATGAATGGTAAATATGTTTATTCGTAAAAGAGGATATACTTGGATGCATTCGTCTTTGTTCATTCAAAAGGAGCAAATGTGGATGAAGTTTGCTTCCTGTCACTTTTTCTGCAACATGAGAAGCGGAAAAAATATCATCCTTTAGCCATTTATTAATAAGATTTGTTCTTCCAGCAGCAATAGGGGGAAGCTGTTTAAAGTCGCCGCAAATAATCGTGCGTTTAGCAAGACTTGCGGCAAATGCTGCTTGAGGAACATAACACATGCTTGCTTCATCCACAATCACAAGATCGAAATTGTCTTCATAAATCGTTGTATCTGTTGCTGCTTTTGCTAATGTTGTGCCAACAATCATCGCTTTTTTGACAAATTGAATTTCCCGCTTGCGAATCTTTTCCAATACTTGCGCTAATTTTTCTTCTAGTTTTAATAGTTCAGAAGAATCACGCATGCTAAATGATTTTGCTAAGTCTTGTTTTAACAGGCGCTTTTCTTCTATCAGCGCACTTTTTTGCTGTGCTAAATTTTGATCTTTTTCTTCTAGCAAACTGGTTGTCGTGATTTTATCATCTGCGAAAATTCCGTCCGTTGTGTTTGAGCCATATCGTAAAATATCGCCCATTTTAAAACGATCTTTTTGGGTAGCTGTTTCCGTAATTTCTTTTAGCAGCACGTCCACTGCTTGATTGCTTTGAGAGAGGATTAAGATGCGTTTCCCCTTCCAGTACCGTTGCAAAGCTACTCTGGCCAGTGTATATGTTTTGCCTGTGCCAGGCGGTCCCCATACATACGTGACAGGATTGTATTTGCATCGGAGCGCCAGTTCATGAACATGATTTTTTATGCCTTCAATAGGATGGCGCGGCTCTGTTTCTGGATTCATTAATTGCTGAATTCTTGTTCGTTTTCGTTTGCTTTCTTTTATGCCATCGAACCTTGCCATCAACTGTTCTAGAAGTTCCCACGGATCATGAAACAAATAGGCTTCGCTCACAGTTTCCCCTATTGTTTTTTCCAATACAACAAGCAAACTTTTGCCGTCTGAGGAAAGAATTCTGCCGTCAATTTTGGCGCTTCCCCACTCAATAACAATATTGGAGCCAATTGGAATTTTCGTAAAACTGCTTGTTTCAAAATAATACGTATAGTTTTCTTCTGTATGAAGCATTTTGCCATTATATAAAGCTATTTTTGTGTTGGAATAGCGTTTTAAATGATTGATTTCTTCTTGCAGTGCTTTTTGCCATTCTTTTATATACGTGCTTGCTTTCATCATTTTTTAACCTTCTATTTTATAGATTATCTTTTGAGACATTTTTTTATTATAGCATTTTTTTATTTTTGCGTGTTTGATGAATAAAAGAGGCATCTATTTATAGATACGCCTCTTCTTAAATGGCAAATGCATAATTGCCGATTATTTTAATGACCTCTCTTATTGTAATCCAATCACTTGTTGCCGTTTCTGGATGATAAAAACAAAAAATCCCCCCCTCTGCCCCTCCACATCTTGTATATATTTCCTTTGTTTCTGTATTTTTTTCAAAGCAGATAAAAAAAGCAGATTTTTTGTCTGCTTTTTCTACTGTTGCTTATTGTAAAAAATATATTTCAAGTTATAAATACCTTATCCAAATTTTCGCGCTAATCTTTTTTTCTTCTCCATTTTTTTGTAATTCATTTTGAATGTAATAGGGAGCATTAATATAACGATGATTCCCATAATCAGAAAAGAGTGTTGAACAGATAAGATCCCTGCTGCTTCTTTAGACATACGTTCCATATAAATAATCCTTCTCGATTCAAAAAACATAGAAAACAGTACAACAGTAATCGTTCCCGTTAGTTGCCGTATCACATTATTAATCGACATTGCCCGCGATACTTGAAAAGAGGGTAAAGCATTCAAACCAGCTGTTGTAGCTGGAGTATTAATGAACCCGATTCCTATTCCTCTTATTATCAATAAAAAGATTAGAAGCCATTGACTGCTTTGCCCCACAAGCCAGCCTAAGACTAAAGTTACAATCGACAAGATAATAATACCTGCTGGCAATATTATTCTTACACCACTTCGGTCTAGTATTTTGCCGCCAATGGTCATAGCGATTCCCATCATCATTCCTTGCGGCAGCAAGATAAGCCCAGTCGTAAGAGCACTCAACTGCAAAACTTCTTGCAAAAGTAATGGCAATAGCAGCATTCCGCTGAATAAACTTGCCGTACAAACTGCTACAATGATGGTACTATTAGTGAAAATGGGATTTTGAAATATACGAATATCTATTAAAGGATTATTTATATGCAACTCTGTATAAATGAAAAATAGGAACCCAGTAAATCCGATTAATAGGAGACATATAGTAAGCCACCCATGATCTGAAAAACCATATGGAATCCGATTAACTCCTAATGTTAAACAAACAATCCCAATAGTTATGCAAATAAATCCGATAAAATCAAATTTAATTTTTTTGCTTTGCCGCTTTTCTTTTAAGAAATAAGCGGTTGCTATCATACAGATAATGCTAGTAGGTATATTCATTGCGAATAACATTTTCCAAGAGCTGTACTCTAAAATCAAGCCCCCAATTGTTGGTCCTATAGCAGGAGCTACCATAGCAGCAACTCCCCATATACCAGTAGCAAATCCTCTTTCCTTTTCAGAATAATAACTGAATAGAATAGAAATGCTTAATGGCATCACAAATCCCCCGCCAATTCCTTGCACTATTCGAAAGAAAATTAATGATTGAAAATCCCATGCAGCCATCCCCAATAATGATCCTGCTAAAAATAACACCATGCCCAAAATATATACAAATTTTCTTGTTAATACGTCAGCAAGATAGCCTGATAGTGACATGGTAATCATCATAGGTATCATAAAACCGACCACTACATTTTGTGCCTGAATGGCATTAATATCAAACATTTGCATAAAAGAAGGAATGGAAACGTTCAGTATGCTATTATTCAATATCACACTGAATGCCCCTAATAACATAGCTATTAATACTCCATGCCTATTCGCCTTTTGTTCTATACTATCATTCTTCTCATCCACCATTCTCTTCCTTTCACTTCTTTAATAATCTAAAGCTGTTCTTCCCATTTAGATTCATCAGGGAGAATGTTAAAATACCCATTTTGCTGTTCAAATGCTGAACCAATTGATAAGACTTCCCCTTCTGAGTAAGGAGAGCCAATTAATTGCAGACCAATTGGAAGGTTTTCTTTAGAAAAGCCGCATGGAAGCGACAGAGCTGGCAATCCTAAAATATTGGCAATGAAGGTGAATTTTCCTCGCCAAAAAGAAACCTCTTTTTCGTACAACTCAATTTCTGGAGCCCCTTCAGGAAAAGTTGGTGTTGCTATAATATCTATTTCTTTAAATAATTTTTTAAATTCTTGCATCATTTTTGTTCTATACCGTTGTGCCTGAATATAGGATTCTGCTGTATAGTATTGTCCAATCTCAAAAGCTGGTCGTAAATCAGGACCATATCCTTCTTTTTTATCCTCAAGATTATGCATATGAAAAGAGTAGGCTTCCGAAGTTAAAATGGTACTTTGCGCTGCTCTTAACTCATGCAAACCAGCTATTTCGATTGGAATGATTTCCGCTCCTGCACTTTCCATTGATTCTAATGCCCTTTTAAAAACATTAGCTGTATCTTTCTCCAGAGAATCAAAAATATAGGATTCTGGCACTCCTATCTTTTTCCCTTGCAAACTGGCATTCTTGTTAAACTCACTAATATCCCAATTCAATTGTTTATAAGAGGATTCATCTTTGCCATCAAAACCAGCAATAGACTGTAAAACCAATGCTGCATCTCCACAAGTTCTTGTTAATGGCCCAACATGATCTAATGTCCAAGACAATGGTGATACACCATATCTACTAACCCTTCCATATGTTGGTTTTAGACCCACTACTCCACATAAACTTGCTGGCATGCGGATGGATCCCCCTGTATCTGTTCCAATAGAAGCAAGTGACAATCCAGCTTGTACGCTTGACCCAGAACCTGAACTTGATCCTCCAGGAACCCGGTTTAAATCCCACGGATTCTTCGTCCAACCATAATATGGATGTGGTCCCTTATAGGCAAATTCATGCAAATGTGCTTTTCCTATGATAACAGCACCCGATTTCAGCAATTTTTCTGTAACAGTGGCATGTCTGCTGGGAATATAATCTGGATCAACTCTTGAACCATTTGTCATTGGAACACCAGCAAAAGCAACAATATCTTTCAGTGAAATTGGAATTCCATGCAATGGACCTTTATAATTTCCATTCATAATCTCTCGTTCTGCTTCTTTCGCTTGTTGTTTAGCTATATCTGTCATCAATGTTATATAGGTGTTTAGTTTCTTTTCATACTTATTAATTCGATCAAACAGGCTGTCTAATAACTCAACTGGAGATAATTCCTTGTTTTTTATCTGTTCCGCAATATCCGCTATTGTCATTAATTGAACTTTTTGCATACCAGCAACCTCACTTTCTATTATGAAACAGTGATCATTTATTCATATTAAAAACCGTACCACCTAAACCTATCAGATGGTACGACCCCTTTTACTCTGGAAAGTATACAGGAGCTGGTTCGAGCGCTAATAGAAATTGCTTAGAAACTTCTCTCAACTCGTCCAGCACAGGTTGAAAATCTTGAGCATAAAGCGCCAATTGTTCTTCCAATGCAGGATCAAAAGTTCTTCCATTCAGTTCTGTGCTCATTTTTTTTAATAATTCCATATTCATCTATTTTCACTCTCCTACATTTATTTAGAATAGCCTATTAAACAGCAGCTGATTTTAAGGTAGACCAAAAATTAATAATTTCATTTGTTTCTAATGCCAGTCCAAAATTATTTTCAATATTTCCAAAGGTTGCTTCATGCAGCGCTGGTACATATCCTGCACTTGCATCCTTCACTACTGCGACATGATAATCGAGCATAAATCCATCCCTTGCCGTTGATTCCACACAAACATTAGTAGCTACACCTGTTAGGATAATAGATTTACAATTTAGATTACGGAGTATCATATCCAAATCTGTACCAATAAAGGCACTATAACGATGCTTTTCTACTATAATATCTCCTTCTTTTGGAGCAATTTTATAAAATTCAGCACCCCAAGAATCCTTTTTACAAATATCTAAAGGATTTTTATAGCCTGCTGGTCTAGGCCGATTCGTCCAAGCATCTGATATGGTATATTCGTTTTGGGTCATTTGAATAAATACAATAGGAATATTTAATTCTCTTGCATTCTCCATTAATAGCTCAACCTGTGGAATAATTGCTTGAGCACCTGATACATCACGCCCCATTTTAGAGCACGCTCCTTCTTCATGACAGAAATCATTTTGTATATCTACTAAAATAAGCGCTGATTCATTTGGATTTAAATGTTGATTCATCCTAAATTCCTCCTATATTCTTTCATTTTTTAAAGCAGAATTTTTTCTCTTACATCATTTTCATACAAAATACACGAAACTTTTTGGCCTGTTCTTACTTCTATTTCTGGAGGATACGAGCTTTCACATTGATCCCTTGCATGAGGGCATCTTGTTCGGAACCTGCAGCCAGATGGAGGATTCATAGGACTAGGCAGTTCTCCTGTTATGGGAGAATTATTTAAAGTAGAAACCCCCACCTCCATCGAAGGCACAGAATTTAACAACCCTTTTGTATAAGGATGATTAGGCTGCTCATATATTTGAGCTGCACTGCCTTTCTCTACCACTTTTCCTAAGTACATGACCATCACTTCATCACTCATATATTCCACTACATTTAAATCATGGGAAATAAACACTAAAGAGAGTGAAAATTCAGACTTCAATTCTTGGAATAAATTTAATACTTGTGCTTGGACCGACTTATCAAGAGCAGATACGGCTTCATCTGCAATAATAATTTCAGGTTCCAAAATCAAAGCTCTTGCAATGGCGACACGCTGTCTTTGCCCGCCGCTTAAACTAGTTGGATAACGAGTGGCATACGACCTTGGCAAACCAACTGCTTCTAAATAATAATGAGCTTTTCTCCTGGCTTCTTGTTTAGATGCTCCATTTTCCCACAAACTAAAAGCGACATTATCTAATATAGTTAACTTAGGGTTTATAGAAGAATATGGATTTTGAAATACCATTTGTATTTTTTTGCGTATGTTTTGCAGTTTGCCTCCAGATAAAGCAAGAATATTTTCCCCTCGGTAGCGAACTTCTCCATGATCTGGTTCTATTAGACGCATGAGCAGCCTGGCTAATGTCGATTTTCCGCATCCGGATTCACCGACTATTCCTATTGTAGACTGCTCCTCCAGTGAAAAAGATACATCATGAACGGCTGATACTGCTCCTTTTGATTTACCGAACCACCCCTTGACTGGAAAAGATTTTTTCAAATCGACAGCTTCAAGTATTACTCCCAACATCCTCACCTCTTTTATTGTTTAATTTCTAATGCATCCCTTAATCCATCAGCTACAAGGTTTATTGCCAGAGCAGTGATAAATATAAATAATCCAGGTATTACAGCTAAAATTGGATTAATAAAAATTTGCTGTTTTAGATTATTCAACATAATACCCCATTCAGGAGTAGGCGGGGAAACTCCCAAACCTAAGAAACTTAAACCAGAGGCAAGCACCAGGCTAATACTTATTTGTGTTGTACAATAAACAAACAATTTACTAAATATATTCATAATGATGTGGTAGCGTATGATGGAAAAACTTTTTGCTCCGCTAGACTTTGCAGCTTCTATAAACTCTTCTTCCCTCACCTCCTTAACAGCAGATTCAGCTATCCGTGCTACTGGCGGAATAAAAACAATAGAGATAGCGATAATAATATTATCAATCCCTTGACCAAGAGCAGCAGAAATCCCGATTGCAAGCAAAACTGCAGGAAATGCATAGAAAATATCAAGTGTTCGCATAATAATCGTGTTTATAATCCCTCCAAAGTATCCTGCTGCAATCCCTAAAAAACTGCCGATAAAACCAGCAACCAATACTGGGACCAATCCTGCTAACAAACTAAGTCTGCCTCCATATAAAATTCTAGATAACATATCACGGCCTTGTTCATCTGTCCCTAAAATATGCCCTTCTGAGCCAATAACGAGCAATCGTTCATTTATATTTCCTTCAAGAGGACTATATGGTGCTACTACTGGTGCCAATAGACAAGAAACAACAACTATACATAGGACAATAAAGGAAACTAAAGCAGTTCGATTCTCACCATATACTCGAATTATATTTCTTAACCTCGAGTCTTCTTTTGTCTTTCTAGTTAAAATGCCAGAAGCGGCTGCATTAATCTGTTCCGCACTTCCTCTTATCATATTCCATCCTCCTTAAGCGTGACGTATTCTTGGATCTATAACAGCATGCAGTATATCTACTATAAGATTGATTAAGACAAACATAATGCTGATTACAAGTACTCCTGCTTGGATAATTGGAAAATCTCTTTGACTAATCGCTTGATAGATAAGCTGCCCGACTCCCGGCCAAGCAAATACTGTTTCAACCAAAACAGAACCTCCTATTAAATATCCAACTTGCAGACCTGCTACTGTTAGAATAGTTGGGGTGCAATTCTTCAAAACATGCAGTAAGACCGTAAAGGAACTAGTTCCTTTCGCTTGCAAAGTAATGATAAAATCTTTCTGCAGAAGGTCGACAACAGAACTCCTGATCATTCTAGTCATAACGCCTAATGTAGTCATTCCTACTGCTATTGCCGGCAAAATTAAATGACTAATGGTATCGAAAACGCCACCGCCTCCTACACTTTTCATTCCTGCTGAAGGAAACCACCCCAATTCTACCGAAAAGATGCCGATAAGAATCAGCCCTGCCCAAAAATTAGGAATACTTACGCCAGTTAGTCCTATCATATTTCCAAATACAGCAATCCATGATTTTGGATAATAGGCGCTGTAAATGCCTATCACTAGACTTAATAGAAAGGAGAACAGCGCTGCGCCAAATGCTAGCACAATCGTATTTTTCATGGCATCAAACAATAAGGAGTTCACATCTAATTGTTTGATGATAGATCGCCCAAAATCTCCTTCCAGCGTCCTGCCTAACCAATCAACATATTGAACAGCAACTGGTTTGTCAAAACCAAGTTCATGTTCAATCCGCTTTCGGTCTGCTTCTGTCGCATCAGGCGACAGAAGCGAATTTACAGGATCTCCTGGAACAATCTGCAGCATTAAAAATACAATAATGGTTACTCCTAGCAATGTTGGAATCATAAACAAGCATCTTTTGAGTATAAAAGGAATCATTTATACACCCACTTTCCTAATCTTTATGATTTCTTCCATTATTCAATAGATATTGTCTTTAAGTCGGCAAACCATGATTGCGGCTGAACAAAACCTTTTACATTTTCCGCTAACACTCTTAAATTCTGATCATGCACAACATAGATCCAAGGAGCCTCATCCGCAACTATCTTTCCAGCTTCTTTTAAATATTGATCCCTTTCAGCTGTGTCAAAAGATTCCCGAGCCTTTTTCAGTATTTCATCTAATTCCTTGTTGGAGTATGCTCCAATATTAGCTCCATTAGGCGGACTGGAGCTTGTTGCAAAATAACGATCATATACCCACGGGGCAACTGGAGCTAAAGATATATTGTATGCACCCACTTCTTTATCATCGGGAAATCCCGCACGATATTGTGTAATCAGCGTCTGCCATTCAATTGCTTCAATCTTTACATTTATTCCAACTTCTTTCAGATTTTTTTGGATAAATTCATTCATCTCTTTTGGCCACATATTTCCAGACCCGCTTGTAGGAACAACAAAAGTCGTATCGAACCCAGTTGGATACCCAGCTTCTTTTAGTAGTTCTTTCGCTTTTTCTGGATCATACGTATATTTTTCCCCTTCTTCGTTATACCAAGGATGACCTTCATATAAGACTTGTGTGGCTGGTTTAGCAACACCATTTAATAGAGAGTTGGACAAAGAATCCCGATCAATGGCATAGTTTGCAGCTTGTCTTACTCTAACATCGCTCCATGGCCCTTCTTTCAGATTTAGAACATATGGCCAAACATGTGGATAGTCATTCAGCAATACCTGAAAGCCTGATGACTTTAGCTGATCAATGGATTCTGTTGGCGGTATTTCTGCCCAATTTACTTGCCCAGACTGCAATGCTGCTAATCTTGCAGAAGAATCAGGCATTGGTTTTAAAATGACTTGATTGACTTTTGGCACATCTCCCCAATAGGACTCATTTTTTTTCATCACTAATTCTTCGCCTTGACTCATGCTTGCAAATTTAAATGGTCCTGTTCCAGATGGGTGACTTACATAATCTTCTCCATATTTTTCCACTGCTTTCGTGCTCGGAATTAAGATAAATGTCAAATCATATGGAAGAAAACTGTAAGGTTCTTTTGTTTTTATCTGGAATGTATAATCATCGATTTTTTTATAGCTTTCCACATATTTCAAATAAGATAAAACACCGCTTGCAACACTGGCATTGTAATACTCTGAATCTGGATTGCTGATGCGGTCAAAAGCAAACACTACTGAATCCGCATTAAATGCTGTCCCATCATGGAAAGTGACATTCTTGCGGAGATGAAATGTCCATAAAGTAGGATCGTCTTCTGCTGTGTCCCATGATTCTGCTAAACCTGGTTTCACATCTGCAGGTTTGTCGCCTTGAGACAGATCCCATCCTACTAATCCATCATAAAGCTGGTGGCCTACGAATCTATACCCTTCATATCCTTCTGTTGGCGTTGTATCAGGACTTGGTATATTTGATGCTGACATGGCAATGACTAGGTCTTGACTCTCACTGGAACTAGTGGACTTATTTCCGCCACAAGCGGATAAAATGAACACTGCTATTATTAGAAGAATCGTATATTTAAAATATAATTTATTGGAATTAGACCTCATGTGCTTGTCCCCTTTATTGTTTATCTATTAAACTTGAATCGCCTCTTTTTTTGGTTTAGATTTCTCCAATAATAAACAAGCCACTTCACTGCCTTGCGGAAGTTTTATTAAATCAGGATTTTTTGTTTGGCACGCTGCCTCTGCATTTGGACATCTTTCTATAAAAGCACAACCCTTTGGCATATTGGTTATTAACGGGGGCTGACCTGGAATCGCTGTAAGTACTCCTTTCTGTCCTTGTCTAGGAGTAGCTGCAATTAATCCTTTTGTGTAAGGATGATGGGGCTTGGAAAGCACTTGTTCTGCTTTGCCGTATTCTACAATTTTCCCGGCATACATTACTGCAATCTCATCTGCCATTTCAGCAGCTACTCCAATATCATGTGTTACTAATATAATAGACATCCCGTATTCATCTTGTATTTGTTTGAACAGATTAAGAATCTGCGCTTGGATGGTAACATCCAATGCTGTTGTTGGTTCATCGGCTAATAAAATATCCGGCTGACAAGATAATGCCATAGAAATAACGGCACGCTGCCTCATTCCTCCGCTCATCTCATGTGGATATACTTTCACTCGTTCTTCTGGAGAAGGAATTCCCACTTTTCGAAAAAGTTCCACTACCTGGCCCCTTGCTGCTTTGCGAGAAATTTTTTGATGAGTAATAATCGTTTCTTCTATTTGTTTTCCAACTTTATAAAGCGGATCAAAGGCGGATAAAGAATCTTGAAAAATCATCGCAATCCGATTCCCACGAATAGATTGAATTTGTTTTTTAGATTTTTCCAGCAATTCTTCCCCCTGAAATTTAATGGAGCCTTCTATTTCTGCACCTGGAGGCGTTAATCGTAAAATAGTGCGCAATGTGACACTTTTTCCTGATCCTGATTCACCTAATATAACAAGTGTTTTTCCCTTTTCTACAGAAATGTCTACGCCCCTGACTGCAGGTGTTAACCCCTCCTTTGTAGAAAATTTAGTAACTAGCTGCTTCATCTCTAACACCTTTTCCATTTCATCATCACTCCTTCTAATTATTAAACGATCACTCCTCTATCGGACATTGCATAATCATTTGCTTTTTCAAATGCGTTGGCAGCTCTAAATACTAATAGTTCTTCAAAAGGACGACCTTGCAATTGAAGTCCAATCGGTAATCCCGCTTCTGTAAATCCACATGGAATAGAGATGGAAGGGAAGCCATTAAAATTGCTAGGTGATGTTCTTCCAAGTATACCTAGATCTCTAGGATTTACGTCTTTTCCGCCTAATGAAATGGTATCGCAGTGAATAGGAAACGCAGGAATGGCTGTAGTCGGTGCAATAAGCAAATCAATTGTTTTATATACTTCCTTCCAGCTTTCTTTCGTTTTTTGGCGTAATCTTTGTGCTTGTATGTAAGCCCATGCAGGTGTATATTGACCCATTTCTAAACGAGGACGAATATTCGTTCCATACTCTTCATAACGATCTTTTAAGTAGCTGGAATGATAACTGTATGCTTCTGCCGTTGTAAGCAGACTTTGCAAGCGAACGGATTCGGAAATAAAAGGGAGATTGACTTGTACAATGCTTGCTCCTAATTTTTCAAACATCGCTATAGCCTTACGAACACTTCTATCCACTTCTGGATCTAAATTTTCAAAAAAGTATTCTTCACAAACACCAATTGTTACACCTTCTAATGATAAATTCTCCTCTGTAAATGCTGCGAAATAGTTAGGAACTTCTTTTTTCGATGACGTAGGATCTTTGGAGTCATAGCCAGCCATTACAGAAAGAACAGCAGCGGTATCCCATGTCGTTTTTGCCAGAGGGCCAGCATGGTCGAGAGAAGAACTTAAAGGTAATACGCCATTTCTGCTGACTCTTCCATACGTTGCTTTAATGCCGACAACTCCACATAATGCTGCAGGCATTCTGATTGATCCGCCAGTATCAGTACCTAATGAAAAGAGAGAGCTTGATGCAGCTACTGATGCGCCGGAACCGCCACTCGATCCACCTGGAATCATTTTTGTATTCCATGGGTTTCCAGTAGGGCCAAAATGCTCATTTTCATTCGTTCCTCCGTATGCAAATTCATGCAAGTTATTTTTTCCCACTAGGATGGCGCCTGCATCATTTAATCTTGCAACAGTGGTTGCATCATAATCTGGTACATATTCTGCTAGTACTCTAGATCCTGCTGTAGTTTTAACCCCTTTTGTTGTATACAAATCTTTAGCTGAGTAGGGGATTCCATGCAATACTCCTTTATAATTGCCATCCAATATTTCTTTTTCTGCTAATTTGGCTTTTTCTAAGGCACTATGTTCCAAGACTGTAATATAAGCATTAATAGCGGGCTCGGTTTCCTTAATTCTTTCGAGACACTGATCTACTAACTCAACTGGCGAAATTTCTTTTTTTCTAATTAATGGAGCTAATTCCTGAATTGTTTTACTCATAAGGTTTTCCATTATCTCTCCTCCTGTTTTCTGAAAATTTAGAATTTAACTTCCTGTCTTAACTATATAAAAAAATATTTAGATAGTGGTAATAGAAAAAAACTATGAAAGAACCCGTTGTACATTTTAGAATTTTCTGATAACTTATATTTAAGTATGTATACATATATAAACAATTAATTTTTTTATAAACGAAAGGGGAACTTTTAGATGGATATAAATACATTAGATTCTTTTATTACTATAGCCAGGGAAAAAAGCATTACAAAAGCCTCGCAATTATTGCATATTACTCAACCTGCTTTAACTTCTAAACTGAAAAAATTAGAAAATGAGGTAGGTGCTCAATTATTAGAAAGGAGCAAAAAAGGAGTAGAACTTACAATGGAGGGAACTTCATTTTTAGTAAGCGCCCTAAAAATGATTCGCGAGTTTGATTCCGTTTATACTCATAAAAAAACAGTCAGTCCGCTTCCTGACAATCATTTAAATAGCAAACTTAAAATTGGGATTACAAGACCTCTTAGTTCCACCATTTTGCCTGATATATTACTAAGCATTAATGAATTTAATCCTAATCTTAAATGTAATATCACATCAGAACTAACCGATTTTATTTTAGATCTTATCCTATTTGGGGAACTAGATTTTGGCATTGTCACTTATTGCAAACCAAATAAAGAACTCGAATTCATTCCTATATATGAGGATGATTTAGTATTAATTGGACCTAAAATGGACAAGAATCCATTAGACCAAAAGAAAATAAATCATTTAAAAGAGAAACCTTTTATTCTTTTTAATTCCTTTTTGCCTTTAAGACATGATGCAAATGAGGTTTTGCTCAATATGTTTGGAGAAATGCCCCATCATATTCAAGAAGTAAATGATACTTACGCGTTAACTAGAATGATTGCCTGTGGTTTAGGTTACAGCATCCTCCCATTATCCTTCATCTTAGACTTTGTTAAAGCTCCCAATACAAACGTTATGCAAAATTTTCAAAACATTACTCCATTTAGAATAACCAAATTAGACAAATATTCCAAAACAAGATACATTCACCTTGTTTACTCCAAAAACATAAGTACTACTATTCCAATTAAAAGGCTAATTGAATTTATTTTATCTTCTAATAAAAAAATGAAAACTTGTATATCGTAATCTACACAAATATTCTCTTTTATAAATACTATAGCTTTCTATTGAATCTTAGTAAGTAATAAAGATTCGTTTCTCCCAGCCTCTCAAAACTGTCACTATCGCTATCTATTAATAATGTAAAATAGTTAAAAATACATACAAGAAATCCGTTTATCTCCAGTGTCGACAAAAGTTCGTTTTTTTGCTGCTCGCTCTGCTTAAATATTCATTACCTATCTTGATAATCCCACTACCCCTGAGACTATGCGTCAATTATTTCTATTAACCTAAAAGTATTCGCTTTTGATTTTGTTTAGATTTTGAGAAAAAAATCTTTTTGTCTTACTCTTTATCTATTTAAACTCCTTTTCTTCTTTGTCTTAGGCGGATCTATACAGTTAACTTATTCCCACTTATTGCATCCGTAAATTGTTTGACTAGACTGTGGGTAATTTGGTAAATCTCCTGTACAATCGTTGCTGTTTTTAAAATAGAATAAGAGGAAGGGTGTCTTTTATTCCCTTCTTCCTATTCCAAAACTGCTTGCAGGAAAAACTTTTACTGCAAGCAGCTCCTAACTTACACGTCTATTAATTTCTGTTGGAGGCATCCTCTTAGAATGCAAGCTTTCTAAACTGTTTAGCGCCTGCAATCCCCTCTTGTTCCACTGATGGAGAAAATAAAGCAAAACTTCAATCAGGCTTTTACGGGCAAGTTTCTACCCACCTAAATTTCTTCGTTTTCTCTTATACTCCCTTAGGCGAGGATCAAAAGCCCCTTAATGCATGATCAATGCTGCTCTGTTCTTGCTTCGACTTTATTGACTATTCTCGGCAACTTTAAATCCACTTTTTTTCCACGATTTATAATAAGCTTTTTCTCGTTTAACAGCTCCGCATTCTTCTTGCTATTTAAATAAAAGTATTTCTTCTATATACTTTTTAAACCGCTTAAACATCTTTTTAATATGCTGTACTCTTTTCAACTAAAAAATAGTCTAGACAGCTTGACCGTCTAGACTATTTTTTATAAAGTTTTTTGCTGATGGAGCACGTACGCATCTATTTTCTCATCAAGCCTTTCCAAACTTTTTTGCGCTCTTTCCTTTGTAATGGTGCGATAATGGTGATGACCTCCTGGCTCTTCATCCTTTTCATCAGCCAATTTAACAATTTTTTGCAGAGGAGTTAAAGTAACGCTGCCCCCTGGGATAAAACTATCGGTATGAAAAAGGACCGCTAAAGCAATTTCTTTTGCTTTAATAGGGTTTTCCCCTAAGCGGATTAATAGTTTATGAGCCCGTTCTGCCCCTTTAATTGGGTGGATATCGTTTTGTTTATACAATTTATAATCCCATTTTCCATCTTTATACCAGGTATAGTGCCCCATATCATGGAGAAAGCCAGCTTTTGCGGCAATATCGACATCAAGATTTTGCTCTTTTGCCATCTCAAATGCGTGGTAACTGACAGCCAGAGCATGAGCTAGTCCTGAACGGGTAATATACTTTTGTGCAATATGATGATTAAAAATATCAGTTAACTTAACATCTCTCATCTCCCAACCACTCCTTTTATCTTTATAAAAAAACACCCTAAAAAGGGGTCTTAAAATGTTTACTGCTATCTACTAATTTATTAGGCTAGTATTTCGCTGCCCATTAAAGTGGGATAAATAGATGACATTCATTTTTAGCAAAACATTAAAACTATCTTAGTGATGTTAAAAAACTATTTTTCCCATTATACAATATATTCCGGCAAAATTAATAAAAAGAAACGTTTTTTTGGAAAATTCCCTTTATTTCATTATATCATCAGGAGACAAAGGGGTTCCTTTCTTTTCTTATGTATCTTTCAAATTCTTTTCTGCACTGTAAAATAATCACAAGCACTAGGCTTATATAGTGTCCAGGCAATGCCTGTTAACATATAAAGATTAATAAGAGGATGGAAAGGGGATAGTTTTTTTATGAAGATTAGAAAAGCAATTATTCCAGCAGCTGGACTAGGCACACGTTTTTTGCCAGCAACTAAAACGTTGCCAAAGGAAATGCTGCCGATTATTGATAAACCAGCCATTCAATATATTATTGAAGAAGCAGTTGCCTCTGGAATAGAAGAAATTTTGATTGTGACAGGAAGAGGCAAATATGCAATTGAAGATCATTTTGATAAATCGTATGAATTAGAAGATATTTTATTAAAAAGACATCAGTTCGAACACTTACATGAAATACAGCAAATCTCTAGTTTGGCTTCCATTTATTATGTTCGCCAAAAAGATCCCCTTGGTTTAGGGGATGCTATTTTGTGCGGCAAAAGCTTTATCGGCGATGAACCCTTTGCTGTTTTGCTTGGGGATGATATTGTTCATGCCGAAACCCCCTTATTGCAGCAGCTAATTGATGTTGCCATAACCTATCATTCCCCAGCGTTAGCCATTTCTGAAGTGGAGGAATCTGATATTAGCAAATATGGCATTATTCGTCCCGCGTTGCCACCATTAAAAGAAAATATTTATAAAATCGATGCGCTTGTAGAAAAACCACACCCCGATTATGCTCCCTCCCGCTATGCAATAATGGGCAGATATATTCTCCCTCCCAGCATTTTTTCCATTCTTGAACATAACACTCCAGAAAAAGGAAAAGAACTGCAGCTTACAGATGCAATTGCCGAACTAAATAAACAAACTTCCATACTGGGACTAGACTTTGCGGGCATTCGTTATGATATCGGGGACAAACTCGGCTTTATAAAAGCAACCATTGATTTTTCTTTATTAAGAGAAGAAATGAGAGAAGAAATTCTCGCTTTTTGCAAAAAGAAATTAGATATGTTTACAAAGGAAAAAAAGAACTAAAATGGAATTATTTTTTTCTGTATTTTAGCCACTGTGCTGTTTTTGGATAGTTCATTTTAAAAAATAGTATGTAGGCATAGATAGGTTAGATAATAAAAATAATGAAAGAGGAGTTTATGATGAAAATTGCTGTAATTGGCACTGGATATGTTGGGTTATCTACAGGTGTTTGTTTAGCTGAAATCGGTCATACTGTAACATGCATTGATATTGACCAAAAAAAAATCCAGCATTTGCAAAAAGGCATTCCCCCCTTTTATGAACCGGGAATCGGAGAAATGATTATGAATAATGTAAATAAAACAAAACTATTTTTTTCATCTTCTCACAGAGATGGAGTAGCTGGAGCAGATATTGTCATCATTGCTGTTGGTACTCCCCAAAGGGAAGATGGATCTTGCAATCTCACATTTTTAGAGCAAGCAGCAATCGACAGTGCCCCTTATTTAGAAAAAGAATCCATTTTCGTGATAAAAAGCACGGTTCCAATCGGCACAAATGAAACGATTCAAAAACTGATTGAATCCCGTTTTCAGAAAAAAGTGCAAATTGTTTCTAATCCTGAATTTCTGCGGCAAGGATCTGCTATTTTTGATACAATGCACCCAGACAGAATTGTGATCGGTTCTGAAAATAAAGATGCCTCTGAAAAAATTGCCGAGATGTATCGTCCTCTAAATGCTCCTATCCTCATCACTAGCATTCGCAGTGCCGAAATGATTAAATACGCCTCTAATGCTTTTTTAGCAACTAAAATCAGCTATATCAATTATATTGCCAATTTATGTGAGCAAGTTGGTGCAGATGTAGAAGATGTTGCACAAGGAATGGGGACAGACAAAAGAATCAGTCCTGCTTTTTTGCAAGCTGGCATTGGTTATGGCGGTTCTTGCTTTCCAAAAGATGTAAAGGCATTATTGGCTATTTCTAAGGAAAATGGCATAAATCCAGGTCTTTTGCAAGAAACTGTAGCAATGAATGAACACCAGCAAACAATCCTCGTCAGTAAAGCTTTGCAACGCTTTCAAACACTGAAAGAAAAAAGATTTGCCTTATTAGGTCTTTCCTTTAAACCAGAAACAGATGATATGCGAGAAGCACCTTCTATCCCAATGGCAAAACAGCTAGTGGAGTTAGGTGCAGAAGTCATTGCCTATGATCCCAAAGCTGTTCATAATGCAAAAAAAATATTAGGAAGTACTATTAAGTACGCAGATTCTATTGATGAAGCATTCTTACATGCAGATGCTATTTTTATTGTAACAGAGTGGGGTGAGATTACTAATATGGATATTGGCAATCTATTAAAAACCGCCAAATCTCCAATCGTTTTTGATGGACGAAACTGTTTCGATGAAAAAAAGATTAAAGCCTGCGACTCAATAGAATATTATTCAATCGGAAAACCTGTTCTATTCATTAATCCTCCTAAAAACTAGTAATCTACTATCTTCTAATTAAGCCAAAACGAGCTGGAAGCATCTTTGCTTTCAACTCGTTTTTTCTTTTGATAAACAAAAAGGGGACAAATTATCCCATTGTTGCGGTTTTTGTTATTTTTGTTATGGTTTTTGAAAAAAAAACGACACTATCACCTTTAAAAAGCTGCAAGCAACGATTGGGCATTGCTTGCAGCTTTTTTCGTTTCTAAAGATGATTCTTCTTTTATTGCAAATCACTATTTTTTAAAAAACGCTTGATGATTTGCGGCAATTTTTTCCTCCTTTTTATTAAAGCTTTTACAATTTCTTCTTTCTCTTCCGCGGAGACATTCCATTCTTCTGGAATAACGTCTACTATTTCTTGTAATAAATGAATTGGCATGGATTGAATATTTTCAAGAAATTCATCATACATTTTTTTATCTGGAACAAAAGAATGAATAAATTGATGTGTAGCGCTTTTTATCATACCGGTAGGAAGCTTTTTCAAGTCATCTTTGTGCCAATTATAGGAGTTGAAGATCTCTGCATGATCTATAATGATGACACTATGCGCAGAACCGTCTTCTTGAAATAAGATATTTTTTCTCGTGCGATCTCTATTATAGAGCCAATAATCAAAAACAATAATTCCTGCTAAACAAGAAGCATTGGAAATCTCTTTAAGCTTCCCCACTTCATGCCCATTTTGACATAATGGCACGTAAAGGGAAGCAAATTGATGTGGAGAATGTGGCATCTCAATAGTTGGCTGGTCTTTAAAAAAATCAGAAGGAGTTTCGATGATTTGCGCAAAAGGAATAGGTAGACCAAGAAATCGACCGATGCAATAGCCAATCCATTCATTCGCCAATGATTTTTCAAATCCTGGCAACATATCTTTTACAACATAATCATTGCCGTCACTGCAGGTTAAAAGAAGGGATTGGGATTTGCCCTCCAGTTTTTTTTTGAAACAACTTGGTTTAATCATGCATTTCCCCCCCATCCTCTTTTTGTTGCTTGGTTATATCCAAACTTTTTAACAATTCTACATATTGGCCGGCAACATGCTCAATAGAAAAATTTTTTTGTACGTGTTCGATTGCATTAATAGACATTTTTTGCTGTTTTTTATCGTTATCTAATATTTTATAAATGCTTTTCACTGCTTTTTCCACCATTTGATCTGAAAACAATACACCCGTTTTACCGTCTATCACTAATTCATTCATAGGCATAATATCAGCTGCTACAACCGGCACTCCACATCCCATTGACTCAATAAACGTATTGCCAAATGACTCACATTTTGTAGTAGCAAGCGTACATCCTTTAGACATCCTTATTTTCGCATAAACACTGGGCATCTGCTGGTATGGAATAACAGGAAACCATTTAATAATATCTGTAAGATTTTCTGTTTCTCTTTTTTCGATAAACTCTTCTCGCTGAATACTTTGTGCCCCGCCAATCAGCCATATTTCCACATCTTTTCGGTCTTTTTTTATTTTTTTGGCAATCTCTATTAACATTTGCCAATTCTTCCGCTTGTCTATACGACCGATCCATCCAATAATTTTTTTATCAGGAGGCTGTATAGGAATGCTGTCCATGTCTGCTTCTTCTTCCGCAAGAGGACGAAAAAAGCTGGTATCAAGGCCATTATAAATAACTTGGATTGGAACATTTTGGGAAATAATGGATACAAGCCGTTTTTGATAGTGGGATGGCACAATAATTTTTTCAGGGTGGATTCCTCTGAAATTCCCTAAATGAGGAGTAAGTTTTAGAAGTTCAGGTGTCCGTGCTTCTACAATCACAGGTCCCATGAATTTTGCTTTGCGGATCCATTTAAAAGCATTTTTCGTATCCACAACAATAATTGCATCATAGCGATTCTTTTTGATAATAGCTACGATTTCATTTATATCTTTTGTTAAATAAATGGTAGAAACATCTTGCATGATATGTGCGCCGCCATGATCTGTGGTATATAAAAATTCTGTTTCTATTCCATATTTTTTAAAATAGATAGCACGATTTCTCCAGCCAGCGTTAACTCCGCCAACAGTAAGTAGCCGCCAAATGACTAGTATTTTCATATCTAATCAATCCTTGTTGATTTTAAATTGGGAGATTTTCTGCAATTCTTTTAGTATGCTTGTCATATTCTTTTGATACGTATTATCTATATGCTGTTTCACTTTTTTAGGAGTACTTAATAATTTTTCGATCAATTTTTCTGCATTTCCCTGAAAAGATCGCTCTTTATTCTCCCAATAATTGTCCATCAACTCCATTACTTCATCTGGGTTATATCCTAATACAAGCATAGCTTTTACCCATTCTTCTTTAAATACTTTATGCACAATATTTTCTAATTCAAGAGCATAGTCTTGGCTAGTTTTTAATAAAATCTGCGTTTTTCCGTTTTCATTCACTTTCGTTGTTGGACTTTGCATTAACTCTTGCAATATCCCTCTGGATTGTTGTTCCATATCAATAAAATATTTCCATTCTTCATATAATGCAGGTGCTTCTACTTGCACATGTGCTAAAAAAACTTCTTTGTTTTTTGTTCCTAAGGAAGTTAGTAGTTTGCGAGGATATGGATAAACACGATCACGCCAAACAGTTCTTGCTACATCAATTACTTTCAGACTTCCATCTGGCTGAATGAATATTTGTCGTTTATGATGATCAATTCTTTCAAAACCAATCTCTTTAAAAATAATAAGCATGTCAATTAATTTATTAGAAAGCTCTGGCGTTAAAGGTTGTGATTGCAGATATTCCCGCATATCAACTCCTTTTATAATTTCCATCGAGATAAAATTTGGTCCTTTTTCGTAAACCTTTGGAAATAACTCGGTATGCTGTCCAAGTGATAGTGCAAAATACTCTCTTTCGCAGTCTTCTTCATTACCAAATACTTTGACACATTCTTCTTCCGATAATTGAAATACTGCTCCTTGTCTTCCCTTTCCCATCATTTGTAGTGTTGTGTTATTTTCTACCTGCACATCCTCATTGTCTATATTTTGAACATGTATATCCTTTATTAAACTATCAAGTATCTCTCGTTCCAATTTCATGCTCCCTCTTTCCTCTACTCCGTATTTTAAAAGTTAGCCCTACTTTAATCTGCATTTTAGAGCCAGTTTTCCTTTTGTTTTGTCTGCTTGTCTTAATCTAAAGAATTTAGCTTTCTATATGATAATCACTTATGGGGATTTTTGTAACGGCACATATCCTATGAAAAAAATACTGGCAAAGATTTTCCAGTCCGTTTAATAAAATATTTTTCTGGAAACACTGTTATTTGAGCTGTCACGGAATAGATTTTCTAAAGTTCGGCAATAAAGATGCTATATAGAAAGAAGTTAAAAATGAGGTGCCTTCTAGTTGAAAAATCAAGTGTTCGAAGATTCTTATAAAAAAACAACCGAGCTGAATCAAGATATTTACCAAGGATGGATGGACCACTCTTTATTTACATGGCATTGGTGGATAGGTATTGCCTTAATTGTCATTCCATTACTGCTTTGGCTGAAATTCCGGAATAAAAACAGCCAAGATCGCTTATTATTTGCAGGGGTAGTCGTAGCAATTATTTCCGCTGCATTAGATTATATGGGGACTTTTTTTGGCAAATGGAGATATGATTATGAAGTATATCCGGCTCTTTCTAATTATATTCCCTTTAGTTTTTTTGCTCTGCCTATTGCTGTTATGTTTCTGCTGCAGGTTAAACCAAAAATGAACCCTTTTTTAAAAGCACTTATTTTTGCTGTTTTTTCGATTATCGCTCTGCCGATTGTTAAATGGATCGGCATCTATGAACCTGTTAAATGGAATTATCTGTATTCCTTTATCATCCAATATTTTATTTATTTAATTGCTCATTATATAAGCAGAAAAACCAAATTTCAGCCTTTGGAGGAGTAACGGCAAAATAAATAAAACACATCCACCCAGATGTGTTTTATTTATTTTTAAACAGAATAATCTAAAAATTTGTTATACTAGGTGAAAATGACAAAGGAGAAAAAACATGCTATTACGAACAGTGCATGAATCAGAAAAAGAAGCTATCTTTCAAATCGGTTTTAAAGAATGGGCAAAAGGGCGTATTTTTACTAAATATGTAGAAGATAATAAAAAAGAAGACGAGTATGGAACACGTTATGTATATGTAGATGATAAAAATAATATAATTGGTTCATTTATTGTTTTATCCCTCTATTTGAAGAAAAAAATCCCTATTTTTGGAATCGGTTCTATTGTAATCAGTCGAGAATATCAAGGAAAGGGATATGGAAAAAAATGCTGCACACATTCTTTTCTACTAATAGCAGCGCCACCTTTATGCTTTACAGTGATATCAATCCAGACTATTATCATCCTTTTAATTTTCGAAAGCTTCCTCCAAAGCTTCAACATTACGCTCATTCTATTTGTATGGTTCGCTGCACAGATAGTCAATATGAAGAAATTTGCACAACAGACAAAGCGCAAATTCCTTCCTATTTTTAATCAGTTTTTCAGTAAACTAATAGGTTAATAGCATGTACTTACTGTGCTTATTATTCCTTTATTTGTATGAATCACTAATGGTGCCTCTATGGCTGTTTTTTTAGAAAACAGCCATTTTCTTCCTAATGGAGATAAAATAATAAATGCCCCCTCCTCATATTCACCAAAAAAATTTAAATATTTTTCTTCATACAATTTTTTCTGATGACGAATCGGAATGCCTAAATGCTGTATTTTATCTGCATATTCTTTTATTTCATCTGTCCCTAAACCAATTTCGCTAATGGATAAAATATTGTCTTTGGGTGAAAAAGCTTTATGTGGAAACATAGGAGAGGTTTCTTTTCTTGCAATCAACTCGACAATATTGCCGGCAGGATCTTCAAAATAGCATGCTTTTGCTTTCATAAACTCATGAAACTCTATTTCATCTTCTCCATCTTCTCTTGCCAGCACTACTTTACTAGAAAGCCATGCTTTTGCCTCTGAGAAAAGATTAGCATGAATATTAAAAGCAAAATGATAAAAATAATCATGCTGTTCGTCTTTCAAAAAAGTGAGAGCGCTTTCTCCAACTTGAAAGGAAACACGATTGTTTTCATTTGTCTGCTGAATAAAACCAAATACATTTTTATAAAAAGCGACTGTTTCTTCAAAATGATTAATCGATAATTCTATTTGGTTAATCTTCATAACCAGCCCCCCTTATTGTATAAAAAGGACTTTTATTTCTCATAAAAGTCCTAGGCTGTTGACAAACGCCCGCTTTCTTTGTTGCTCGCCTTGTTCGGGTGCTCATTACCTCCCTTGGTAACTCCGCTCCTCTCAAGACTTCGCGCCTCGAAACGCAGACGTTTTCAATCAGCCTAAAAATGTGCATTTTTGACTTTGTCTACACTCTGGGACTTTTATTTATTATGCCTGCTGTTCTTTTGTTGGTCCCATAACACCTGGCACCACTAGTCCTGCTTGACGCAACAGCACAGTCATTTGGCCGCGGTGATGTGTTTGATGATCAATTAACGTGCGAAGTAAAGCCCCTCTTGGAACTGGTCCTCTAAAGCTTTCCACCGTTTCATTGATCATTTCATCCGTGAATGCTTTCTCAACAGCTGCCTTCACTTCTTCAGCCACGCTTTTGTAGCCTTCTACAATTTCCTTTGCACTTTGAGGAACTTCATTGCGATTTAATTCTATTGAAAGCTTTAGCCCAACAAGACCCAGAAAAAAAGTTGGCGTTGTTGCTAAATGCCAGCCCAGCCAACCTAATGTACTATGCCCTTCTACAATAGCTTGATTTAATTTTTCATCTGTTATTGCTTCTAACACCCGAATTGTTCCTTCTGCTTGAGCAGACCAATCTGCCAAAAAATCATTTACTTGACGATACATACTATTCACTCCTACTATTTCTTCTATCACTCCTCATTTTAATCAAGATTTCTCTATTATTCAAATAATAGAAAGTTTCATCTTATGATTTGTTTATTAATTAGACATATTAAAGACAATTAAGGCGGTATTACAGGGATTATATACTGATGTTTTTATGATTATTTATTTGGATGCGTAAAATTATATTGCTTATTATGACTCCTAAAAACTTGCTTTTTATTCTTAGAAAAACGAATTCTAGTTTCCTATTCCCTCCATATACTATTCATTTATTTGCTAATTGGCCTTTTTAATGCATAAAATTTCTTTTAAAAAACTTTCTCCATCACCCCTGTTTTTACTGTATGTCCATTTGGATTAATGACTTTGCCTTCTTCTACAAGATGAAAACCGATGGCTTGATATAATCGTATATTTCCTGCTAAAGACATTCTTACTTTGCATTCCATTTTGTTTTTCCCAAGTTGTTTTGCATAGTTTTCGAGCCATTGAAGCATATATCTAGCTATTCCTTGTTCTCTATATGCCGGCAAAACAGACAACCTAGAAAAATATAGTGTCTTTGATTTTTCTGTAAAACGCACGGAAGCTATTGGAACTTCCTCTATTAAACAAACAGCAAATTTTTCGCTCCCATTCTTAAAATTTTCTGTCAATACTTCGATAGGCTCTGTAATCGCACTTGATGGCACTTCTAGCTTTCCATATTCTTTAAAAGCTTCACCCATAATGTAAATATACATCTAGTATATCAAAAAAAAGAAGTTCATCCAGAAAAAAATCTCTGCATGAACTTCTTTTTTAAATATTCCACTCAATCAATAACCCTGCCTGCGTTAAGCCTCCGCCAAATCCGAATAGCAGCAGTTTGTCTTTCGTTTTTAATTTTCCATCTTTCACAGCTAAATCAATGGCAAGTGGAATGGTTGCACTAGACGTATTTCCATAATGAATTAAACTGACCAATGTTTTTTCTATCGGATAGCCGCTTTTTTCACAAATGGATTCAATCATTCGCAAGTTGGCGCTATGTGGCACAAACCAGTCTACATCTAAAAGACTGATTCCCCCATTATTTGCGACAGTTTTCATTCCTTTTGGCACCGTAGAAACAGCCCATTTATATACTTCTCGGCCATTTTGCACAATATTTCCATCTGCCTTCAAATCTATGCCATCCATTTGTTCCGAAATACTCGTTGCATAAAGATTTTTTCCAGCTTCTCCTTTGGAATCAAGGAAAAAGGAGAGAAAACTTGGATTCTTGTCATCATATTCTACTAACACTGCTGATGCTCCGTCTCCAAACAGAATACATGATGTCCTGTCCTCATAGTCAGTAATTTTCGTTAATGCCTCGGCTCCTATTACAAGGATCTTTTTATTTAAACCTGCCGTTATTAAACCATTTGCAACATGCAAACCGTAAGTAAAGCCAGCACATGCTGCGTTTAAATCAATGGAACCTGCTTTTTTTAATCCTAACTTTCCTTGCACTATTGCAGCAACACTTGGCGTCTTAAAATCTGCAGTCATTGTGCAGACAATAATCATTTCTACATCTTCTATAGGTTTAGAGTAGCGTTTCATTAAATCAAGTACTGCCATATATGCTAAATCGCTTGTACATTCATTTTCTTTCGCCATTCTTCTTTCTTTAATGCCAGTTCGCTGGATAATCCAATCATTATTGGTCTCCACCATACGCTCTAAATCTTCATTCGTTATCTTTTTTTCTGGAACATAAGATCCAATCGCGGTAATTCGCGCTTTCGAAGTTAACATAAAATCCAACCTCGTTTCTTTTTTACTAGCTATTAGTATCAGGTACTAACTTTACTCCATCATATCATTTTTTTTCAAAAAGGACCAGTTTGTAATAAAAATTATTATTTTGTTCATCTTAAATAATTTAAAAGGAGTTTCAAACTATGTTGATTTCTCTTCACAATAATCGGTAAAATGTAGAAGTCAAATTAGCCGTAATCGTGTCAACTTTATTATTTTGTAATAGTTTATGCGATTGGAAATTTAATGACATTGACATTTTTTCTATGCGACAATATAATCACCTAAGTGTGCTTTTTCGACAATTTATTCATTTTTTAAAAAACAAATTGTTAGAATATTTCTATTAAAGAAAAATATTTTTTACATCTAGGAGGATCGCATTCTAATGAGTCAACTTTTTCGCAGGAAATCGATGAATTTAATGATTTCTCAATCTCAAAATAAAACATTAGAACGAACAATGGGCGTTTGGGACCTGATTTTTTTAGGAGTAGGATGTGTAATTGGGACAGGCATATTTGTGGTGACAGGAGTAGTTGCGGCTGAAAGTGCTGGACCTGGCATCATGCTTTCTTTTGTTCTTGCAGGGATTGCTTGTGCCTTGGCTGCTTTTTGTTATGCAGAATTTTCATCTGCTGTTCCATTATCAGGAAGTGTATATACCTATACTTATGCCACTTTAGGGGAACTGTTTGCCTTTTTAATCGGCTGGGATTTAATGCTCGAATATGTACTGGCTGTTGCCGCTGTTGCAACAGGTTGGTCTGCTTATTTTCAATCATTAATCGCAGGATTTAATATCCACCTTCCTGCTGTTATTTCATCAGCACCAGGCGTCGGTAAAGGCGGTATGATCGATTTACCTGCTATTTTGATTATTATGTGCATAACAGCACTTGTTTCTAAAGGCATTAAAGAAAGCATTAAATTTAATAATATAATGGTATTTGTAAAATTAGGGGTTATTCTCCTCTTTATTATTGTTGGTGTATTTTATGTAAAGCCAGAAAATTGGACGCCGTTTCTGCCATTTGGTTTTAGTGGTGTTATAACTGGCGCTGCTACCGTTTTCTTTGCATATATCGGTTTTGATGTTATTGCAACTGCTTCTGAGGAAGTAAAAAACCCTGGAAAAACAATGCCGATTGGAATTATTGGCTCCTTGGCCATTTGTACTACATTATATATTGCCGTATCAGCTGTTCTAACAGGAATGATTCCTTTTACGGAACTAAATGTTGGAGCACCCGTTGCCTTAGCATTAGAATCAGTAGGCCACAATAGCATTGCCGGCATTATTTCTATTGGTGCTGTTATGGGGATTACCACGGTAATACTTGCATTAATTTATGCACAAGTTCGTTTAAGCTTTGCGATGAGTCGTGATGGATTATTGCCAAAAATCATGTCTAGCGTGAATAAAAAAACAAAAACGCCATTTAAAAACACATGGCTAACAGGAAGTATTGCAGCATGTATTGCCGGATTTGTTGATTTAACTACATTGGCACATTTAGTAAATATGGGAACACTTGCAGCATTTACCCTTATTTCGATTGCTATTATTGTTCTGCGCAAAAAATTCCCGGATTTAAAAGGATCTTTCCGTGTTCCTTTTGTGCCAGTACTGCCGATTATCAGTGCATTATTATGCTTAGGGCTTGCAATTAGTCTTCCTGGCATTACATGGATTTCTTTTGTTATCTGGCTTGTGATTGGAACGATTATCTATTTCCTTTATTCCAAAAAGCATAGTAATTTAAATAAATAGCAAAAGAAGAAGCAAGCTTATTGCTTCCTTCAGACCGTAGACAAACACTCCTTAAAATGGAAGTTTGTTTACGGTTTTTTGTTTATTTTTCTTTTAAATTGGAATGTTGATTTCCATTTCAGAGGTTCGCTTTCCACAGGGTCTTCGGCTACACGCCTGCAGAGTCTCTCACTAATCCCTTAGGAGTCTCCCCTTCCTCTCCAATCAACTTGCTTTCAATCCATCCTAGAATTCAAAGCTTCTATTTCTTTCCTAATAAAATCCGCTGTTATTCAGCTGTTTCCATTTATTCATAAATTCCCCACCTTTATTGCAGTAGTGTATTCCGTTCTATTTTCACTTTGAAGAAATTTCTGTCTGTTTAAAAATGCTCTTTTCTTCAAAAAAATAGCTCCAATCAGGAACTATTTCTAACATGCTATTATGGTTTTAAGATGACTTTAATAACATCATCTTCATGCTCATAAAACATTTTATATGCTTCGCTTGCCTGATCCAGCGGCACTTTATGTGTAATAATTTCAGTTGGATCAAACTCTTTGTTTGCAATTTTATCAAAAAGCATTGGCATATAATGAATAACGGGTGCTTGTCCTGTTTTTACTGTAATGTTTCGTTCGAAAATATTCCCTAATGGAAACATATTGTATGTGGAACCGTAAACACCTGTCAGCTGCATCGTACCAAATTTTCTAATAGAATTTAAACCAATTTGAATGGCACTTAATGTACCGCCTTGGATTTTTAATTTTTGTTCAACTTTTTCCATCATGGTTTTTTTGCCGTCCATGCCAACACAATCAATGACAACATCAGCGCCGCCTTTTGTTATTTCCTTCATGTACAATCCTGTATCTTCATGCTGGTCAAAATTAATGATTTCTACATTATTCATTTTTTTTGCATGATTTAATCGGTAGGGAATGTTATCAACAGCAATAACACGTTTTGCCCCTTTCATCCATGCGAATTTTTGTGTCATTAAGCCAACAGGTCCACAACCTAATACAACTACTGTGTCCCCTTCTTTTACTCCAGAATTTTCGACGCTCCAATACGCTGTAGGCAGTACGTCTGACATAAACAGCAAACCTTCATCTTCTATTTCACAAGATTCAGGGATTACAAATGGCACGAAATTTCCATATGGTACCCGAAGCAGTTCTGCCTGGCCACCAGGATAATTGCCGTAGCGTTCTGTAAAACCAAAATATGCCCCAGTATCTGCTTGTTCTTTATTTGGGTTAGCGTTGTCGCATTGACTTTCCATATCATGTTCACAATAATAGCAGTGTCCGCATGAAATATTAAATGGAAGAACAACTCGATCGCCTTTTTTCACTTTTGTAACATCTGGGCCGACTTCTTCAACAATGCCCATTGGTTCATGGCCAATGACATAATCTTTTTGTGCAGGAATTGCTCCTAAATATATATGTAGATCAGAACCACATATAGCTGTCGAAGTGATACGGACAATAATATCATCTTTTTTCTGCAATATTGGATCTTCCACCTGTTTTACTTGAATTTCTTTTGCGCCTTGATAGGTGACTGCTTTCATTTTCTTCCCTCCTAAAACTGTTATGTAAAAACAACTACCTCTTTCAGCATGGTTATAAACATCTAAAAAATTCTTCCTTTTGCATCTTCCTATATCTCATATCTTATATCCCTTTATCAAAAATATACAAAAAAATCCAGAGGGAAATCTTCCCCTGGATTTTGATTGCATCTATTTATTGTAAAATTAATTTATCTCAAAATAAATATTCGCTATTTATGCATTCACTGTCGGCAAATGAGAAACGCCCATTAGATATTGATCCACCTTACGTGCTACTTCACGGCCTTCATTGATTGCCCAAACGATTAAGCTTTGGCCTCTTCTTGCATCACCTGCAGCGAAAACACCTTCTACATTTGTTTGAAATTCTCCGTATTTTGCATCAATTTTGCGGAATTTAGTATCTACGCCAAACTGCTGAAGTACTGGCTGTTCTGGTCCTTCAAAACCAATTGCAATAAATACTAATTGTGCTGGCCATACTTTTTCTGTGCCAGGAATTTCGTTGAACATAAAAGTGCCGTCTGCTTGTTTTACTTTTTCCATTGAAATCGTATGAAGCTCTTTTAAGTTGCCATTTTCATCTTTTACGATTTTTTTTGTTTGAATGCTGTATTGTCTTGGATCGCTTCCAAATTTTTGTTCCGCTTCTTCATACGCATATTCTAATGTGAAAACCTGTGGAAATGCTGGCCACATATTATCATCTGTACGTGTTTCCGTCAGTCTTGGATGTTTCCCAAATTGCACAACAGATTTGCATTTTTGGCGAAGTGCTGTTGCCACACAGTCTGCACCAGTGTCTCCACCACCGATAACAATAACATCTTTGCCTTCTGCATTAATGAAGTTGCCATCTGCAAAGTTAGAGTCAAGCATGCTTTTTGTTGCTTTTGTCAAGTAGTCCATGGCAAAATGAACACCATTCGCTTCTCTGCCTTCGATTGTTAAATCACGCTGTTTTTGTGCCCCTGTACAAAGAATAACTGCATCAAATTGTTTTCTTAATTCTTCTGCTGTAATATCTTTGCCAATCTCTGTATTTGTAACAAAATCGATGCCCTCTTGCGTTAATAATTGCACGCGGCGCTCCACATCTTTTTTCTCTAATTTCATATTAGGAATTCCGTACATTAATAATCCGCCTGGACGATCAGAACGTTCAAATACAGTAACAGAATGGCCTGCTTGATTTAATTGATCCGCACTAGCAAGTCCTGCAGGTCCTGAACCAACAATCGCAATTTTTTTGCCTGTGCGATTTTTAGGAATTTTGGGTGTAATCCAGCCATTTGCAAAACCTTTATCGATAATGGTGCGTTCAATATTTTTAATGCTAACCGCTGGATCAGAAATCGCCACCGTACAAGATCCTTCGCATGGAGCTGGACATGCACTTCCTGTAAACTCTGGGAAGTTATTTGTTTTTAATAATCTGTCAAGTGCTTCTTTCCATCTGCCACGGTAAACCAAATCATTCCATTCTGGTATTAGATTGTGGATTGGACATCCTGATGTAGAGCCTGAAATGTCCATTCCAATATGGCAGAATGGTGTTGCACAATCCATGCAACGTGCTCCTTGTCTACTAAGTACTTCGTCAGAGAAAGGAGCAGAATATTTTTTAAAATCATTTAAGCGGGAAAGCGGAGATCTTTCTTCCGCTTCCTCCCGTTTAAATTCCATAAAACCAGTTGCTTTTCCCATTACATTCTCTCCTCTCTTACTGAACCGCTACTGTATCTTTAGTAGTTTTGTGTTTTTTTTTCTCTTGGTTTGAATTGCTTTCAAATGCTTGCATTACTGCCTCGTCTTCAGATAAACCGCTGTTTAAGCCTGTTTGAATTTCTGAAATCATGCGTTTGTAGTCTTTCGGAATCACTTTTACAAATTTGCTTACTGCTTTATCCCAATTTTCCAGCGTTTGCTTTGCAACAATACTGTCTGTTTGCTCTTGATGTTTTCCAATTAATTGTTTTACTGCTTCTATTTCTCCTGCATCTTCCAATGATTCAAAAAGAATCATTTCTTGATTGCAAAGATTTTTGAATGTTTTTTTGTCATTTGCAAGCACATATGCTACCCCACCAGACATACCTGCACCAAAGTTTTTCCCTACTTCTCCTAATACTACAACCTGACCGCCAGTCATATATTCAAGACCATGGTCGCCAATACCTTCTACTACAATATTTGCTCCACTATTACGTACAGCAAAACGTTCGCCAGCTTTTCCGTTTACAAAAGCTTCGCCATCTGTCGCACCAATAAAAGCAACGTTACCTGCAATTACATTGTCTTTTGCTACATAAGAATCAACAGACGGTGCCTTCACAACGATTTTCCCGCCAGATAAACCTTTTCCTACATAGTCATTTACATCCCCTGTTAAATAAAGACTCATGCCTTTTGGAATAAATGCTCCAAAACTTTGGCCTGCAGACCCGGTGAAATGCAGATTAATGGTGTCGTCCGCCAAACCTTCTTCTCCATATTTTTTCGAGATTTCGCTGCCGACAATCGTACCGATAACACGATTTGTATTTTTCACTGTATAATACAGATCAATGTTTTCTCCTTTTTCAATTGCTTTTTCCACAGCTGGCAAGATTTTTTGCATATCTAAGCTTTCATCGATTTTATGGTTTTGCGGTTTTTGGAATGTACGAGGTCCATCCATTTGATGCAACAACTTGCTTAAATCAAGATCTTTTGTTTTCCAATGAGATTTTGCTTGTTCGCTCACTGTTAAAAGATCCGTTCTTCCAATCATTTCTTCCACTGTTCTAAAGCCTAATTGAGCCATTAATTCACGAACTTCTTCTGCAACAAAACGCATAAAGTTGACAACATGATCAGGATCTCCTGCAAATTTATAGCGAAGTTCTGGATTTTGTGTCGCCACACCGACTGGACATGTATCAAGGTGACATGCACGCATCATTACACAGCCTAAAACAATTAGTGGCGCTGTTGCAAAACCAAATTCTTCTGCCCCTAAAAGTGCTGCTAAGACAACATCTTTTCCTGTCATTAATTTTCCATCTGTCTCTAATACAACACGGCTTCTTAAACCGTTTAACATCAATGTTTGGTGCGTTTCTGCTAAACCAAGCTCCCATGGAAGACCTGTATGTTTAATACTTGTTTTTGGAGATGCACCAGTTCCACCGTCATAGCCGCTTACTACGATAACATCTGCAACACCTTTTGCCACACCTGCAGCAATTGTGCCGATTCCACCTTTAGATACTAGTTTTACGCTGATTCTTGCATCTCTATTTGCATTCTTTAAATCATGAATTAGCTGTGCTAAATCTTCAATCGAATAAATATCATGATGCGGAGGTGGTGAAATTAAGCCTACACCTGGTGTTGATCCACGCACTTCTGCAACCCACGGATATACTTTATTTCCTGGCAGCTGTCCGCCTTCTCCTGGTTTTGCACCTTGCGCCATTTTAATCTGCAGTTCATCTGCGTTGATTAGATAATGGCTTTTAACTCCAAAACGGCCAGATGCAATTTGTTTGATAGCACTGCGGCGATTGTCTCCATTTGCATCTAATTCAAAACGTGCTGGATCTTCTCCGCCTTCTCCGCTGTTAGAGCTTCCGCCAATTCTATTCATAGCAATCGCTAATGTTTCATGTGCTTCTTTACTTAATGAACCAAATGACATCGCACCTGTTTTAAAACGTTTTACGATGGATTCAACTGATTCTACTTCATTAATATCAATAGCATTTTCTGTATTAAAAGCAAACAGATTGCGCAAGAATGTAACTCTTTCTGCATTTGCCGCATCTGAATATTGTTTAAACAGACTATAGTCTCCCTTGCGACATGCCCATTGCAATGTGTGGATAGTTTTTGGGTTGAAGGCATGATGCTCTCCGCCTTTTCTCCATTGGAAGTCGCTTCCTGAATCCAATGTTTCATCAATGGTTGGTGAATATGCTTCCATATGACGATCCGTTGCTTCTTTTGCAATTGTATCAATGCCAATTCCGCCTAATTGAGAAACTGTTCCTACAAAGTATTTTTCAATCACATCATGGCCAATGCCGACCGCTTCAAAGATTTGCGCCCCACGATAGCTTTGGATAGTCGAGATACCCATTTTGGACATTACTTTTACAACGCCTTCTGTCACAACTGTATTAAAACGTGCAACAGCTTCCTCATAAGCCAATTCCAATACGCCTTCTTGGATGCTTTTTGCATAGGTTGCATATACAAGATATGGATTGATTGCATCTGCTCCAAAGCCGATAAGACTTGCAAAATGATGAACCTCTCTTGCTTCTCCAGACTCCACAATAATGCTCGCTTTTGTACGAATGCCTTTTTTCGTTAAGTATTGATGCAAAGCACTTGTAGCCAATAAGACTGGAATCACTTTTTTATCTTTATTCATGCTGCGGTCTGAAAGAATTAAAAGACTAATTCCTTCATTGATTGCCGTTTCTGCCTGCTGCAGCAATTTTTCTAAGCTCGCCTCTAAGTTGTCTTCAAATAAAATTTCCAATGTTTGCGTGGAAAATTCTGATAATTCAATAGCTTTTAATTGCTCCAATTGTCCGTTTGAAATAATTGGGGTACCCAATTGAATACGACGACAATTTGAAGCATCTGGGTGAAGCAGATTTTTTTCCGCTCCCAACCATGAAAGTGTTGATGTTACTAAATGTTCGCGAATTGCATCAATTGGCGGATTCGTAACTTGAGCAAATAATTGTTTAAAATAGTTGAATAAGCTTTGTGATTTATCTGATAATACAGCAAGCGGCGTATCATTCCCCATTGAACCAAGTGGATCTTTGCCCTCTATTACAACAGGAATTAGATTTTTTTGTACATCTTCATACGTATATCCAAATGCTTTTTGTCTTATTAATAAGTCTGCAAATTCTTCAGAAGATTCTTCCTTTGATGCATCTAAACGAACCACTTTTTCATCCAGCCATTTTTGATAAGGTTGCTGCGCAACAATTTCTCCTTTTAGCTCTTCATCGGAGATAATGCGGCCTTCTTCTAAATCAATCAACAGCATTTTTCCTGGACTTAAGCGATCTTTATATAAAACATTTTCTTCTTCAACAGGTATTACTCCCACTTCTGATGAGAAGATAATATAATCATCTTTTGTTACATAATAGCGTGCTGGTCTTAAACCATTTCGGTCTAAAATTGCCCCGATTTGTTTTCCATCTGTGAAAGAAATTGCCATTGGTCCATCCCAAGGCTCCATTAAGCTGGAATGATACTCATAAAATGCTCTTTTCTCATCTGTTACATGAGGATTTTCTGTCCATGGCTCTGGAATCAGCATCATTGCTGCATGTGCTGGCTTGCGTCCAGCTAGAATAAAAAATTCTAGTGCATTATCAAACACAGATGAATCACTGCCGCTTGCATCAAGGATTGGCAATATTTTGTCTAAATCCTCGCCAAATGCTTCTGATACAAATTGCTGTTCTCTTGCTTCCATCCAATTTAAGTTGCCGCGAAGTGTGTTAATCTCTCCGTTATGGATAATATAGCGGTTTGGATGTGCTCTTTCCCAGCTTGGAAATGTATTTGTACTAAAACGGGAATGCACTAAAGAAAATGCAGAAACAAATGCTTCATCTTGCAGATCCAAATAGAATGTTCCCACTTGATCAGAAGTTAACAGCCCTTTATACACAATCGTTCTTGTGGAAAGACTAGCAAAATAAAAATCGTTTTCTGTCTTTTTTCCCCAGTTTTCTGCAAGTTTGCGAACAATGTATAATTTGCGTTCAAATGCCAATTCATCTTGTTTGTTAACATTTTCGCCTGCTGCAATAAATACTTGGCGAACAACCGGGCAGCTTTCCTGCGCTACTTTTCCGATTTTTCTGACATCTGTAGGTACAGTTCTCCAACCAAGGAGCACTTGCCCTTCTTGGCTTATATATTGATTAATTTGCGCTTCGATTTCTTCTCTATTTTCATCTTTTTGCGAAAAGAAAATCATTCCTACACCATATTGCCCTTTTTCTGGCAATGTAAAATCGTTTAATTCTTTACGGAAAAATGCATCTGGAATTTGGACCATCAGTCCTGCCCCGTCTCCTGTTAACGGATCGCTTCCTTGCCCTCCGCGATGATCTAATTTACAAAGCATACTTAAACCATTTGTTACGATTTCATGCGTTGCCTCTCCCTTGATATGGGCATATAAACCGATTCCACATGCATCGTGTTCAAATTCTGGTCTGTAAAGACCTTGTGCTTTAGCTAATTGGTTGTACGTCATTTCAACCACCCCTGTCAGATTTTCTAACAATTTTTTTAGTTCAGATAACTTTATTATACTATGCAAATTCATATAAACAATATATTATTTGGATAGAAGTTATCTATTTTCGAGATGAATGGAGGAGAAAACAAAAAAATGGAGCTTAGACAATTAAAGTATTTCATTGAAGTCGCAGAAAGGGAACATGTTTCAGAAGCCGCCGAATACTTGCATGTCGCCCAATCAGCCATTAGCAGACAAATCGCTAATCTAGAAGATGAACTAGGTGTCAGCCTCTTTGAACGGGAAGGAAGAAATGTAAAATTAACCTCCATTGGAAAAATCTTTTTAGAGCACTCTTTAGCGATTATGAAGCAAGTTGATCTTGCAAAAGAACAAATAAATGCCTATTTAGATCCAGATAGAGGCTCCATCAAAATCGGCTTTCCAACAAGTCTGGCAAGCCATTTGCTTCCTACAATTCTTTCTGCGTTTAAAGAAAAGCATCCAAACATTGCTTTTCAACTAAGACAAGGATCCTACAGTTTTTTAATTGAAGCAGTCAAAAACAAAGATATTGATTTAGCCTTTTTAGGACCTGTGCCAACAGATGATCATTCCATAAAAGGGGAAATATTATTTACAGAACGGATTTTAGCATTGCTGCCCATTACTCATATTTTAGCAGAAAGAAGGAGCATTCGTCTAAGAGATTTGCGAAACGATGATTTTGTGCTATTTCCAAAAGGATATATTTTACAAAAAATTGCTTATGAAGCATGCAAACAAGAAGGCTTTTTGCCTACAATCAGCTCAGAGGGAGAAGATTTGGACGCTATTAAAGGATTAGTATCTGCTGGGATGGGTGTCACGTTGCTTCCTGAAAGCACGTTTTATGATACAGTGCCAAAATTCACAGTAAAAGTGCCTATTGAAAACCCAATCATTAATAGAACAGTTGGTGTCATTATTCCTAAAAATAGAGAGCTTCCTCCATCTGTGCAGACATTTTATCAATTTGTTATCGAATTTTTTTCCATGCTCCAAAGATATCAATAAAGACATCTCTTTGTTGCTAAAAAAAAACAGGGGGAACGTTTGTCGACAAAAGGGGTTCAGAATGCTTTCATTCTGAACCCCTTTTAATATTAAGCTTCATTTCTAATTGGTCTCTTTAGATAAAAGAATGTTTGGAAAGCACGGTATCACCTCTGTCCATTTATCTATCTTTATTTTAAAGGATGGAAGATTCAAATTCTATTATGAGGGAGTGAAAGTAAGTTGATTCGAGCGGAAATCAACATTCCCATTCAAAAGAAAAATAAACAAAAAACCGTAGAAAAACTTCCTTTTTATGATCTGACCCAAAAAAGTTAGACAAATAATTCAAGCGGCTTCCAAGATCTGAGCCCGGTATTGTATTGGACTCAGATCTTTTAATTTTTTCTTCATACGTTTGTGATTATAGTAATAGATATAAT
>NZ_PISE01000013.1 GCF_002835805.1 Niallia nealsonii | reverse complement strand
TACAACAAACGATTGATTAGAGGAATATGGCATTAAAGGCAGCCACTCTCGCAAAGGAAACTGCCTGGATAACGCCTGCATTGAATCCTTCTTTTCACATCTCAAAACAGAGAAGTTGTATAGGATAGAGTGTAAATTAGAAGAAGAAATTAAACAAGCAATTGAGGAATATATTTATCATTATAATTATAAACGTTTTCAAAAAAGACTAAAACAACGCGCGCCAGTTGAGTACCGACACGCGTTAGTTGCATAGTTTTTTTGTGCTGTCTACTTGACAGGGGTAAGACCAGTTTTCAGACTATCTGCAGTTTTTTATTAAAAATTTTTTTGTGCTTAATTATCTTGTTTTTTTTCTAAAATTTCTCCAGTTTGTGCATCAACGCTGACTTCATATTCTTTTAACTGTTCTTCTACTGATACATCAAAATAAGTAGAAGCTGACTCTTTCTCTAAGCTCCATTGTGTAATGGCTCCTTTTTGTGCATCATTTACGATATTAAATAATTTTTCTTGTGTAATTAAATTATCCAAATTTAATGCTTCTTTTTCTTTTTTAACACCATTTGCATCTTCTGCATCTAATTTCTCTTCTTCTTTTACATTCAATTCGCCATTATTCGCGTCTATTTCTACTTCATATTGATTTCGTTCATTAATTCCCTCTACTTCATAATGCCATTTTCCAAAGTCACTATCTAATGACATCTCAGTAATAGCAGCGTCCGGATATTTATCTTGAAATGTTTTCACTGCATCTTCTATATTTACCTTTAAATTTTCCTTAGCTAGTGAATCACTTTCATTGTTAGCAGTTGAATTATTTGCATTTGTTCCCTGATTATCTGCATTATTTGCTGATTGTTGCTTATTATCATTTTGACTGCAAGCAGCTAATCCTAAAGCAAGTCCCGTCATAATCGACAAACTTATCCATATTTTTTTCATCTGGTGCTCTCCTTTATCTTTTAACTGTTAAGAATTATACCCCTGGTCCATCTTTTTAAAACAAACTCAATCAAGATAAAACAAAAAAAGCCCTATTTTTAGGACTTTACTTTTCGTTTAACACCAGATATAACACCCTATTTTAGAGCTTTTATTTTTTAATAGTCTGATGTGCTTGTTAAACCAGTAACAATAGCAACACCTGAACTTGCTCCGATTCTCGTTGCTCCAGATTCTACCATTTTTTGTGTATCTTCACTGCTTCTTACTCCACCTGAGGCTTTTACGCCAATATCTGGGCCAACTGTTTTTCTCATTAATTGGATATCTGTAATAGTTGCTCCACCAGTTGAAAATCCAGTAGATGTTTTAACAAAATCAGCGCCTGCTTCCACAGCTAAACGACACGCCTTTTCTTTTTCTTCATCTGTTAAAAGGCTTGTTTCAATAATTACTTTTGTTAAAGCTTTATTTCCTGCAGCATCTACCACTGCTTTAATATCTGCTTTTACTAACTCAAAGTCTCTATCTTTTAATGCACCGATGTTGATCACCATATCTACTTCTGTTGCGCCGTTTTCAATTGCATCTTTTGTTTCAAAAGCTTTTGTGGCACTTGTGCTTGCACCTAAAGGAAATCCAATTACGGTACAAACTTTTACCGTTGTGCCAGCCAATAATTCACTTGCTGTTTTTACCCATGTCGGATTTACACATACAGAAGCAAATAAATACTCTTTTGCTTCTTTACATAATAAAATAATTTGTTGTTTTGTTGCTTCTGGTTTTAGCAATGTATGATCAATCATTCCAGCAATTTTATTCATTTTCTTTTTCTCCTTTAATCAATATGTATCATACTTTTCACAAACTATTTTTGGTCATTAAAAAAAGCGCCTGTACCTTCCATCTATTATATCAAGATAATATTATAAGGATAAGATAACAGGGCGCTTCTTCTATTTAACTTATTGCTTGTTTCTGTTCAACTGCATCCATAACACGAACAAATTGTCCTTCGTTGACAGGATAACCAGCTTTTGTAATTTTCACTTTTACAATTTGACCAACCATTTCTTCTGTTGCCGGAAAAACAACTTTAAGATAGTTATCTGTATAGCCAACATATAATTCGCCATTTGCTGTGTCTTTATATACTTCTTCTGGAATGACTTCCACTACTGCTCCTTCATAGTTGGAAGCATACTCTTTTGCCAATTGATCAGATAATGCAATTAAACGGTGCACTCGTTCATTTTTAATTTCCTCATCAATTTGATCTTCCATTCGAGCTGCAGGAGTTCCAGTACGTTTTGAATACGGGAATACATGAAGTTCCGAGAATTTATGTTCTTTAATAAAATTATAAGTTTCCATAAATTCTTCTTCTGTTTCTCCTGGGAAACCAACAATTACATCGGATGTGATGGCAAGTCCAGGCAACGCTTCTTTTAAGCGTGTAATTCGCTCCGCAAAAAATTCCATTGTATACTTCCTTCTCATCCGCTTTAATACAGTGTTAGAGCCTGATTGAATAGGAATATGAAGATGATTTACAACAATATTGGACTGATCCAATACTTCGATTACTTCATCCGTAATTTGACTTGCTTCAATAGAAGAAATGCGGAGACGCTTTAATCCTTTTATCTTTGCTTCTAGTTCACGAAGAAGAGTAGCCAAGTTATAATCTTTCATATCTTCCCCATATCCGCCAGTGTGAATTCCGGTTAAAACAATCTCTTTGTAGCCAGCATCCACTAATTGCTGTGCTTGTCTGATTACTTCTTTTGGATCTCTAGAACGCATTAACCCTCTTGCCCATGGAATAATACAGAATGTGCAGAAATTATTGCACCCTTCTTGAATCTTTAAAGAAGCTCTTGTTCGATCAGTAAATGCAGGAACATCTAATTCTTCGTATACACGATTTTTCATGATATTTCCGACTGCATTGATTGGCTGTCTTTCTTCTTTATATCGCTCAATATATTCAAGCATTTTCACTCGGTCTTGTGTGCCGACAACAATGTCTACGCCAGGAATAGCCATAATTTCTGCTGGTGATGTTTGTGCATAACATCCCGTTACACAAATTACCCCATTAGGATTTTTGCGGACAGCACGTCGAATTACTTGACGGCTTTTTTTATCCCCTGTATTAGTTACCGTACATGTATTGATAACATATACATCTGACATATTTTCATACTCTACTCGTTCGTATCCTTGTTCTTTAAAAAGCTGCCATATAGCTTCTGTTTCATAATGATTTACTTTACAGCCTAATGTGTGAAATGCAACTGTTGGCATTTTTCGTCACCTCAATAATTCATAATGGTAGGAAACAGCAGATAATAAATAAAGGGGTGCTGTTTCTGTTCTTAAAATCCTTGGTCCCAACCCGCATGTTTGAAAACCATTTTCCTTTAATGCTGTTACTTCAGCTTCTGTTAAACCGCCTTCCGGGCCAAATACAACTAATATCGACTTGCCGTACTCAAGCTGTTTTAAATTGCTTGCTAAAATCGAAATTTCGCCGGCTTTTGCTTCCTCTTCATAAGCAATTAGTTTAAGGTCATAGTAACTTCCAAGTTCTATTAATCCTTTGAGTTTTACTGGAGCCATTACTTCAGGCATTCTATGGCGATGGGACTGTTCTGCTGCTTCCTTGGCAATTTTATTCCAGCGGACAAGTTTTTTATCGGACTTTTTCTCGTCCCATTTAACAACGGAGCGAGCTGCAATAAAAGGGATAAACTTAGATGCTCCTAGTTCTGTACCTTTTTGTATAATCCATTCAAGCTTATCCCCTTTCGGCAGTCCGCTCACAATCGAAACAGAAACTGGAAGTTCTTTCTTTTCTTCTATCCATTGTACCACTTTAGCAACGACTTGGTTTTCGGTAATTTTTTCTATAGAACAGCGAGCAGCTTGCTCTTGATGGTTTACGCAATATAGTTCATCACCAAACTTCATGCGCATAACTCTTGTTATATGATGGAAATCTTCCTCTTCAATATAAAAAATATCTTCTACATTTTCTGCAAAATACCTCTGCAATAAAAAAACCTGCCTTTATTTTAACATATGCTTCAAGTTCTAATAATTAGCAGAGGAGTTTTGTCCGCCTAAAATAAGACAACCAAAACTCCTGCATGATTTATTAATGAATTTTTTTAGCAGTAATGCTAACCCAGTCTTCCATTTGAACTATTTCTATAATTTCTAGCCCAGATGCTACTATCGCCTCTTTCACTTCTTCTTTTTTCTGGGAAATAATTCCAGAAGCGATAAAATAACCATCCTTATTTAATAAGCGATGCACATCATCTGTAAAGCGAATAATGATTTCAGCTAAAATATTCGCAACAATCACATCTGCCTGTTCTTGAATGTCATTTAAAAGATTATTTTGTTTAACTGATGCGACTTCCTGCACTTTATTTAACTTTAGATTTAGTTTTGCTGAATTTACTGCTACTTCATCTAAATCAAGTGCTAACACAGATTTCGCTTTAAGCATTGCTGCAGCGATGCTTAAAACACCTGAACCTGTGCCGACATCAATTACTACATCGTCTTTTTCTACTATTCTTTCCAAAGCTTGGATGCATAATACTGTTGTAGGATGTGTTCCTGTGCCAAAAGCCATTCCAGGATCTAGCTCAATGATTAATTCATCGCTGTTAACAGGCGTATAATCTTCCCATGTTGGCACAATTGTAAATTTTTCAGAGATTTTAACAGGGTGATAATATTTTTTCCAGGCAGTAGCCCATTCTTCCTCATTTACTTCCATAATAGAAACTTTATTTAATCCTATATCGATATTAAATAACACAAGGTTATTAATTGCTTCTTTAATTTCCTCAACCGTTTCTCCAAGAAAACTATTAATAGGCAAATAAGCTTTTACTATGACACCTTCTTCAGGATAATCATCAGGATTTAATTGGTAGATTTCGCCGAAACGGTCTTCTCTTTCTTTACTTAATTCAAAAGGATCTTCAATAACTACTCCGCTTGCTCCTGCTTCATGCAAAATATTAGAAATAGGTTCAATCGCTTCATTTGTTGTATGAATACTGATTTCTGACCATTTCATCTCTACCAACTCCATCTTCATTATTCACCTTTAAAGGCTCTTTTTACTTTTGAGAAGAAGCCTTCTTCTTCTTCTCCTCTTGGAGAATCTCCAGTTACTTCTGCAAATTCTTGCAATAATTGTTTCTGTTTATCTGTTAATTTAGTTGGAGTAATTAAGCGCACAATCACATGCTGATCCCCAATGCCATATCCACGCACATTTGTTATTCCTTTGCCTCTAAGACGGAATTTTGTTCCCGTTTGTGTTCCTGCTGGCACTTTCAGCTTAATCTTGCCGTGAAGAGTCGGAACCTCTACTTCGTCTCCAATCGCTGCTTGAACAAATGTAATCGGCATCTCGCAATAAACATCTTCTCCATCACGTTCAAAAAATTCATGTGCTCGAACATGGAATACAACATATAAGTCTCCAGCTGGTCCGCCATTTACTCCTGGCTCTCCTTGGCCGCTTACACGCAATTGTTGGCCATCATCTATGCCTGCTGGAATCTTAACAGCGATTTTGCGGCGTTTTTTCACTTTGCCTGCACCGCCACATGTTGAACATTTATGCTTAATTTCCTTGCCTGTACCGTTACAATGGTTACATGTTCTTCTATTCACAATGCGGCCAAATGGTGTATTTTGCTCGACATTGATTTGACCTGTTCCACTACACTGCTTACATGTTACAGGTTTTGTTCCTGGCTTCGCACCCGAGCCGCTGCATGTTTCACAAGTTTCTTCTCTTGGTATTTCAATTTCAGTTTCTTTGCCAAATGCAGCTTCTTCAAAAGAAAGAGTCATTGTATACTGCAGGTCCGCTCCCTGTCTTGGTGCATTCGGATCGCGTCTTCTGCCGCCTCCGCCTCCGCCAAAAAAGCTGTTAAAAATATCTTCAAAACCGCCAAAGCCGCCAAAATCTCCTGCTCCCCCGCCAAACCCTTGATTCGGATCAGTATGGCCAAACTGGTCATAGTGAGCACGTTTTTGATCATCGCTTAATACTTCATAAGCTTCTTTTACTTCTTTAAATTTTTCATCTGCATCTGCTTCTTTATTAATATCTGGATGATATTTTTTTGAAAGCTTTCGATATGCCTTTTTTATTTCATCCTTAGAGGCCGAGTTACTTACTCCAAGGACCTCATAGTAATCTCGTTTGTTCATGATTACCACTCCCCGATTCTTTTCACATAGATGCTATTGTATCATTTCGCTATACTAAAGTACAATAGTTTACATATTTTTTATCAAACTTCTCTTACGGTGCAACAAGAGAAAAAGCCAAAGCCAAGAATAACCTGACTTTGACTTTTTAGACTTTCTTATGCTTATTTATCGTCTTTTACTTCTTCGAATTCTGCATCTACCACATTGTCATCTTTACCAGTAGATTGGCCTTCTGCGCCTTGTGCAGCTTGTGCTTGTTTTGCAGCTTCTTCGTAAAGTTTCATCGAAAGATTTTGCACGATTTCTTGCAATGCATCTTTTGCAGTACGAATTTCTTCTAATTCGTTTTTCTCAATCGCTGCTTTTAACGCATCTTTCGCTTCGTTTGCTTTTGCAACTTCACTTTCATCTACTTTGCCTTCCAGATCTTTTAATGTTTTTTCTGTAGTGAAAACTAATTGATCTGCTTCATTGCGAAGTTCTACTTCTTCTTTACGCAATTTATCTGCTTCTGCATTTTCTTCTGCTTCTCTTACCATTTTGTCAATGTCTTCATCAGATAATCCAGTAGAAGATTTAATTGTAATAGTTTGTTCTTTGTTTGTGCCAAGATCTTTAGCACGAACATTTACAATACCATTTTTATCAATATCAAATGATACTTCAATTTGTGGGATTCCGCGTGGTGCTGGCGGAATATCTGCCAATTGGAATCTGCCTAATGTCTTGTTATCTGCAGCCATTGGGCGTTCCCCTTGAAGCACATGGATATCAACAGCTGTTTGGCTATCTGCAGCAGTTGAGAATACTTGTGATTTAGATGTTGGGATCGTTGTGTTACGGTCGATTAATTTTGTAAATACTCCACCCATTGTTTCAATACCTAAAGAAAGTGGTGTAACGTCAAGCAATACAACGTCTTTTACATCACCAGTGATAACTCCACCTTGAATTGCTGCACCCATAGCAACAACTTCATCTGGGTTTACACCTCTATGAGGCTCTTTGCCAATTTCTTTTTTGATCGCTTCTTGTACAGCAGGGATACGAGTAGATCCACCAACCAGAATAACTTTATCAATTTCAGAAGTGCTTAAGCCTGCATCTTTTAATGCTTGACGAGTAGGACCCATAGTACGCTCTACTAAGTCAGCTGAAATCTCTTCGAATTTTGCTCTTGAAAGTGTTACTTCCAAATGAAGCGGTCCAGCTTCTCCAGCTGTGATAAATGGTAAAGAAATTTGTGTAGATGCCACACCTGATAAATCTTTTTTCGCTTTTTCAGCTGCATCTTTTAAACGTTGAAGAGCCATTTTATCTTTGCTTAAATCAATGCCATTTTCTTTTTTGAACTGATCTACTAAATAATCAATGATTACTTGGTCAAAGTCATCTCCGCCAAGACGATTATCACCAGCAGTAGATTTAACTTCGAATACGCCATCGCCAAGCTCTAGAATAGAAACATCAAATGTACCGCCGCCAAGGTCATAAACAAGAATTGTTTGATCTTCGTCTGTTTTATCAAGACCATATGCAAGTGCTGCAGCCGTTGGTTCATTAATAATGCGTTCTACTTCTAAACCAGCAATTTTACCAGCGTCTTTCGTCGCTTGGCGCTCTGCATCATTGAAGTACGCAGGAACAGTGATAACTGCTTTTGTTACTTTCTCTCCTAAATATTCTTCTGCATAACCTTTTAAGTATTGAAGAATAATAGCTGAAATCTCTTGTGGAGAATAGTTTTTGCCTTCTACTTCTACTTTATAGTCTGTACCCATATGACGTTTAATGGACATAATCGTATTTGGATTTGTAATAGATTGGCGTTTTGCTACTTCTCCTACTTGTCTTTCTCCATTTTTAAATGCTACAACAGATGGAGCAGTACGGTTTCCTTCTGGATTTGGAATAACTTTTGGTTCTCCACCTTCTAGTACAGCAACACATGAGTTTGTTGTACCTAAATCGATTCCAATAATTTTACTCATGGAATATCCCTCCAATTTTTATATGTAATGTTTTTATTGACTTACTTTTACCATCGCTGGTCGAATTACTCTATCTTTTAGCTTATACCCTTTTTGAAACTCTTCTACTACAATATTCGGCTCTGTTCCTTCTACTTCTACTTGCATTACTGCCTGATGAAGATGGGGATCAAACTCTGAACCAACGGACTCAATTGCTTCTACGCCTTCTTTTTTAAGAGCTTCCAACAAACCTCTGTACACCATTTCCATCCCAGTAAATAAGCTTTGGGCCTGTTCTTCGGTTGCTTCCATTTTTAGCGCTCTTTCAAAATTATCAATCGCTGGCAGTAAATCTACGACTAAACTTTGAGCTCTATATGTTTGCGCCGCTTCTAAATCCAGCCTTGCTCTGCGACGGGAATTATCAAAATCAGCTTGAAGACGAAGATATCGATTTGCTTCATTTTCTAGTTTAGCTTCTAATTCAGCTATTTTTGATTCTGCTGCTTTTAAAGTTTCTTCGTCAGAGAATTCTGCTTGCACTTCTTCAAACACTTCTTCTACTACTTCTTCCTGCAGCTCACTAGCATTTTGTTCTAATTCTTCATTCTGTGTTGTTTTTTCTTCTGCCAAAATGTTCACCTCCCTTAAATGAAACGCTTATTAATACTGTCTCCCTTGTTATTTCTGCTCGAAAAAATTTTCAAAGGGAGACCTTTCACAAAAATCGTGAGAACAGCTTTATTATTTTAAAGCATGTTTTATTTTTGATACAAATTTGTTAAAACTTTTGTTAAGTCCTGTGACAAAAATTGCAAAAGACTGATTACACGGGAATACTCCATTCTGGTTGGCCCCAATATAGCTATAGATCCTAATTGCTCATTGCCGATGCTATACGACGCTGAAATGACACTGCAATTATCCATTGCACTATTTTTATTTTCTGTGCCAATTTTAATGCTGATTTCTGCTGAAGTATTGCGAATCAAATCATGGATTCCCTCTTCTGTGTCTATCATGTTAAGAAGGTTTCTGATTTTTCCAATATCATGAAACTCTGGTTGACTCAGAATATTTGTTTTGCCGCCGAAAAATAATTTTTCATGGCTGTCGATTTTCACTGTCTCTGATAAGGATTTGATAAAGTAATCATAGTGGCTAATATGCTGCCTTAATATTGATGCCACTTCTTTATATATTTTATTATGCAATTTATCAAGAGAAACTCCTAGCAACCTCGCATTTAGTATATTGACCACTTTTTCTATTTCGCTTGCATCAACAGATTCAGGCAATTGAAACATTCTATTTTCAACATGACCAGTGTCTGTAACAATAATAGCGGTCGCAGTATGTTTATTTAAAGGAACAATTTGGATTCTTTTCAGCTTATTTTCTTTTACAGCTGGCCCAAGAACTATAGTAGTATAATTAGTTAAATCTGACAATATTTTCGCTGATCTTTGCACAATTTTTTCTAATTCATATATTTTTTCGGCAAAAACCGAATTAATCTTTACCATATCTGTCTTGTTAAGCTTTTGTGGTGCCAATAAATGATCCACATAAAAGCGATATCCTTTTTCCGATGGAACCCTACCGGAAGAAGAGTGTGTTTTTTCTAAATATCCCGACTCTTCCAGATCAGCCATTTCATTGCGGATAGTCGCCGAACTGAAGGTTATTTCTTCTTTCTTCGACAAACTTCTTGAGCCAACAGGTTGTGCGGTCGATATAAAATCATCAATAATCACTTGTAAAATTAATAATTGACGATGCGTTAACACATTCATCACCTCTGTTAGCACTCTCTCTTAACGAGTGCTAAATCTATTTATAAATTATCAAATATACAGGGACTATGTCAATAATTTGCTTCTTTTTCTCACAGAAAAATTATAAACTTATTATTGTTTTGTACAAAACTTTACTCTTTTACAGATGTTTTGCCATATTTACTATCATTCAGTAAGCGTCCCGATAAAAGATTGAAATACTTCATTCCCTAAAAAGCGCCCTTTGTCTGTTAATTGCAAGAATCGATTATTTATGACAATTAACTCCCTTTTCATTAGCTCTTCTATTTCAATATGAAAAAGTTCAAGAACCTCTTGATTATATTTTTGTCCAAATAATGTCAAGTTTACCCCTTCATTTTTCCGCAAGCCTAAAAACAATTCTTCTTCCATCATTTCCACTTTTGTAACATGATGTTCTTCCATAACAGGCAATCTTTTTTGTGCAAGAGGCTCCATATATTTTTTTAGAGGTCCAAAATTAGAAACTCTTTTTCCTGCTACATATCCATGTGCACCTGCTCCAAAACCAAAATACTCTTCGTTATTCCAATAAGTTAAATTATGTTTACTTTCGAAGCCCGGTTTAGCAAAGTTGCTGATTTCATATTGCTTATAGCCATTTTTATCCATTTCTTCCATTAGCAATGCATACATTGCTGCTTCCGCATCTTCCCCTGGTGTAGGAAGTTTGCCCTTTCTTCTTAAATTATAAAAAACAGTTTTAGGTTCGATAATCAAGGAATATCCAGAAAAATGCTCGATATCTAAGGTAAATGCCGTTGTTAGTGTATCTTTAAAATCTTCTACCGTTTGACCTGGCAAACTGTAAATTAAATCGACACTAATATTCTTAAAACCAATTTTTTTCGCATCTTCAATAGAGTGAAAAACATCCTCTGCTTTATGTGTTCTGCCAATTTTTTTTAAAAGCTCATTATGAAAAGATTGGACGCCAAAACTCAAACGGTTTACGCCGCCATTGTAAAGAGTCTGTAATTTTTCTGCTGTTATTTCTCCAGGGTTTGCTTCAAATGTATACTCCACTTCTTCTTCCATTGCTAAATTTTTTTTTATCATGGCACATAATCGCTCTAATTGGGAAACAGATAATGCTGTAGGCGTTCCTCCACCAACAAAAATAGTAGAAAGAGGCGTTTTACCATACTGCGCCACCGTTAATTTTATTTCTTGTTCTAACGCATCTAAATATTGATCCACAGGCTGTCCCTTTAAAAACACTTTGTTAAAATCACAATAGTGGCAAATATGTTCACAAAAGGGAATATGGATATACGCAGCTTTTATCAATTTTTCACAACCTTTTTTGCTTTATTATATTTTTATTATCAAAGTCAAAAATAGATAAACAAATAAGAAAAGAGGTTAGCGCAAAACTAGCAGCCTAACCTCGTTCTTTATATTATTTTTTCGTATTGCTGCTGTCATCCATTTTCAACACAGCCATAAACGCTTCTTGCGGCACTTCTACCGACCCTACTTGCTTCATTCGCTTTTTACCTTCTTTTTGTTTTTCCAAAAGCTTACGTTTACGGGAAATATCACCGCCATAACATTTAGCAAGCACGTTTTTCCTCATGGCTTTTATTGTAGAACGAGCAATAATCTTCTGCCCAACAGCTGCTTGAATTGGCACTTCAAACTGCTGGCGAGGAATGAGCTCTTTCAATTTTTCCACAATCACTTTCCCACGTTCATATGCAAAATCTTTATGGACAATAAAGCTTAAAGCATCCACTTGTTCATTGTTTAAGAGAATATCCATTTTCACAAGGGTTGATGGCTGATAGCCAATTAGCTCATAGTCGAATGAAGCATATCCTCTTGTATTTGATTTTAGTTGGTCAAAGAAGTCATATACAATTTCAGCTAAAGGAATTTCGTACACAATTTTCACACGTGTTTCATCCATGTATTGCATGTCAATGAATATTCCGCGCTTTAATTGACATAGTTCCATAATTGCTCCTACGTATTCATTAGGCGCCATCATCGTCGCTTTCACATATGGTTCTTCAATGCGTTCGATTTTTTGCGGATCAGGCATTGCAGATGGGTTGTCTACGTTAATTTCTGTTCCATCTGTCATAATTACATGATAAATAACACTTGGTGCCGTTGTAATTAAATCAATTTTAAACTCACGCTCAATGCGTTCTTGAATAATTTCCATATGAAGCAATCCTAAGAACCCACAGCGGAATCCAAAACCTAATGCTTGCGATGTTTCCGGTTCAAATTGAAGAGCAGAATCATTCAGCTCTAACTTCTCTAATGCATCACGAAGATCATTAAACTTGGCACTGTCAATTGGATAAAGACCGCAATACACCATTGGATTTAGTCGTCTATATCCAGGCAGTGCTTCAGTTGCCCCATTTTTGGCATTTGTAATGGTATCCCCAACACGAGTATCCCCAACATTTTTAATAGCTGCAGTCAAGTACCCTACATCTCCGACAGATAATTCTTTTGTTGGAGTTGATTTTGGTGTAAACACACCTACTTCAATTACTTCAAACTCTTTGCCTGTTGCCATCATTTTTATTTTATCGCCTAGTTTTACTGTACCGTCTACGACACGAATATATGTTACAACCCCACGGTAGGCATCATATAAGCTATCAAAGATAAGTGCTTTAAGAGGAGCCTCAGGATCCCCCTCTGGTGCAGGTACCTTTTCTACAATTTGTTCTAAGATGTCTTCAATTCCTATCCCAGCTTTTGCAGAAGCCAACACTGCATCTTGTGCATCTAGTCCGATTACATCTTCAATTTCATTGCGGACACGTTCTGGATCAGCACTTGGCAAATCAATCTTATTGATAACTGGAACAATTTCCAAATCATTATCAATCGCCAAATAAACATTGGCTAATGTTTGTGCTTCAATTCCTTGGGCTGCATCCACTACTAAAACAGCTCCTTCGCATGCAGCTAAACTACGAGATACCTCATATGTAAAATCAACATGTCCAGGAGTATCAATTAAATGCAATGTATAGATTTCTCCATCTTTTGCCTGATATTTTAATTGTACGGAATTTAGCTTTATCGTAATTCCACGCTCTCTTTCTAAATCCATGGAATCAAGAAGCTGATTTTTCATCTCCCTTGCTGTAAGTGCATTCGTTTTTTCTAAGATTCTATCAGCCAATGTAGATTTACCATGATCTATATGGGCAATAATGGAAAAATTCCGGATTTTAGATTGTCTTTTTAACATTTCTTCTCTGTTCATCTTGTTCACTCCTACAATAATCGCACATGTACACTATTTTTGATTATAGCAGTGTGATTAATAAGATTCAATCAAAACTAATCTAGGCCACTAAATAAATGCGCAAACTTCCCTATTTTCAATCAAGTTCCCCAACAAAATAAAGGCTATATTCGTATAGATTGTTGTTATTTAACCCGTAGCCTAAAATGCACTTCGTTTTCCGCAGGTGACCTGTGGGTCTTCTCGCTGCAGGTTCTCCCATTGCTCACTTTTCCTGCAGGAGTCTCTGTGTATTCAGGCCGTTTTAGTGCTGCTAAACTATTTTTCATCTTATGTCAAAAGCAACAAACTTAAAAAAAAATGGTCGGCTACTCCTTTTTATCCATCAAATCAGCAGCAATATCTACACCCTTTCGAACCAGTGAATTCATTCCATCAGCTACGCCTTTTCCCATACTGGAAAATAAATTATATGCTTTCATTTCTTCTAGTTGTTGTTTCTTTTTTTGCAAGTCATGGCTGGTAACATCTTCGCCAAGTACAGATGCTTCTAAATTGCCATCATTTTTTTGAAAATCAAGTGCATTTGCAAATTTTTCATCTTCATACCCTTTCATACTTTTTATGCCGTTATTTGCCTGCTGCATACCAAATAAAACACATAAAAACATTAATAAGGCGAGCACTGCTGCACGTAATGTAAATCCTTTCATGTTTTTTTCCTCCTTCAGCAAAACTCTATATTAAGTGGATGAATAGAAGGGATTATGTTCTGTTATTTTTCTAGCACTTCTACTAAAATGCTATGTATTTGCTAGAGAAAATAGAACAAATTACTAGAAAGAAAAATAGGAACAGCAAGGTGTTTTTCTCCCCTACTGCTCTTATTTCAACCAATCGTTCCATTCTCTCTAAGTTCAGATTGCAGATAAAGTCTACAACGTACCCTGTCAGATGAAGTGGTTAATGGGTGTTAAAACCTACATTATCTTGATTAATGGCTTGATGCAGTGCAGCATTTAAACCATTTGCAAGGAGGTTAGACATATCTTCAATAAATACATCCACTTCCTTTGGTGTAACCATTAAATTATGGCCAATTGGCGACAATACTTCATAGATCAATTTTCTTTTTTCTTCTTCTGGCAGTGTTCCGATAATCCCCAAAAACGTTTTACGATGATGTTCTTCTGGCAAATCTTCTTCTTTTAAAACTTTTTTCTCTCCAAAGTTTAGTCCCGCAGGTGCTAGCGCTCTAGAAGGTTTATTGCCTTCTTTTAATTCTTTGCCAAAATGTTTTAATATATAGTCTATCGTATCACTTGTAATAGAAACGGCATCAACGACTGTCGGTACACCAATGGCAATAACAGGCCTTCCCAATGTCGCTTCGCTTAACTCTTTTCTTTTATTCCCAACACCAGATCCAGGATGAATACCTGTATCCGAAACCTGAATAGTAGCATTTACACGTTCAATGGACCTTGACGCAAGGGCATCAACTACAATAATAAAATCAGGATTTGTTTTTTCTACTACCCCTTTAATAATGTCACTTGTTTCGATGCCGGTCAGTCCCATCACCCCAGGAGCAAGGGCGCTGACTGGTCTATACCCTTCTTGGACATTTTCTGGCTGCAATTCATATAAATGTCTTGTAACCAACACATTTTCACAAACTTGAGGACCTAATGCATCAGGAGTTACATTCCAATTTCCTAAACCGACAATTAAACAAGAGGCATCCTCTACTATATTAAGTTGTTTTAAAAATTGGGAGAACTCTTGTGCAAATACCTTTTCTACTTCTCTTTGCAGCTCGCTGTCTTGCTGTCTAATGCCGAGCACTTCTATCGTTAAATACTTCCCCTTTTTTTTGCCGATTATTTCTTCTCCCTTTTCCGTCACTTCCACATAAGAGATTTTCATGCCCTTTTCATCTTTTTCTTTTATAATGACACCATCTAGTTGAGATTGATTGGGCTCATTGTGAATTTTACTTGCCTTATTTAACGCTAGTTCTTTTGCTTCAATCGCTAAATCTGTTCTTACAGAATACTTGCTTAAATCAATAGAATTCTTCATGACGATCTCCTTCCAGAACAATAGTTCAATTTATTCCTATCTTTTCCTAGGAAAAGAAAAAACATTCACAAAAAAAGAACCCGCTTAAATCAATCTATATTGACTAATCAAAGCAGAATACATTACACTAGTACTTTAGAGAAAAGAAAAGTATTAAATTTTCTTTCCAACAACTTTTTATCATAAATATCAAGTTGTTTTCGGCAAATTAAAAGGATAGTATTGCATTATCGATCTGATTTTGATAAAATATCACTTGTTCTTTAAGTTTGTTTTAGGAATGTAAAATCGAGAGGATATGCCACTCGATGCTTCTTTTTAGGAGGTGAACGTAAATGCCAAATATCAAATCTGCGATTAAACGCGTGAAAACTAGTGATGCTCGTAACGCTCAAAACACTACAGTTAAATCTGCAATGCGTACTGCTGTTAAAAAGGCTGAAGCTGCTATTGCTCTTAATGACGCAACTGCTGCAAATGAAAGTTTTGTAGAAGCTGCTAGTAAATTAGACAAAGCTGCTGCAAAAGGTCTTATTCATAAAAATGCTGCTGCTCGTAAAAAATCTCGTTTAGCGAAAAGAAAAAATTCTATTAACGCTTAATTGAGTGAACGCAGGCTATCATGTAAAATGATAGCCTTTTGTTATGCAAAAAAACAGGAATTGATTAATTCCTGTTTTTTCTTCATCCTAATTTTTCAATAAGATTTCTGCTTAAATCGATCATGTATTTGAAAAAGAATCATTTCAATTATCATATTTTTATTCATGCTTCCTGTTTTCATTCCATAATCAGCTTCGGCAAATAAGTTGATGCATGTCAGCAGTTCTTGTTCGGAAAATTTCTGGGCTTGTCCTGCTGCTAATTTCACTCGAAATGGATGAACTTTTAAGACAGATGCTATTTGCTGTTGTCCATAGCCAGTCCTCGAAAGTCCTTTTACTTGATAAATAAGGCGGAATTGATTCGTTATAATCGCTAACATTTTTAATGGTTCTTCATTTTGTTTTATAAGGTCATAATAAATGCGCAAAGCCTCATCTATTTTCCTGGAAATAACCTTATCTACCAATGAAAATATATTTTGCTCTAATGATTTTGCTACTAACTCTTCCACAATTTCTTTTGTGATCAAATGAGAATCTTGCACATATAATGCCATTTTATCTACTTCACTTGTTAATAAAAAAAGATTCGTTCCAGCAAGTTGAAGCATTGTGTCAAGGGCCTCTTCATCCATTTCTACTTGGTTGTATGCTGCCCTTTGTCTCATCCATTTTTTTAATTCTGCTTCGGTTAGCTTTTTGGCCTCTAATACTTCTGCCTTTTTTTTAAGTTCTTTTGTGATTTTTTTTCTTTCATCCAACTTTTCAAAACTTCCAATAAACACAAGAATCGTATAAGGAGGGGGCTCTTGTAAATATACTTCTAATTTTTTGATATCATGCTCTACTTTTGACTTTGTTTTTTCAGCAGTCAAAAAAGTTGGGTTATGCAAAACAATAACTTTTCTCTCTCCAAAAAAAGGAATAGTTTCTGCATCCTCTAAGATTGCTTCTATTGGCGTCTCTTCTAAATCATAAGAAGATAAATTAAAATCTTCTTCATCTATATCAATTGCTGATTGAATTAATAATTGTTTTGTTTCATTTACTAAAAAAGTTTCAGCACCATAAAATAAATAGATGGACGAAAACTTTTTCTTTTTTACATTTTTCCATAATTCTTCTATCATAAAATTCTCCCCATTAAAAATTTCAACCTATCCTTTTCTCCTATCCTAAAGAAGCTTTTTCTTTTTTACAAGAGGTAAGCAAAATATCCGTATGTTATTTAGAATTTAATACAATATTTTCCCTACTATCTCGATGCTTATAAAATAAAAAGCGGTTTTCTAAAAGATTGTTGTTTTTCGGATCGTTTCCAGGAGTAAATCCATGGTTAAAACAAGTGGATTGGAATGAAAGGTGCGAGACTCCTGTGGGATTAGCGGGACAGGTGAGCCCCATGGAAAACGAGCATCCTCGAACGGAAATCAACCTACTCCTTTAAAAGCAACAAAGTTTACGAAAACAGCCAAATAAAAAGAGAATATAATAAGAGTCCATATTTGCACTTATAATGGAATAGTATATCCATTTATATAAACGCAGGACGGATTCTTTTTATTATATCCTCTTTTAATCTATAATGAACATTGCTCAATAAGGCCTAGGATACTTATTAAGCAACGGTGCGACCTGATTATACTATTCCCTCAAATCCCTGCCTCTATTTGTGTAAAGTCTTGTCATTTAAGGAATAGTTGTGTTAAGTATTTTCTTTAAATTAGTTCATCCAAAAAGAATGTAGCGTATGTTAGAGTCCTTCTGCTTCATTATTACTCTTATGCTTTTTTCATTAACAAAGAAAAAAAGCAATTAGATCTTTTCCTTGCCAATACATGTATGCTGCAAGCTAGGATAGGAAGGAACCCCTTAGATTCTTTGCTTCTTGCTTTTAGTTTATGGCAATTGCATAAAAAAGGTGCCTTTCCTTTTTGAAAATTTATAGGTTATTTCACCATTTAGATCTGTTCTCCACGTAGTAATATGCGCTTTTTGCAGCCTATCAATAACCGCTTTATGAGGATGGCCATAACGATTATTTTTCCCAGCAGAAATAATCGCCGCTTTTGGTTCAATTTTTTGAAGAAAGCTTTCCGAAGTTGATGTTTTGCTGCCATGATGACCAATTTTTAATATATCAGTTTTAAGATTAGGGTATCTGCTTAATAATAATTGTTCGCCGCTTTCTTCCAAATCACCAGTGAATAGCCAATTTAAACCACCTATTTTTGCTTTTATGACAATAGATGCATCATTTTTATTTTCTATATTTTCTGTCAGGGGAGATAAAATATAAAAGCGAGTATCCCCACTTAAAAATGATTGTCCCCCTTTTACATAGGAAACAGGAATTCTTTTTTGAGCTGCAAGCTGCAAAATCTCCTTTTCTTCTTTTCCAGGTTCAAGATTCGTTTTTGGAAATACGATTTCTTTTACTCTAATCGAAGAAACCACTGCTAAACTGCCGCCAATATGGTCTAAATCTCCATGTGTCAATATTAATTTATCAATTGTGGCAATGCCTTTACTTTTTAAAAAAGGGACCAATGTATCTTTTCCTACTTCATATGGATTATTTCTTTTCTGCCACTTCTCTTTATCAAATTCTATGGTTCCCCCTGTATCAATTAAATAAATGCCTTGATGCTGCGGGAGCTTAATTAAAATACTATCCCCTTGGCCAACATCAATAAAGGAAACCTCTCCCTCTGAATGATAATAATTTCCCATCACCTGCATCAAAACCAAGATAATCGGAATAAACAGGAAATAGATGCGACTGGAGCTGTTATTTTTTTCAAATTGATAGAAAAAAATAATCGGTGCTAAAAGATAAAAAAACAACAGGATGTTAGAAGGCTTTCCTAATATGATGGTACTGAATGGAAAGGAAGATAATCGAATAATTAAACGATTAGAATAAGATAAAATCACATCCATTGGCAGCAATAAAATATCTATCATAAAAGGAACAAAAAAGGAAAGGACAAACACAATTAATAAATAGGGAAGAACAATAATGGAGTAGAATGGAATATACAATACATTAGCTAAAAGAGATAGCGTGGGAATTTCATAAAAATAAGATAAAATAATAGGTAATACAGAAAACTCAGAAACAAATGTAGGAAATAACAGTCTATACATAATGTTAGAGGATAAATTAATAAAAATAGAAGAAGAAAGCAGCAAAAATAAACAGACAGTAAAAGATAAGATAAAACCAACATCAAAAATCACTTTTGGCTGAAAAAAAATATAAAAAAGAAAAACAAAACTTAGTAGATCAATGGAGGGAAATGAGCGAAGCTTTTTTACTTTTAACTTAAGAAGAACGAGTACAGAAGTGGCCACTGCACGAATTATACTAGGACTTAGTCCTGTTAACACAGCATATACCGGCAATATAATCAACATAATTGTAATAGCTTTTTCTTTAGTAATTCCAAAACGAATCATCAAAAAATAAAAAATAGCAATAAGGATAATAATATGCGATCCTGAAATAGCTAATAAATGAATAATCCCCAATCTCTGAAAGGCGGTTTGAATCCCTTCATCCATCAGCTGTCTATCTCCAAATATAAGTGCAATAGCAACCCCTTTTGTTTCTTTAGAAAACTTTTCTTGTATCCACTTTATGCCTGATTGTCTTTCTGTTTTGATTCGATCGATAAGATTGACCGAAGAATCAGAACAATTCTTATCTATAAATGTATCTGCTTTTACATTCCAATAGATTGAATGGTTCCATAAATACTTTTTATAATCGAAATTAAATTCATTTCTTGCAGAAGCTGGTTTCTCTAATTCACCTATTACTAAACATCTTCTTCCAAGCAAAGAAAGCTTTTCAACATATTCCTTTTCCACTTCAGATTTTATTTTATAAGAGAAGTGTATTTTTTCATTTGTTTTCGTTTCTTTTGCAACGCCTTTTAACATATCACCATCCACTGTTGGTTCTTCTAAAAAAAGAAGAGTGAACTTTGTAGTAGTCGGAAGCAATCGGGAAAAAGAAAGACGATTTTCCAAGTCAGCACGAAGAAAAAATAATCCAAAAATAAATAACAGGCTGCACAGGAAAATCAACGTGAATTTTTTTGAAAAAAAAAGCCACAAAGTATAAAGAAAAAATACAAGAAGAAAAAAATACAAGTGCAGAAAAACACATAAATAAGCAAACAAACCTGATATACTAAAATACAATATTCTATTTTTCATCACATACAATCACCTTTTAAACAAATTAATGATCTTTTTCTAAAAGCAAACTTAATAATTAGCAAGGCATTTCTATTTCGCTTATACCGAAAAACTCCATTCCTATTTTCACCAAACTCTCCTGCACTGCTAATTTATCCTGTACATGCAGGAAAGAAATGCTATCACTTTAAGACTCCTTCAGAAATCTTCCCTGTGAACAATGCTTTTGCTTGCTCTTCCAATTCTTTTAGCTCTAAATCATCAATGTCTTTGTCTTTTAACTTATCTACTAGTTTCTCTACAAACAATTGTTTTTCGGCTTGTTGTTTATCAAATACTACTTCCTTGTTAGAAACTTGCACCATAGAAATGCCTGCTTGTGTAAATAGTTCTATTGCATATGGATGATTTTTATAATCATTCGCATAATAAACCGTTTTAATGCCTGCTTGTATGATCGCTTTGCAGCATTGCAGGCAAGGAAAATGTGTTACATAAATATCTGCTCCTTCTGTTGCTACACCAAACTTTGCACATTGCAATAATGCATTCATTTCTGCATGTATGGTCCGCACACAATGATTATCGATAACATAACACCCTTCATCTATGCAATGAACTCCACCTGTGATGCTTCCATTATAGCCCCCTGCAATAATTCGTTTATCTCGAACAATGGTTGCACCAACAGCAAGTCTTGTACATGTGCTCCTTAAAGCAAGCAACTCACTTTGTGCCATAAAATACTCATCCCATGAAATTCTGTTCATTATTCCACCTACCTGCTTTCTAATCAAATATATTATTCATTTATTATAACGTGATACCGCCTTTTTCGATAGTGAACTTTTTCGATAGAAAAAGGCAGTATCACTAAAATATTTTGGCGTTTTTTTATCACCCATTAACAGGATTTTCCCCCCAGTGATTGTTAGTTTCACTTTATCAAAACCAAAAGTCAACAGTCCTTTTTCGTAATTCTTAGAGACATAAATGGCATAACATTCATTAATTTACTGTAATTAAATTTTCTAATTTTTCATAGGTCTTTTCGCCAATGCCACTGATTTTTTTAAAATCTTCTTTGGAGGAAAATCCTCCATTGCTCTCCCGATATTCAATAATGGTCTCTGCTTTGGCAGGACCTATTCCAGGAAGTTCATCTAATTCAGCTGCTGTTGCCTGATTTAAATCAACTGCTTCCCCATTGCTGCTTTCATTTTCAGTTACCCCACCCGTATTTACGAAACTTTCCGTACTGCCCTCTACCCCTTCTTCTCCTTTATAGGGTACATAGATAACCATTTCATCTGTTATTTTTAATGCTAAGTTTATTCCATTTTCTTCTCCCTGATCCTTTATTCCTCCCGCTTTTTTTATTATATCCACTACTCGATCTCCTTGAAGGGCTTCGTATACACCTGGACGTTTTACTGCCCCTTTTACATCAACAACTACTGTTTCATTTGTTTTCTCTTCTTGTTCCTCTTTCATTTCCCCCTCTTTTATCTGTAATTTCTCTGTATCATACATTGGAGCCTCTATCTGCCTTTGTTGATTTGTAAAAACATAAGGATATATTTTGTAGCCAATAAACAGGAGAATAACAGCCGCAATAATTAAAATTCCTTGATATTTTTTTGCCCAATTCATCATTATCATCCTTTCTAGGTATATTCTTGTCACCGAGTTCATATCGTTATATGAGAAACCGCTCATTTTAGGGGGGGAAGGACAGATGAAAATCGGAATAATTGGTACGGGGAATATGGGGAGAATACTGATTGAGTCAATGCTTGATAGCAAGGCTATTTCCCCCGATTCATTATTGATTCATAATCGAACAAAAAGCAAAGCTTTACAAATTAAAAAAAGTTATCCTGACATTGTTGTTTATGATGATTTTATAGAGGTAGCAAAGGCTAGTGACGTCGTTTTTTTATGCATCAAGCCACGTGATTCTATCATACTTGCAAAAAAGCTTGCCCCATATATTACAGATGACATGTGCGTTGTTTCCATTACAAGCCCGATTAATGCAGAAGATTTGGAGGTCTTTTTTACATGTTCTGTTGCAAGAATTATTCCCAGCATTACAAATAGGGCATTAACGGGGGTCAGTTTATTTTCTTTCGGAAAGCAATGTACAGAAAAATGGAAAAAAATATTAACCATGATATTTGAAAACTTTTCAAGTCCTTATATAATTGATAAAAATATCACGAGGGCAGCTTCCGATATTGTCAGCTGCGGTCCAGCTTTTTTCAGCTATTTAACACAGCGATTTATAGACGGAGCGGTGGAGGAAACCGAAATGGACAGCCAAACAGCAACATTGCTTGCAAGTGAGATGCTGATTGGCCTTGGAGAACTGCTTAAAAAACGTTATTATACATTGCCTACTTTACAAGAAAAGGTTTGTGTCAAAGGTGGAATTACTGGGGTTGGGATTGAGATATTGGAGAAGAATTTGGGAGATACCTTTAACCAGCTTTTTCATGCAACACATGAAAAGTTCGCAGAAGATGTAGAATTAGTGCAAAACACAATGCTTGCAGCAAAAGATAGTTAATAGTCTATCCAGTAAATAAATTCGATATAGTCAACAAATATCCTTTTTTTATTTTTTTCTATCATTTTTCATTCATGTAGCACTTGTTAGAGGGTATAAAAACAAATTTTATTATCCAGCACTATACTTTTGCATAAAAAAATGACTGGAGAAACAATCCTCTAGTCATCTTTTTTATTATGCTTTTTGGCAAAGGAAAAAAATTCTTTCTCCATTTTCTTTGCTTTCTTTTTCATCAAAATCAACTATAATATCCACAAGACAAAAGTCGGTTTTTTTTAGCCATTTTTTGTATTGGTCAATAGAATAGGTTCGCTGACAGTGAAGTTCATCATACCGATTATACATCTCAGATTCCTCATCTAACTCAAAAAAGGTTAAATCATGCTCTACACTATTCTCATATTCCCCAGGATAGCATTGCCAAATCAAACTTAATTCTTCATCATTGACTGCATAAGTTTGATCGATAAAAAGTTCATTCATTTTATATAAAGAATGGACATCAAATATAAATAACCCTTTTTCATCTAAATGGCGGTGTACCCCTTTGAATGTTTCGATAACCTCTTCTTCTGTTTGCAAATAATTTAAAGAATCACAAAAAACCCCAATAATATCAAATAACGGAAGACCTTCTAGCTTGGACATATCTTGTTCGATATAAAAAATGGACTGCCCTTTTTTATTTGTTTTATCTTGGGCCACACTTAACATATCTTCTGAAATATCCACTCCTGTTACTTGAAAGCCACGCTCTGCAAGACTTATGGATAATTCTCCTGTTCCACATGCAAGATCCAAAAGATGATTGCCTGAAATATTGTATTTCTCTTTAGCATCTGCAATTAGTTTTACCCATTTTTCATATGGCACATCGCTCATTAGCCTATCATATAGATAAGCAAATCTGCCGTATGTCATTGACTAATCTCACTTTGAATATTTTCGATAGGTGCATCTCCCCATAATCGTTCTAGATTATAGTACGTTCTTTCATCTCGGTGGAATACATGCACAACAACATCTCCTAAATCAACAAGAATCCATTTTGCTTCTTGAAAACCTTCTAGTCTTTTAACATTTACACCAATTTCTGAGCATTTATCTTTTATTTCACTTGCAATTGCTTGTACCTGTTTATCCGAGTTACCATGGCAAATAATAAAATAATCCGATACAAGCGAAATGCCTTTCATATTAAGCGCCACAATATTCTCCGCTCTTTTATCATCAGCTGCTTTCACAGCAGTTACTAGTAATTTACGATCATCCATCTATTCATCCTCCATTTTCATTACGATGCTGTTATACATTTGAAAAGTCAGCGGAAAAACCGGCCGATTATTTTGTATAAGAAAATTCATCGTATTTTCTACTGATTTTATAAATCCTTGATGAAAATCAACCTTTGTCAATTCTCGCACTTCCTGAACACCTGGGAATGCCCTGTTAGGTTCGATATAGTCTGCTAAATAAATAATTTTCTCAAGCATACTCATCCCTGGTTTGCCGGAAGTATGGTATTTAATTGCCTGTAAAACCTCTTGGTCATGAATACCTGCTTCTTTTTCTACAAGGTAGGCTCCGACCGGGGCATGCCATAATTCAGAATGAAACTCCAAAAGAGCCGGATCCATCTTTTGCTCTACAATAATTTTTTTCATTTCTTCTTTTGGACGGAATTTAGCGTAATCATGAAATATAGCAGCAAGTTCTGCTTTCTCTGGATTTACTCCATTTTTTTCAGCAAGTTTAACGGCCGTTTCCATGACGCCAATTGTATGCACATATCGATGCTCTGTTAAATGTTCTTTCACAATCGCTAATGCTTGTTCACGCTTCATAAAGACGATTCTCCTCAATATATCTCTTTACACTCTCTTTCGTTAGATACTGAATAGTGTCCCCTTTTTTTAACCGTTCCCTAATTAAATTAGAAGAAATATCAATGGCAGGCACATCTACATATCGGACAGGATAGGCTGTTTCATTGCTGTATTGTGGACGATTTACACTAATAAATTGAATAATCTCTACTAATTCTTCAATCTTATACCACTTTGGCAAATATTCAACCATATCTCCACCAATGATAAAATGAAAATCCATATGTGGATGCACTTCTTTTAATATTTTCATTGTATCAAACGTATAAGATTTGCCTTCCCGATTCATTTCTATTGTTTCTATACGAAACTTTGGATGGTCTTTTATTGCTAATTGAAGCATTTCTATACGATTTTTATTAGAAACATTCCCTGCTTTTATTTTATGTGGAGGTTCTTGATTTGGCATAAACCAGATCTCATCCAATCTTTCATGATGCAGTACCTCATTTGCGATGATGAGATGTCCAATATGAGGGGGATCAAAAGTCCCTCCTAATATTCCAATCCTTTTTCTCAAAGAAATCCCCTCTTTTTACAAATGTTAAGATGGTAAATTTATCGTTTTATTTTCTTTCGACTCTTTATATAGAACAATTGTCGATCCGATAATTTGTACCAACTCGCTTTTTGTGCCTTTCACAAGCTGTGCTGCTACCATTTCTTTATCTTCGTCACAATTTTGCAGGATGCTGACTTTCAGCAATTCTCTTACTTCTAAAGCATCTGCTATCTGTGTAATCATATTTTCATTTACTCCACCTTTTCCCACTTGGAAAATTGGGTTTAAATGATGTGCCTTTGCACGTAAAAATCTTTTTTGTTTGCCTCTAAGCATCAAAATTGCCTCCTAATTGTTTTAACACATTTCTTTTCATACGTTCTGTATCTGGAAAAATACCGGTCCATTTTTCAAAAGCTAATGCCCCTTGAAAAACAAACATTTCCAATCCATTTTGCACTATTGCTCCTTTCATTTTTGCTTCATGAAGCAATTTAGTTTCTAATGGATTATATATTATATCACTAACTAACGAGTTGCTGTTTAAATTCTCAAGAGAAATCGGCTGCTCTTTTGTATGTGGCGACATTCCAATCGAAGTCGTTTGAATAATCAAATCATATTCCCCACATCGCTCTTTTGCTGACTTTAGATCAAGAACATCTGTTTCCACAGAATAAGGACAGGCTTTTTTTAGATCCTCTGCCTTTTCTAAAGTTCGATTCACGATATCAATTTTGTGTACTTTCTCATATGCTAGTGTAAAATAAATCGCTCTTGCTGCTCCACCTGCACCAATCATCATTACCTTTTTATCAGTTAAAGCAGGAAGTATAGTTAAAAGCCCTCTCACATAACCATAACCATCCGTGTTATAGCCTACCCACTTGCCGTTTTCATTTACTACTGTATTTACTGCCCCAATCGCTTGACTTAAGGGATCCAGTTCATCCAAAAAAGGAATAATATCTGATTTATGCGGCACTGTAATATTAAAACCAGCAACGTCCATTTCTTTTAGCTGTGAAAGACCTTCTTTTAACATTCCTTTTTTAATATGAAACAAATCATACTGTGCTTCTATTTGATAAAATTGAAATAAATCATTATGCATAACAGGTGACATACTATGTGCGATAGGATCTCCAATAACTACATATTTTTTCATTTTCTGCTCTCCCGGACTTTTTTATTCTCTATAGTAGAAAGTAGCAACTATCCCCTTGATGCAGTATATGTTTAGCTTCTAAACGATGGGAACTTCCTAGCCATTCCTTAAATCAGTGATTTTCTAATCATCGCATGTACCCCTTTTGGTACATACACCGATATTTGGATATTTGGTTCATTTACAGTAATCCAGCCTAATCCTGAAAATACAATATCTGTTTTTGCTTCTTTGATAGTAAAATCATGTTTTATAAGTTTTGGAAATTGATCCAATTGCTCTATTCGAGGTGGTGTGAGCATCTCTCCAACATGCTTGTCATATAATTCTTGAGCCTTTTCTGTTTTCGTGCGATGGATATTAATTTCATTGGAGAAATAACAAACAAATGCTTGTTTTTGTCCTTTTACAAAATCAAAACGTGCTAATCCGCCAAAAAATAAAGTTTGTCCCTCATTCAGCTGATAAATTTTCGATTTAATCTCTTTTTTCGGCGTAATATATTTCAAATCTCTTTTATCTACATAATGTGCCATTTGATGATGATTAATAATTCCTGGTGTATCTACTAGTGCCTTCCCATCAGATAATGGAATTTCAATAATATCTAATGTGGTTCCTGGAAAATGAGAGGTTGTAATAATATTTTCCTCCCCAGATACTTCCTTCAAAATTCGATTAATAAATGTTGATTTGCCGACATTTGTACAGCCAACAACATATACGTCCTTGCCTTTTCGATAGTGCTCAATTGCTTCTACCACTTCTTGGATCATTTGTCCTTTTTCTGCACTAACTAAAAAAACATCTTCTGGTTTTAAGCCAAGCTCTTTTGCTTCTTTTTTCATCCAATTGATTACTTTTTGATTTTTCACCGATTTTGGCAGTAAATCTACTTTATTTCCCACTAACAACACTTTATTTTTCCCTGTAAAGCGGTGCAAACCAGGCAGCCAACTTCCATTAAAATCAAAAATATCAACAATTTTAACAATAAGGCTGTCACTTTGACCAATTTCATTTAGTATTTTTAAGAAATCGCTGTCTGTTAACGAGACATCTTGTACTTCATTATAATGTTTTAACCGAAAACATCTTTGGCAAATAATTACTTCTTTTTCTAAAGCAGAGGGCGGAGCATACCCTAAATCGTCACGCTTATCTGTTTGAATTTCTACTCCACAACCTATGCAATGTATCTTTTCTGTCACTTATTAATCCTCCCAAGTTATCTTTCCTTTTTTGCGGAACCAGTTTAATATTCTTCTTTCAATTGTTCGATTGATTTTTGTAAAAAAACCATCTGTCTGTGCTACAGGCACCACTAAAATAGTATGAAATCCACTTCGGTTGCCTCCAAGTACATCTGTTAATAATTGGTCGCCAATAACAACTGCTTCTTCTTTTTTAATATCCATTTGTAAAATCGCTTTTTTAAAAGCCCGCCCCATCGGTTTTCTTGCGGCAAATATAAATGGGATATTTAAAGGAGCAGAAAAAGCCTTTACCCTTCCTTCCTTATTATTAGAAACAATAGTTACTTTTATCTTATTTCTTTTCATTTCTTCAAACCATTCAATAATTCTAGGTGTTGCAAGAGGACGATCCCACTCTACCAATGTATTATCAAGATCGGTTATAATCCCTTTTATCCCTTTTTCTTTTAATGCTTCTGGGGTAATTTCAAATATGTTTTTTACATGCTGATCTGGTAAAAAATCATTTAACAATGTATATGCACCTCTTTAAGATAATTGCTTTCCTTTGTTTGAGAAGTTTTGGCCTGCTAGTAAAAATTTAAAAACAAAGTTATATTATACCGTTTTATACACATAAAGTGAATCGAACAATCAACACGAACCGTAAACGTAAAACAAGAATAAAAGCAGTTAGAACTATTTTTCCCAAAAAACCCCTAAATACTTTTCGACAAAAATCGTATGTTTCTTTATATGTGGATAACATTGTACACATATTCCCTATTGATGAACATACTCTTCTTTTAGTTTTAAACAAGTTAATCACAGGTTATCCACTTATTATTGTGGATAACCGAACAGTTGTTCTTACTGTTTATTTTTGTTAAAGTAATGATATAGAAAAACAAGCTATCTAACAATGAGCTTAGTGAATGGAGGTGAGTTCTGACATGCGTAAACTGTCAGATGAATTGTTAATTGAGTCTTATCATAAAGCAAGAGAGCTTAAACTCAGCTCTGAATTTATACGTCTCATTGAAACAGAGATTCACCGACGTTCATTAACTAATAAAATAAAAGTGTCATCCTAATAAAAAGCCCAAATTATGGGCTTTTTATCATTATTATTTACTTTTTCCACTAAGGTCCCCAATTACTTCCCCTATTTTAACTGGATATGGAGTAGAAAGAAAGTCTTTGCTTCTAAAAGTTTCTTTTTCGAATAATAATATAACAGTAGACCCAAATGAGAAATAAGCCATTTCTTCTCCTTTTTTCACTTCTTCTTTTTGATGGCTAAGTATAATGGAATTAATAAACATTGCTCCTACCTTTACAATCGCAATATGTTGATTATCTTGTGTTTTAACTTCCGTGATTGTCCGATAGTTTTTGGCAAGGGGGCTTTTTCCAAATTTCAATCCCCATTTATTAACAGGGTAAGATTTCCCCCCTAATGTCCATCGTTTGATCACACGCCCAGATACAGGACTATGGATACGATGATAATGGCTTGGGCTTAAATAAAAAATAATAAAAGTGCCTCCTGTATATTTATCCACCATTTCTTTATTTCCCAGCATTTCAGAAATGGAATATACTTTGTCTTTTACATGAATCGTTTTGTTCCCTGTAATTATTCCAATATCTTCAATAATAGCATCCACCGGACTAATAACTTCTGTTTGTCCAAAAAAGCTGTTTCTCGTTCCATTCTTCAATTTTCTAATGAAAAATTCATGAAGATTATTGTAGGAAGTCAAATCTTTTTCCATTTCGTCTACATTTATTTTGTATACCCTTGCAAACGAAGATATAATAAGAGAACTTGCTTTAGAGTGAGCAAATTTCATAATTAAATAAGAACTCCATTTACCATTTGTTAGTTCTATAAAAAATTTGTATAGATAAGATTTCAAGCCAACAATTCCTCCATAAAAATTATTTTCTTTGCGAACAATCATATACTACCTTAAAATTATATATTATTATATAAATAAAAGTTGTATGAAAGATTTTCATACTAGGAGTGAATAAAATGTTTCTACCCAATGCTTTAGATCAAACTGTAAAAAAATTTAAATCGCAAGTGGCAAATTGCCTTACTTTAATGAACTTATGTTTAGGCGGATTTTCTATTATAACTAGTTTTAAAGGCCATATCTCGCTAAGTATATTATTGATTTTTATTGCCGCATTTTTAGACAGATTAGATGGGATGGCAGCAAGAAAATTTAATATTGAATCAGAATTAGGCAAACAATTAGATTCAATGAGCGACATTATCTCTTTTGGTGTAGCACCAGCTGTTTTAGTATATCAAGGCATACTCTTTGATTTAGGTTCACCTGGTTCCTTTTTTACCGTTTTATATATTTGCTGTGGGGCGTTTCGTTTAGCAAGATTTAATATTACCGAAAACAACGGCTACTTCACCGGCCTGCCTATCACTGCAGCAGGCTGCATTCTTACATTTGTTTGTTTAGGAGTTAGTTTTATTCCCGCTCACCTTTACTTACTTTTAATGCTTGTACTTTCTATTTTAATGATCGCTAGTTTCAGTTGGAAAAAAATATAATTTCAGTTAAAAAAATGCCTTTTGCATGATGAAGCAAAAGGCATTTTTTTATAGCCGCACCATTATTTTGTTAACTCTAAAAATTCTTCTACATCGTCTATGCATAATTGAATGGCATTTTGCCAAAATACTTCTTCTGCTAAATTCACAGCCAGATGTTTTTTTGCTAGTTCTTCTACCGTCATACTCGCAGTATCTTTTAATAAAGCCATATATTTTTTTTCATAGCCTATTCCATCTTTCTGTGCCTGTACATAAATGCCAAGGGAAAATAAATAGCCAAATGTATAAGGAAAATTATAAAATGGAACACCTGTAATATAAAAATGCAGTTTAGATGCCCAAAAAGTGGGATGATAGGTATTTAATGCATCACCATATGCCTCTTTTTGTGCTTGCACCATTATTTCGTTTAATTTTACTTCACTGACAATTCCTTTTTTACGCTCTTCATAAAAATTTGTTTCAAATAAAAAACGGGCATGAATATTCATTAATAATGCAATAGAATTTTGAATTTTCCCTTCTAATAGTACAATCTTTTCTTGTTTATTAGAAGCCGCTTTAACAGCAGCATCTGATACAATCGTTTCTGCAAATGTAGACGCTGTTTCTGCTACATTCATTGCATAATTCCGGTTTAATGTATGAATATCCCTCATTGCATATGTATGAAAGCCATGTCCTAATTCATGCGCCAATGTAGACACATTGCTTGTTGTGCCAGAATAAGTCATAAAAATGCGTGACTGCCCACTTTCAGGAAAATAGGTATGAAACCCCCCTGGTCTTTTTCCTTTTCTGTCTTCCGCTTCAATCCATCTGTCTGTAAATGCTTTTTGTGCAAAAGCTTTCATTTCTTCGCCAAATAACGAAAATTGTTTTAAAATAAATGCTGCTCCCTCTTGATAATTCATTTTTCCTAAGGCATTTCCAATAGGAGCATCTAAATCATACCAGTTTAATTTTTCTACCCCTAATAATTTTGCCTTACGCTCTAAAAAGCGTTTAAAAGGTTCTTTATTAGAGGATATTACCTTCCACATGGTTTGCAATGTTTTCTCCCGCATCCGGTTCATCTCTAAAGGTTCTTTTAAAATATTATGCCAGCCCCTTTTCTCATAAACATTTAAGCGAAATCCTGATAGATGATTTAATGTTTTGGCAATTAATGCACTTTTATCTTCCCAAGCTTTTTCCCAAGCAGAAAAAACCGCTTTTCGAACATTCCGATCAGAATCGGAAAATTTATTGGCAGCTTGCCCTACAGATAAATAGTAGGTTTGGTTATTTTCTTCGAGAGGAATTTGAATGGAACTAACGATTGTATCATACATTTGGCTCCAGCCATGATAACCATCTATGCTCAATTTATTAATAAGCATTTCTTCTTCTTCTCCAAGTTTGTTTTTAGCTTGCATTCGTCTTTCTGTCAGCACAAAAATTAATTCTGTTAATCCCTCGCCCTGCAAAAGTTTATTCCATTGTTCGTCATCATAAGCAGATATTTTCCCATCAAATATTGTTAGAGCATTTTGAAAGGATGCACTAAGCTCCATCACTTTCCCTCTCAAAGTATTAGCCTGCTTATCTTTTATATTTTGTGCTTCTAGACAGCTGACAAAAGCACCTGCTTGTCTAACTTTTTTGACAATTCGTTCATATAGCTTAATCAATTCTAGTACAAATGATTGATCATTTTTTCCATTGAAGGGTTGATACATTTGAACTTTATTAGAAAACTGCTTAATGTGTTCTCCAGTTTGGAACAGATGCTCCAAAAATTCTTTCGAATCGCTTCCACCTTTATAAAATACATCTAAATCCCAAATTTTTGAGTATATATCTTTTGTCATCGTGATCTCCTCCTATTTCTCCCTTTATATTATCGGTTTATTCCTGATGTTTCCCTATTTTTTTACTATATTCTTCTAAGACACACTTTATTAAGCCATCTTTACTTCCCCTTCACAAAAATAGCAACACTATAGTTCGGGGAATCTTCTAGACAGTTAAGATAAAAAACGCTTCTATAACGTCAAAAAATAGAAGCGTTTGTACTGAACCGTATATTTATTTTTCTAAATATATTCAACAATAAAACTGGCTTCCAAACCACCATATGCTTCCAAAAACTAAAATAACAATAAATAGAACAATCAGCAGCGCATACCATGCTCCTCCTGCAATGCCGTAAGCAACGGGAGCAGCATATGGTGCTCCTGCTTGTGAAGGCAATGGCGGTGGGGGTGCTGCTTGTGGAATTGGTGCTCCTAATGGCACGCTTGGCATTGTCTGATATGGATATCCGTATGCAGCCATTTACATTCCTCCTCTCTATTATAAACTATTCATCTTTTCTTCTACATGAATAGGCGTTTTCTCTATGTATAGCATATTTGCCTTTCTAAAATGAAACTTCAGTCAATAAGGTCCTTCCTGCTCTTTAAATAAGGATAATATTGCGCTAATTTGTTTCAGTTTGGTTAGTACCAGTTGAATAATAATCGTATCAAAACCACTTGATTTAGCTTTTGACGCAAGAGCATCCGCATTGCTTTTTTTGGAAAATGCCCCTATTTGCACTTTATATAAATTTTCGCTTTGAACAATAGTTGTATCGAATCCCTTCGATTTCGCTTGATCTGCTAGATTATTGGCATGGAAACATCTGAATATTCATCTTGAAGGATATCTTGTACTTTTTTGGCAATTTGTAAAGTAATATTTTTTTCTTGAATTCCATTGCTAACTGCCCCTGCGTCAGAACCGCCATGTCCTGGATCAATAAAAATTTCCACCATTTAATTCATCACCTAATCATATAGTATGGCAAATTAGGAAAAATGCTTGGACACTTGCCTTCACTTGATAAATATTGCTAAAGTTACCGCAATTCCCCTTTTTTCTTTCTTAATTTTTCCGATTGCCCTCGAATAACTTTTTCGGACATGCATATGATGTATAGAAGGAGGAATCAACATTTCGATGAAAAAAAGCGCTATTTTTTTTATCCTGATTTTATTAGTAGCATTAGTTGCTTATATAGAAACTCCGACTGCCCTCATTAATAAACCGTATGTTTACTACTATGGAGTGACAGACGAGTCAGAAGAAGCAAGCACATCAACAGAATCCCTTGGTGCACCAGAATTAGAATATCAACTAGATTCCACTGTTAAAGAAGATGGCTACATAGTAGAAACTTACCGGGAATATGAAATATACAAAGACAAAAATGGAGAAGTGATTAAAACAAAAGCAACCTCCAATACACAAACGATTAAATACGCAGAGGATGAGTAAATAGAAAGCTTGCATATTCATCCTGTTTTCGTAAATAGGGAGTTTCCACTTAGCAATAAAGTGAAACTCCCTTTTGTTATTTTTCATTCTTTTACACAATATACATAATGGCTATCGGATTCGATTATTCCATAATTAAATAATCAATTTCTGCTACATCCTTGCTGTCACGAAATGTTCCTGCAGACACACCGACCACTTTACGGAACACTTTATTGAAATAATTAGCATTGGCATAACCGACAGCATCTGCAATTTCTATAATAGAAGAATCTGTTGTTCTTAGAAGTTCTGCTGCTTTTTGGATGCGTATTTTAGTAAGGTATTGGACAGGTGTCATATTTAACTGATGCTGAAACTGCTTAATAAAATAATATTTAGAATAACCAGAAATGACCGCTATTTCATCAAGTGTAATTGGTTCATGATAATGTGTTTGAATATAAATTATTGCTTTTGTCATGTTCAGCGAAAAATCTTTTTTGGGTTTTTCCATATTTTTAATAAAACGATAGCATTCCATAATAAATTCATACGCTTTTGCTGAAGCATGATAAGAATCTGAAATTTTTTGTTCATACGTATGCTGATAAATTTTTAGTAAAAGCTGAATAAGCTTAGAATCTGCTGGAATCTTCAACACAGGACCATAGTTCTCTTGTATTATATTCCAGCAGTTAGCTGCCTCTTTTCCAACTAATGTAATAAAAACAAACTCCCAACGTTTGCTGTCCTTTGGGAGATAATAGCGGTGGTTGCTTGGAATCTCTACAACAAACGCTTGACCTGCTTCTAATCGATAATCTTTTCCCTCCATTTCAAGCCTGCCTTCTCCGGATAATGTATATTGAAAGACATACTTGCCTACCTCTTTCCTTTTTAACCCATGCCAGTCATATGTTGTGCCAAATAATTTTTCTTCCCTGCCAAGCACCGAAATATTGGCTAAATCGTTGCCGATGCTATCTTGAAAATAAAAGCCATATACGCCATAACCCACTCTATTATTTTCCTCTTGAATAAAAGACAATATCTTACCCTCCAATCACAGTAACTTACCATTGATATTAATTTGAAAGCGCTCTATTATTAATTTATCAAGAAAAAACAATTCTGAATAGATGCTAACTATCTAAATGAAGTAAGCAATTTTGTCTTAAGCAATAAAGCATCTAGCCAATTTCAGTAACTAGGAGGAAAAAAGATGAGCAAAATTACCTTTATTGGGGCAGGAAGTACCGTTTTTACGAAAAATGTTCTTGGAGACTGCATGTTTGTTCCCGCTTTAGCAGGATTTGAATTCGCTTTATTTGATATTGATGAACAGCGTCTAAAGGAATCAGAAAACATGCTAAAGAATTTACAACAAAGCTTGCAGGCAAATGTTGTGATAAAAGCATACACTGATCGGAAAGAAGCTTTAAGGGGTGCAAAATATATCATTAATGCCATTCAAGTTGGCGGCTACAAACCTAGTACTGTCATTGATTTTGACATACCGAAAAAGTATGGGCTTCGCCAAACAATTGCCGATACAATTGGAATTGGCGGGATTTTCCGTTCTTTGCGCACTATTCCTGTTATGTGGGATTTTGCAAAAGATATCGAAGAAGTTTGTCCAGATGCTCTATTTTTGAATTATACAAATCCAATGGCAGCTTTAACTGGTGCGATGCTGCGCTATACAAATGTCAAAACAGTCGGCTTATGCCATAGTGTTCAAGTTTGCAGCGAACACTTGTTCGAATCATTAGGAATGGACCATACAGGCGTGGAAGAAAAAATTGCGGGAATTAACCATATGGCTTGGCTTCTTGAAATTAAACGAGACGGCAAAGATTTATATCCAGAAATTAAACGCCGTGCAAAAGAAAAACAACTTACCAAACATGATGATATGGTCCGTTTTGAGTTAATGGATAAATTCGGCTACTATGTAACAGAATCCTCTGAACATAATGCAGAATACCATCCATATTTCATCAAAAGAAACTATCCAGAACTAATTGAAAAATTTAATATTCCATTAGATGAATATCCACGCCGCTGTGTAGAACAAATTGAACGCTGGGAAAAAATGCGGGATGAAATGGTAAATAATGCACAGCTGACTCATACCCGCTCTCATGAATATGGTTCACGGATTATTGAAGCAATTGAAACAAATAATCCATTTAAATTTGGCGGAAATATTTTAAATACAGGACGTCTTATCAGCAATTTGCCGGAAAAGGCTGTTGTTGAAGTGCCTTGCTTAGCAGATCGAAGCGGCATTACACCTTGTTATGTCGGGGATATTCCAGAACAACTAGCATCTCTTAACCGGACCAATATTAATACACAATTACTGACCATTGAAGCAGCTGCAACTGGAAAAAAAGAGCATCTTTATCAAGCAGCCATGCTTGACCCACATACAGCAGCAGAATTATCCATGGACGATATTATTGCAATGTGTGACGACTTAATCGAAGCACATGGGGATTGGATTCCTAAATTTAATGACTCTAAAACTATTTCATTTGCATAGATAAAAAGAAAAAACTTGATCTGAACTGTGGCCCAATCGTTAAGTGTATCTAACAATTGGGCTACAGTTTTGCTATAAACAACTATTTATGCAAATGAAAATTACAGGCAGTACTAGCCTAGAATAATCGCTATCTACATGAACGATAAAACCAAAAAGGGCACTCGATTACAGAGAGCCCTTTTTGGTTTTATTTTTTCTTCTTCTCTTTTTCAGCACGGTAAAATTCATGGAACATTTTCATCAATGCTCTTTTTTCGATTCTTGATACATAACTTCTTGATATACCTAGTTCTTTTGCTATCTCCCGCTGTGTTTTTTCTTTTTGCAAGTCTAGACCAAAACGTCCGACAATTACTTCTTTTTCTCTTTCATCCAATACATCGATATATTCTTTTACTTTTTCCAATTCCATATTTAATTGAATCGTGTTGACAACATCTTCGGATTCCGATTTTAAGACATCGATAAGACTAATCTCATTCCCCTCCTTATCCTGACCAATTGGATCATGCAAGGAAACATCTTTTTTCGTTTTCTTTAATGCTCGCAAATGCATTAAGATTTCATTTTCAATACATCTAGCTGCATATGTCGCAAGCTTCGTACCCTTACCTTCTGAAAAACTTTCAATGCCTTTAATTAATCCAATAGTACCAATTGAAATTAAATCTTCAGAATCTTCCCCTGTATTTTCAAACTTTTTGACAATATGTGCAACAAGACGCAAGTTATGTTCAATTAACATATTCCTCGCATGTGAATCTCCTTGTGCCATTAAGCGCAAATATTTTTTTTCATCTGCTGCAGACAACGGCTGTGGGAAGGCATTATTCTTCACATAAGAAACAAGGAATACTAACTCTTTCAGTAAAATTCCAAGCGAATATAAAATTCCAGACATTGTTTCACCTCCACATTAAAGGACATTAGCCTATACTTTATAACTATGTGAATAAGAGGACTGTTTTGCATGTCCAAGAAATAATAATCTTTGGAAAATCTTTTAGTTTTAGGTTTAAAAAACTAAAAGACGGGGTAAAAATGGTGTTTGTATGACAAACTAGAAAACAGATAATGAAAAAAGAGAGCGATATATTACAAAATTTTCAGTATCCTTTTTCCCTTTTTCAAATAAAATTAAGGTTTTTTATTGAATTCCTTGTATAATATGGATAAGCAGCCTTTTACTTATAATACATAATTGCTTCATTTTGGCCAGCTAACAAACAACATATGGCTATTTTGCGAGGGGATAATAATGAATACAAAATATTTGGACTTATTAGTAGAAAAATATGATTCTGAAGAAAAAGTTGTCACAGAAATTATCAATTTAGAAGCCATCTTGAACCTGCCCAAAGGAACCGAACATTTTGTCAGCGATCTTCACGGAGAATATAATGCATTTCAACATGTATTAAGAAATGGTTCAGGCAATGTAAAAGAAAAGATTAAAGACTTATTTAAAGAAGAACTTTCCCAAAAAGAAGTAGATGAATTTGCTACATTGGTCTATTATCCTGAGGGAAAGCTAGAAATGGTCAAATTATCCTTTGAACGTTCTGATCAACTGTATCAATGGTATGCCGATACAATTGAACGAATAATTAAGCTCGTATCCTTTGCTTCTTCTAAATACACACGCTCTAAAGTTAGAAAGGCGCTGCCAAAACAGTTTGTTTATATTATTGAAGAACTTCTTTATAAAAAAGATGAACTAGAGAATAAAAAAGAATACTATACAGAAATTATCCAAAGAATTATTTCTTTAGGCCAAGCACCAAAACTAATTAGCGGCATGGCATATGCTATTCAAAATTTAGTAGTGGACCACCTTCATGTTGTAGGAGATATTTACGATAGGGGGCCAGATCCTGATAAAATTGTCGATAAATTAATGACTTACCATTCTGTTGATATACAGTGGGGAAACCATGATGTGTTGTGGATAGGGGCATTTGCAGGATCAAAGGTATGTCTTGCCAACATTATTCGCATTTGTGCCAGATACAATAATTTAGATATTATCGAAGATGTATATGGCATTAATTTGCGCCCGCTTCTTAATTTAGCGGAAAAATATTATGGAGACAATTCAGCATTTCGGCCAAAAGCCTCAAAAGAAAGTAATGTTTCTGCAGAAGAAATATTGCAAATAACAAAAATTCATCAAGCTATTTCTATTATTCAATTTAAATTGGAAAGTGCCATTATTAAAAGACGCGCAGATTTCCATATGAAGCGAAGACTATTATTAGAAAAAATAAATTACTACAATAATACCATTGAATTAAATGATATTACCTACCAGCTAGAAAACACATGTTTTGCAACAGTTAATCCTGAAAATCCTGGATTGCTATTAAAAGAAGAAGAAGAAGTACTGGAAAAATTATTATTTGCCATTCAGCATTCAGAAAAACTCGCCAGGCATATGAATTTTCTAATGAAAAAAGGCAGCCTCTATCTTCCTTATAATGGAAATCTTCTGATTCATGGCTGTATTCCACTCAACAATGATGGAACGATGAAAACAATGGTCATTGATGGACAAGAGTATGCAGGCAAAAAATTGTTGGATATTTTTGAGTATTATTTAAAAGCTGGCTTTGCTCATCCCGAAACAACCGATGATTTAGCAACAGATATGATTTGGTATTTATGGTCTGGTGAAAATTCTTCGCTATTCGGAAAAAAAGACATGACGACATTTGAACGTTATTTTATTAAAGATAAAAAAACACATAAAGAAGAAAAAAATGCTTATTATAAATTGCGGGAAGATGAAAACATTTGCCGAAATATCTTAGCTGAATTTGATTTAAATCCAGATCAAGGGCATATCATTAATGGACACACTCCTGTTGAAGAAATAAACGGAGAAAATCCAATTAAGGCAAAGGGAAAAATGATCGTTATCGACGGCGGATTTTCTAAAGCCTACCAATCAAAAACTGGGATTGCTGGATATACCCTTTTATATAATTCATATGGGATGCAGCTTGTTGCACATAAACAATTTACTTCCAAAGAAGATGTGCTTCAGAATGGTACAGATGTTTTATCAGTAAAAAGAATAGTAGATCGTGAGCTTAGAAGAAAAAAAGTACTGGAAACAAATGTAGGCGAAAAAATATTAGAACAAATTACTGATTTAAAACATCTGTTAGAGTATCGTTTCGTCAAAAACTAAATTCATTTCCATAAGATAGGGGAAAAACCACAAGTGATGGTCACTTGTGGTTTTTAAATTCAATAAAAAATAATTTACCTTTTTCTTCTCCACTTCAAGGTCAGCAATAATATATATACATTCATTAGATTTTCTCCAGTGTTTAAGCCGTTAGGTAGAATCCTTCTCCACCCAGAAGATTTTTTGCCGATTTTGTAGTTTTATAATCATAATACCTCAACACCTTTCTATTTATGTCATTTAAAAGCGACTCATGTAATAGTGTTTGCTTTTATTTTCTTCCATAATTTCTGCTATTTGCTGCTCTGCTAAAAGTTCCTTTTCTGATTGTTTTACTTTTTTATCGTAATGGTAAAAAACAACATATTTAAGGTCATTCTTTTTCACTCCTTTCGTTTTTTATCATTAGATGCGCGGCGAACCCCCTATCAAGATATTCCTTCTGTTATGTTCATCCATAATTCGATTTATTTCCTGTTCATGGTTAATTTCTTCTGATGTCTTTTCATATTTTTTGATTATAATGGTAAAAAACAATAAATTTAGTGTCATCATTTCACCCCCTTTCCTATCCATAATTACTTTTTTTATAAAAAATGTAAAAATTTATGAAAAAATCACACAAAAAACCGCAGAGAGATGAATCCCTGCGGTTCCCTAAAAATGGTATAAAAAACCGCAGGACACCATTCACCTGCGGTTGGATAGACAGAATTTATCGTAAACTAGCTCTTCCATTCCTTATAGGTTGAATTTGTGTTGATTGCATATAAAATTTTTGTGCTTTCATTTAATAAACATGCTGATACAACGATATGCTTTTTCATATTATTCAACCTCCTTTAAGAAATAATTTGTTTACATTGGTAATTATATCCTCTATTACCATTTTTGTAAACTTATTTTTCAGAAAATAGGCAAAAAAACAGAATTAATTCTGACAATAAGTTTTTCTCCTTTAGCCTTTAAAAAAAAGCTATTTTCTAAAAGATTGTTATTTTTCGGATAGTTTCCATGAGTAAATCCATGGTTAAAACAGGCTGATTGGAGTGAAAGGCGCGAGACTCCTGTGGGATTAGCGCGGGACAGGTGAGATCCCACTGAGGAGGCTCACGGCCCGCCCCACAGAAAGCGGGCATCCTGGAACGAAAATCAACCTACTTCTTTAAAAGCAGCAAAGTTTATGAAAACAGCAAAAAAAGAGACTAGTCTTTAAGTTCCCCTTAAAAGCTAGTCTCTTTTTCTTTATTTATTAGATAGTTCATTTAATTTATTTTTTAATTTTTTTGCTTTTGCGAAAAAGAAAATAGATCCACCTAAACAAGCAGATGTCATCATCATCATTACAGCAGTATTTATTTCTGTTTTATCGGGAGTTGGAATGATAACACCTAAATAAAAAAAGACGCCTACAGCTAATAAAACAATCGCAAATCTTTTAAAGTCTACTATTTTCCCCATTAGATCTTTTAATGCCTTCTCCATTTTTCTCCCCCTTTTTATCTAGTTATCTATTTTCTTACTTTATCATACCAGCAATTTCTTCTCCTTATGAAATTAATAGTAAAATTGGAAATTAACAACCATTAAAAAAGAGAGAAAAATGATTGTAACCATCACTAACTGCTAATTTATTTGCTATTAGGGATAACAAAATGATAAAGCGAAACTTCAATCATGCTTTTAAGATTTCTCGTTTTCTCTTAGGGGCAATAGCTCCTTAATGGGCGATAAAAAGCTTTGACCACTATTTTTGGTCAAAGCTTTCCTTTCCAGCATTTATGACTCTAATGCTTGTTTTAAATCTTCTATTAAATCGTCTACATCTTCTAATCCAACAGAAATCCTCACTAATCCATCCGTTATGCCAAGTTCTGCTCTTCTTTCTTTTGGAATAGATGCATGTGTCATTTTAGCTGGAACAGAAATCAAACTTTCTACAGCACCAAGGCTTTCTGCAAGTGTAAAATATTTCAACTTGCTTAATAAATTAGATGCTTTCTCCTCACTGCCTACATCAAAACTTATCATCCCACCAAATCCTAACGCTTGTCGTTTGCTAATTTCATGATTAGGATGTGCTGGCAGTCCTGGATAGTATATTTTTTCGACTTGAGGATGTTTAGATAAAAAAGAAACAATTTTCTTTGCATTTCTTTCATGTTCCTCCATACGGATACCTAGTGTTTTAATGCCTCGAATTAACAGCCACGAATCATTTGGTCCAAGAATTCCACCTGTTGAATTTTGTATAAAATGCAGGTCATTTCCTAAGGCATCATCATTTACTGCGACTAATCCAGATATAACATCACTATGGCCTCCTAAATATTTGGTAGCACTATGCAAGACAATATCCGCACCTAATGTAAGAGGTACTTGAAAGTAAGGAGTCGAAAATGTATTATCCACAATCGTTAATAAGCCATGTTCTTTTGCTAAAGTCGAGGCTGCTTTTATATCGGTAATTTTTAATAAAGGATTTGTTGGTGTTTCTAAATATAATGCAACTGTATTCTTTTGTATGGCTTCTTGAATATTGTTGATGTTACTTGTATCAACAAAAGTAGCTTCTATTCCAAATTTGGTTAATACTTTTGTCATCACTCGAAATGTGCCGCCATACACATCATCTGTTAGAAGAATATGATCCCCTTGTTTAAACAGCATCATAACAGCCGTAATTGCCGCCATCCCAGAACTGAATGCAAAACCTCTTTTCCCACTTTCTAAATCTTTAATCAATTCCTCCAATGCGTGTCTTGTTGGGTTTCCCGTTCTTGAATATTCAAACCCTTTATGATTGCCTGCTCCCTCTTGCTTATACGTACTTACTTGATAGATTGGCACATTTACTGCTCCTGTATGAAGATCTCCTGAAATGCCTCCGTGAATAAGCTTGGTTTTTCGTTTCAAGTTACATACCTCCCTCAAATATTTTTTTGCTCATATAACGATCACTGCTGTCTGGGAAAACAACGACAATATTTGTTCCCTCTGTTGCATTTTTTGCTTCCAGAAGAGCTGCCTGCAATGCAGCTCCAGAAGAACTTCCAACGAGCAGCCCTTCTTTTCTAGCCACCTCTTTTACTTTTTCAAAAGCCTCCTCATCGCTTATCGTGTAAATTTGATCAATATAAGAGGCATCCATAAACTCAGGCAAAAACTCCATACCAATTCCTTCTGTTTTATGAGGCCCAAGTTTTCCTTTATTTAAAATGGATCCTTCTGGTTCAACAATAATAGTTCTTATTTGTTGATTCTGCTCTTTTAAGAATCGAGCTGTTCCCATAAATGTTCCTCCAGACCCAGCACCTGCAACAAAAACATCCACTTTATGATCCATTTGCTTCCAAATTTCCGGCCCTAATGTTTGATAATAGGTATTTGGGTTTGCAGGATTTTCAAATTGTCCTGGAATATAAGAGTTCGGTATTTGTTTTTGAAGCTCTTTTGCCTTTTGAATAGCTCCTTTTATGCCTAGTTCTGTTTTTGTATGAACAATTTTGGCACCTAACACCCTCATAATTTGTTGTTTTTCTATACTGAATTTTTCTGGTACACAAAATATAACATCAATATCTTGATTTAAGGCAGCAAGCGCCAAACCAATTCCAGTGTTGCCTGCAGTCGGTTCAATAATAGTACTACCCTTTTGTATTTTCCCTGTTTTTAAGGCATCCTTAATTAGTTCCATTCCTAATCTATCTTTAATGCTACCTCCGGGATTGTAATATTCTAATTTCGCAAATAAGCGCACTTTTTGGGGCAAGAAAAAATGCGTCAGTTCTACCATTGGAGTATTTCCAATTAATTGATGGACATTCTGAAAAATCTTCAAGGCATTTCCTCCCTTTGCCTTTTATTTTTACAGCTGTATTAAAAATATAGAGGAGTTTTACAATTATTTTTACAAATAATTATACAGAGTGGAAAAGTAGGATTTGAAAAGAAGTGGACTCTAAGTATTTTTCTTAGAGTCTCCACTATTTTAGATGAATATTGTTAAAACATGTGGCATTAGCTTATTTTAGAAACAATTGTCATTACTAAATTTGCCGAATGAACAGCTGCTTTTTCTAAATATTGATCAAAAGAAAGATGTGACTCTTTCCCAGCAATATCTGATAAAGAACGAATAATGACAAATGGCAGTTTATATTGGTAAGCAACTTGTGCAATCGCAGCTGCTTCCATTTCAACAGCCTGCAGTCCTTGAAACTTACTTTGAATAAATGCCACTTTTTCTGGATCATTAATAAAAGAATCTCCGGTTGTAATCAATCCTTTTACAACTGCATGATCTCCTACCTCTTTCGCACAAGTTTCAGCGATCTGAACAAGTTCAGCATTTGCTTCAAAAGCAGCAGGCATTTGTGGTACTTGGCCGTACTCATATCCAAATATGGTTGCATCCACATCATGATGACGCACTTCTTTGGAAATAACCACATCACCTACATTCAGCTTTGGATTAAGTCCTCCTGCTGACCCTGTATTAATCAAATAGTCCGGTTTAAAATTTTCTAATAAAATCGTCGTACTCATTGCTGCATTTACTTTCCCAATGCCTGAACGCAATAATACTACCTCTTTATCAAATAAACTTCCTTCTATAAATTGAAAACCTGCAATTTGCTGCTCCTTTTTATTCGTTATTCTCTCTCTTAATAAAGCTACTTCTTCTTCCATTGCTCCAATGATTGCTATTTTCATTTTTCGTCTTCTTCTCCTTTTTTGACTCCTTCCATAATCCAGACAAAATCATTAAACTGTTCAAACTTAACGGTAAATCCATTATCCTGAAATATTTCCGTTAAGATAGGAATAGTTGTATAATATTCACGTTTTAAATCTTCTGCTAAATTTGGATAGCCTTTTTTTACTGCATCATTAATCGTTTGCAAATATTTATCATTTGATGTAAACATCGTATCTGCAAAAACTATTTTACCACCACTAGGCAAGAAATTACTATATAACTCTACCGCCTTCCGTTTTTCCTTATCTGTCAGGTGATGAAATGCATATGTGCTGACAATCGTTTGTGGATTCTCTGTTATTTCAAAGACAAGAAAATCTCCATTTTTTATTATCGCCTTTTCTCCTAATTTTTCTTTTGCGTGCTTGCGCATCGCTTGTGATGGCTCAATCGCTGTAACACTCAAACCCTTATTTAATAATTTTACGGTCAGATTTCCAGTCCCAGGACCAAATTCTAGAACATGGCCAAAAGCTCGCTTTGCAACTTCTTGTAAAATTTTATCATAATCAAAAAATACTTCTTTATATTCTGCATCACTTTTTATGCTTTCATCATAAGTATCAGCCCATTTTTCAAAAATCTCAGCAAACTCATTTCCCAAAGTCCACACCTCTTTATTAAATATATTATTCCTATAAACATAGTATGTTTTTGATTTGATTTTGGGATTGAATTCCTTTAAAAAATACTTTTCATTCTATAATAAAAGATAAATAACGTATGATAAAATAAGGATTAGTTTATAGGAAAGGAAGAGTGAAATGAACTTTCATCTAGACATAATTGAGGATAAAATTGAATTTTTTGAAGCAGATAATTTAAGGACTTTAGAAAAAAAAATCAATGAGCAAATTGATATAAACAAAGGCATCTTTTTAGGTGTTTATTCTGTTAGCCATCAAATGGCTATTAGCGACAACGGGAGACCTTATTTTACCGCAGTCGTTCATTTTAAAGCAAAAAACAGATAATATTTATTTTAAAAAGCTAATTTTATGTATAAATAAAAAATGTGGATGATGTTCACCCACATTTTTTATTTTTATCTTATATTTAAGTCTTTGATTTCTTCTACTTTTACAGGTTTCCATCCTTTTTGGTCGATCCATTCAATATACACACGATATTTTTTGGATTTATCTTTAGATGATACGGTACCAATTGACTTCTGAGGGTCGTGGTTATTATTCCCTAAAAACCAGATTACCATATCGGACTCATCTAAGCCTGAACCATACGCTAATGCCTTCACTTGTTCATCCCAATCTGGTCCGTCAGAATAAACCGCTTTATGCTCACCTGTTTGTGTAGTATCAACAGATTCCCATGAAGGATTTTCAATTGTTTTCACAACATTGGAATCACTGCCTCCTTCTGTTACAATTGCTTCTTCTTCTGTTTTAGACTCGTCTTCCTCTAGCGTTTTTTCTTCATCAGAATTAGTGGATTCATCTGTATTTCCATTAACAGTTTCTGTTGTATTATTGTCTTTTTTTGTTTCCGCAGTTTTTTCCTTAACTGTTTTATCTCCATTCGCTTCATCTTTGGAGCCGAAAATTGTATAAGATACAAATACAATTAGCAGTATGACTATTACGATTAAACTATTTAAAATTAAATTGGTTTTTTTTCTTTTGGAGCGCTGCTCAGAACGACTTCGATTATTTGTATTATCTTCACTATTCAAAGTGTTTCTCCTCCTATTTCTCTGTTCCAGTCAATGGTGATTGTATTTATTTGTATGGTTATGTAACTAACCATACATTTATTAAGACTGTACATATTCTACCATGAGAAAGCAATAGTGAAAAGTATTAAAGGACAGTATGCTGCGATCTGCTGGTTATTTTGACTTTAGATCATACTTATAAACAGATTTAACCATGTCAGCGAATAATGGATTTACTCCTCCTTCATCAGCAAAAACGCCTAAATTGACTGTAACTAGTGCATATCTTGGCTTATCATAAGGAAAGTAGCCAGCGAACCATTTATTATGGAGCTGCTTTCCTTCTATCATCACATCTGTCTCTGCTGTTCCTGATTTTCCTGCCACTTCATATGGCAAATCTTGAAACCAGCTGCCTGTACCTCTTTCATTTACAATCACTTCTCGAAGTAATTTTTGCAATCTTGCTGCAGTATAAGGAGATATCGTATCCCCCGATAAGTCTTCTTGCTTAAATTTTAAAAGGGTGCTTCGGTTTTTATACTGTATTTCTGATGCAATGCGCACATTTTGTTTTTCTCCTCCTCGTGCGATCGTTGCCATCATATTGGCGACTGCAAGTGGAGTTACTCTGACTTCATTTTGGCCAATCCCAGTTAATGCAACAAAATTATTATCCTTTTTGGCCTCTTCTGTTAAAAATACTCTTCCCTTTTCCTCATCCTGCAATTGTTTAAAATTTTTCGTATGGTAGATGGCTCCCTCCCAGCCAACGATTTGTGTTAACGATAATTTCTCTGCATAATTTTCTAATATATTCGCATCTATATTTTTTAATTCCTTGGCAATTGTTGCAAATGTATTATTACAGCTGACTGCAAAACTATTTGTAAAATTTAACATTCCATGTTGATAGTTTGGATCAGGATCACCATTAATCTTTTGACTGCAGTTAAACATTCGCTTGTCATCATCTAATTTATAATCAATAGCAGCCGCTGCTACAACTGTTTTAAACACAGATCCGACAATTTGCTGCTTTAGCATAAAATTGTTTATTCCTTCTGTTTCATAGGGGCTTTGTTTATTAATCGCAGGTCTAGAAACCATCGCTGCTACAGAATTGGTTTCTAAGTCTAACAAAACCAATCCCCCTTTTTTTATACCTTGCTCGTCCACCAATTTCTCCGCTGTTTCTTGAAGGTCTTTATTTATAGTCGTTTTTACATTAACAGGATAAAAGGGGTTTGCCGGTTCTACATATTTAACGTTAATGCCAAACAATGGCTTTCCTATACCATCCACATGATAGACTAATTTTGCTTCTCCATCAGGCAAAAGAAACTCATCAAAGCTTTTTTCCATGCCCGTAAGTCCTATTAGTGTGTTAAAAGAGAGTTTTTTGTCTGGATATCTTTTTGCTAATAACTCCTCATTTTGGCCTGTTATTCCAAGAAGCTGTTCTGCCAAATTATTTTTGAGACTATCTTTTTTTTCCACAGCAAACACCCCTGGTATCGCCATTTTATTGATAGCTTCTCGCTGCAAATCTGTTAAACTAATAGGATCATCTCCTCCAAAAACAATAGGAGCTTTTGCCGTTTTTACTGCATCCTGTAACTGATATTCAGAAACCCCTATAATTTCTGCTACTTTGCTCTTGTTCCAGTCCATACTTTTCAGAAAAGGAAAAAGGATTAAAACCGATTGTGTCTGATGGGTAAGGAAATTTCCATCCTTATCTAAAAACCCTCCCCTTCCATTATCTAATACAATTTCTTCGGATCGCTGCTTAACGCTTGCTTCTGTTAAATTAATGTTATGTTTTGTAAAATGTTTTGTTTCAACTAGCTGCACTTGTACTAAACGTGCAAGCAAACAAGCCAGCCCCACCATTAAAATAATTCCTATACCAATTATTCTCTTTCTCCACATAAAAAAACACCTCATCAAAAGTCTTGACGAGGTGCTTTTATTTCAAACTATATTTTAAAGCTTTTATTTAATAGTTACAATTTGTACATTCATTTCTCCGCCAGGAGTTTGTACAACTACTTTATCGCCAACTTTTTTGCCAATAAGACTTTTAGCAATTGGAGAATCATTAGAAATTTTCCCTTCAAATGGATCTGCTTCTGCGCTACCGACAATAGTATATGTTTCTTCATCTCCATCAGGAAGTTCAATAAATGTAACAGAGCTGCCTAATGATACTTTATCTCGATCTAATTCAGCTTCTGAAATAATTTTTGCATTACGAATCATATTTTCAATTGTTGTAATACGGCCTTCCACAAATGCTTGCTCTTCTTTCGCCGAATCGTATTCAGAGTTCTCTGATAAATCTCCAAAGCTTCTTGCAATTTTAATGCGTTCTACTACTTCTTTTCTTTTTACCGTTTTTAATTGTTCTAACTCTTGTTCTAATTTTTCTTTACCAGCCAATGTCATCGGAAATACTTTTTCCATTGTGTTCTTCCACTCCTTCTAGTTTCCATAACAATCATTTTGTTTAGGAATAGTTGTTTTTTTATGTATAAGAAATTTAGCGCGTCCGATAAGACGCGCGTACTTATTCTAATAGGAAGAGTTTAATACGTATTACGGAAAAAAGAAAGCCCTTTTTTCATTTTGTAATAGTAATGATATACATAACTTGCCAAGAATAGAATCATTTATACGAAAATTCCTTATAAACCTAAAAAATGAAAAATTATTTTATCTATTGGCTACGCTAATGACTATTGATAAAAAATTTTTGATTCATTCATAAATAACAAATGTTTCTCATGGCCTTTTAACGTTTATAAGTGCTAACGAGGTTCATGAACCAAAATCATCAAAGTAATTTAACAGAAAGCCTGGTTATTATCTGCTATTGTTTCATAAAAGTGACTTTTGTTCAAGGATTGTTTGTATTTTGGTTACCATTAAATCAATGGCAACATGATTTTGTCCACCTTCTGGAATAATGATATCTGCATATCTTTTAGTTGGCTCGATAAATTGATTATGCATTGGCCGAACAACATTAACATATTGATCAATAACAGAATCCATTGTCCGTCCACGATCCTGAATGTCTCTTTTTAATCTTCTAATAATCCTTAGATCAGCATCTGTATCGACAAACAATTTAATATCCATCAGATCACGAAGTCTCTCATCCTCTAAAATCAAAATTCCCTCAATAATGATAACATCTTTTGGCTCTACAGTGATCGTCTCTTTCGATCTCGTATGAATATTATAGTCATATACAGGCTTTTCTATTGTTTCATAACGAAGCAACTTCTCAATATGATCGATCAACAGCTCTGTGTCAAATGCCAGTGGGTGATCATAATTTGTTTTCAACCTTTCTTCAAAAGGCAAATTTGTTTGATCTTTATAATAAAAGTCTTGTTCAATCATTAAAATAGAATGATCATTAAAGCTTTCAAAAACTGCTTTAGAGACGCTCGTTTTCCCTGAACCAGATCCGCCGGCGACCCCAATTACAACTGGTTTACGTTGCATGCAATTAGAGCTCCTTTCGCATCATGTTATTAGGAAACACAGGATGGTCTACTTTAAATTTTACGATTTGCATCGGATGTCTTGCCGCATCCAAAACTTCTCCATTTTCATCCCAAATTGTATCTACAACCATTGTAAAATTATTGATTTCCGGACCAAAAAACTCTAATTCTTGTCCTGTTTTAAAATGATTGCGTTGCTGCAATGTTACAATTTGTGTTTCTGCATCATAATCAAGCACTAATCCAGCAAAATCAAAAGTTGTCTTTTTGCTATGATTGCCAAACATTTGCTCTTCATATCCTGGTTGTCCTTCAAAAAAGGCAGGAGCTGTCTCCCGATTTGCACATTTATCCAGTTCTTTTAACCATTCTTCATTAATAACAAAATTATCTGGATCAGCACAATAGGCATCAATAACTTTGCGATATACACTTACTACTGTAGCAATATAATGGATAGATTTCATTCTTCCTTCGATTTTTAAACTATCAATGCCGATTTCAATCATGCCAGGAATGGATTCAATTAATTTTAAATCCTTTGGACTCATTGCAAATGGAGAATCTTCATTTGCAAATAAAGGATTTTCTTTATTATCCTCTAATTTATATAAATCATAATCCCAGCGGCAGCTTTGGCAGCATCCGCCCCTGTTTGAATCACGTGCAGTCATGTGGTTGCTCAATGTACATCTTCCAGAGTATGCAATACACATTGCACCATGGATAAATGTCTCAATCTCAATATCGACTTTTTCTTTCATTTCGATAATTTCTTCAGCACTTGTTTCCCGTGCTAAAACGACACGCTCTAATCCTTCTTCTTTCCAATATTGCACAGCTTTCCAGTTAGAAAGTGATTGTTGTGTACTTAAATGCACTTCAACTTCTGGAGCTACCCTGCGGCATGTTTCAATAATTAATGGATCGGCAACGATAATTCCATGTACCCCAGCATCTTGTAATCCTGCTAAATAATCTTCTAATCCATCAATATTCTCATTATGTGCAAAAATATTTGTTGTTACATACACTTTTGCATTATATTCTTTAGCGAATTCCACTCCTTCTTTCATTTCAGCAAAAGTGAAATTACCTGCATTGGAACGTAGTCCATATTCCTGGCCGCCAATAAATACTGCATCTGCCCCATAAGCAACAGCAATCTTTAACTTTTCTAAGTTTCCTGCGGGAGCCAATAATTCTGGCTTTTTAACGATCACTCTTTTTCCATCTCTTATTTCAGATATTGGATTTTTAACGATTGTCATATGCTCTTTCCTCCTTTTCCCTTCTTAATAAACAGTTTCCTTAAAGAAAAATCCTGTATCAAGTGGTCTATTTACTGGCTGAATTTTTTCGATTTCTGCAAGGAAAGAATCTTTTTCTTCCTCATACTGATCTGGATCATCTACACACATATCAATAGCTTTTCGGTAAATGCTTGTTACTTTTTCGATATAAGAAGAGTCTTTTAATAACCCATCAATTTTAAAGGAATCAATGCCTGCCTCGATTAAATCTTGCATTTCATCTACAATGCAAATATCATTAGGACTCATAATATGAGTGCCATTTTCATCTTCAAAGATTGGATATTTATTTTCTCTTTCTTTATCATGTAAAAATAAATCTTTTTCCGTTCTTTGTTCATCCATTTCTTGCTCTTTTCCTTGATATTGAAAATAATGTTTCAAAAGAGAGCGTTTTGACTGAAACATTGTCGTCATTCCATGTACTTGAATCTCAATTTCTACTTCAGCATGTTCTTTTATTTCAATAATGCTGTCCATGCTGAGCTCTCTTGCTAAGACCGCCCTTTTTGCACCTTTTTTGCCCCAATAATTGCATGTATACCAATTGGTTCCAGTAGTTTCTGTGCTCCAATGAAGCTTTAATTCTGGAGCAGCTTCACGAGCAACCATTAAAACAGCAGGATCACCATAAATAACAGCATCTGCTCCTGCTTCCTTTAAAAATGGGAGATAAGCATAAAGATCATCCATTTTATCATTATGAAAAATAGCATTTACTGCTACATACACTTTTTTATCATTTGCATGTGCTAATTCAATCGCCTTTTTTACATCCTCACGATTGAATTCACCCGCTAAACGAAGTCCAAACTTCTGCTCTCCTATTACAAATGCATCTGCACCACTTTTTATAAGGGGCAGTATATCATCAACATGATTTGGTGTAACTAATAGTTCAGGTTTCTTCATCATTATCTCCTCTTTTTGCTAATGGCTATTCCATCTCCAACAGGTAAAATGACTGTTTCATACTCTGGATGACTCATTAGCCACTCGTTATAATTGTTAATTTTCCGCACTAATGCTCTAACATTTCTGCTTTCAATATTGCTTTGGGCTACTAAACCGTGAAACAATACATTATCGGTGAAAATAATGCCTTCATCTGAAAGCTGTTTTGTATATATATCAAAAAATTTGCGGTATTGACTTTTGGCTGCATCAATAAATAATACATCATATGGACCGTATTGCTCCACTAAATTTTCCACTTCAAAAGCATCCCCATAAATGAGTTTAATTTGCTTTTGTTTATTTAACTTAGCCACATTTTGTTCGGCAATTTTATAACGCTGTTCATCTCTTTCAACCGTTACTATTGTAGTATTTGGCAAAGCATCTGCCATTCTTATAGCTGAATAGCCAATCGCTGTTCCTATTTCGAGAATTGTTTTCGGCTTGTGAATGCGTAAGAGCTGCAGCAAAGATTCTATACCAACAAGCTCCATAATCGGCACATCATTATCATGGGCATAGTTTTCAATTTCCTCTATCTCTTTTGTTCTTTGCGGAACCAAAGCCTCAATATATGCCGTTATTTTATCTTCTTGCATTTCTTCCACCTCATTGTTCTCTCTTCTAAATAGGCCCTGTTACTTGGCTCTCATATCCTCATATGCTAACAAAGCCTTATCCTTAAAAAAATCTCTACCTGAAAATAGTTAGCTTCTTTTTATAAGAACCCAACCTTCAATACTTCCCCATACAATATAATAAATAGAAAAAAATTATTTCATAAAAATAATAAAATATCTAAAAACACTTGTACTATTTTAACATAAAATAAAAGGGAAAGCTAATTAATCTGCTTCCCCTTTTCATTATTCAACAAATCAATTATTGGAAATATATTTTGCCTTCAATTTATTATGTTCTTCCAATGTTGTAGAAAAATAAACTTTTCCATCTTTTGATGCCAAGAAGTATAGATAATCCGTTTTTTCAGGATGCAAAGCTGCTTCCATAGACATCACACCTGCATTTGCGATTGGCCCAGGAGGAAGACCTTTATTTTGATAAGTATTATACGGAGAATCTACTTCCAAATCTTTATATGTTACTTTTGCTTTATGCTTGCCTTGTGCATATAAAACAGTCGGGTCTGTCTGCAACGGCATTTTTTCTTTTATCCGATTATAAAACACACTCGCAATTTTATTGCGGTCTGCTTTTTTCGTTGCTTCTTTTTCAATTAAAGAGGACATCGTCAAAAATTGATGAACTGATAATTCTTGATCTGCTATTTCCACTTCATATTCCTGAACAACATTTACGGTTTTATCCAGCATGACGGAAACAATCTCCTCAAGCGATGGATTTTTTTTATAAAAAGAATAGGTAGCTGGGAAAAGATATCCTTCTAACGGATGCTTTACATCCTTTGCCATTATTTCTGTTGTTAATAAATCTGGATATTTATTCATCATTGATTGAATGAATGTCTCATTATTCAATTGTTTAATAATATCCGATTCTTTTTGATTCGTTTTTTTGGCAATCGCAGCTGCTATTTCATCCAATTGTTTTCCTTCCGGGATAGTGATGGAAAAAACAGGCTTTTGCATGATTTTCCCCGTTTTTAAACTATCAATAATCTGCGTAAAGGTCATAGAAGGATTCATATGGTATTCTCCTGCCATAAAATCCGACTCATTTTTAAATTTCACATAATATTTAAACACACGAGCATTTTTTATCATTCCTTTATCTTCTAATGTTTGTGAAATAGAAGATACACTTGAACCGATTGGAATATCTACAACGATTTCTTTTTTGCTATTTGGCTCAACTGGCTTTAGTGCAGAATTAATATATAAGAAGATGCTTAATGATGCAATACCAATAATCAGCACTAATGCCGCTGCAGCCACAAGTACAACTCTTCTTACAACTTTCGCTTCATTTTGTCTGTCTGCTAAATTTTCTAAAAAAAGCTCTTTTTTATTTTTTGTTCCATTATTCCCCTCTTTATCTAAAGACACATATTTCCCTCCTAGATGTAGAGCATGTCTGCCCAAAAAATCTCATATCTCGACTCATTATACTATATTATGACCTTAAAAGTCGCAAGTTTTGGCGAAAGGCCGAATATGCAAGAGGATATGTTCCATCTTCCCTATATCAAAACACTCAACCTTTAGGATATATTTCCTAAAATAAATGCTATTTTCTCAAAGCTTTTTGTTTTAGAAAAAGAAAATAGGAAAGAAATGTTTAGCAGCCGACATATACGTTAGACTCCTGCTTTGAAAAGCGAGACAGACAAGAGGCTCAACTCTCGCTTAGCAAAAAGCAAGGTGTATGCAGACTACAGATTTTAAAAGCAACAATCTATACGAGAATAGCCAAAATAAAAAGCAGCCAATTTAAATTGGCCGCTTTTTATTTTTATTCTTCTTCTTGATTGGAAAGGAAAGTATTCAGCATTTCTTCTACTAGATCCCATTCTTCTTCTGTTTCAATTGGAGATAACTCTCCGTCGCGTGTTTCTTCGTTTGGAATAAAAGAAGATGCATGAATATCAATTTCTTCGTCCTCGTCATCATCTTCTCCAATTGGATAATATAAAACGTAAGACTTGCCAAACTCTTCTGATTCAAATGTAAAAAGGATCTCGCATAACTGCTCGTTGCCCTCTTCATCTACTACTGTAATTGTATTTGTTTCACCATGTTCCATTTTTTCCACCTCATTATTTCTGGCTATCTAAATAGCCTTGTAGAATCATTGATGCTGCCATTTTGTCTATTACTTTTTTTCTTTTTTTCCTGCTGACATCTGCTTCTAAAAGGATTCTTTCAGCAGCCATTGTTGTTAAACGTTCGTCCCACAGAATTACTGGCAGCCCAAATTCTTCTTCAAGCAATTTTGCATAGTCCATGCTTGCTTCCCCACGAAAGCCAATGCTGCCATTCATGTTTTTAGGAAGTCCAACCACTATTTTACTCACATCATGTTCAACAATCAATAGCCCTATTCTTTTAATGCCAAATTCCTTTTTATCTTCATCAATTTTAATTGTTTCTATACCTTGTGCTGTCCAGCCAAAAGCATCGCTTATAGATACTCCTACTGTTTTTGAGCCTACATCCAAGCCCATGGTTCGCATTTATACTATTCCTCTCGCTGCTGTTTTAAATAGGATTTTACCAGCTCTTCTATAATTTCATCTCGTTCTAATTTACGAATGATGTTACGTGCATCCAGATGCCTCGGGATATAAGCAGGATCTCCCGAAAGCAGATAACCGACTATTTGATTAATGGGATTATAGCCTTTTTCTTGAAGTGCATCATATACTTGATATAATACTTCCTTCACATCATGTTCATATGGTTCTTCAGGAAAGTTAAATCTCATCGTTTTATCGAATGAACTCATCAAACAACACCTCATTTTCTATTAAAAACGACTGCTTTAGTAGTTATCTACATTTTACACTAGTTGCTGATAATATCAAACGGATTTCACGTATTCTTCTACAAATTGTAGAGCATCTTGTAATTTAGAAGGATCTTTCCCTCCTGCTTGGGCCATATCTGGACGGCCTCCGCCTCCGCCTCCGCAGCGTGTTGCAACTTCTTTGATAATTTTCCCTGCATGGAATCCTTTTTCAATTAAATCTTTTGTTACCCCTGCAATGATGTTTACTTTTCCTTCATTAACGCTTCCAAGCACAATGACAACAGAAGCAATCTTTTGTTTTAAATCATCGGCCATCGTACGCAAGTTGTTCATATCCACACCTTGGATATTGGCAATTAGCACATTAACACCATTAATTTCTTTTACATTATTCACTAGATTGCCTGCTTCAATATTGCTGATTTTTGCAGCCAATGATTCATTTTCTCTTTGAAGCTGCTTCGTTTCTGCCATTAACCCGTCAATTCGTACCACAATATCTTTTGGACTTGTTTTTAGTTTAGCAGAAGCTTGCTTTAACAAGCTGATTTGATCTGTTAATTGCTGATATGCTGCTTGTCCTGTTACAGCTTCAATTCTTCGTGTTCCTGCTCCAATTCCAGCTTCTGAAACAATTTTAAATAGTCCGATTGCAGAAGTATTGTCAACGTGGCATCCTCCACATAATTCTAAACTAAAATCTCCTACTTGAACAACACGAACGACTTTTCCGTATTTTTCGCCAAATAAAGCCATGGCTCCCATTGCTTTCGCTTCATCAATATTTTTATGTTCAATGGAAACAGCTATGCTTTCCCAAATTTTTTCATTGACGATTTTTTCGATATTTTCTAATTCATCTGCTGTAATTTGTCCAAAATGTGAAAAGTCAAAACGCAAACGATCACTTTGCACTAAAGAACCTGCTTGATTAACATGTGTTCCAAGCACATCCTTTAATGCTTGATGAAGCAAGTGTGTAGCTGTATGGTTTTTAATAATTTTCGAACGATTGCTTGCATCCACACTCGCTGTCACTTTGTCATTTAAAGAAACAGTTCCTTCTTCTACTATTCCTCTATGAAGATTTTGTCCGTTCGGCGCTTTTTGGACATCTTTTATTTTTACTAAAACACCCGTTGCTTTTAATGTACCGATATCAGTAATTTGTCCGCCACTTTCTGCATAAAAAGGTGTTTGATCCAAAATAAATTGAATTTCTTTCCCTGCTGATGCGCTAGATATTATCTCTCCCTCTTGAAGCAACGCAACAATCGTTGATTCAACGGTTAACGCTTCATAGCCAACAAATTCACTGCTTACAGTAATATCGCCAAGAACGCCTGTTTGAACTTGCATGCTGTCCACTTCTTGACGTGCGCTGCGGGCGCGATTTCGCTGGCTTTCCATTTCCTGCTCAAAACCTTCCAGATCTAATTCCATTCCTTGTTCCTCTGCATATTCGCTTGTTAACTCTACAGGGAATCCATAAGTATCATATAAACGGAAAATATCGGCACCAGAAATGACTGTGCTTTTTCCTTCTTTCTCTTTTTTCATAACTGCTTCAAGAATCGTTAATCCTTCATGAAGTGTTTCATGGAAACGTTCTTCTTCACTTTTCATTACTTTCTGGATAAAATCTGTTTTATTTTTTACTTCTGGATAAAAATCTACCATTACTTCCCCAACAACAGGGACTAATTCAAACATAAATGGACGGTTAATATTAATATTTTTCGCATAACGAACCGCTCTTCTAAGCAATCTGCGAATAACATAGCCTCTGCCCTCATTTGAAGGAAGCGCCCCGTCCCCAATCGCAAAAGCAACTGTACGGATATGGTCTGCAATCACTTTAAAAGCTTCGTCAAGCTGTTTTTGTTCCCCATATTTTACATCGGCAATTTGTTCTGTTGCACGAATAATTGGCATAAACAGGTCTGTATCAAAGTTTGTCGGTACATTTTGCACAACAGATGCCATGCGCTCTAGCCCCATGCCCGTATCAATGTTTTTCTTAGGAAGCGGCGTATATGTACCATCTGGGTTATGATTAAATTCTGAGAATACAAGATTCCATACTTCTAAATAACGATCATTTTCTCCACCTGGGTAAAGTTCCGGATCATTTTCATCATTTCCGTATTCAGGACCACGGTCATAAAAAATTTCTGTGTTAGGACCACTTGGACCTTCTCCAATGTCCCAGAAATTACCTTCTAAACGAATAATGCGATTCTCAGGAATGCCAATTTTATTCTTCCAGAATTGGTATGCTTCTTCATCTTCTGGATGAACCGTTACCGATAACTTCTCTTTATCAAAGCCAATCCACTTCTCATCTGTAAGAAATTCCCAAGCCCAATCAATAGCTTTTTCTTTAAAATAATCTCCAATAGAAAAATTACCTAGCATTTCAAAAAAAGTTTGATGTCTTGCTGTTTTCCCTACATTTTCAATATCATTTGTGCGGATTGATTTTTGCGCATTTGTAATTCTTGGATTTTCAGGAATAACTCTTCCATCAAAATATTTTTTTAATGTAGCAACTCCACTATTTATCCATAATAAAGATGGATCATCATGTGGAACTAATGATGCACTAGGTTCTACTGTGTGGCCTTTTTCTTGGAAAAACTCTAAAAATTTGCTTCTAATTTCTGAACCAGTTAAAACTTTCATTATTCTACCTCCTTATATGTATACAAGTATACTTTTCCATAAAAGAATAAGCATACATCAGGCTGTTGACAAACGTTTTTAATCCGCCTGAATGTGTTCATTTTTGACTTTGACTATACTCTGATATATTATGATATTTTTCAGCATAAAAAAAACTTCCATCCCTGGACAGGGACGAAAGTATGCTTTCGGTACCACCCTGATTACGGTAAAAAATCTACCATCTCTCATTAGTTCCTTAACGCGGAACTACGGCAGGGATTAGCTGCATTCAAGAACTAGCTTTCGATTATCCCTCACTTAGAATTCCTTGCAGCCTATGGAAATTCCTCTCTGCCATGCCTATGCATTAAGCGGACTATAATCTACTTTAATCTATCAACATTTTATCAAAATTTAATTCTACATTTCGCATTATACTGATTATTATGCAGTATTGTCAATATAGTATCATGTTAGACCATCTATGTCTTTTTTCCAAAATGCTTACGTAAATGAATAAGAGCTACTCTCAATATAGAAAGAACAGGAACAGCAATAATCATGCCAATTATTCCACCAACTTCTCCTCCGAGGAGCAGAGCAAACATAATAAATAATGGGTGCATATGCATGCTTTTCCCTACAATAAAGGGAGATAAAATATTCCCTTCTAAAAATTGCAAGACAATGATGATGATGGCCGTAATCAGCAGCATTTTAACAGATATCGTGCTTGCAATAATAACAGCCGGCACCGCTCCAATTATTGGGCCAAAATAGGGAATGACATTTGTAATGCCAATAATAATTCCTAAAACAAGAGGATATTTCATATGAAAAAACCAAAATAATAGGGTCGAAATAAAACCAATAATAAAACAAACCAATAATTGTCCTCTTATATAGCTGCCTAAAGATAAATTAACATCTTTAAGAAATAAGGAGCCACTATTCCTCCATTTAGCAGGTGTAATAAATGCTGTTGCCTTTTTGACAGCATTTATATCTTTTAACATATAAAATGATATAAATGGGATAAGCATAATGATAAGAACGGAATTGACAATCCCCATAGCCCCTTTAATCACTTTCGTTAACAGCTCATCCATTTTCACTTCAAAGGATTCAATGCCATTATCAACCTTTTCTTGCATATTTTCAGGCCATTCCTTTGTTTTTTCTTGTATGTATTGTATCCAATCCCGATACTGATTAGAAAGTTCTGGAGCACTCTCTGTCAACTCTTCAAGCTGTTCGATAAACACAGGAATACCTTTATAAAATCCATAGCCAATTCCGCCAAAAAATAAGATATAAATAAGAGCAACGGCCAAACCGCGGTGCAATCCTTTTTCATGGAGCCATTCAATGACAGGATGCAGTAAATACGTAATAAATGCACCGATGATAAATGGAGAAATGACTTTTAGCAGTATACTTACAACTGGCAGCCATATCGGAGATAGTTTGACAAAGATAAAAAGAACAATAAATACTAATAGAGAAAACCCTAACCGATAATACCATTTAATCTGAATATCCATCTAATCCCCTCCTACCATATTTTGAGTAGAACGAGGAGAATTTATGCAAAAAGTAGGAATACCTAAAACGGCATCCTACTTTTTAAAAATTTATCACGCAGTAACGGGCAGTAAAATCCCCACCTAAGGGATGGTAAGAGAAAACGAGAAATCCAGGTGGTCAAACTAGCCCATAAAAGCCTGATTGGTTCAACTAACAATCAGTGGGGGATGAAGAAAACCCTCACTGATTGAAGTTTCACTTTATAACGCTTTCATCACACGTTTTTGCAGTTTCTTCATTTGTTTATTGCTGATTATATGATTTTTTTGCATATAGTTGTATACAGCAACACCAGCTCCAACTACTAGCAAAGTATTTAATGTTTTGCCCATCTAAGTGCACCTCGCTATCATTTATTCACGAAAGCTTAAGCAATTTTCACTTTTTCTGAGCTAAATGAACAGAAGACTACCTAAAGAATAAAACGGCGATCATCTTCTTCAAATAAATCATCAAGTGAACTTAAGCTCCCATCCTCTTCAACTTGATGTGTATGAATTACCCCTTTTACTAATGATAATTCAATAAAACAGCTCCAACAGTAATATTGATTAATGCCGATTTTTCCAATATCTTTGCTTTGGCAGTTTGGACAGATCATCATATGGAATGCACCCCATTTAAACATTTTATATGTGGTAGGCACTTTTTTGTCCGTTTAAATAAAAACAATTAAGAACCCTAATTATTTCCATCCTCTCCAAATACCTGCCATTATATACCATCACTTTCCATTCTTTTTTAGGAGTCGGCATGTTTTTTTAATGAAAAGTTTTTTTGCAAGATTGGAATATCCACTCAGTTTAACCAAGCTGAAGATATCATTAGTTTAAGTCTTCGAAAGAGAAACATGCACTGAAATCATTCCCATAATTAACAATTGGCGCTCGAAAAGGGCTGTCCCAAAATAAGAACCACCCTTCTAACTACATATGCCAATCGCCAAATCAAAACAAACTATAGCTTTTTCATTTATCTACGCTACAAACTCTACCCATCGAACTAATTCATAAATGTCTTCATAATCTGGTAAATAACACTATTCTTCTCCACCTATCTTTTCCTCTTTTTCTTTTTGTTTATTATGATCTTCTACTTCTATATCGAAAATCAGCCTCATAAAATCGCTAATTCTAAATGTTTTTTTCCCCTTTTAACAAGCTGTACAGTCGCATAGCCATGACTTTTTGATTCTCTCGCTTCTATAATGATCTTCTTGAATCAATTCTCAAAACTATTTTATCCAATGAACTTATCAGAAACAAACCTTCATAATTGGGAATATCGACCCACAATTCTTGATCCGTTTCAGTCTTGTTTAATTGATTTAATTGATAGAGGTTAATCTACTAATGAGGTTTATAAGTAAACAGAAAAAATAAGCAAAAGGATGTTTATCCATTAAGGGAGGACCTTCTCTTTTTGTTGATCAAAACGTGAATCAGTATAAGTATAGCTGAAAAAATATGATGAAAATGAATCATTTTTATTTACTTATTACAAATAATAAACTATTTGTCCGAATCAAAATGCTTCCAAATTGCATTTTATATAGTATGAAAGGGGGGAGAAAAATGAGTCTGCTAAACGAGTTTAATTCTACTTCACCTGTCAGCAATACTTCTGGTACTGTTGCAATCCCGTTGCTTCTAACTTTTCGTGTAATCGCTTCATTAAATGGTCCGAGAACAGTAACTATCGACAACTCTAGTAACAAAGTACAACTGGAAGCTACTATTGGTTGGGCAGCAAATGCTGCTGAAACAACAGTAGAATTTGCAATTCTTAGGGACAACCCTAATACTGGTACAGTCATCTTTACTACAAGACAATCTGGAGAAGCAGGGTCTGATGCTAATCAAAACACTACATTCGAGCATATTGACCTACCTAAAACTACTGGAGATGTTCTTTATTACTTGGAAGCTAGAGTGGTTACTGGCAGTGCTACTGTAATTGGACCAGTAACGTTCTCTGGTGCTGAGATTCTACCTAATCCTTAGTCTTTTCTACTTTAGTCTTTGATATAAGTATGTTAGTAGGATCTATTTACCTTTATAGTATACGGAAAAACAGAGGAAATATCTTTTTGTATGCTATAAAGGTTTTTTAATCGTAAATTAAGTTGATCAAATAACATTTAAGGTGAATGTATATTTTTTACATAAACTGGATTACGTGTAGTTGGGTTATAGTTAAATCTGTATAGAGAATATTCTATAAGTGATGAAACTTATAATATTATACAACTGTACAAAGCAGTTGCATTTAATCGTTTTAGAAAGCATTCCTTATATATCGCTTCTAATGCGATTGGTAGGTGGCACAAACTTTTTTTCACATATCGAATTGATTAAATCATCAATTTCTAAATTCATTTCATTTTTGATTTTTCAATTTACTTTCATCGATGCTTTTATGATCCATTTCATCTTTACTCTCATCATCTTCAATTGTGAACGCAACTTCATTTAATACCATATTGGGATTTTTGAGATATTTTCTTTCCTTGCTATCCCATACGTAATCTTCTTCTTGAATTTTTTGAGAGGATGTTGGTTCACTCATTTTTAGTTTTTTGTACTATTCTTTTTTATATCTTTACGTTCATTAATTGAAGTAATAATTTCAATAACTGACATTTATGTTTCAACCCCGACTTTTTAATTTCACGTTTAATTTTAAGTTAATTTCAAAAACGAAATTAACTTAAAATTAAAGTCACATAAAAGTCACGTTTTTTTAACTTTCGATAAAAAATCACAAGAAATAAATCCAATTAAACTTTAAGACAAATGTTGATATATCAAAATCCCATAGTGTTTCAAGGATAATCTCCATCCTTTTCCATAAAGTCATACGGTGTAACGTTTTCCATGCCGATTAATGGATCTATTTCATTCATTCGATCGGTGTATAATAAAGAAATCTCTTCCTCTTCTGCTTCCTCCATTTTAATTTCTACTGGGGGACCTTCAGAATCAGATAATATTTCTTTTAATTTCTCTTGCAATGTCGTTTGCCTTAACAATTCATCATTGCGCTTTACGCCAATCTCCATTGCTTCCACTTCACCAAGTAAAATTAAAAATTGCTTGCTTCTTGTAATTCCCGTGTAAATTAAATTTCTTCTCAACATACGGTAATAGCTTTTTACAATCGGCATAATAACAATTGGAAACTCGCTTCCTTGTGATTTATGGACAGAACAGCAAAAAGCATGGGTGATCTGATGCAAATCTTGTCTCGTATAAGTCGTTTCGATTCCATCAAAAGAAACAACAATCATATCTTGCTTTTCTGTATTTTCTTTTGCATAAAAGATAGAGACAATCTCTCCCATATCCCCATTATATACATGGTTTTCTGGCTGATTAACAAGCTGCAGTACTTTATCGCCAATTCGGTATACAACCTCGCCAAACTTTAATTCTTTTCTTCTGCCCTCTGAGTTTGGATTTAATATTTCTTGCAAAATAACATTCATCCGATCAATTCCCGCAGGTCCACGGTACATAGGTGCGAGCACTTGGATATCCATTGGTGCATATCCTTTTTTCTTCGCATTTAAAACTACCTTTTTGATTGCTTCTCCAATTTGTCCTTGTGTGCATTTAATAAAAGAGCGGTCATTTTGCTGCATAGTAAGATTTTCAGGCAAGCCCCCCTTTTTGATTTCATGGGCAAGTTCAATAATGGAAGACCCTTCTGCCTGACGGTAAATATCAGTTAATCTTACTGTTGGAATGCATTCAGAGGCAAGCAGATCTTTTAGCACTTGTCCTGGACCAACAGACGGCAACTGGTCTTCATCGCCTACAAGGATTACTTGCATATGCTCTGGCACTGCCTTAAATAATTGATGAGCAAGCCAAATATCTACCATAGAAGTTTCATCTACAATTAAAATTTTCCCAGAAAGAGGATTATCTTCATCACGGTCAAATCCACCGGAACCATTCCACCCTAATAAACGGTGAATAGTCACAGCAGGAAGCCCTGTCGATTCTGTCATTCTTTTTGCTGCTCGACCAGTTGGCGCAGCCAGTACAAATGGGAATACTTCTTCTTTTTTATACATGCTTGAATCTAATGAACATCCATGCAACTCTCCATAAAGCTCCACGATCCCTTTAATTACCGTTGTTTTCCCTGTACCAGGACCCCCTGTTAACATCAGCATCGGCGACATTAAAGCTGTTTGAATCGCTTCTTTTTGCGATGGAGCGTATTGTACACCAAGACGATCCTCTAAATCTCCTAATGCTAATAAAAATTCCGATTCAGGAAATTGGTCTTTATATTCTGTTTGATCAAGGATTCGTTTAATATTGCGAACAAGTCCTTTTTCGGAAAAATAGAGAGAAGGGAGATAAACCTTTTTCTCTTCTCCGATTATTTTCCCTTCTTCTTCTAATTGAATAATCTGCTCTGCAATGCTTGAAAACTCAATTTCTTCTTTCTTATTTTCTTCTAAAAGATCTTTCACTTTCTCAAGCAAAACCTGTAGATCTAAATAAACATGGCCTGCTTGCTGACTGGCTAATTCTAAAATATAAAAGCAGCCTGCCTTTAATCGATCTGGGTGATTACCTGTCAAACCTAACTGTGATCCTAAATCATCGGCTCTTCCAAAACCAATTCCTTCTACATCTTCTACTAATTGATATGGATTATTTTGAATAATATCCAAAGTCGTTTCTTTATAGGTTTGGTATATTTTCATCGAAAGCTGTGGACCAAACCCATATTCATTTAGTGCAATCATCGCTTGTTCCAGCCCTTGGTGCTTCATTAATGTGTCATATACAGATTTAGCTTTGTCTGGAGGGAGTTTGGGCACTGTTTCAAGCAATGATGGCTTGCTTAAAATCCGTGATATCGAATTTTCTCCAAGGGTGTCCACAATGCTTTCTGCTGTTTTAACGCCGATTCCTTTAAACAAATCACTAGATAGGTAAGTAATAATCCCCTGTTTTGTCTGAGGCATTTCTTTGCGAAAGGATGTCACAATAAATTGTTTGCCAAATTTCGGATGTTCTTTAAAATCCCCAAAAAAACAATATGTTTCCTGTTCATGAATTTTAGGCAAATACCCTGTAATAACCGCTTCTTTATCTTCATAATTAGCATTTGTTTCTTCGATCCTGATTCTCATGACCGTATACAAATTTTGTTCATTATAAAAAATCGTGACAAGATGATGTCCTTTTACATAAGTAGGCTCTTCTTTAAAAAGATCCAATGATTCTTGTTCTTTCAATCTTCTCCCTCCTTTCTATTTAATGATTTTTAGATTTCTTCTATTTTGGTCTATAAAACAAATTTATTCTGCTTCTAGAATTTTTTTTCCGTATCCTGCAAGCATATGATCTGGCTGAATGGCTAATGCTTTATCAAACATGTCCATTGCATGCTCTCCTTGCTCTTTAAATCCATATGCAACCCCTAAATTGTAATAAGCATCTGCATGGAACTCATCTATTTGAACACAGCGGTTAAATTGTTCAATTGCTTCATCGATGTATTCAGCTTGTGCAAGGCATAGACCTAGCTGAAAATACGCCTCTGCATCCTTGTCATTTAATTCTACCGCTCGCTGCAGATAAGGAATTGCAAATGTTGACTGTTCTAGTCCAATCAATGTCAGTCCTAGCATAAAAAAAGTATCACTATTTTCCAACCCTTTATTAATAGCTGCTTCAAACATCTCTTTTGCTTCTATCAACTGTTCCTGCTCAAAATAAACATTTCCTGCACTATAATAAGCAGCAGCAGCATTTCCATCTATTTCTATTGCTTTTTTATAAAAAGTTAAGGCTCTTTCCTGATCTCCTAATGCCGATAAGACGTTGCCGAAGTTAATGTAGGACACAGGGTTATTGGGAGCTTTTTCAATCTCTTCCATAAATACTTTTGCTGCTTCTTCCCATTTTCCTTCTTGCATATATTGAATACCCAATTCATTATTTTCCACTTAAAACACTCCATTTCTATGTACAAATTATAGCATATTTATCCTTCTGGCTACCTCTATCGCCTCGTTATTCACTTCCTTTTACGATGCATTTTCCAACTAGCCAAAAATCATTTTATCATATCATCTGTTATTAGCATCTCTTACAAAAAAAAGAAACACTAAATGCCAGCCCAGAATTTTCCTCAAAAGCAATTGCATCTTCAGGATATAAATCAGGACTAGCCTTTAATATTTCTTTAAAAATATTTAGCCAACATATGTTAGTCTATCGTTATTTTTAAATACTTGATCAATTGTTCCTCCGCCTAAACATTCTTCGCCTTGATAAAATACTACAGCTTGGCCTGGAGTTACAGCACGAATAGGCTCATCAAAAATTACTTTTACACTTGTTTCATCCAATATCTCAACCGTGACTTTATTGTCTGGCTGGCGATATCTGAATTTAGCTGTGCACGCAAAAGATGCAGGCATTTTATCTTTGGAAACCCAGCTGACATTTGTCGCAATAATACTATCTGAGTATAATTTTTCATGATGGAAACCTTGATCAACGTATAATACATTTCTATTTAAGTCTTTACCGATTACAAACCAAGGATCGCCGCTTCCACCGATACCAAGACCATGTCTTTGTCCAATTGTATAATACATTAATCCGTCATGGCGTCCGACTACTTTACCATCAAAAGTTTCCATATTTCCTTTTTGTGCAGGCAAATAGCCACTTAGAAATTCTTTGAAATTACGTTCGCCAATAAAACATATCCCTGTACTATCTTTTTTTGTTGCTGTTGCGAGATTCGCTTTTGCTGCCAATTCCCGCACTTTCGATTTTTCCATACTTCCTATTGGGAACATTACTTTTTCCAACTGCTCTTCCGTTAGTTGATTGAGAAAATATGTTTGATCCTTATTTTCATCTTTTCCACGAAGCATGCGGACTTTGTCATTTTCTCTGACTACTTGAGCATAATGTCCTGTAGCTAGATAATCAGCGCCTAGATTCATTGCATGCTCTAAGAACGCTTTGAATTTAATCTCTTTATTGCACATAACATCTGGATTTGGTGTTCTGCCCGCTTTATACTCCTCTAAAAAATACGTAAATACTTTGTCCCAATATTGCTTTTCAAAATTCACGGCATAATAGGGAATTTCTAATTGATTACAAACACGTATAACATCCTCGTAATCTTCAGTTGCTGTACAAACGCCAAATTCATCTGTATCATCCCAATTTTTCATGAAAATCCCAATAACATCATACCCTTGCTCTTTTAGCAATAATGCTGCAACAGAGGAATCCACTCCCCCTGACATTCCAACAACTACTCTTGTATCTTTTGGTGCCTTTTCCATTTGTTGTTTCCACCCCTATATCTTTTTCCGTCCTTCTATAGGGAAATTTACAGTAGAGTAATCAAGTTCTGCCTTTTATCTTGTTAATCTTTGTACTATTTTCCCTAATTCTTGACCGGCTTTTGTTATTTGTTCTACCGTATTATTTAAACCGAAACTAAAACGAATCGAATTTTGTGTTCTCTCTGAGTTTTCTCCAAACATACTCACAAGTACATGTGATGGATCAACAGAACCTGCCGTACATGCAGAACCGCTTGATACCGCAATTCCTGCTAAATCTAAATTCACTAGCATTGCCTCCACATTTGTTCCGGGAAAGCTTAAGTTTAAAACATGTGGGAGGGATTTATCAACTAATCCGTTTGGCACATATTCTATTTGTTGTGAGTCTAGTTGCTTAAAGAGAATTTCTTTATATCGAGTAAACAATGCTCTTTTCTGCTCCCGTTCTGCTTCCGCAATTTCCACTGCTGTCTGAAATCCTGCTACTGCAGGAACATTTTCTGTTCCTGCTCTGCGCTTGCGTTCCTGTTCGCCCCCGTACAGACGAGGAGATAGGCTAATGCCATTTTCAATATATAAAAATCCAATTCCTTTTGGACCATTTATTTTATGGGAAGATACACTCAATAAATTAATATGCTGTTTTTTCACATTAATTTCCTCTAAACCATATGCCTGTACAGCATCTGTATGAAAAACGGCTTGATGATTTTTCAGCATTTCTCCAATTTCTGTAATTGGCTGCAGACTGCCTACTTCATTGTTTCCATACATTATCGTAACAAGGATTGTATCTTCTCGCAATGCATGTGCAAAATCTTCCATATTAATTATTCCAAACTCATTAACAGGCAAATACGTTACTTCATAGCCGTTTTTCTCTAATTGTTCACATGCATGCAAAACAGCATGATGTTCAATTTGCGAAGTAATAATATGTTTGCCTTTATGCTTTAAACTTTCAGCAACGCCAAAAATGGCATGATTATCTGCTTCCGTTCCGCCGCTTGTAAATACAATCTCTGTACTTTGTGCTCCAATGCTTTGGGCAAAAGTATCTCTTGCTTTATCGACAATATTTCTTGCTTCACGACCATATGAATGAATGCTCGATGGATTTCCAAAAACAGTGTTCATCACTTGATGCATTCTATCAATTACTTTTGGATGCATAGGGGCTGTTGCCGCATGATCCAGGTAAATTTTTTTCAATTCATTCACCTACTATATATAATTAGACTTACATTTTGCATAAACTATCACAATGATTAATTGTCGCCAATACTTAAATATAAAACATATAAGAATCTGGCATATTTCCATCTTCTTTATAATTCGCTAAATCCTTAATCGTTGTGCCATCTAATACATCTTTTACGGCATCTCTAATTTTCATCCATAGAGCTTTTTTTGCTGGTTCTTCATCTTCTAATCCTTCTACAGGACTAATTGGACCTTCTAATGTTCGGATGATGTCTCCAGCAGTAATCTTCTCCGGATCATCTCCTAAAACATATCCCCCGTATGCTCCTCTAATGCTTCTGACAAACCCTGCATTTCGCAATGGTGCAACTAATTGTTCCAAATAATGTTCAGATAAATTATTAGATTGCGCAATTGTTTTAAGTGAGATTGGTCCTTCACCATGTTTTTTTGCAAGTTCCATCATGATGGTTAATCCGTAACGACCTTTTGTTGAGATTTTCATCACTATTCCCCCTTTATTTTCATTAAGTATACAAATATTTTTCTATGACTGTTTTCTAAAAGATGGTTGTTTTTCGGATCGTTTCCATGAGTAAATCCATTGTTAAAACAGGTGGATTGGAGTGAAAGGTGCGAGCTCCTGTGGGATTAGCGGAATAGGTGAGACCCCGCAGGCACAGCCTGAGGAGGCTCACCGCCCGCCCCACGGAAAGCGAGCAGCCTGCAATGAAAATCAACCTACTCCTTTAAAAGCAACAAAGTTTACGAAAACAGCCTTTTTCTATAAACTAGTAAATGACTCTATTTTTTTCCAATAAGGGTCCTGCCTATTGATCAACCACTTTAGTCCCTTGTGATAATTTTTTTATATAACGAAAAGAGGCAACCACGATTATACCATAATTCGACATTATTTGCGGTCCCCTTATATTATGGCAATAAAATATACTTTTTCTCTTATAGTATTTCCAATCTATTTAATAGGATATCACATTTATGTTATTATTGTCTTTTTAAGAGCATTCTTTTATGGAATGCTTACTTAAAATAAAACAAAGCTGCCAAAATTAAGACAGCTTTCTTTACTCTATGTATCGTTTTCTTTTGCCTTATGGATTTTGGAGCAGCTTGATTGTAGCAAGCACCATTATTTTAATTCCATTTAACAAACTATCTAAATTAAAAGACATATTAGGATGATGAAGACCTGGCTGCAAGTCGCTTCCTAACCCAATCATAGTAGCTTTAAGCTTTCTTTTATGGTGATAATAAAAATGAAAATCTTCTCCGCCTGGCGTTACTGGCGGCAGAACTAGATTATCGTCTCCAAGCATTTCAACGATGCTTTCTGCTGCAATTTTTTCCATCGCTGGATTAGGGATTGCGGCTACCATTTCAGCAAGAATCTCCATCTCTACCTTTGCACCATTTGCTTCTCCCGCATTTATAATTGCTTTTTTCAGCTTTTTCAGCAGCTCCTGCATTGCTTCATTCGTTTGCGCCCTTATATCAATGCCGAATTCTCCATAATCAGGAATTATATTAAAGTTTTTCCCTCCTGCTTGTGCATATGTCATTTTAATGGTAGAGGGAACTGCTGGATTAATTGGAATCGACCGGATTGTCGCATTAATTAAAGATAAGCTATCAATGACATTCACTCCTAAATGATGGCGTGCAGCATGTGCTTGCATGCCAAATATTCTTCCTTTTAAAATAGTCGAAGCACCATGATAAATAGCGGCAGAGCAGTTTGGAAACCTCATTTCTTGAATAGGCCTTACATGAAGTCCTAACAAATAATCGATATCATCGATTACGCCTTTCCTTAATAAAGATAGAGCTCCTCCTCCAGTTTCTTCTGCAGGCTGAAAAATACTTTTAATTAGCCCTTTTGGTTCTATGCCTAATTCTTTTAAACATTTTAATGCAAATATTAAAATCGTCATATGCCCATCATGTCCGCAGGAATGGTTTGCCTTCCAGGTGCCATTCACATTTTGCCATAATGCATCCATATCTGTTCTTAATCCGACAACAGGTCCTTCTTCTTTTTTGCCAAAGTAGCCAATTACTCCCGTTTGATCAGAAAAACGAGTATATGGTATTTGCAGTTGTTTAAGCTGCTTACATATAAAATCCGTTGTTTGTTTCTCTTCCCAGCTAATTTCCCCATTTTGGTGCAAATAATGATACATTTCTTTCACTTCTTTTTCATAGCTGTCCACTAAAGCATGTATTTTTTCTTGCATTATCCACCTCCTCCTTCTTTTATATCGTGTACCTTTTGATTTTAATTTTATGGAAAACTTATTGATTTTGCCTTTCTTCCAAAAATCACAAACATCATCTAATTTTCATATATTTTTCTGCTTATTCGATATTTTTTTATGCTGTCTCCCTTTAGTTCATAGCCAATTCCTGGAGCAGCTGGAACTTGTATCGTTCCTGGTTTTGATAGAACTACTTCTGGATAAATGATATCTTCATGCCAATATCTGTTTGATGCAGATGTATCTCCTGCAATAGTAAAATTGGCTAAAGATGTAATCGCAATATTATGGGCACGACCAATGCCCCCCTCTAACATTCCCCCACACCAAACCGGAATATTATTTTTGGCACACAGATCGTGGATTTTTTTTGCTTCAGACAATCCCCCTACCCTGCCAATCTTAATATTAATAATTTGGCAGCTTCCTAACTCAATTGCTTTGCGAGCATCTTCTGCCGAATTGATGCTTTCATCTAAACAAATAGGTGTTGTCAGCTGTTTTTGCAGTTTCGCATGGTCCACAATATCATCAAATCCTAAAGGCTGTTCAATCATCAGCAATTTTAACGGATCTAGTTTTTGCAATTTATTTGTATCTTGTAAAGTATATGCTGAATTTGCATCAGCCATTAACGGAATATTATATCCAAATCGCTCTCTGATTTTTTGCAACGGTTCTATATCATAATCTGGTTTAATTTTCACTTTAATTTTTTTATACCCTTCATGCAGAAATTGTTCTACCTTTCCGAGAAGATCCTCTATCGACTTTTCAATGCCGATGCTGACTCCAACATCAATTTCTTTTCGGCTTCCGCCAAGAGCTGTTGCTAAGGATATGCCTTTTTGTTTACTGTGAAGATCCCAAACTGCACCTTCTAACGCTGCTTTTGCCATATTATTTCTTCGGATGGGAGCAAAAATCGTTGTTATATCATCTGGATGATTAATTGTATTGCGGAACAATAATGGGATTAGAAATTGATCGAGCATATAGGAAATCGTTCCAGTGGTTTCTTCTGTATAAGTGGGATCTGGGAGCGCTACTGACTCCCCATAGCCGATATATTCGCCACTATACATTTGAATAACAAGAAAATCTTTCTCGACCATTCTGCCAAAACTTGTTTCAAATGGGTGCACTAAAGGCATTTTTATATGGTCGATAATTACTTTGTCTATCTTCATCCTTTTTCACCTCTATTAATTTTGTTTATGCTTCTCATTTTTCTTCTTGCACAATAAAACGGGCCTGTCCTTTTAAGAGCAGTCCCATCGTTTGTCTAGCAGCGCTTTTTTCTAAGATTATTCCTGTTTTTCTTGACGAAATCTTGCTAACTTTTCATAAATAGCCCCAAGTTTTTTTTCTTCTCCAGCTTCTATTGGCATATAAAACTGTGTGCCCACTATATTTTCTGGCAAATACTGTTGATTTACCCAACCCCCAAATGTTCCGATTGGAAAATCATGTGGGTAAACGTAGCCAACATGTCCCAATGCTTTGGCTCCTTGATAATGTCCATCTCTAAGATGCATAGGAATTTCCCCCACATTTCCTGCACGAATTGCAGCAATTGCTTTATCTAATGCAAGATAAGCAGAATTGGATTTAGAAGATAAGCACATTTCCACAACAGCTACAGCTAGTGGAATTCTCGCTTCTGGCAGTCCAAGTCTCTCGCTTGCCGTAACCGCTGCTAAAACATTATTTCCTACAGAAGTGTTAGCAAGACCAATATCTTCATAAGCAATTACTAGTAATCTGCGGTTAAGCGCCACTAAGTCTCCTGTTTCAATTAAATGGGCTAAATAATAAAGGGCTGCATCTACATCGCTTCCTCTAATGCTTTTTTGCAAGCTGGATAATAGATTATAAAAATGAGAGCCTTTTTTATCTCCATAGACTCCTACTTTATCAATCATTTGTTCCACCGTTTCATCTGTCACTATAAAAACTTCCCCTTTTTTGTCAGAAGAATATACGATCGACTCAAGCAGGGTTAAAGATTTTCTCGCATCTCCGTTCGTACCTGCTGCAATACTTTTTATTTGCTTCTCTGTTATTTCTATTTGAAGATTTCCTAGACCTTTTTCTTTTTCATTTATGGCCCGATGCAATAATTCTTCAATATCTTGAGCAATTAGACGGGTTAATTGCTTTATTTGTCCGCATCTGCTTCTAATCGCCGGATTTACGTCATGAAAAGGATTTTCCGTCGTCGCACCTATTAATACAATATCTCCACGCTCCACATGTGGCAGCAAATAATCTTGTTGAGCTTTATTAAAACGATGGATTTCATCTAAGAATAAAATCACTTTTCCCGTTAATCTCGCTTCGTCCACTACATGTTCTACATCTTTTTTGCCTGCGGTTGTTGCATTTAATGCAATAAAAGGTAGATTGGTTGTACCTGCAATAGCAAACGCTATCGATGTTTTTCCGATTCCAGGTTCCCCATACAAAAGCATGGATGGAACATGGCCGTTTTTGATCATTTTATATAAAGTTGTTTGCTTTCCAATAACATCTTTTTGACCAACGATTTCTTCAAGTGTTGTTGGCCGCATTCGATAAGCAAGTGGCTCACCGTTCATTACTAACACCTTCTTATCACTCGCATCTTTTTTCTTATTATAACGCAGCAATAACAGAAAGGAAAAGAACAGGCATTCTAAGTGTATCCCCCTTTTTAGCAGTAAAAGGACATTTTTTCATCAGGCTCTTTTACGGTTACTTCTCCGGCGGTCATTTTGTGGTTATTCGCCGTCCTCTCCAAAATAAAAAACGGAATAACTGTAATCGTTATTCCGTCTATATCTTAAGCAGCAACATCTCGTTTATTAAATACGAAAAACGCAAAAAAATGAAATAAACAAAAATACAAAATCAGCATAATAATGGAGAAGGTTATCGTCATACCGCTTACCATTGGAACTCCATCAAAATAGCGGAGCAAATCTGTATTGGCAAACAAAATATATTTCGCCCATTCAAATCTGCTTGCTAAAAGCATGGTTGCTGTTGACCCCATAAACATTAAAAAGATCGCTACGCCAATAGCTAAAGAACTATTGCGGAAAACAGTTGAAATCATAAATGCCATTGTTGACAGCATCAGCATACTTATTGAATTAAATCCATAATAGACAATAAGATGAACAATCATGCTTTGCTCTTTTACTATTCCATTATAATAGGCTAAATATGGATAGCTTTCTTCTGGTAATCCAAATAAGATAGCGCCTAGTATAAAGGAAAATAGAAATAAAACCACTAACAAAAGCAAACCGAAGGCAATAATCATGATATATTTTGATAATAAAATTTTCGTTCTGCTGATTGGCCTGATAAGGAGTAGTTTAACGGTTCCCCAGTTAAATTCATTTGCAACAATTCCTGCTGCAATAATAATGGTAAAAAGTGCTACAAGAGAAATAAGTTGGGAGCTGTCTGATACAAAATCCCAAACTGAATAATCAGTATTTGTGGAAATATCATGTTTGAGCCGATACTCATTTAAGGCAATTTGCTGCTTATAATAATTAACTGATTCTTCTGGAAGCGCCTCGTCCTTTAGTTGTTCTTTGTATCCTTTATTTTCTAATTCAAGACCGTGTTTCCAGTTCTCATTATTAGGAACCGTTAAACCGTTCTCCTGATATTTTGTAAATATGCCGATTGCTGCAACTACTAATAGGATTATGCCAATCATAACGATGGTCGCAGGGCGTCTCCAAATTTTCATCCATTCATTTCTGACAAGCTCAATCATGCCTCTTCCTCCCCTCTAGTTACTTCTAAGAAACGGTCTTCTAATGTTTTGGATATTTTTTTTATTCCATAAATATCAATTTCTCTTTCAACAAACTTACGAATTATTGCTGGTATGTCTTCTTTTGAAAAAGTGCCTTCAATATATAAATCATTAATAGCCGCTTTTGATTGAGGAAAATATTTCTGAATGAGCTTTAGTGCCTCATCTTTCCGATTAACCTCTATCTCATACATTTGTTCCATGTTGCCGACAAAGTCTTTTACTAATTGTACATCGACCAATTTCCCGCCTTGAATAATCCCAATGCGGTCACACATCATTTCCATTTCAGATAATAAATGGCTAGAAACAATAACGGCCATATTGCGATTTCTTGCAAGCATCCGCAAATGGTCGCGAATCTCTCGAATGCCTGCGGGATCTAATCCATTTGTCGGCTCATCTAAAATCAGCACTTTTGGATCATGAAGCAAACTTTGCGCGAGTCCTAGACGCTGTCTCATCCCTAAAGAATAGGTGCGGACTTTATCATGGATTCGATCAGTTAAGCCAACAAGCTCCACTACCTCCATAATCTTTTCCTTTGTTATTCCTTTTGTCATGCGGGCATAATGAAGCAAATTATGATAGCCGCTTAAAAATTTATACATTTCTGGATTTTCAACAATTGCGCCAATATGCTGGACTGCTTTCTCAAAGTTTTTCTTTACACTCTGTTCACATATATAAATATCTCCCTCACTAATATCGATTAATCCAACCATCATTCGAATGGTTGTGGTTTTGCCCGCTCCATTTGGTCCAAGAAAACCAAATACTTCCCCTTCTTCTACATTAAAACTTAAAGAATCAATTATCTTTTTGCCTTTTATTACTTTTGAAACATTTTTTATTTCTATCAAGCTCATTCGACTCACTCCTTTCACTTTGCAGATGCACTATTTAAGTTTTCTTTCATCCATTCTAAAACAGATTGCCCCTTTTCTTCCCGTAATTGATCGACATTATACGATGCTACAATTTGACCATTATTTATCGCAATGACTTCATCTAAAATAGGCTCAATTTCTACAATTTCATGTGTTGCAATGATAACTGTTTGTTTTTCAAAATCAATAAATGTTAATAAGCTCTTGACAATGGATTCCCTCACCATCGGATCTAATCCAGAAAATGGTTCATCCATTAATAATATAGGCACATCTCTGCTTAAACTAAGAATAAGTTTTAATCGGCCTCTATTGCCTTTTGATAAGGCTTTTATTTTTTTTGCACCATCAAGTTTCATAAACTCTATTAGCTCTTCTGCTTTATTTATTTGAAAATCAGAAAATTGCGAAGCCGAATAATTAATCATTTCCTTTACCGTAAAACCCTCATAAAACAGATCTAATTCTGTTAAATAAGAAACTTTTTCTGCTATTTTGCGGTTTGACTGTCTATTCATCACAAATACATTTCCAATGCTAGGACGTACAAGACCTGCTATCATCTTTAAAAAAGTTGATTTCCCGCTGCCATTTGCACCAATTAGGCCATAAATTTTCCCTTTTTCTAATGTTAAATTTATATTGCTTAATGCCGTTTCTTTGCCGTATTTTTTCGTTACATTTTCAAAATGTATCATCATTTCCCTCCTTTCTTTTTTTTAAATAACTGTTTAATTTTTCTATCATTTCTTCTTCCTCTATTCCCAGCTCTTGCATATTGCCAACAAACAGCTCCATGGTCTCCATCTGCAACTTTTTGACCATTTTCTCTAAGACAAGTTGATTTTCTGTAATAAAAGTCCCTTGCCCTCTTTTTGTTTCTACCATCTGCATCCTCTCCAATTCTCCATATGTTCTTTGGATAGTGTTTGGATTTACTCCTAATGTAATAGCCATTTCTCTTACAGAGGGGAGCTTTTCACCGGCAGTCCTTTCTAGTCGAACAATTTGCAGCAATATTTTATGGACAATCTGCATATATATTGGTTTTGATGCTTCAAATTCTGCTGCCATTTTATTAAACCTCCACTTTATTATCCAACAACCAGGAAGAGATGATAAAAAGGATAATCACCGTGCAGAGATATCCAGCTATAGTAAATAAAGATATTTCGGTTGCTTCAAATCCCGCTTGAAAAGATACCGAATTACTTTCTATTTGAAACCCATTCCCTACATGAATTGTTCCTAATTTTTTTAATGTTTTAATAAAAGTTAGCTTATTTATCAGGTCTCCTGCTGTATTCCAAATGCCCCATATAATAATCAGCACAAGCCATCTAACACTTTTAATGCGGGGGTAGCTTGCCAAACTATAATAAACAGCCCAATAAAAGATAACCCAAAAGCTAATATATAGTCCGACCCATGATATTGCTACCGCCATGGATAATAAATCTTTAAAATCAAAAAAAGGAGAAATATTGTCTGAAAACAATAATAAGATTCCTGCCAAAGCTGTTGTCAAAAGAGTCAAGATAAGATGATAAATGCTGTTTGCAACAATTTTTGATAGAAGTAGCTTTAAGCTGCTGATAGGGTTATGGAGCCATAATTGTGTTTTACCTTCTATAGTTAATGACTGAAAAACTGCTGTTGGCAAACAGAGCATTTGAATAATGACTAAGACTATCGAAATTACTGTCAACGTATCTATTTTGCCGTAATAGCCTGAAAAACCAGAACCAACGATTAGACTAACAGCAATAATAACTAATGTTTTATAAAAAAAGGGCAAAGAAATTTTCAAATCTTTTTTTAATAAGCCGATAAATGATGTCATATATATACCTCCATTTCCAAATGTATTAGTGTACTACTTAAACAGTACACTAATACATTTATATTCGTCAATAGAATAATTTCCTTTTTCAGGAATATTATATTTAGCCTTATCTCTCATAATCTAAAAATCCCTTTATTAAAAAATAAAAAGAGGTTGGGACACAACTAATTAGATAATCTGTAAAGACGAATAATCTCTAATTTAGCTTTAAAATAAAGGCTGGTTTCGCAATCTTGGTTACTTGTGTTTTTAAATATAGTCAAGTGTAAAAACTAATTCGTTCCATTGTGCTACAGACACTCCATTCCACTTCGTTTTTAAAGGTTGTTATCTAAAAAAAATTTAAAAAAATTTAAAAAATTAATTATTTGGAAAAACTGAGCAGCCTGAATACACGTAGACTCCTGTGGGATTAGCGAGACAGCTTAGACCCTGCAGGCCAGCGCGAGCCCCACGGAAAGCGAAGTGTATTCAGGCTGCGGGTAATAACAACAAACTTTACTGAAATCGCCCTTTTAAAAACTTAAAAACCCGAACGATTATACGTAATTTACGTATAATCGTTCGGGTTTTTCTTCAACTGGAATACTTATGTCCCAGCCTTTTTTCCTTTTTATTTTTTTTCATCTTTTACACGCACAATTTTAATATCCCCTAATAGCTCCTTCACAACATGGCTTGCCATGATTAAACCTGCTACAGAAGGAACAAATGCATTAGAAGAAGGAGGCATTTTTGCTTTGCGGATTGGTGCATCTTCTTTTCCGACTACTTTTACAACATCTTCTCTTATGACAATCGGACTTTCATCAGAAAATACAACCGTAATTCCTTTACGGATTCCTTCTTTGCGAAGTCTTGTGCGAATCACCTTTGCAATAGGATCTGTATGTGTTTTGCTGATATCAGCAATTTGGAAACGTGTTGGATCCATTTTATTAGCTGCACCCATACTAGAAATAATCGGAATATTTCTAGTTAAGCATTCTTTCATTAAATGAATTTTATAGCTGATTGTATCCGATGCATCTACTACATAATCCAAACCATAGTCAAAAATTTCTTCGTATGTTTCTTCCGTATAAAACATTTTTAATGCAATTACTTCACATTCTGGATTGATATCTGCAATTCTTTCAGCCATGATTTCTACTTTAGGACGACCAACTGTTGATAATAATGCGATAACTTGACGGTTTACATTGGTTATATCCACATCATCTTTATCAATTAAAATCAATTTCCCTACACCAGATCTAGCAAGCGCTTCTGCAGCAAACGAGCCAACGCCACCTATACCTAAAACAGCTACCGTACTGTTTTTTAATGTATTTAATCCTTCTTTTCCAATAGCCAATTCATTTCTAGAAAATTGATGCAACATATATATTTCAACTCCATCTTTTTTATTCACAAGTAGTGGAATAATCTAGCTACTATTTAGATGATCATTTTGCAATCTTTTTAATCAATCATTATTAGTATTCCTAATTAATAACGCTATGTAAACTTATTTCCTTTACTTTTCAAGCACAATTACTCCATTTTGTAATATAACATAATTTGCAGAAAGGAACTAGCTATAGAAGATAACTTAGCCTTTTATTAAAATTTTTATTTTCATTTTTGAAATTATCGTATATTGTATTGGTTAGTGGCTATCTTAGGAGGAACTATTCATTATGTTTGGCATACAAGAATTATTGTTAAATGTATTAGTTTTGATTGTTTTTATTTTGTTTATTCCTTTGATTATTGTATTAAAATGTAATAATGATTCTCATATAAACCTTTTGAAACTTTTTTCTTTTTCCATGGCCATTATCAGCTGCATTACTTTTCCCCTCACTTTAACAAACGGGTTTATATTTGATTTGCGATTAATCGCACTCGTTATGGGTTTTTTATATGGCGGACTAAAAAATGGGCTGCTTTTAATAGTCGTTACAGTGCTTTATCGTTTATGTTTTGGCGGAATTGGTACAATTGGAACGATACTCACTGTTTGTGTCACCCTTATTTCAATACTGCCTTTTATAAAAAAATTCAATAATTTCACAAAAAGAAAACGCATGTTAACGGTTACGTTATTGACATTATTAAATTCTAGTATTTTTGTTATTTTCGGTCTTACTATTTTTTCTGCTCATTTTGAACTATTGATTATTTTTTATTATTTAGCCATTACAGCAATATCTTGCCCATGCATTGTTTATATTTATGAAACATTCCATGAAAGCATCCATATTAGCCAAAAAATTATTAAAACAGAAAAAATGGAAATGGTCAGTCATCTTGCTTCTTCTATTTCTCACGAAGTCCGCAATCCATTAGCAGTTGTAAAAGGATTTCTGCAATTGATGGAAAATGCGGATTTAGAGGAAACAAAACGAAAAGATTTCCTGCAAATATCCATTAATGAAATCAATCGTGCAGATACCATTATTCGCAACTATTTAACATTCGCTAAACCATCGCCTGAAAATATTGAAATTCTTAATATAAAGGATGAACTTTGTAAAACGATTGATATAATTACACCTCTTGCCAATATGAGCAGCATTATCATTGATACTGCCGTTAAACCTTTTTTTATAAAAGGGGAGTCACAGCTATTGCAGCAATGTTTATTAAATATTTGCAAAAACTGTATTGAGGCCATGTCAAACAGTGGTACTTTAACTATTGAAACAGCGTCAGAAAACAACCATCTTCATTTGACCATCTCTGATACAGGAACAGGCATGACAAAAGAACAGCTTGCAAGAATTGGAGAACCTTATTTCACAACAAAGGGGCGAGAAGGCACCGGATTAGGAATGATGGCCGCCATGCAAATTATTAGTAGTCTCCAAGGAAAAATTCATATTTCAAGCACTCTAGATAAAGGGACAACGTTTTCAATTATTTTCCCTTTAATAAATAAATAAAAGCAGTTTATTGAGACATTCAATAAACTGCTTTTTTGTTCCAATACAATTATATTTATTTCTTTATTTGCTTACATTCAAAGCAAGATGCAAATCATTTAACTGAGTTTCGCTAACTTCGCTCGGAGCATTTGTTAACAGACAGCTTGCACTTGCTGTTTTCGGGAATGCTATTGTATCACGAAGATTTGTTCTTCCAGAAAGAAGCATGATTAGTCGGTCTAAGCCAAGTGCAATTCCACCATGCGGAGGAGTTCCATATTCAAATGCATCTAAAAGGAAACCAAACTGTTCATATGCTTCCTCTTTAGTAAAACCTAGCTTTTCAAACATTTTCTCTTGGACATCTTTTTCAAAGATACGCAGTGAGCCTCCGCCTAGTTCATATCCATTTAACACAATATCATATGCTTGAGCTTTTACTTGTTTAGGATTTGTATCCAGTAACTCTAAATCTGCTCTTTGCGGCATAGTGAATGGATGATGCGCAGCATAGAAACGGCCTTCTCCTTCATCAAACTCAAATAACGGCCAGTCTGTTACCCATAAGAAGTTGAATTTTGTTTCATCAATTAACCCTAATTCTTTTGCAAGTTTTAAACGAAGCGCCCCTAAAGCATCTGCCACAACATTTGTTTTGTCAGCAACAAATAGCAATAAATCTCCACTTTCAATCGCAAGAGCGGATTCCAAACCTTTTTGTTCTTCTTCAGAAATAAATTTCGCAATAGGTCCTTTAAGTCCATCTTCTTCTGCTTTCAGCCATGCTAAACCTTTTGCTCCATATACCTTAACAAATTCAGTTAATGCATCAATGTCTTTACGTGAATATTTATCGCTTCCCTGTTTCACATTAATCGCTTTTACTTGTCCGCCAGTTTCTACAGCTTGCGCAAAAACTTTAAAGCCTGAGTCTTTTACTATTTCAGAAAGATTTACAAGTTCCATATCAAAACGAGTATCTGGTTTATCTGAACCATATCGTGACATTGCTTCATCATATGGCATTCTAGCAATTGGCAAAGAAATTTCAATGCCTTTTACTTCTTTCATGATTTTTTCCATCATCTGTTCCATCATACCCATAATATCTTCTTGGCTCATAAAACTTGTTTCAATATCAAGTTGAGTAAATTCTGGTTGGCGATCTGCACGTAAATCTTCATCACGGAAACAGCGCGCAATTTGATAATAGCGCTCCACTCCACTTACCATTAATAATTGCTTAAAAATTTGCGGCGACTGTGGCAGTGCATAAAATTCTCCTTCATGAACACGGCTTGGCACTAAATAATCTCTAGCTCCCTCAGGAGTGCTTTTTGTTAGAATAGGTGTTTCAATATCTAAAAACCCTTCAGCATCTAAAAAGTCTCTCATCACTTTTGTTACTTGATGACGCATTTTAAATGTTTCGAACATAACTGGTCTTCTTAAATCCAAATAGCGATATTTTAAGCGTACGTCTTCTGCTACTTCTGTTTTATCCTCGATTGTAAAAGGAGGTGTTTTCGATTCATTTAAAATGGTAATTTCATCGACAATTATTTCTACTTTTCCTGTTTTTAAATTATCATTAACAGTGCCTTCTTGCCGTGCTACTACTTTCCCTTGAATATCAAGAACATATTCATTGCGGACCTTTTCAGCAATAGCTAATGCTTCTTTATTTGCTTCTGGACTAAAAACAATTTGTATAATTCCAGTACGGTCTCTTAAATCAATGAATATTAACCCTCCAAGATCACGTCTTCTTTGCACCCAACCTTTTAAGACAACTTTTTCTCCAATAGCGGCTTCTGTTACTTCACCGCAAAAATAAGTTCTACCAAACATGCTGTATATCCTCCTAGTATGATATCTATTATTTTCTCCCATTTACATAAGTGAACCGAGTCAAAAATATATCTATCTCTTTGTTCCTTTGTTTAATAGGCTGTAAAATCTTTTAAAACAGCTACAAGTTCAGATAATTCTACTTCCTTCTGTTCGCCAGTTTCTAATGATTTTACATTAATTTTATTATTTTTTAATTCATCTTCCCCGAGTACCGCTACATATTTAGCATGGAGACGATCTGCTGCTTTAAACTGGCCTTTAATTTTGCGGTCTAAATAATCTCTTTCCGCTGATAATCCAGCCTGTCTTAATGTATGCAGTAGACCAACCGTATAATCTTTTGCTGCATCTCCCAATGATACTAAATAGCAATCAATTGTTTTTTCGATAGGCAATTCAATATTTTCCACTTTTAATGCAGAAAGAAGTCTTTCGATGCTCATCGCAAATCCTATACCAGGAGCCTCGGGACCGCCTAATTCTTCAGTTAAGCCATTGTATCTGCCGCCGCCGCATAATGTAGTGATAGCGCCAAATCCTTCTGCTTCGCTCATAATTTCAAAAGCAGTATGTTTATAATAATCCAAACCTCGAACCAGATTAGAATCGACTTCAAATGGAATATTTAGTGCCGCTAAATATGTTTTTACTTTCTCAAAATATCGGCTTGATTCCTCATTTAAATACTCTAAAATCGATGGAGCTGTTTTCATTAATGGATGCTCCCGATCTTTTTTGCAATCTAAAATTCTCATTGGGTTTTTCTCTAAACGATTTTGACAATCATGGCAGAATTCACCAATGTTTGGCGCAAAATGTGCCATTAATGCTTCCCGATGCGCTACACGGCTTTCAGTATCTCCAAGACTGTTTATGACTACTTTTAATTTAGATAGTCCAAAGCTTTTGTAGGCAGTGTATGCTAACGCAATCACTTCTGCATCAATTGCCGGATCATTACTTCCGATTGCTTCTACTCCAAATTGAACGAATTGGCGAAACCTTCCTGCTTGTGGGCGTTCATAGCGGAACATTGGCCCTAAATAATATAGTTTAATCGGCTGAGATGCATAACCGTGCATTTTATTTTCGACAAAAGAACGTACAACAGATGCTGTACCTTCAGGTCTTAGGGTAAGACTTCTATTTCCTCTATCTTCAAATGTATACATTTCTTTTGTTACAATATCAGTTGTATCTCCAACACTTCTTAAAAAAAGGTCTGTATGTTCAAAAATCGGTGTGCGAATTTCATTGTATTGAAATTTATCACAAATTTCTTTTAGTTTCTTCTCAATATACTGCCATTTTTCTACCTCGCCTGGAAGTATATCCTGCGTACCTCTAGGTATATTAATCTGCATACTATGTATCCTCCTATATAAACAAACCTAAAAAGAAAGGTTTTTTACTGCTAAATTATATTTTATACAACAAAAAACCCTCGTCCCTTGCATCACTGAATACAAGGGACGAGAGTTATTATCCCGTGGTACCACCCTAATTGAAGATAAAATCTTCCACTTTACAGTTAACGCCTGCTAACGTTTCATTCCTACTCGTCCATATGATGAACATTCAAAAGAAAACCTAAAGAGTGTTCTTTCATTAAGTCATCATGCAGAAATGCTTTCAGCCTAAGGCATTTCTTCTCTATTCATGTGTCTCTTAATTACTTTTCTCCATCATTGGTTATTTCCACATATTTAATCCATTATTTATTTAATAATAAAGAGGAACTATTTTATTGTCAATAACTTATTCAATTTCTTTCTAATTGTTTTTTAAGCTGCTTTACTTGGCCAACAGACAAGCCAAATTCTGCTGCCAATTCTAGTACATTATTACGGGATTCCTTTTCAATAAAATCATGGAAATTAACTCCTAACAACTTTGAACCGATTGTACCTGCAGACAAATTTTTTTCTCCAAATCTCATGATAATCACCCTTTATTCTTATTCTTTCTATCTATTCTCCCCCAAGTTTTCAAAAAAATATCACGTAATCACTATTTTCTTGTCTAAATTTGAAGTTAATGCAAGAAATTTTTTTAAAGGAATTAAGTGCTCTCTAAAAGAAATCATTAATGCGAAGAAATCTAAGACTAACAGGTGAGGGAGGGTTCTAGTCATTTGAGCAGAATAGGGATGATCCTTCTTGCTTTTTTTGTTTCTTTTTTGTTTATTCCATTACAAGAAATACAAGCAGAAAGCAGCGAAAATGCCATATCGTCCGTGGTTGTTAATATAAGAGAAAGTCCTAGTTTAGACGCTCTTATAACAGATAAAATGGAAATAAGCAAAGAATATCCAATTATTCGCACCCAAGGAGATTGGGTGGAACTTCAATTACCTGAAGGAAAATCCGGTTGGGTTGCCAGTTATCTGGTTGTAAAAGAGGAAAAAAGAACAGACGAAACGAACGATGACAATTATACGGACGAACATCATTCTTCTGCCACTATTGCCAGTGTATTAGAAGATGCCATTAATGTTCGCCTAGAGCCGACAACATCTTCTGCTATTATCGGAAAACTAGCAAAAGATACGCAAATTCATATCGTTGGAGAACAGGGAGAGTGGACAGAAATCCAATACTCTGGCAACAAAGGATGGATAAAAAGCTCGCTTCTACAGCATAAGGAAGATAGCAACACTGCTAAAACAAAAGATAAAGCAACAACAGATAAAGACAGCAAAAGAATCACTATCTTGTATAATCGAACAAATATACGAAGCAATGCGACCGTTAACTCTACTATTGTTTCTATTGCGAATGAAGGCGATAGCTTTCCTGTCATAAAAGAAATTGGGGATTGGTATAAAATTCGATTGTCCAATGGATCAGAAGGTTATGTAGCTAATTGGATCGTCGATACTCCTTCCATAACAAAAGATGCAAAAAGCGATTCTCCAACTGCCAGCAAAAAGAAAACAAAAAAAGGAAACAAAAAAGACTTAAAAGGAAAAGTGATTGTCATTGACCCTGGACATGGAGGAAAAGATAGTGGAACAATCGGATACTTAGGTACATTAGAAAAAAATTTAACAAATCGTACGGCTAATTTATTGGCAGCAAAATTAAGAAGTGCTGGCAGCAAAGTCATTTTAACAAGAACAGATGACACATTCCTTTCATTGGAAAAAAGAGTAGAAATCAGCAGCACATATGATGCCGACGCCTTTGTGAGCATTCATTATGATAGTGTAAAAGATCATAATATTATGGGGATGACCAGCTATTACTATACCTCCCGGCAAAAAGAATTAGCAAATGAACTACACGCAGAATTAATCGAAGCAACTAATATGATAGACCGTGGTGTCAGAAAAAATGATTATTTTGTTCTTAGAGAAAATAGCCAGCCTGCAACCCTTTTAGAATTAGGCTATTTAAGCAATCAGCAAGAAGAAAAGTTTGTTTCTACCAATAAATATCAAGAAACGGTATCTGCTGCAATCTATCAAGGCTTAGCTAACTATTTTAAATAGGAAAGTTTTCATTTTTGGTTCATTGGCAAAAAGCTGTACTCACCAATGAGCCAAAAAATGTTATATTCACATAAAAAAACGTCTATGAAACAAATTATTATCCTGATAACTTGTCCCACAAAACGTTTTTATTTACTCTCTAATATTAATGTCACAGGTCCATCATTTATAAGAGAAACATCCATCATGCTGCCAAATATTCCTGTTTCAACAACAAGCCCTTTCGCTTTTAAGCAATCGTTAAAGTCTTCATATAACTTTTGGGCAATGGCTGGTTTTGCCGCATTCATAAAATTTGGTCTTCTTCCTTTACGAATATCCCCATATAATGTAAATTGCGACACCGATAAAATGGATCCTTCCACATCTAATATGCTAGTATTCATTTTACCTGTTTCATCTTCAAACACACGTAAATGCGCAATTTTATCTGCCAAGTATTCAGCATCTTCTATTGAATCCTCATGTGTAATGCCAACGAGAAGCACAAACCCTTTATCAATGCTTCCCACAATATTCCCATCTACTTCTACTTTTGCTTTTTTTGCTCTTTGCAATACGATTCGCACTTTTTTTGCTCCTTAGTTCATAATTCTGCGGACAGAATACACATCAGGAATTTGTTTGATTCTATCCACTACCTTATGAAGATGATTAACATTTAATATTAATATCGACATTGTAATAGTTGCCATTTTATTTCGATCAGAACGGCCGGATACAGCGGAAATATTTGTTTTCGATTCATTGACTGCTTGCAGCACTTCATTCAGCAGTCCTCTTCTATCATATCCGCTAATTTCAATTTCTACATTATATTCTTTACGATCGTTAAGAGCTGTCTCCCACTCAACAGGAATTAATCTTGCTTTTGCATCATCTGTATCAATATTGGTACAGTCTGCCCGATGCACAGATACTCCTCTTCCTTTTGTAATAAAACCGACAATTTCATCACCTGGAACAGGATTGCAGCAACGAGAAAGACGAATCAACAAATTATCAATGCCAGTAACACGTACACCGGATGCTCTTTTTTTGTTAGCAGGAAAAGATTTTAACTCGGCAACAGCATTGGATATTGTTGCGTTTTGTTCTGCATCCCGTTTTTTGCGCCATTTTTCTGTTAAACGATTTGCAACCTGAAGAGCTGTAATGCCGTTATAACCAACTGCTGCATACATATCTTCTTCGTTCATAAAATTAAATTTTTCTAAAACTGCTTTTACATTTTCTGGTGTTAGAATCTCTTTTAAATCAAAATCCATATTGCGGATTTCTTTTTCTACTAGCTCTTTTCCTTTTTCGACATTTTCTTCTTTTCGCTGCTTTTTAAAGAATTGTCTGATTTTATTTTTCGCTTGAGATGTTTGGACAATCTTCAGCCAGTCTTGGCTCGGACCATAGGAATGCTTACTTGTATGAATCTCGATGATGTCACCAGTTTTTAACTTATAATCCAATGTCACCATTTTCCCATTCACTTTTGCTCCAATGGTTTTATTGCCGATTTCTGAATGAATTCTATAAGCAAAATCGATTGGAACAGAACCAGAAGGCAATTCAAACACATCGCCTTTTGGAGTAAACACAAAAACCATATCGGAAAACAAATCAATCTTTAAGTTTTCCATAAATTCTTCTGCATTAATGCTGTCTTCTTGAAAATCTAATATCTCTCTAAACCAAGATAATTTTTCATCTAATGAAGACCCTTCATTTACCGATTTGCCTTCTTTATACGCCCAGTGTGCTGCAATCCCAAATTCTGCAATTCGATGCATCTCTGTTGTTCTAATTTGCACTTCAAGCGGGTCGCCTTTTGGACCAATCACTGTTGTATGCAAAGATTGATACATATTAGCCTTTGGCATCGCAATATAATCTTTAAATCTTCCTGGCATTGGTTTCCAGCGTGTATGAATGATTCCTAGCACTGCATAACAATCTTTAATGCTGTTTACAACAATTCTTACAGCAAGAAGATCATATATTTCATTAAATTGCTTATTCTGCAGCACCATTTTGCGATAAATACTGTATATATGTTTCGGGCGACCAGAAATATCTGCTTCAATCGTTACTTCATTGGTACCTTGACGAATTTCCGTTATCACTTCATCCAAGTATTGTTCACGTTCAGCCCGTTTCTTTTTCATTAAATTAACAATTCGATAATATTGCTGTGGATTCATATAACGTAATGCTGTATCTTCTAGCTCCCATTTAATCGTAGAAATCCCTAATCGATGCGCTAGTGGTGCAAAGATCTCCAATGTTTCATTTGAAATGCGGCGCTGTTTTTCTGCTGGCAAATGCTTTAATGTTCGCATATTATGAAGCCTGTCAGCAAGTTTGATCATAATGACCCTTATATCTTGTGCCATCGCAACAAACATTTTCCGGTGGTTTTCTGCTTGCTGTTCTTCATGGGATTTATACTTTATCTTTCCGAGCTTTGTAACGCCGTCAACGAGCATGGCCACTTCTTTGCTAAAGCTTCTACTTATATCTTGTAATGTGATATCCGTATCTTCAACAACATCATGGAGAAAACCGGCAGCAATTGTATCAGGATCCATTTGTAAATCAGCCAATATCCCTGCAACTTGAATAGGGTGGATAATATAAGGCTCACCAGATTTTCTATATTGTTCACGATGAGCATCTCTTGCAAAATTATATGCTTTTGCAATAAACGCTGTATGCTCTTCGTTTAAATACCCTTTCGTCTTGTCGATGACTTGTTCGGCGGTCAATACTTGATCATTCGCCATATAATCACCTTTCATTTGTCATTTATTGTTATCATTGACTATAAAAAAATTTATTATTGCTATTTTTTTGTTCTATTTCCCTCTTAGAGAAGAATATAAAATAAAATCGTAATAATTTAAGAATCATTATTTCTATTATTAAAAAAATGAGGGTAGTTGTAAAGAGAATACTTGTAATTTTCTTGAAAAAATAAAAAAAATGTCGAAAAACGTCATCACTATTTATTCATCTATTAAAAAGAGCGCTTTTTATTAGCGCTCTTGACATACAATTATAGACTTGTACCAATTAAGGATCTGTATATAAAAATGGGCTATTAATACTCCATTAATGTTAGGACATCATAACCATTTAGATTTTTGCGTCCTTCTAAATAAGATAATTCAATTAAAAAAGCAATCCCTGCAACGACGCCGCCTAATTCTTCGACTAATTTAATCGTTGCTTCAATTGTTCCCCCTGTTGCAAGCAAATCATCTGTAATTAAAACTCTTTGTCCAGGTTTAATGGCATCTTTATGAATAGTCAAAACATCACTGCCATATTCTAATCCATATTTTACCTTCACTGTTTCTCTTGGCAGCTTACCTTCTTTGCGAACTGGAGCAAAACCAACCCCTAAAGAATAGGCAACAGGACAGCCAATAATAAAACCTCTTGCTTCAGGTCCAACAACTAAATCAATTTCTTTTTCTTTTGCATATGAAACGATCTGGTCTGTTGCATATTTATATGCTTCACCATTATCCATTAATGTTGTGATATCCTTAAATTTAATTCCTGGTTTTGGCCAATCTTCAACAATTGTAATAAACTGTTTTAAATCCATTCTTTTACTTCCTCCTCATTGTTAACGGATTTTTTTAGAATAAGATCAAACCAATTTTTTAATTGCTCATACGACGAGTATATTAATTCATTTTCGAGCGTAAATTGTGCTTGCTTCTGTTGAAAAGAAGGTGACTCTGTCAAATCTCTTTTCGCTGTATTCTTACTCAACAAAATAAACCCATCCTCCATTGTAACAAAATTCAGCTCAAAAAACACCTTTGTCATAAAAACAATTGTTTCTTTGCTCCAGCCTTTTCTTTTCGCTAATTCTCCACCGAATTTATCTAAATGAAAACTTTTTTGTTTTGCTAAAAAGGCATAATACCATTTAAAATGATCTCTCGTTGGCATCGTACTAAAGAAATCACTTTCCCCTTTGTAAAAAACAGCATAAATTCTTTCTGGTGTTATATTAGAAAGCAGCCTATTTATTATTTCGATATCTGTTGGGAAATCAGCTAATACTATATTTGGCTCCTTGCTATAAAAAAATGCTGCTTCTTCTATTGTTTCCACTATTTTATAATTCGACACCTTGCTTTTAAAAGCGGATGTAACAGAATCTTGATGAAAAAATATCCATAAAGCATCTTCTACAGGCATTTTTGCGACTAATTTTTCTAATTGCAAGGCACCACGATAGTCAAAAAGCTGCCATTTATCTATCATTAAATCTTGAATAAAAATTTGCGGTTTTTTAATATTATTCCACTCATTAATAGCCAGTTGGCCTAATACCGAAACTTTTGCAGATGGAGAAATATGTTCATGCCACTCTCCTATACCAAATCCAATACCATCTAAACTATTTTCTCCTTGCTTCAGCTGCATTTTCAAATGGTTTTGATTTGCTCCTATTTTGCGAATTGCCGCAATTTCCATATCCTTCAAAATTACTTTCGGTTTCGCGTTATCGACTCCAAATGGAGCCAATAATTGCATTTGTTCAATCGTTTTTAACTGTACCTCTTCTAGCATAAAACTGCCATCTACTTTTGTTAGCGGGATTAAATCTTCCTCTTGTAATTGTTCAAAAGCCAATTCATTTAATCTTTGACGCAATAGATCCACATCCCCTAATGCAAGGGTCATTCCTGCTGCCATTGGATGTCCTCCAAAATGAGGTAAAATATCCCTTGCTGTAGAAAGGTTTTTATATAAATCAAATCCAGCTATACTTCTAGCAGATCCCTTAGCTATTTGTTTATTCTGATCCAAACTAAGGACAATCGTTGGACGGCAATACTTTTCTACAAGCCTAGAAGCAACAATCCCAACAACTCCCGCATTCCACCCTTCCTTGCCGACAATTAATACCCGATTTTCTGCTAATGGATACAGTTCGTCTACTTGAGCAATTGCTTCTTCTGTTATTTGATTAACAATGTCTTGGCGCTCTTTATTGGTCTCTTCCATTTCCATGGCAAGTTCCATTGCCATTTCTTTATCAGATGTCATCAGCAAATCAACAGCAGGATCTGCACTTCCAAGTCTTCCAACAGCATTGATTCTTGGTGCAATCATAAAACCAATTGTTTCTTCATCAATCACATTTGAATCTGTGTTCATTTGTTTCAGTAAGGCTTTTAATCCAACATTGTCTGTTTGCTGCAATTTTTTGATTCCCTGTTTTGCAATTAAACGGTTTTCTCCTGTTAAGGAAACTAGATCTGCAATTGTTCCAATAGCAACAAACGGAAGTAAATGTTCAGGAACATAGCCATATAAGGCATGCGCTACTTTAAAGGCTACACCAACCCCTGCCAATTCGCCAAAAGGATAATCACTTCCTGGAATTTTCGGATGGATAATACAGTAAGCATCAGGCAATATCGGACTAGGCTCATGGTGATCAGTAATAATTAAATCAATGCCCAGCTCTTTTGCCACATCTGCTTCATGTACTGCTGCAATCCCTGTATCTACCGTGATAATCAAATCGATTCCAATGCTTTTAGCATAACGAAATGCTCCTTCATTTGGACCATATCCTTCTGTAAATCGATTAGGGATATAAAATTCTACATCTGCACCCATTTCTTCCAATGTTTTCATCATAACCGTAGTGCTTGTTACACCATCTGCATCATAATCTCCAAATACTAATATTTTCTCTTGATTATTTATCGCCGTGCGAATTCTTTCTACTGCTGTTTCCATATTCAATAAAAGATAAGGATCATAAAAATCCTGATTTTGTGCAAATAAAAAATCCTTCGCTTCTCCGACCGTTCTATATCCTCTGTTAATAAGCAATGATGCTACAAGTGGCGTTATATTTAAATGTTGTACAAACTCTGCTATTATATCGTCCGTTTGGTTATCAATATGTGTAATCCATCTAGTTTTTGATTGTAACATGTCATCACCCCAATCTAGTTATTATACAATCTAGGCAACTTGCTTTCAATGTGAGATAAAGGAAACTTTTTCATCTACAGAGATACAATAAAGTAAAACTTCAATCAGGCTTTTTCGGGCAAGTTTCTGCCCACCTAAATTCCTCGTTTTCTCTTATAACCTTGATATGGGGTCAAAAGCCCGTTAATGCGTAAAAAAAGAACTACGCACACTTTTAAATGTATGCATAGCTCTTTTTTCCTTCTAGCTTTTAAACTTGTGGTATATCTGAGTTTTTGCGCTTTTCTTTTACTGTAATAAGTACGCCTTTTTTCTTTAATTCTTTTTTCTTCCATACATACCATAATTGGGATGCAATAAAAATAGAAGAATAAGCTCCGCCAATTAAGCCAATAAGCAAAGCGAGAGAGAAGTTTCTAATAGAATCGCTGCCGAATACCAATAATGCAATAACACAAATTACTACTGTTACAACTGTATTGATAGAACGTGCAAATGTTTGTCGTAAACTAATATTGATAATATCTTTAATTTCTTTTGCTGTTTTAATGCGTTTTTTCTGCACTAAATTTTCTCTTATACGGTCAAATGTAACGATTGTATCATTAATAGAGTAGCCGACAATTGTTAAAATAGCTGCAATAAAGGTTATATCCACTTCTAATCTTGTAATGCTGAATATAACGATAATAAAGAAAGCATCATGAAGCAATGCTAGAACTGCTGCAAGCCCCATATAAATTTCAAAACGAATGGCTACATAAATTATGATGCCAACAGACGCTATCAACACTGCATAAAAAGCGTTTTTTGCCAGCTCTTTCCCAACAGTTGGAGAAACCGTACTAATATTTGGCTCATGACCATATGTTTTCTTTAGTTCTGTTTTTAATTCAGCAATTTTATCTTTGCTAAGGTCCCCTTTAATGCGAATAGCCCCTATTTCCTGATTATCTCCAGATAACATAATATCATCAGCAACAATATCGACTTTCTTTAATTCTGTTGTTAATTCTTCTGTTGTTAATGATTTATCCGCCATAATTTCAACACGAGATCCGCTGGAGAAATCAATGCCTAAATTTAGCTTAAATATAAATAGTACAACAATACCTGCCGCAATCAACACACCTGAGATAGTAAAAAAGATATTTTTATATTTCACAAAATCAATGCGATCAAATTTGGTTGGCAATGTCAAAGTATTATAGCCTTCATTAATATCTTTGATCTCTTTACGGTTTACTCCAAACCATGTTGGTTTTTTGTTAAACAGTTTGCTGTTGACTAATAATCCTAATAATAAACGAGAACCATAAACCGCTGTTATAAAGCTGACAAGAATACTGACAATTAGCAATGTCGCAAACCCTTTAACAGAGCTATTCCCATAAATGAAAAGCACAACTGCTGCCAAAATCGTCGTTAAGTTTGCATCAAAGATTGTCGATAGTGAGTTTTTATTCCCTGCTTGAAATGCTGCCCGCAAGGATTTTCCGACACGAAGTTCATCTTTAATTCGTTCATACGTTATAATGTTTGCATCTACTGCCATCCCGACACCAAGTATAAGTGCCGCAATCCCTGGCAATGTCAGTACACCGTTCATTAAATCAAGAACCAGCAAGTTTAAGTACACATAAACGGTTAGGGTAATAACGGCTACCATTCCTGGCAAACGGTAATATAGCATCATAAAGATAAAAACAAGACCTACACCAATTACACCTGCTAAAATAGTATCTTTTAGTGCTTGATCACCAAACTGCGCTCCAACACTTGTGGAATATTTTTCTGTAAGGTTAACAGGAAGGGCACCAGCATTTAATAAATCCGCCAAGTTTTTTGCTTCTTGAATGGTAAAGCTTCCTGTAATTGATACAGTATCTTGGTTAATAACTTTGCTTACCTGGGGTGCGGAAAGATATTTAGGCTCTGCTTTTGCGGATTCTGTTTCAAAAGAATCCCCTTTTTCATAATCAAGCCAAATAACAAGCAAATTATTAGGTGCCATGTTAAGAACTGTTTGTGTGACATTTTTAAATTTTTCAGCACTTTTTAGTTTTAAAGAAACACTAGGATTGCCATTTTCATCAAAAGTTTGAGATGCACCATTTTCTTTTAAATCAGAGCCATCCATTAGCTTTTTATTATTGACATCGCGGAAAGAAAGATTTGCTTCTGTAGATAGGATCTCTCTTGCCTTGTTCTGGTCTGTTACACCGGCAAGTTGTACACGAACGCGGTTATTGCCTTCAATCTGAATACTAGGTTCACTTACCCCTAATACGTTAACACGTTTATCTAACGCTTTTGCCGTACTGTTTAATACTTCTTTTGTAATCTTTTGGCTGCTGTCAACGGGTGTGACTTCATATAAAACTTCAAATCCGCCTTGTAAATCCAATCCCAGTTTAATATCATTTAGTATATTTTTGGTTGTACCTCCCAAAACACTGGCACATAAAATGATAATTAATAGGAATGCTACTATTCTACTGCGTTTTACCATTATGTATTAATCCTCCTCAAAAGATAAACAAAAAATAAACATATCTCTTAAAAAACTTGCAATGCTATTCTCATTATTCTTTCCATTTACATAATTTCTATAGCATGATCATGCTTTATCCAAGAGGTTTGTCTGTTTTCGTACAGTCTTCACAAGTATAAGCCATCCTTTAGCATAGGAAAATTCCCCAATGGTAACAGGATGGCTTTATACATAGACTGTTTTGTTTATGGCTGTTTTCATACTAGATTGTTGCTTTTTAAATGCAGCTTGCATACACTTTGCTTTTCTCATTTTGTATGATAAAAAACAACAAACTTTGAGAAAACAGCCTTGTTTATAAAAACCATTATGAAACAGATTATGTTAGCTGTCAATTTGTTCAAAAAAATATCATAATTCCTTCTTACTTCAGCAGTTCTCTTTTCTCTTCCTCAGTTAATTCTGTAAAAAAATTATCCAGCTTAAATGCTTCAATTGTGGCGAAATTCATATATTCTGAAATTTTCACATGTAAAACATCTTGCACCAGCTCAAAAATCCGCCTATCTCCAGATGACCTTTTCCATTTTTTTTGCGTTAAATATTTCCATAGATCATCTTCTGAGATCGTAGCATATCCCAGTAATTGAAATTCTTCTAATTTACTTCGCAAGGCTGGTTGTATTTCAAAACGAAACTCATCATATATATGCTCTGACGACACTAGAAAACAGCTCCCTTATCGATTATTTACATACAAGAAACCTATTTGAACCGTTAGGAAGGAGTAATGTCCATTCATTTTTCTGCTAACTTTTTTCGCGGCCAATTTCAAATGTCCAGGAAACCTAAAAATTTCTTCCATTCTACTTTTATTAGATTTCCTCCAAAACATCTAACCGAACAAACAGCAAAAAATAATCTTTCCTAGTCATGCTTTGTCCACATGCTTGCATATAGTTAATTGTATAGTATTATTCGCTATTTGAGAAGGCAGGGAATGAAATGTCTAAGTTTTTAAAAGGAACCATCATTTTATTAATTGCAGGATTTATAACAAGGATACTAGGCTTTATTAATCGTATAGTTATTGCAAGATTTATCGGAGAAGATGGAGTCGGGTTATATATGATGGTATATCCTACACTCATTCTCGTCGTAACCATTACACAGCTTGGGCTGCCTGTTGCCATTTCCAAAAACGTTGCAGAAGCAGAAGCAGCAGGAAATCATAAAAAAGTAAAATCTATTTTAATTGTATCACTAACTACTACACTTGCACTTACTGTTTTATTTACACCTGCGTTATTTCTGCTGGCTCCTTATTTATCGCAAACATTATTTACAGATCCAAGAACATTAACGCCACTTCTTGCAATCACGCCAATTATTCCTATTATTGCTGTTTCTTCTGTTTTAAGAGGCTATTTCCAAGGAAGGCAGAATATGAAGCCTGCTGCGACTTCTCAAGTGATTGAACAAATTGTGCGCATTACTTTAATTGCTGCACTTACAAAAGCATTTTTGCCTTTAGGCATTGAATACGCAGCTGCTGGTGCTATGTTGGCATCTGTTCTTGGCGAATTGGCATCTTTACTTTTTCTATTAGCATCTTTCAAATGGAAAAAATCCTTTCCTTTAAGGAAAAAATTCTTTCAATATGTCACAAATGGCAAACAAACATTCAAAGAGTTAATGCAAGTAGCTCTTCCTACAACTGGAAGCAGAATGATTGGAAGCATCGCTTGGTTTATAGAGCCTATCGTTGTTGCCCACAGCTTAGCAATAGCTGGTTTAACTGCGATCAATGCGACCAAACAATATGGAGTATTAACTGGATTTGCCCTTCCCCTTTTAATGCTGCCATCTTTTTTCACCCAATCTCTTTCTACATCTCTTGTCCCTGCAATAAGTGAAGCAAACGCAAATCATGAATATAAAAAAATAGATCACCTGCTGCAGCAGGCTCTTCGTTTTACTTTTATGACTGGTGGACTTGCTGTCGTTGTCTTATTCGTCCTAGCAGAGCCTTTAATGACTGTTATGTATAACAGTTCTAGAGGAACATCCTTTATTCAGCTTATGGCACCTTTTTTTCTATTAAATTATTACCAAGGACCACTGCAGGCAACATTGCAGGCCCTTAACTTAGCTCGTGCCGCTATGATTAATAGTTTTATCGGAGCCTTAGTAAAAACTATCATTATCTTCTGTTTGGCAAGCCGTCCCGAATTTGGAATATATGGTGTAGCTATTGCTTTAATTGTGGGATTTGTCCTTGTAACTCTGCTTCATTTTGCAACAATTATTAAGACAATCAGTTTTTCTATCTATATAAAAGATTACATAAAAATGCTAGTTGTCATTTTTACGTCTGGTTATTTAGGGATGGTCTGCACCAAATGGCTGAATGTATTTTCTTTGCCGCTAAAAGTTATTATTGTAACCTGTTTTATCACCATTTGCTATATTATTTTGCTATTTTTATTAAAACTTCTTAGAAAAGATGATCTGCGAAAAATACCGTGGATAGGAACATTGCTCCCCTAAAAATATCCAGATGAAAAAAATGCTTGCTGCTTTTTTAAAACAGCAAGCATTTTCTATTAAATAGCCATTACTTTTTATCAAAAAAATCAAGATAAAATATCCCGTCTTGATAGCTGCAAAAGGAAATATCCTTTATGTTCATACACCCTTGCCTTTTTAATTCTTGCCTTAGCCAAAAATTCGTTTGTCCAATTTTCGACAAATTTTCTTCCTGTATAATCCCATCAATAATAAGAGGCAATGTTATCCCTGAAGTACCCTGATCTTTTTCGAATACGGATAATTTACCAGAGGTTTCTAATATGGCAAACTCCACATCGGCAATATTGCGGATATCCTTTTCTCGTAATTGTAGCAATAAATCATCAAAATTATATCGTTGACTTTTCATTGCCTGTTCATCGATTTTTCCATCGTTTATAATAATCGTTGGTTTTCCATCAATAAGATCACGAATTTTTTTGCTTTTCAAAGAGAAGAATGCCAAGAGCAATTGAATGAATAATAAGATGAACATCGGCATTAATGTAGGGATAAGTGATGCCTTTATATCCTCAATAGCTACAACCGCAATCTCTGCAATCATAATAAATACAACTAAATCAAGAATGCTTAACTCCCCTATCTCCCTTTTTCCCATTAAACGAAAAATAAGAACGATTAATGCGTATATGAGTATGGTTCTAAAAAGAATAATCATATATTCTTCCACTTTTATTCCCCCACCCCTTGTTTACTTTTTTTATTTATGTTTTGTCAAAAACAAAAAATAATTCTAGGTATTATTTTTCTAAAGGTTATAAACAAGGATAAAAACATTCGCTAAGCATTTTATGATTCTATTTTTTTTCTTAGTGAATATGCTTGTACTAGAATGTTTTATTTATGAAAACTAAAGCTTTTTGAAGGGAGAGGTTTACAATCGAAGAAAGCAAACATGTTGGAAGTGCCATTTTATATGGTTTAATCTCAATTTTTATTCTTTTAATAACCAGCAGCATTCTTTTTTCTTTGCTGCTCAAGTTTACATCATTGCAGGAATCTTCCTTGCAATATGCCATAACCATCGTTTCATTTATCACCCTATTTACAGGAGGGTTTATCTCTGGAGGAAAAGGAAAACAAAAAGGTTGGTTTCTCGGAGGATTAACTGGCTTCACTTATTCTCTAATTGTATTTTTATTTACCTTTTTAGGATTGGATCAGCTCTTTACGTCTGAACAATTTATTTATCATATTTGCTATACGTTAATTTGTATGATGGGTGGAATTTTAGGGGTTAACCTTTCAAGAGGAAGTACTGCATAAAAAAAACATATAATAAAAAGCAGCGAGGATAATGTTTTTTCCTGCTGCTTTTTTATTATGCTTTATCTAAAACAGTGCTTGAAGAGGCTACTACATCACGTATTGCGCTACGGTCAAATGTTAGACGGCTTCCATCTCCGCTCTTGATAACAACAGAACCTTCGTCAATTGCATCAACAGTACCATGAAGACCACCGATTGTAACAACCTTGTCTCCTTTTTTCAGATCGCTTTGCATTTGCCTAACCGTTTTTTGGCGTTTTTGCTGTGGGCGGATCAATAAAAAGTAAAATAGAACAAACATTAAAATAAATGGAAGTAATCCCATAATTTGTTGCATATATTTCCCCTCCTTTCAAATCTCTTTTAATTTAGCTCTGTTAAAATTGGCTATTGATTCTAACGAGAGGCGTTCGTTTTCCGCAAGCAAGCGTCGAACCGCTTCGTAGCTTTGACCTTTCAAGGTCAAAGTCTGTCTTTCTTCCCCTGCAGGAGTCTCACACCTTCTTCTCCCAATCAACATCGTACAAAAATCAACAATTAGCTTTAACACAGCATTTAATTTAAAAGTTTTTAGCGTTTGGCTTGTTAAATCCATAACGTTCAAAAAACTCTTCTTTGAAGTCGCCTAATCGATCTTCACGGATCGCTTGGCGGACATTCTCCATTAAGTTTAACAGAAAATATAGATTATGGTAAGATGTAAGTCGAATTCCGAATGTTTCGTCACATCGAATCAAATGGCGAATATAAGCACGGCTGTAATTTTTGCATGTATAGCAATCACATTCTGGATCTAGAGGACCAAAATCTCGTGCGTATTTTGCATTTTTCACTACTAAGCGGCCATCACTTGTCATTACTGTACCGTTTCTGGCAATTCTAGTTGGCAAAACACAATCAAACATATCAATTCCGCGAATTGCTCCATCGATTAAAGAATCAGGCGATCCTACTCCCATTAAATAACGAGGCTTATTATCAGGCATTAATGGTGTCGTAAATTCAAGAACTCTATTCATAACATCTTTCGGTTCTCCAACAGATAAACCGCCAACCGCGTATCCTGGGAAATCCAATGAAACTAAATCTTTAGCACTTTGCTTTCTTAGTTCCTCATATTCTCCACCTTGAATAATGCCAAATAGTCCTTGATCTTCCGGGCGGTTATGTGCTTTTAAGCAACGCTCTGCCCATCTAGACGTTCTTTCCACTGATTTTTTCATGTAGTCATATTCAGCTGGATATGGAGGACATTCATCAAATGCCATCATAATATCTGATCCTAATGCATTTTGAATTTCCATTGCTTTTTCCGGAGATAAAAATAGCTTATCCCCATTTAAATGATTGCGGAAGTGCACTCCTTCTTCTTCAATCTTGCGGAAATCACTTAAACTAAATACTTGGAAACCGCCAGAATCAGTTAAAATCGCTTTGTCCCAATTCATAAACTTATGAAGTCCGCCTGCTTCTTTGACAATTTCATGCCCAGGACGAAGCCATAAATGATATGTATTGCTTAAAATAATATTAGCTCCCATTGATTTTAAATCTTCAGGCGCCATTGTTTTTACAGTAGCTAATGTTCCTACTGGCATAAATGCCGGTGTTTCAAAAGATCCGTGTGGTGTATGGACGATGCCTAATCTAGCACCAGTTTGTTTGCATGTTTTGATTAATTCATAGCGTATTGCTGTCAATGTATTTTTCTCCTTTTTCTTATAATGCAAAAATATCTAACTAGTTTGGATACAAGTCAGCTCTTTTTTATCTTGGCTCTGTTAAACTTGTCTGTTGATTCCCGCTCGGTTCTAGAACCTATCCGGAGCTTTGCGGAAGCCACTGAAAAAGTTAAATTAGTGATAGACTATCTAGAAAGTATCTTTATAATTAATAAATAAATCCTTTTCCGAGGCTTACTATTCGCTCCAATCAACAAAGTGTCAAAAGTACCAATAAATTTCAACATAGCCTTTATCTTAAATGTTAACAAAAAGCTAACAGATAAACATCGCATCTCCAAAACTAAAAAAGCGGTACCTCATCTCAACTGCTGTTTTATATGCATGTAATATCTCATCTCTTCCAGCAAGGGCGCTGACAAGCATAATCAGTGTTGATTTTGGCAAATGAAAGTTTGTAATCATCCCGTCAATGCCTTTAAATTCATAACCAGGGTAAATAAAAATATTCGTCCAGCCATTTTGCTCTTTAAATACTCCATCATGGGCTGCAGCGATTGTTTCCAATGTTCTTGTTGATGTCGTGCCGACGGAAATAATTCTCCCACCATTTTCCTTTACCTTGTTCAGCAAATCAGCCGTTCCTTTCGTCAACTGATAAAATTCTGCATGCATTTCATGACTATCGACATCATCAACACTTACAGGCCTAAATGTTCCTAAGCCGACATGCAGCGTAATAAATGCAATATGAACTCCCTTTTTTTCCAAAGAATCAAGCAGTTCTTCTGTAAAATGAAGGCCTGCTGTCGGAGCTGCCGCTGATCCTCTTTCTTTCGCATACACTGTCTGATATCTATCTTGATCATCTAGTTTTTCTTTTATATATGGAGGCAACGGCATCTCACCAAGTTCCTCTAGGATTTCATAAAAAATCCCATCATATTGGAAATCAAGCACTCTTCCACCATGCTCTAATTCTTGTACACATACCGCTTTTAAATGGCCATCTCCAAAAGAAATTACAGTTCCCACTTTCACTCGTTTTGCCGGCTTCACTAAAGATTCCCACTTGTCTCCATCTTGTTGTTTTAACAGCAGAACTTCAATATGTGCACCTGTATCTTCTTTTTCTCCATAAAGTCTTGCCGGCAATACTCTTGTATCATTGAGAACAAGGCAATCGCCAGGATTTATATATTCGATGATATCTTTAAAGCTGCGATGCTCTAAATCGCCTGTTTTTTTATTTACAACCATCAGCCTGCTGCTTGTTCTATCCTCAAGGGGAGTTTGGGCAATCAGCTCTTCTGGTAAATGAAAATCAAATAATTCTACTTTCAATATGGTCACCTGTTTCGTTTATTTCTTGTTATTCCTCATCTTTTTGCAGCTGAAAATGTTCATATGCAAGTGGAGTTACTACTCTTCCTCTAGGAGTTCTCTGCAAGAAGCCAATTTGCAATAGATAAGGCTCATACACATCTTCAATAGTATGGGCTTCTTCACCGATTGTTGCAGCAATTGTTTCCAACCCGACAGGACCACCTCTAAATTTATGTATCATTCCCATTATTAATTTATGGTCAATATGATCAAGTCCTAAACGGTCCACCTGCAAAAGCTCTAATGATAGGTTCGAAATCTCTTTTGTAATGCTGCCATTTCCTTTTACTTGGGCAAAATCACGCACCCTGCGCAAAAGCCTGTTAGCAATCCTCGGGGTTCCTCTAGAACGTCTTGCAATCTCCCAAGCTGCATCTTCTATTATTTGTGTATGCAGCACTTCTGCTGTTCTTTCGACAATATCTTTTAGCTGCTTTTGTTCGTAATATTCTAATCTTGACAACACGCCAAATCGGTCCCTTAAAGGAGCAGAAACAGCTCCAGCTCTTGTCGTAGCTCCAACCAGGGTAAAAGGGGGCAAATCAATGCGTACCGATCTTGCGCTTGGTCCTTTTCCTATAACGATATCTAAGCAAAAATCTTCCATAGCAGGATATAATACTTCCTCAATGGATCTTGGAAGTCTGTGAATTTCATCAATAAAAAGCACATCTCCAGGCTCTAAAGCTGTTAAAATAGCTGCTAAATCTCCAGGCCTTTCAATGGCAGGACCTGCGGTTGTACGAATATTTACACCCATTTCATTAGCTATAATAGTAGCTAATGTTGTTTTCCCAAGACCTGGGGGACCATATAGTAATACATGGTCAAGGGCTTCTTGCCGCTGTCTCGCCGCTTGAATGAATACTTCCAAATTTTCTTTCACTTTATCCTGGCCGATATAATCTTGTAGCCTGAGCGGTCGCAGGCTTTGTTCAAAAGAAATATCCTGTATGTCCGCGTCGCCCGATATAATGCGATCCTCATCCATTCCTTTTCCCCCCTTCCTTAAAAATGCTTACAGTGCCAATCCCCCCTGCTGTTGCTTTTATTTTAACAGCAGTTTTAATGCAAGCTTAATATACTCATCTGTTGTAAGCTGCTCCGTTTTTAAGCTTGGCGTAATTTTTTTAATTTCTTTTTCTGAGTATCCAAGTGCAGATAAAGCAAGCAATGCCTCTTCTAATTCCAGATCGCCCATTTGTTTTTTCTCGATTTCCTCTGCAGTAAAAAGATTTGGGAAAAAATCTGGCATAAGATTTTGCAATTTGCCTTTTAAATCAAGAATCATTTGTCGTGCTGTTTTTTTGCCAACTCCAGGAAATTTAACTAAAAAGGATTCATCTTCCTCTTCTATTGCGTTAATGACTTGGCTTGGCTCCCCTGTTGCCAAAATAGCCAAAGCTCCTTTAGGACCAATTCCTGAAACATTCAGAAGCATGGTAAACAATGCTTTTTCTTCTCGTGAGCGAAATCCATATAAACTGATTATATCTTCTCTCACATACTGATAGATAAAAACTGCAATATCTTGTCCTGCATAAGAAGAAAAAGAGAAAGGATTCGGTGTTTTTATTTGATATCCAATGCCATTGTTCTCGAGCACGATATATTCTGGTCCTACAAAATCTATTTTACCTTTAATATATTCATACAAAATCAAATCGCTCCTTTTAAAACCTAATGCTTATTTTATCATATATTAAAGAAAAACTACTATTTGAGATGATTTTCATAATATTCCGTCACTGCTTCTTTTCTTTAGGCTCCAATCCACAAACCAATGAGCTTTAACATAGCCTTTTTAAAGAAGATTTCATTTTTCCACGCAAAAAAAACTTTTATGAACAGCGAATGAAACATGCTCGCACACATAAAAGTTTTATAGATTATTTTCTATAAGATTCATTTAGCTTCTTCCAAAATGGTATAATTCTTAAAAGTTTCCAACACTTCGACATAACGATCCTTCGTTTTAATGGGAATTCCTTTTCTTAAATGCTTTTGTTGTGTGGACTCTAGTTTTTTCAAATCTATTTGAAAAAACGATTGAATAATATTAGATTTTTCTGGTTTCCCATTATAAATGGTCAGTATCCCTTCAGTGGAAATTCCAAAATACCCATTTGTTTTTAACAAAGGCGATATATCATCCACCACTTGTGTAAAAACAAGTGTATTGCTATTTTTATCTGCAAGCTGCCACTTGTCATATTTCGACCAGAAATCTTCCATAGACCAAACCGTTTCTTCTACATTTTCTTCACTTATTTCTCCATCTAAATAGATTCTTTTTAATACTATATGAAATTGTTTTGGATGATTTTGAAAAGTGCTAGAAGCTTTTGCATGTCCTATACTAGTTATCATCGAATAAGAACCTATCAAGGAAAATAGAAAAACAGTTGAGAATAAAAGGAATCTGGTTTTCATTTTTAACCACCTCTTTAATACTTTTAAAAAAACATTTTTTTAGCATAACTGTTTTTTCACCTTTTATAAAAGACCAATAGCATTGCTTTTGTGTACTTAAATCCCAGCATATTAGCAGTCTGTTTTCCTTCACCTGAATAAAGGAAGAAGCAAGCTGCCCTTATTGATGAAATATAAAATCCAATTTATTCCCCTTAATAAGGAAAACTGTATGCCTCACCTGTCCGCATTTCACTTTACCACTATTATTCTCACCATATTATTCTTTTTCATTCTAAAAACTTTGTGAACCTATCACCATACTTTATATTTGCTGACAATCGAAAGTTTTAATCCTTATAAATCTTATTATCAGGCAAAAAAGAACAGGCGCTTGGTTTCCAGTGCAGCAACTTTTTTGCTTTTTCTGTTGATATTCTGATTTTATCTGCCATGGCAGAAGTTGATAAAATATTAAAAAACTCATTATCTCCTTGATGTAAACTTGCTATGATAGCTGTTGCTCCATCTTTTATATAAACGCACTCTTTTTCCGTTAATTCATCTTTTTTATTTGGTTCATGTATAGCAGCAAATCGTAAAATCGTATAAGTTAATCCATATAATGCATGATAATTCTTTATGTATTGTTCTTCTATTTTTTTAGAGACGCCTTCAAATTGTAGTGGTTGCAAAGGAGAATTTTCTGTTAACAGTTCTTCCGATTCTCCATATACGGAAATTGAGGAGAAAAAAATTATTTTTTTTACATTAGCAGCTGCACTTGCTTCTAATACATCAATCGTTGCAGCAATATTGTTTTCTGATGCATCAAACGAGTCTTTTATGCTATCTAAAATTTTTTCTTGCTTTAAATGAATGATGATAGTTGCTTGTTCTTTTACTAATATCTTTAATAAACTACTTTTATCTATTTTTTGTTGATAATAGGGAACAATGGATAGAGGAAAAATCGGGTCTATTTCCTTTAGCTCATCCACTACAACTACTTGAATGTTATTATGTAATAATTGATGTATTACTTCTAATCCGATACTGCTGCTGTATCCACCAGTTAGTAAAACTTTCACCATGCTCCCCACCTAACTTGTTCTTTATAAAGAATATATTTTCCATTATAAAGCATTTTCCTCTGTTTTTAAAGGGATTTATGATAAAAGATTCATCATTAAGAACAATTTTTTGATTCATCATTAATTATATAGAACATTTTTCACAAACAATTAATAGGATCCAAAATAGCTAGTAGGAAAAGGAGCCCTTACCAGTTATTGTTTATTACACATCAATGGGCTTTTGAGCCTACCTAAAGGATCATAAGAGAAAACGGGAAATCTAACTTTCTGTAAAAGTCTGATATAAAAAGTACACAGACTATAGTGGCAACGTTTGTGTGCCCTATACCCATAGGTCTCAGGCTATAAATCAGTGGGGACGTGGAAAACCCCACTGGTTGAAATTTCACTTTATCTTATATTCAGTTGTTCGAACATATCTTCTATATTATTCGTAATCGTTTTATTTGGTTTTCCTTCTCTAATTTTTTTATTAATCTCTTCGATTCCAGAAAATATTCCTTGATCTGTTACAATAGAAATACTTTTATTATCGATATACGGTTTAATTTTCTTTTCTAATCTTTTTTTTGTTGCATCTATTTCCCCTTTATCATACATCTGCACAGCAAGAACCACATTATTTCCATAAACAAGGGAATGCGCCTTCTTTACATTTTTTACACTTGCCGACTTTTTCTCAATATTCTTGGCCAATTGATTATCATAGGCTGCATCCGTTCTCTCTTCTTTATTTGTTATTTCTTCGTTCAACTCGGCTCTTGTTAGTTTATGATTATTTACGTTTCGAACAGTTTGTCCCTCTTCTCCCAATGTGTGATCCATCATTTCAACAAGGGGACCATCATTATCTTCATTATCCAATATTCGTGCATTGCCGCCATTATTCCTTTCATGATGCTCATTAGAATAATATCCCATTGGCTTTGCATTATTTACTTCTTTATTATTTGCCTCTTCATCAGAAATGCCGCATCCTGTTAAGCAAATAGACAATCCTAAAAAGAGAGAAGCAGTTATTTTTTGACTATATTCCAAAACGTTTTGCCCCCTTTTATCGAATAATGAGCAGTAGCTCTATCTTATATTTGGTGTAAAAGGGGACTTTCATGCTGATTATAGTACAGGCAATATTTTCATTATATTATTTTGGTTAACTGGATAATTTGATCAGCAAATTTTTTCCTTTTGGCAAATTGATTAGTTGTTAATGGAATCATATAATTCTCTAGTACTTTTTTGGAAAAATTTTTTTGTCTAATACAACGATTCCATTCTCTAAGCAAATCACTTGGATATACTAAGGCGCTTAAAAATGCTTTATTTTTTACTAGTTCATTAAAAACAGGCATTTTTTCTAATTGAGAAAAAGACCAATTTATATGGAGCAAAAATCTATTCGCCAATTGGACATAATCAACACTTTTTGGTCCAATGCTAATTAAATCAAAATCAATTAAATATAAGCAGTTATTTTTTCCATGGAGGAAATTATGATGTGCTACATCTCCATGCAGCACTACTTTTTTTCCCTCCAAAAAACAACTTTTATCTTTTTCTAAAGATTCTAATGACCAATCTGTCCAATATTCTATGCATTGAATATACTGCTCGTCTAAAAAATAACGAATAATAGGGATATTCCGCTTAAATTGTTCCCTTCTTTCTAGCCACTTTTTCATCATATTGTGTTCAGGAATAATATATTTATAGATATCCACTAGATTTTCAGACGTTTTGTAGTATTTCTCCAAAAGACCAATTGCTTCTTTTCTATTGCTCTTATTTGCATATGAAAATATTTTCTCACTGGGCTTAATATATTCCATTATCCCGAATACTTGTTGATCTATAATAATTGGCTCTTTTTTAAAGACATAAAATCGATATGTTTCAGCAAACCCTTCTTGTAATAATGAATTAGTAAAGGCTTCTTGTGTTTTAAGTTTTTGATAGCTAGGATAGCCTTTTACAATAAACCAAAATGGTTCAGATTTTATTAAATAGACAGATTTTCTTAGCCTAGAAATTTCTTTAATGGGATATGGAATGCGTTTTTTTAATAAAGAGAGGAGACGATAATAAAAATAATCGTCTCCTTTTCCTTTAATTTCCATAGTCACTACTTTCATCGTCAAAATAACGAGGCATTCCAAAAGGTGTTGTAGCACCAGCCCCATATGGATTCATTAATGGCGGCTGGGCGAAATTTCCATTAAACGGCGGAGCATATACTGGCGCATTTCCTCCTGGACCAAAAACTGGTGGTATCATTTCAGATGCAAATGGTTGTTGATTATTCATTGCAAATGATTCTTGCTGATGTACATGTTGTACATGCACTTCATCTTCCATCATCATAGGCGATGGAATATTGCCCACTACTCCTTGTGGATATGGAGCCCCCATCATTCTTGGATCCATTGGCATTGGACTTGAAGGGAACGGAGCTGGTACAAATCCTTGTAGCATTCCTTGACGACTTTCTGGGAATGGATAGCCACCCATTTGTGGATATGCTCCTACTTGTGGCATTCCCATGTGCGGTGCTTGCACTTCTGGGTATGGGTATGCTCCCACTTGTGGATTTCCTGCTCCTTGCGGCATTCCCATGTGCGGTGCTTGCACTTCTGGATACGGATATGCCCCCATCTGTGGACTAAAACCTTGTTCTCCATATATCCCTGGTTGTGGAATAGCTGGACCACCACAGCCACAATCATCTTTTTGAGCCGGAATATATGGCATTTGCATTGGAGCCTGATAAATATGATGACCAATAGAATTAGAAGCAGACTCCTGCTGATAGGAATGTTTTTCGTTATAGCCATGTTCTGTCGGCATTTGTCCATATGTCACTAATGGTTGTTGATAGTAATCTGCTGGAATATTGCCCATTTCAGGGTATCCTGCTTTAGACTGCATTACACTTGGCTGATATGCCCCCGCAACTTTTCCATAATGATGCATATGTGAAGAGGAGGAGGACTCTTCTTCCCATTTTGTATACTCTCCATGCGTTACTCCTGGCATTTGCTCGTACTGCATCGGCACTTGTTCTAATGGAGAAGGAGGACAGACTCCTGGAGGAAATCCAGAACCTGGCATCATTGGTGAAACTTCATAACAATATGGCTGATAAGGAATAATTGGCGGACATACATCTTGAACTGGTGCTTCTATATGCATTTTTGGCGGTTCTACTGGCTTCAGCGGCGCTGGTATTGTTTCTTCAATATCAACATCAACGTCTACATTAGTCATGTTCATTGTATAATAATTATTAATATCTATTTCAGGAATAATTGGTGTAGGCATTTTAGGAGTATATGGCTTTTCTTTTGGCAGTTCTTTTATAGGCATTTCCTTTTTGGGCATTTCCTTTTTAGGAGCTTCTTTAATTGGCATCGCGATTGGCTTTTCTTTTACATAAGAATGCTCTTTTTTTGGCATTTCTTTTGTTATTCCCATAATTGGTGCTTCTTTTTTTATATTTCCACCTGTTGTAGGAACTTTAATTTTCGTCCCGGGCATTATCATATCTGGATTGCTTAATTGGGGATTTAACATCTTTAACTCTTCGAAATTAACACCGTATTTTTTGGCAATTTCCCAAAGAGTATCCCCCTTTTGTACAATATGGATCTTCACTATAGTTTCCCTCCTATGCATATGTCCATATAGTCTATGTTGTCAGAAAAAATTTGTTATCATTCTACAAAAAAACTATGCTTTTTTTTATAAAATTATGTTTCCTTCTATAGTAAGAAGCTTTTTTCATTTTCTTTCTCTATAAAAGGATATTAAATCATTGGCATGATTATTATTCCTTTTGATAAAATAGTACAAGTATATGCTTGATTTTTTACTTATTTGATTTTTAGTGCCGTATACATATTTTTTGCTTTTATTCATTTATCTTACTGTTTAGCAAAGAATTTATTCATACATTGGCATGTAATTGCTGTTTCATACTATAAAAAAGGAGAGATTTCATGACAGATACAAAGAAGCTTTTAGGAGATGAAAGAAGAGCCTATATTCTCTCTTTACTGCAAAATAATGAGAGATCTTACACGGGAAGCGAACTGGCTAAACTGACAAATGTCAGCAGACAAATTATTGTTGGAGATATTACCTTGCTAAAGGCAAAAAATGAGCCTATATTAGCAACAAGTCAAGGCTATATCTATTTATCGCCATCTAAGCCTGTTTTATATGAAAAAATTGTCGCATGCAACCATGGACCAGAAAGAACGGAAGAAGAATTAAATTTATTTGTAGATAATGGGGTGACTGTAAAAGATGTCAAAATTGAACATCCCGTTTATGGTGATTTAACCGCATCTATTCTTGTCTCTAATCGAAAGGAAGTGCAGCAATTTATGAAAAAAATTGCCAATACGAACGCTGCCTATTTATCACAACTAACAGAAGGAATTCATTTGCACACCATTTCCGCTTCCTCTAAAAAGATCTTAGAAGAAGCAGAAGAAGCATTACAATCAGCAAATTTTTTAATAGAGGATTAATTTTCCTATAGGAATCAAAACAGTGCAAAAATTTTTTTCATCCCTTCGTTTTAGAAAGCATTTCTAGGATTTTGGTTCATTTAATTAAATGAACCAAAATCTTTTTTAGTCATTTATTGCATAGGCAGGATAACTTCCTAGCACTTGAACTTTGCAGCCAACAGCCTCTAATTCAGCTATTGCTCCTGGAATTAGTACATCATCTATTTTTCTATCTAGATCGATAATAAAATAATAATTGCCCAATCCTGTTTTTGTTGGTCTAGACTCAATCCGAACTAAGTTTAATTTTCTCCATGCAAATGCAGACAGTACTTGATGCAGCGCTCCAAATCGATCTGCTGGCAATGTTACCATCATTGTTGTTTTATATCCTTGCAAATCACAAGAAGGAGAGTGAAATTCTATTCTTTTATTTGCCAAAATTAAAAAGCGTGTATGATTATTATCATAATCATGAATATTTCTTTTGATAATGGTCAAACCATACTCTTTTGCTGTTAATTCATTTCCAATTGCAGCCCCCATAACTTCTGGATGTTCTTTGATAAATTGTGCTGCCGCTGCAGTAGAAGTGGTATTTTCACATCTGATGCCATTCCATTCTGAATGAAGGTATTTATGACATTGTGCAATGGCGTGGGAATGACTGTATACTACTTCCATTTTATCAAAGTGCTCCATATGAATTGGATGGATCATTAAATGTTGTTTAATCGGAACGGTTATTTCTCCCTTAATCGGCAAATTTACTTCATGAATCAAATAATCTAATGTAATATTCACAGAACCTTCTAATGTATTCTCCACAGGCACTAACGCTACATCTACTTTTTCTTCCAGGACAGCATCCAAACAATTTGGAATCGTTAAAAAGGCAATCGCCTCTTCCTTTGGAAACATATTATTTACTGCAATATTTGTAAATGTTGCTTTTGGGCCTAAATAACCAACTTTCACGTTTTTCTCCTCCACATTTTCCAACTGTTTTATGTATTCTGAATTTTCTTCTCTTACTTATCTTCAGCTTGGTTAATGAATCATCATTGATAAAGTGAATCTTTAATCAAACATTTTGTTAAAAAAGAGAGTGACAAAATTGGATAAGCAGCAAAAAACACTACATATATATAACCAAAATTGTCATTCTCTATAAAGTAAAACTTCAAACAGGCTTTTACGGGCAGTAATCCCCCACCTAGATTTTTCAATTTCTCTTCTAATCTTTGAGGGGAGGGTCAAAATCTCTTAACGCGGGATGAACATATTTACGCTCCCGAACTCAGCACTTCTACTTTTTCGACAAACTCTAAACTCCGCAATCTTTCAAGAAGCACTTCAATAGATATCTCCATCTCCGCTATATTCAAAGAAAGGGTGACATTTGCTCTTCCCTGTAAAGGAATGGTTTGATGAATGGTCAAAATATTGCATCCTCCAGAAGCAACTACACTTAATAATTTAGAAAGGGTGCCTGAGCGATCTTCAATATAAAAAAATAAGGTAATCAGCCGTTCTTTCACAACTGTATGAAAAGGGAATATTGTATCCCGATATTTATAAAAAGCACTTCTGCTTAAATCTACTTGTTGAACGGCGTCAAAAACAGATTCCGCTTTGCCTCGATCAATAAGTTCTTTAGCAAGCAAAGTTTTTTTCATTGCTTCTGGAAGGACATCTTCTCGTACTAGATAAAACTTCTGATCGAATTTATTTTGTTTCATTTCCTCACCTCATAAGGATAATTAACATTAATCAATAAACTCGAATTCATAATCCATTAGTTTTACGATATCTCCATCTTTTGCTCCACGTTCCCTTAACTCTTCATCAATACCCATTCCACGCATTTGACGGGCAAATCTTTGCACTGATTCATCACGTGAGAAATCTGTCATTTTAAAGAGCTTTTCTATTCCCTCACCAGAAAGAATAAAGCTTCCATCTGAATCTCTGGAAATATAAAATTCTCGTTCATCTGCTTCATGTTTATATAGAACTCGATGTATGCCAGTCTCTTCTTTCACTTCTTCTAATGGGAATTCTGGAGTCGATTCTATCTTATCAGCAATGGCAAATAAAAGATCTCTTAGCCCTGATCTAGTTAGTGCTGACACTGGAAAAATAGGATAATCCTCTTGAAACTTTTCCTTAAATAGTTTAAGGTTTTCTTCTGCTTCTGGCATGTCCATTTTATTCGCCACAATGATTTGCGGACGTTCCATTAAACGAAGATTATATTCTTGCAATTCTTTATTAATCGTTAAATAGTCTTCATATGGGTCTCTTTCTTCTATTGCCGCCATATCAATAACATGAACAATTACTCTTGTTCTTTCAATATGACGAAGGAATTGATGACCTAATCCTATACCAGAATGGGCGCCTTCAATTAGTCCTGGCAAATCTGCCATAACAAAACTTCTGCTATCTTCTGTTTCTACCATCCCTAAATTTGGTGCAATAGTTGTAAAATGATAATCGGCAATTTTTGGTTTGGCAGCAGATACTACAGAAAGCAATGTTGATTTCCCTACACTTGGAAATCCAACTAACCCAACATCTGCTAATACTTTTAATTCAAGCATTACTTCTCGCTCTTGACCGGGTTCACCATTTTCCGATAGTTCTGGAGCCGGGTTAGAAGGACTGGCAAATCTTGAGTTTCCTCTTCCCCCTCTTCCGCCGCGGGCAATGACAGCCTGCTGGCCATGCTGTGTTAAATCAGCAATTACTTCCTTTGTATTAGCATCTGATACAATCGTGCCTGGTGGTACTTTAACAATCATGTCTTTTGAATTTCTGCCATGCTGATTTTTTGACATTCCATGTTCGCCGCGAGGAGCTTTAAAATGGCGTTGGTAACGGAAATCCATCAATGTCCGTAATCCTTCTTCCACTTCAAAAATGACATTTGCTCCTTTTCCTCCATCGCCACCTGCTGGACCGCCTTTAGGCACATATTTTTCACGACGGAAAGCAACCATGCCGTTCCCACCGTCTCCACCTTTTACATAAATCTTGACCTGATCCACAAACATATTCTTATTTCCTCCTATAAACAATAGAAAAATTAACCTATTGTCTTTCTAAGCATTTCTATTTTCTAGTCGGATGCACTCTCATTTTCCACAAATACTTCTAGTGCTATCTCCGCTTCCACCAATGTACGAATTTGGATTTTGATATTTTCTGGACTTTTTGTATGCAGAAAATCATCTATTAATGCTCTATCTATTATTATTCCGCTAAAATCAAAAAACAAACGAATTCCATTGCTTTCGGGAGCAATGGACACCGACAAATGATTTTCAGAAAATGATTTAGCACTTTTATTTAAAATATTAAAAAACATAGTAGTCCATTTTGTTAGTACTGCATCTTCTATATATTGACACTTTTCATCATTTAACACTTCATATTCTAATTGGAAGCAATAATTTCCCCAGTTGCATGTCAACAATAATGTTGCAAATTTAGGAATTTCTAAATTGGATAACCTTGCCTCTTGCTGTGCTTCTGCAATAATTTCATCAATAATTTCTTTTACTCGTTCTTCTTTATTTAAAGCTAAATTACCTTTAATTAATTGAACTTTATTTAACCAATCATGGCGAACATGCCGTAAAAAGTCGATCGTATTCCAGTCTTTTTTCATTTTTTGTACCCCTACACATTTTATTAAGTGTCAGAAGACTGCTTGTATGTAAGTATAACAAAAAATAAAACAGTACGTAAAAAATTATAAGATAAAAATCGAAAAAATACGTTTTATCTTTATCGTTTACTTTCATACTTATTTAAATAGAGCTAAATCTTCCTCATTCATTCGGCATCCCAACCAGATAGATTGCTTCAACTCTTAGACAGAAAGC